>ATWA01000001.1 GCA_000421005.1 Clostridiales bacterium NK3B98
GATGCACAAGGCGGGAGTCGAACCCGCACGCCCGCAAAGAGCACTGGCACCTGAAGCCAGCGAGTCTACCAATTCCACCACTTGTGCATACGCAGATGCGCTGGTATCGGACGCAAGAGTTAATATACCATTCCGGCGGGAGAAAGTCAAGTCCCTTTCCGGAATTTTCCCAAAAAACAGCCTCCCGGACAGAAGCCCGGGAGGTGTTTTAAGAGAAAAAGAGGAGAAAAGAAAGAGAACAAATCGGCTTATCTGCTTCGATCTGTATACAGTATACCACCTGCCAGCCGGGGATGGTGAATAAAAAAAGAAGCTTTTGTGAATGAAATATGAATCCGCCTTCCCTCTTGAGTTTTTCCCGGAATTTGAGTATGATAGAGGGAACGACCGCCCCCGGGCGGCGAAACCGGAAAAGAGGCGTATCATGATGGATTTGAGGGAACAGCAGATCTCTTCGGAATACTATTTTAAGGGTCGGATCATCAAGACCCGTCTGGATCAGGCCCGCCTGCCTGACGGCACCATTGCCGGGCGTGAGGTGGTAGAGCACCCCGGCGGAGTCACCGCCGCCATTCTCACCGAGGCAAACGAACTGCTCTTTGTGCGTCAGTTCCGCTACCCCTACATGGAGATCACCACCGAGCTGCCCGCAGGCAAGCTGGAGCCGGGGGAGGACCCCTTTGAGGCGCTGAAGCGGGAACAGCGGGAGGAGACCGGCACATGGTCGGACAACTATGTCTTTCTGGGGGAGATTTATCCCTCTCCCGGCTATTGCAATGAGATTCTGCGCCTGTGGGCCTGCCGGGTCAGCGGCGAGGGTGCCATGGATCTGGATGACGACGAATTTTTGGAGGTAGAGCGCATTCCGCTGGAGACGGCCTACCAGATGGCGCTGGACAACCAGTTCAAGGACGCAAAAACCCAGATCGGCGTGCTCCGGGTGTACGCTCTGGTGCAGGCAGGTAAGCTATGAGCCGAGCGTCTTCCAGATTTCCCTTCGTCCCCAGCGTCATCGCTGCCGTTGCGCTGGGCGGTGTGGGCTTCTTGCTGCGTCAGGCTGTGTGGCAGACCGCCTATGACGCCCAGAGCAAGCTCATTGTCCAGCCCCGGTGGCTGCTGGCCTTCAATGCGTTCTGCGTCCTTGTGGGTGCATTGACCGGGCTGGTCTACTATATGCGTATTCCCGGAAAAAAAGACTTCGCTCCACCCTATGTGGACCGAAGCCCGGTCACGGTGCTGCTCCGGCTGCTCTCTGCCGGCTGTTCTGCGGGGGCAGGCGTTTTGCTGCTGCGGGAGCGACTCCAGACATCCACTCCCGCCTCCCCGGTATCCATTGTCAGCGCTGTACTGCTGATTTTGCTTTTTCCCACCCTGGCGCTGCTTACTCTCCGTCTGCAAAAGGACGGATTGGCTCATGCCACCGCCCTGCTGCTGCCTCTGTTTGCCCACTGTCTGTGGCTGGTGACCATGTATCAGTATGTGGGCGGGGAGCCCAGCCCTCAGGTCTACCTCTGGCCGGTGGTGAGCGGGATTCTCGTTGTGGTGAGCTGGCTGGGCTACGTGGGCTTTGCCTACCAGCGCCAGAGCGGACGGGGCTTCGGCCTTGCCGCCCATCTGCTGCTGCTGGCTGTCCCCATCGCCATGGATGCCCCTCTGAATTTGCCGTGGCGGCTGTCTCTGGCCGCACCGTGGCTTTGGATGCTGGCCGCCCTGCTCAATCTGGGAACGGCAGACCCGGAACCAAACCCGACTTTTCAGTCAAGACCTCCGGCTAAGCCGGAGGCTTGAGGTGGCCCTAGAAGGGCCTTATGCTAGCGGCCCCTCACCCGGCAGCCCTCCCTCACACCATCAAAAACAGAAAAGCCCCCTCTGCGGCTCGATTTTGAGCGGCAGAGGGGGCTTTGCGCTGCAATTGGGAAGAAAGCCCATCCCCTCGCTATTGTGCAACCAACCACCCCGTGGTATAATGTAAACTGATGATTTGGGCGCTCTGGTACCGAAAGAGGTCAGCAACGCCCCCAAAGGAGATATGAAATATGAAACTGGGAATTGTGGGCCTGCCCAACGTGGGAAAAAGCACCCTGTTCAATGCCATTACCAACGCCGGCGCCGAGTGCGCCAACTACCCCTTCTGCACCATCGAGCCCAACGTGGGCACAGTGGCGGTGCCGGACAGCCGGCTGGATTGGCTGTCTGACCTGTACCACCCCAAAAAGACCACCCCTGCGGTGATCGAGTTCGTGGACATCGCCGGGCTGGTGAAGGGCGCCAGCCGGGGCGAGGGCCTGGGCAACAAGTTTTTGTCCAACATCCGGGGCACCGATGCCATTGTCCATGTGGTGCGCTGCTTTGACGACGAAAACGTCATCCATGTGGAGGGCAGCACCGACCCGGTCCGGGACATCGGCACCATTGACGTGGAGCTGATTATGGCCGATCTGGAAATGGTGGACCGCCGGGTGGACAAGTGCAAAAAGGCCGCCAAGGGAGACAAGAAGTTCCTCAAGGAGGCGGAGGTCTTTGAGGGCCTGCGGGACTGGCTCAACGACGGCAACTCCGCCCGCTCCTACGACTGCGACAAGGAGGAGGCCGACCTCATCGCCACCAGCGACCTGCTCAGCCTGAAGCCGGTGATCTACGCCGCCAATCTGGACGAGGACACCTTCTCCGCCGGGGCGTACGAGAGCAACCCCTACTACCAGCAGGTGAAGGAGCTGGCGGACAAGGAGGGAGCGCAGGTGATCCCCGTGTGCGCCAAGCTGGAGGAAGAACTGAGCCAGATGGAGGGGGAAGAGCAGACCATGTTCATGGAGGAGCTGGGCATCAGCGAATCCGGTCTGGATCGGCTCATCAAGGCCAGCTATACCCTGCTGGGTCTGATCTCCTTCCTCACCAGCGGCGAGGACGAGTGCCGGGCATGGACCATTACCAAGGGCACGAAAGCGCCTCAGGCGGCAGGCAAAATCCACTCCGACTTCGAGCGGGGCTTCATCCGTGCCGAAGTCATCGCCTATGACGATATGGTTGCCTGCGGCAGTGAAAAGGCCGCCCGGGAAAAGGGACTCATGCGCTCCGAGGGCAAGGAGTATGTGGTGCAGGACGGAGATATCATCCTGTTCCGGTTTAACGTATAATCATCCGGAGGTTGCCATGCCCAAATTCCATGTAGTCAGCGAGTATACCCCCAGCGGCGACCAGCCCCAGGCCATTGCCGCCCTCAGTCAGGGGGTGGAGCTGGGACTGGACGAGCAGACCCTTCTGGGCGTCACCGGCTCCGGCAAGACCTTCACCATGGCGAAGATTATCGAGCAGGTGCAGCGCCCCACGCTGGTGCTGGCCCATAACAAGACGCTGGCCGCCCAGCTCTGCGCCGAGTTCAAGACCTTCTTCCCGGACAACGCCGTGGAGTATTTTGTCTCCTATTACGACTACTACCAGCCGGAGGCCTATATCCCCCACACGGATACCTTCATTGAAAAAGATGCCTCCATCAACGAGGAAATTGACCGCCTCCGTCTGGCCGCCACCGCCTCCCTGATGGAGCGGCGGGACGTGATCGTGGTGTCCTCGGTGAGCTGCATCTACGGACTGGGCGAGCCGGAGGACTTTGCCAAAATGATGGTCTCCCTCCGGGTGGGGATGGAGATTGAGCCGAAGGAACTGATGAAGCGGCTCATTGACATCCGCTATCAGCGAAACGACATCGCCTTTGAGCGAAACAACTTCCGGGTCCGGGGGGACACCATGGACATCTGGCCCGCCTACTGGTCAGATACCGCCATCCGGGTGGAGTTTTTCGGGGATGAAATTGACCGGCTCAGCGAGATCAACGTGGTCACCGGAGCGCCCATCCGGCGGCTGAACGTTATTCCCATCTGGCCCGCCACCCACTACGTCACCCCCCGGGACAAGCTGGAACGGGCGGTGGAGCAGATTCGCCGGGAGCTGGATCAGCAGCTTGCGCTCTTCCAGTCGGAGAACAAGCTGGTGGAGGCGCAGCGCTTACAGCAGCGCACAGAGTACGACATGGAGATGATGCGGGAGCTGGGTTACTGCTCCGGCATTGAGAACTATTCCCGGGTGATCGAGGGCAGACCGGCAGGCTCTCCCCCCCATACTCTGATGGATTTCTTTCCCGACGATTTTTTGCTGCTCATTGACGAGAGCCATGTGACCTTGCCCCAGGTGCGTGCCATGTACAACGGCGACCACGCCCGCAAATCCGCTCTGGTGGAGTACGGCTTCCGCCTGCCCTGCGCCTTTGACAACCGCCCCCTGAAATTTGACGAGTTCCAGCAGCGGGTGAATCAGGTGATCTACGTCTCCGCCACGCCGGGGGAGTATGAGCGCAGCCGCTCCGGGCAGATCGTGGAGCAGGTCATCCGCCCCACCGGGCTGCTGGATCCGGAGGTGGAGGTGCGTCCGGTGGACGGGCAGATCGACGACCTGCTCAGCGAAATCAACCTGCGGATCCAAAAGGACGAGCGGGTGCTGGTCACCACCCTGACCATCAAAATGGCGGAGGACCTGACCGCCTATCTGCAAAAATCCGGGGTCAAGGTGGCCTATATGCACCATAACGTCAAGACCATCGAGCGCACAGAGATTATCCGTGACCTGCGTACCGGCACGGTGGACGTGCTGGTGGGCATCAACCTGCTGCGGGAGGGCTTGGATATGCCGGAGGTCTCTCTGGTGGCCATTCTGGACGCAGATAAGGAGGGCTTTCTGAGAAGCGAGACCTCTCTGGTGCAGACCATCGGCAGAGCCGCCCGAAACGCAGAGGGTCGCGTGATTCTCTACGCTGACCATATCACCCCATCTATGGCAGCCGCCATGGAGGAGACAGCCCGCCGCCGGGAGATTCAGGACAGATACAACAAAGAGCATGGCATTATCCCCCAGACCGTCCGCAAGGACATCCGGGAGCTGCTGGAGCTGTCTCAGGTGGAGGAGGAAAAGGAGCGCTACGCCAGAAGCCATGCCAAGCTGTCCCCGGAGGAGCGTGAGGAGACCATTGCCCAACTGGACAAGCAGATGAAGGAGGCCGCCGCCCGGCTGGAATTCGAGCTGGCCGCCGCATTGCGGGACCGGATCATCGAGCTGAAGGGCAAGGGGTGAAATGGAGCACCCGGTCAGGAAAAATGTGCGGCTGGAGGGTTGGGATTATTCCTCGGAGGGGTATTATTACCTCACCATATGCGCCAAAGATATGCAGTGCGTTTTTGGGGATATTTTCGTACGGGACGGCGTCCACGACGTCCCGCGGGTCGCTTTGTCACCTATCGGGATGGTTGTGGAAAACCGCCTGATGGAAATGGAACGGGTCTATCCTGAAATCCGAATTGATAAATATTGCATTATGCCCAACCATCTGCATCTCATTGTTGCGTTGACATACGGGGCGTCGAGGACGCCGCCCCGTACGAATGGTGGGCGTGCAAACCAACGGATTCCTGCATTTGTGTCTACCCTGAAGCGAATGACCAACCGGGAATGCGGGCAAACCCTTTGGCACCGTTCCTACTACGACCACATTATCCGCAACGAAACAGACTACCAACGCATCTGGCAGTACATCGACACAAACCCCGCCCGATGGCAAACCGACGACTACTACAAAGGATAAAACTATGCAAGACCACATTTATGTAAAAGGCGCCCGCGTCAACAACCTGAAAAATATCGACGTGACCATCCCCCGGGACAAGATGGTGGTGGTCACCGGTCTGTCCGGCTCGGGCAAATCCTCTCTGGCCTTTGACACCATCTATGCCGAGGGTCAGCGGCGGTATGTGGAGAGCCTGTCCTCCTACGCCCGGATGTTTTTGGGGCAGATGGACAAGCCGGATGTGGACTACATCGACGGCCTCTCCCCTGCCATCTCCATCGACCAGAAAACCACATCGAAAAACCCCCGCTCCACCGTGGGCACCGTGACCGAGATTTACGACTATCTCCGTCTGCTCTGGGCGAGAGTGGGCACCCCCCACTGCCCCAAATGCGGCAAGGAGATTCGCCAGCAGACCATCGACCAGATTGTGGATCAGGTGATGGCGCTGCCCGTCTCCACACGGGTGCAGATTCTGGCTCCGGTGGTGCGGGGACGCAAGGGCGAGCATGTGAAGGTGTTCGAGGATGCCCGGCGCTCCGGCTATGTCCGGGTGCGGGTGGACGGCAGCCTGTACGACCTGTCTGAGACCATTTCTCTGGACAAGAACAAAAAGCACGCCATCGAGATCGTGGTAGACCGTCTGGTCATCCGGGAGGACATCACCCAGCGGCTCACCGACTCCGTTGAGACGGCTTCCGGTCTATCCGGCGGTCTGGTGATCGTCAATCTGGCCAAGGAGGATCAGGATCTCTCCTTTTCCCAGAACTACGCCTGCGAGGACTGCGGCATCTCCATTGAGGAGCTGACCCCCCGGATGTTCTCCTTCAACAACCCCTACGGCGCCTGTCCTCAGTGCTCCGGTCTGGGCAGCCAGTTGAAGGTGGACCCGGAGCTGATTATCCCCAACAAGAAGCTGTCCCTGCTGGGAGGTGCCATCAGCGCCAGCGGATGGAACAATATCAAAAGCGACGGCATCAGCCGGATGTACTTTGACGCTTTGAGCAAGAAGTATCAGTTCAAGCTGGACCAGCCCTACGAGACCATTAACGAGGAGGCCAAAAAGGTCATCCTTTACGGCACCGAGGGGGAGAAGCTCACCCTCCACTATGACCAGCCCCGGGGCAAGGGGACCCTGTATCAGGCCTTTGAGGGAGTGGTGAACAATCTGGAACGCCGCTACCGGGAGACCCAGAGCGAGCCCATGAAGCGGGAGCTGGAGCAGTGCATGGGGGAGTGCCCCTGCCCCGGCTGTCAGGGAAGACGGCTGCGGGTGGAGGCATTGGCGGTCACTGTGGGCGGTCTGCCCATCGACCAGGTCTGCCATCTTCCCGTCACCGAGGCGCTGGACTTCTTTGAAGGGCTCAAGCTGACAGACCAGCAAATGCTGATTGCGGAGCGGATTTTGAAGGAGATTCGCACCCGTCTGGGCTTTTTGCGCAGCGTGGGACTGCAATACCTGACGCTGGACCGAAAGGCGGGCACCCTCTCCGGCGGCGAGAGCCAGCGGATCCGTCTGGCCACCCAGATCGGTTCCTCCCTGATGGGGGTGCTGTATATTCTGGACGAGCCGTCCATCGGACTGCACCAGCGGGACAACAATCTGCTGCTGGACACCTTGAAGCACCTGCGGGATCTGGGCAACACCCTGATCGTGGTGGAGCACGACGAGGACACCATGCGTGCGGCGGACTACCTCATTGACGTAGGGCCAGGTGCGGGCATCCACGGCGGGCAGATCATCGCCGCAGGCACCCCGGAAGAGGTGATGAACACCCCCGGCTCGGTGACCGGGGACTATCTGGCGGGACGGCGGAAAATCCCTGTACCGGAGAATCGCCGCCCGGGCAGCGGCAACTATCTCACCGTCCGGGGCGCAAGAGAGAACAACCTGAAAAACATCGACGTTTCGGTGCCCCTGGGAACCTTTACCGTGGTCACCGGGGTATCCGGCTCGGGCAAATCCTCTCTGGTGAATGAGATCATCCACAAGCGGCTCTCTGCCGATTTGAACCGGGCCAAGACCCGGGCGGGACGGCATGACGCCTTAGAAGGGGAGGAGTATCTGGACAAGGTGATCTGCATCGACCAGTCCCCCATTGGACGCACCCCCCGCTCCAACCCCGCCACCTACACCGGACTGTTTTCCGACATCCGTGACCTGTTCGCCTCCACCCCGGACGCCAAAAGCCGGGGGTATTCCGCCGGGCGGTTTTCCTTTAACACCCGGGGAGGACGGTGCGAGGCGTGCAGCGGCGACGGTCTGGTGAAAATCGAGATGCACTTCCTCCCGGACATCTACGTCCCCTGCGAGGTGTGCAAGGGCAAGCGGTACAACCGGGAGACGCTGGAGGTGCGCTACAAGGGAAAAAACATCTGGGAAGTGCTGGATATGACGGTGGAGGAAGCCATGGACTTTTTCCAGCCCCTGCCAAAGCTGTACAACCGGATCAAAACCCTGTACGATGTGGGTCTGGGCTATATCAAGCTGGGGCAGTCCTCCACCACCCTCTCCGGCGGCGAGGCACAGCGGGTCAAGCTGGCCACGGAGCTGAGCAAGGCCTCTACGGGACAGACCTTCTATATTCTGGACGAGCCCACCACCGGCCTTCACAGCGCCGACGTGCAGCGGCTCATTGATGTGTTGCAACGTCTGGTGGAGGCGGGCAACACAGTGCTGGTGATTGAACACAATCTGGATGTGATTAAAACAGCGGACTGGCTCATCGACCTTGGCCCCGAGGGGGGCGAAGGGGGCGGTACGCTGGTCTGCGAGGGTACGCCGGAGACGGTGGCTGCCTGCGAGACATCCTATACGGGACGGTTTTTGAAGCCTCTTCTGGAGAACAGATAGAGAGGACAGGAGAAATGATCCATGCTTGAATGGCTGACAGGAACCCTTGCGGGGAAATATCTGGTGGTGTTTTTTGCCTCCATGGTTCCGGTGATGGAGCTGCGGGGTGCCATTCCCATTGGCGCAGGATTGGGTCTGCCGCTGATCCCCACCATTCTCACCTGTGTCGCGGGGAATCTGGTGCCTGTGCCCTTTGTCATCATCTTTGTCCGGGGCGTGTTCGACTGGATGCGCCACCGGGGCAGAGCACTGGGCAAAATCGTGGCAAAGCTGGAGGATAAGGCGCTGAGCAAGCGGGAGCTGTTGGACAAATACTCCCTCTTTGGTCTGTATGTGCTGGTGGCCATTCCCCTCCCCGGCACAGGGGCATGGACAGGCTCTCTGGTGGCAGCCATGTTTGGCATTCCGTGGAGGCGCGCCTTCTTTCCCGTTGCCGCAGGAGTGGTCACGGCGGGGGTGATTATCGGCGTGCTCACTGGCGGCGTTTCGGCGCTGATCTAAGGAACCGCTGAACAAATCAGGCTACGGCGTCTGAGCGGTCTGTTTTCCGCCATCCGGGTCTAAAATCCCTTGAAATACTAACAAGGGGGCGATGGAAAATCGCCCCCCGAATTATCCCGAAGGAGGTGTTTTGGGTGTCGTTTTCAACGGAAATAGAACAGGACGGCGTGGAGACGCTGGAGGTCACGGTGCAGGCGGTGATTTTCCACAACGACGAAAACGGCTACACCGTCCTCCGGGTCACCGGGGGAGGCGACCAGTTCGCTGTGGTGGGCACCATGCCCGCCCTGCATGCGGGAGAGCTGCTCACCATCGAGGGGACATGGGTGACCCACCCCTCCTTTGGGGAGCAGTTCAAGGCGGACAGCGTACAGGTGCGCCTGCCCACCGGGGCGGACGCCATTTACCGCTATCTATCCAGCGGCGTGTTCAAGGGCATCGGTGAAAAGCTGGCAAGGCGGCTGGTGGACCAGTTCGGGGAAGACACCTTCACCGTCATCGAGACCGCCCCGGAGCAGCTTGCTCAGGTGAAGGGCATGACGGCGAAAAAGGCAAGAGCCCTGCAAACCGAGTTTATCCAGAAATCCGGTATGCGCGCCCTGCTGGAATTTCTCAGCCTGCACAATCTCCCGGTGGAGCTGGGGCCAAAGCTGTGGCGGTATTACGGCCCCGGGGCGCTGGACGTGCTTCACGCCAACCCTTTTGTGCTGCTGAACACCGATCTGGAGATTGACTTTGCCACCATAGACCGTCTGCGCACGGCGGTGGGTATTCCCGCCGACGATGCCCAGCGGCTGGAAGCGGGGGTGCTGTACACCCTGAGCCACAATCTGGACAACGGCCACGCCTTTCTCCCCAAGGACAAGCTGCTGCCCGCCGCCCACCGGCTGCTGAGCACCGACCCGGATCTGCCCATCTCCGCCGACGATTTGGACGAGGCACTGGATCGGCTGGAGGTGCGGATGCAGGTGGTGCGGCAGGACGTGCTGGGCATTGACGCGGTATACCGGGCGGATCTCTACGACGCAGAGGTGTACATCGCCCAGCGGCTGTCTGAAATGGCCCAGCGGGAGCCGCTGCCCCCGGAGGGGCTGGACAGTCTCATTGCCACCGTGGAGCGGACACAGGGCATCGCCTACGCCGAGGAACAGCGCAGGGCGGTGGAGCTTGCCGCCTCCCGGCAGGTGATTTTGCTCACCGGAGGACCCGGCACCGGAAAAACCACCACCCTGAAGGCCATCCTCTCTGTCTTTGAAGCCATGGGCTTGGAGACCAGCCTTGCCGCCCCCACGGGACGGGCGGCGAAACGTCTGGGGGAGCTGTGCGGCGAGGATGCCTACACCATCCACCGGCTGCTGGAGGCGGGGTACAATCAGGACACGGGAGATATGGCCTTCTCCCACGACGAGGACGACCCGCTGGACGCAGACGCAATCATCGTGGATGAGATGAGTATGGTGGATATTCCCCTGATGTTCTCCCTGCTCCGGGCCGTGGGGGGTGCCTGTCGTCTGGTGCTGGTAGGCGACCCGGACCAGCTCCCCAGCGTGGGGCCGGGGCAGCTCTTTGACCATCTCATCCGCAGCGGGGTGATTCCCACTGTGCGCCTCACCGAGATTTTCCGTCAGGCGCAGCAGTCCGCCATTGTCATGGGGGCTCATCAGGTGAACCGGGGGATTCTCCCGCCTCTGCACAACGCCGCGGGCAGCGATTTCTTCTTCCTGCGCCGGTTGCAGGGGGAGCGGGCGGTGGAGACCATTGTGGAGCTGTGCCAGAAGCGGCTGCCCCAAAACATGGGCATCCCCGCCGACCAGATACAGGTGCTCTCCCCCACCCGGAAATACGTCACCGGAACGGTGAATCTGAATCAGGCGCTGCAAGCCGCATTGAATCCGCCATCGGAGGACAAGGACGAGGTAAAGCGGGGCGGAGTCACCTTCCGCACCGGAGACCGGGTGATGCAGGTGCGCAACAATTACGACCTGATTTGGCGGGAAGAGGAGGGCTTAAAAGGGGGCATGGGGGTCTTTAACGGCGATATTGGCGTGGTTCGCTCCGCTGACGGGCGGGACAGAACCCTCACCGTCTCCTTTGACGGCAAGGTGGTGGAGTACACCTCCGATTTGCTGGGAGAGCTGGAGCTGGCCTACGCCATGACGGTGCACAAGGCGCAGGGCAGCGAGTACCGGGCGGTGATTCTGGCCGCCGTCAGCGGCGCCCCCATGCTGCTGACCCGGGGGGTGCTGTACACTGGCATCACCCGGGCAAGAGACCTGTTCATCGCCGTAGGGGACGAGCAGGTGCTGGAAAAAATGGTGTCCAACGACCGTCAGGCAAGGCGGTACAGCGGCCTTCGGGCGCGGCTCACCGGAGAGGTGGGGGAGAAGGAGCCGGAGGCGCTGCCCTTTTGAGGAAAACATTGCAAAGACGGATTTTTTGTGCTATTCTGTCGCTGGCATAGCCGGGAAACCGGAGATGCTGGCGCTGCCAGTAACGGTAGGCGGTTGTCCCTCTTTCACAGAGGGAACCTTCTTGCCCTCTGATCTCACGAAAGGGGGGCTGATGGATGGTTACATACTCCGATTTGATTCAAATTGGCATATTGATCGTCAACATCATTGGCCTCTGGTTTTTGGCCAATAAAAAGAAGTAACCGCCCTGCCCCTAAGCAAGCGGTTACTTCTTAACCAGTAACTTGGGGGACAACCGTCTGCCGGCAGCGCCCCTTGTTATGGCTTTATTATATCCCGTATTCATGGAAATGTCAATGAAAACCCTTGACAAGCCGGAGGGAAAGCCTTATAATAGCCCGGTACAACAAAGAAGGAACGGTATCCCGTCCTCACCTGCCGCCTTGGGGCGTCTGGTCAACATTGGTTTTCTCTCTCCGGGCATAAGTCCGGGGTGTTGCCATGCGGATGCCGTTTCGGTGTTCGCTTTTTATTTTTGTTTTGGAGGTGTTTCCACATTAGCAGCATGTCTCATCAGGTCAACGAAGAAATTCGTGATCGGGAAGTCCGCGTGATTTCCGACACCGGAGAGCAGTTGGGCATTATGTCCGCCCGGGATGCTCTGGAACTGGCCGCACGGCAGGATATGGACCTGGTCAAGATCTCCCCCAAGGCGGTTCCGCCGGTGTGCAAGATCATGGACTATGGCCGCTTCCGCTTTGAACAGGCGAAGAAGGAAAAAGAGATCCGCAAGAATCAGCATATTGTGGAGATCAAAGAGGTTCGTATGTCCCCCAGCATTGACAGCGGCGACTTTAACGTAAAGCTGCGCAATGCCCGGAAGTTCCTGTCCGAAGGCAACCGGGTCAAGGTGGCCGTTCGGTTCCGTGGGCGTGAGATGGCGCACACCGAGATCGGCGCCGACCTGCTGAAGAAGTTCGCAGAGGACTGCGCTGATGTGGCCAACATGGACAAGCGCCCCAACCTTGAGGGTCGGCACATGATTATGTTCCTCTCCCCCAAGACGGCAAAGGAGCTGACCGCTGCCGCCAAGAAGGCCAGGGAAGACGAGGCCAAGGCGGAGCAGCAGGCGCAGCAGTAATTCATGAACCCGGCGGAGATTTCCGCCTGACGAAAGGAGAATATCATCATGCCTAAGATGAAAACCCATAGCGGTTCCAAGAAGAGATTTTCCCTGACCAAAACCGGCAAGGTGAAGCGCGCTCATGCGTTCAAGTCCCACCTGCTCAACGGTCACGGCAAGACCACCAAGCGTAAAAGAGGCCTCCGGAAGGGCGCTTATGCGGACGTGACCAACGCCGCTACCATCCGCGAGATGATCCCCTACAAATAAGAGAAGGAGGCAATTGAATTATGGCTAGAGTGAAACGCGCGATGATGACGCGCAAAAGACGCAATAAGGTTCTGAAGCTGGCAAAGGGCTATTGGGGCTCCAAGAGCAAGCATTTTAAGATGGCCAAGCAGGCCGTCATGAAGTCCGGCAACTATGCCTATATCGGCCGCCGCCTGAAGAAGCGTGACTTCCGCCGCCTGTGGATCACCCGTATCTCCGCCGCTGCCAAGATGAACGGCATGAACTATTCCAGCCTGATGCACGGCCTGAAGCTGGCTGATGTCCAGATCGACCGCAAGATGCTCTCTGAGCTGGCTGTCAACGACGCCGCTGCCTTTACCCAGCTGGCTGAGATTGCTAAGGCAAAGCTGGCCTAAGGAACTGCTTTTTCCACCCGTCTCTCCGGAGACGGGTGTTTTTTGTCACATCGCCTCCCCCGGCTGCATAGCATACCCCAGCAACAAAACGAGGTGGAGTATGATGTGGAACATGGGCATATTGGCGGCGGGACTGGGATTTCCCCTGCTGATGACCACGCTGGGGGCAGCTATGGTGTTTTGCTTCCGGGGTCAGATGAACGACAGGGTGCAGCGGTGCTTTCTGGGCTTTGCAGCGGGGGTGATGATCGCCGCCAGCGTGTGGAGCCTGCTGCTGCCCGCCATTGAACAGGGCGCGGCGCTGGGGCTGCCCGGCTGGCTCCCGGCGGCAGGAGGCTTTGGGCTGGGAGTGGTGTTCCTGCTGGGGCTGGATCACCTGATTCCCCACCTGCACGCCATTCTGGGGGTGCGGGAGGGGCTGCCCGCCCGGTTGAAGCCTACCACCCTGCTGGTGCTGGCAGTTACCATCCACAACATCCCGGAGGGGATGGCGGTGGGACTGTGCTTTGCCATGGCCGCCCAACAGGGGATGCGCCGGGCGGCGCTGGCTGGGGCGTGGGCGCTGGCCATGGGCATCGGCATTCAGAACTTCCCGGAGGGAGCGGCGGTCTCTCTTCCCCTGCGGGGGGAGGGCATGGGCAGAGGAAAAGCCTTTGCCATGGGAGTGCTGTCCGGGGCGGTGGAGCCGGTGTTCGGCACCTTGGCGGTGGCGTGCAGCGGATTGCTGGTGTCCGCAATGCCGTGGCTGCTCTCCTTCGCCGCCGGGGCGATGCTCTATGTGGTGGTGGAGGAGCTGATTCCCGAGGCAAATGTAAATCCCCACAGCGACCTTGGCACCCTCAGCGCCATGGCAGGGTTTGTGGTGATGATGGTGCTGGATGTGATGCTGGGGTGACTCCCTCTTGTCATCACCGGGGACAAATGTTATAATTTGTCCATGGATTTGGGATAAGGAGGAGACTGTATGACTTACAAGGAAGCATTTATCACCTTTATGGTGCGCTCTGGTGTGCTCACCTTCGGGGACTTCACCACCAAGAGCGGACGGAAAACCCCCTATTTCGTCAACACCGGGAACTACAAAACCGGCGCGCAGGCTGCCCGTCTGGGAGACTACTACGCCGCCTGCGTGCAGGAGCATTGCCCCGACGGCATCGACGCCCTGTTTGGCCCTGCCTACAAGGGGATTCCCCTTGCGGTCACCACCGCCGCCTCCCTGTTTCGCCAGTACGAGCGGGACCTGCCCTACTGCTTCAACCGCAAGGAGGCAAAGGACCACGGCGAGGGCGGCTCCATGGTGGGCTATCAGCCCCAGAACGGGGACAGAATCGCCATTATTGAGGACGTGGTCACCGCCGGAACCGCTGTACGGGAGAGCATCGCCCTGTTTGAGCATGTGGCAAAGGTGGACATCAAGGCGCTGTTCGTGTCGGTAGACCGGATGGAGCGGGGGACACGGGATTGCTCCACGCTGGATGAGCTGCGTCAGGATTATGGCATTGCCGTCTATCCCATTGTCACCGTCCGGGAGATCATCGACTATCTCCACAACCGCCCGGTGGACGGCAGGGTGTACATTGACGATGAGATGAAGGCACGGATGGAGGACTATCTCTCCACCTACGGTGCCCGGAATGGCTGAACCGGAGCGGGGGAAAGGCGTCCACGACGGACACAGAGGCCGGGTAAAACGGCAGTTTTTAGACCACGGCGGCGCGCACATGGAGGAGCACCAGATACTGGAGCTGATTCTGTTTTACGCAATTCCCCGGCGGGACGTGAACCCGCTGGCGCACCAGCTCATAGACCGCTTTGGCAGCCTGCGCAGCGTGCTGGATGCCCCGGAGTCTGAGCTGAAGCGCATTGTGGGCGTGAGCGACAACGTGGTGGCGCTGCTCAAGCTGTTCCCCGAGATGTCCCGGCGCTACTGTATGGCGGAGAGCGAGGGTGTGGAAATCGTCACCTCCACCGAGGAAGCCGCCCGGATTTTGCAACCCCGGTTTGTGGGGGCGCAGGAGGAGCAGGTCTACCTGCTCTGCACCGACGCCAAGGGCAAGCTGCTGGGCTGCCAGCGGATCTCGCAGGGGGCGGTGGACGCAGTGCTGCTGGATCAGCGCAGAATTGTGGAAAAGGCGCTGCACTGGCGGGCAAGCCAGATCTATCTGGCGCACTGTCATGTAAACGGTCTTGCCATCCCCTCTGAGGCGGACGTGAGCAGCACCAGACGGCTGGCGCATGTGTTCCGCTCTCTGGGGATACGGCTGAACGACCACCTGATTTTTGCCGACGGGGACTATATCTCCATGGCACAGTCAGGGCTGATCGATTAGAAGGAGCGCACAGGTGAACATTGGCAACGTAACAATCCACGGGCGGCTGGCGCTGGCACCTATGGCCGGGGTGACCGATCTGGCGTTCCGGGTGATTTGCCGGGAGCTGGGGGCGGCCTATACCGTCACCGAGATGGTCAGCGCCAAGGCGCTGTGCTATCAGGACAAAAAAACGGTGCCCCTTATGGAGCTTGCCCCCGGAGAACATCCGGCGGCGGTGCAGCTCTTTGGCAGCGACCCGGTTTGTATGCAGGAGGCGGCCGCCAAAGCGGCAGAGCTGGCAAACCCGGACATCATCGACATCAACATGGGCTGCCCGGTGCATAAAATCGCCGCCAACGGAGACGGCTCCGGGCTGATGCGAAACCCGGAGCTGGCCGCCAAAGTGGCGGAGGCAGTGATTCGAGGCGCAGGCCGCCCGGTGACGGTGAAATTCCGCAAGGGCTGGGACGCAGAGCATGTGAACGCAGTGGAGTTTGGCAGGCTGATGGAGGATGCGGGTGTATCCGCCATCACCGTTCACGGGCGCACCCGTACCCAGATGTATGCCGGAAAGGCGGACTGGGAGATCATCCGTCAGGTAAAGGCGGCGGTACAGATTCCGGTGTTTGCCAACGGGGACGTGTTTTCGGCCCAGGATGCGGCGGACATACTGGCCTATACCGGGGCAGACGGGGTGATGATCGGACGGGGCGCCTGCGGTGACCCGTGGCTGTTCCAGCGTGCAAAGGCGCTGCTGGAAGGACGGGAGGTGCCGCCGATGCCCTCGGTTGCCCAGCGGGCGGACACTGCCCTGCGGCAGTTTCGCATGGCCTGCCAGTATAAGGGGGAGCATATCGCCTGTCTGGAGGCCCGGAAGAGCTT
This sequence comes from Clostridiales bacterium NK3B98, assembly GCA_000421005.1. GTDB lineage: Bacteria > Bacillota > Clostridia > Oscillospirales > Oscillospiraceae > Onthomonas. The sequence continues at coordinate 16,342 of ATWA01000001.1, forward strand.
TGCCTGGTACATGAAAGGAGTGCGGGGCGGCACCCGCTGGAAGGCGAGAATGACCCAGCTTTCCACTATGGCAGAGGTGGAGACCATCGCCCGGGAGCTGAAAGAGGCTTACCCGGAGGAATAAAAAACCGGAAAAAAGGAAAATTCGGACTTGACACAGCGGGGCAATCTGAGTATACTAATAAAGTCCGATTCGGACGATTAGCTCAGCTGGCTAGAGCATCCGCTTGACGTGCGGAAGGCCACAGGTTCGAATCCTGTATCGTCCATAGGAAAAAGGAGGTTCGCAAGAGCCTCCTTTGTGTTTGCAAGCGGTAAACCCCTTGCAGTGGGTCAGGCCACAGGTTCGAATCCTGTATCGTCCATATCCAGTCCCGTATGCTGTACAATTTGCTTGCGTTGTTTTGTTTTTCACACTTACATTTTAACGCCGGCAGCCGACTCTTGACCAGAGCCGGCTGTCGTTATTTCAAAATATTTTTGGGGGCTGCCTCATTTTTGTGAGACAGCCCCCTTTTTGTATCAGAATTTTGCGCCGCCGAACTCAGACAGCTCCAGTCCCTTGTTCTTGTCCAGCACCCAGTTGATGCTCCACGGTGCGGAGAACAGCATCAGCTTGCCGCCGTGGTAGTCCTCCACGATCTTCACGTCCTGACCGTCGCCGATGACCAGATCTTCCAGATCCTCCACCGGGCTTTTGTCGATCCAGCGGACGTACTCATAGGGCAGGCTCTCCATCACCAGATCCACCTTGTACTCGTTTTTCAGCCGGTACTCGAACACGTCAAATTGCAGGGTGCCTACCACGCCCACGATCACTTCCTCCATACCGGTGTAGGGAATCTTGAAAATCTGGATGGCGCCCTCCTGGGCAATCTGTTCGGCGCCCTTGATGAACTGCTTCCGCTTCAGGGTGTCCTTGGGACGGACACGGCGGAAATGCTCCGGGGCAAAGGTGGGGATGGGGTCAAAGCAGACCTTGCAGCCGGGGTCGCAGATGGTATCGCCAATGGAGAAGATGCCCGGGTCGAATACGCCGATGATGTCCCCGGCGTAGGCCTCCTCGATGATCTCCCGCTCGGCAGCCATCAGCTGCTGGGGGCGGGACAGGCGCAGCTTCCGGTTGCCCTGAACGTGTACCACTTCCTTATCCGCGTCAAACCGCCCGGAGCAGACCCGGACGAAGGCGATTCTGTCACGGTGGGCCTTGTTCATATTGGCCTGAATTTTGAACACAAAACCGGAGAAGGCATCGTCGGTGGACTTCACCACCTGCTCTCCCGCCTTCCGGGACAGGGGCGGGGTGGTCATGCGGAGAAACTCCTCCAAAAACGCCTCAATGCCAAAGCTGTTCAGCGCAGAGCCGAAGAACACCGGGGACAGCTTGCCATGGCGCACTGCCTCCAAATCCAGCTCCTCTCCTGCGCCGTCCAGCAGCTCCAGCTCTTCCCGGAGCTGTGTGCAGTGGTCTGCCCCGATGACCTGCGCCAGCGCCGGGTCGTCCAGAGGGATTTCCTGACTGTCGGCGGCTTTCGCGCTGCCGTGGGAGGTGAAGTGGAGAATACGGCTGCGCTGGCGGTCATACACGCCCTGAAAATCCTTGCCGCAGCCGATGGGCCAGTTCACCGGGCAGGTGTCAATCCCCAGCTCGTGCTCGATTTCCTCGCACAGGTCAAAGGGGTCTCTGGCCTCCCGGTCCATCTTGTTGATGAAGGTGAAAATGGGGATATCCCGCATGGCGCAGACCTTGAACAGCTTCCGGGTCTGTGCCTCCACGCCCTTGGCGGCGTCAATGACCATCACAGCGGAGTCGGCGGCCATCAGGGTGCGGTAGGTATCCTCGGAGAAGTCCTGGTGTCCGGGGGTGTCCAGAATGTTGATGCAGTAGCCGTCATACTGGAACTGCATCACCGAGCTGGTGACCGAGATGCCTCTCTGCTTCTCAATCTCCATCCAGTCCGACGTGGCAGCCCGGGCATTGCGCTTGCCCTTGACTACGCCCGCCTGATTGATGGCTCCGCCGTAGAGCAGGAACTTTTCCGTCAGGGTGGTTTTACCGGCGTCCGGGTGGGAGATGATGGCAAAGGTACGCCGGCGGTTGATTTCGGTATCGTATTTTGACATGGAAACCTCCAAATTGATAGGATGGGAAATGACAATCTGAGGGCGGGACGTCGGGGACGCCGTATGCGGGACGTCGGGGACGCCGTCCCGTACAGAAACCGTATCCCGTTTCGCAGGGGACGGCCTCCGGACGTCCCAAGACACAAATGCTTATCAGACGAAAACAGCCTGCACCAAAACCATATACACCACCGTTGCCCCGAAAATGCTCAGCAGCACATTTCCTTTTTTCAGGTGGAGCAGGGCGGCAAGGGCGATACAGGCAAGCTCGGGAATCCCGTGGCTGCCCCCAGTGAAGCTCACATTTCGCAGACAATAGACAATGAGCAGCGCCATAATGGCAGGGGGCAGCACCGCCCCCAGATAGCGTACCCACTTTGGCGGCTCCCCGCCCCGGTCAAAGAGCAAAAAGGGCAGGGCCCGGGTGAGCAGGGTGACGGCGGACATGACCACGGTAATGCCCAGAATATAGGAATTGCTCATGGGGGTGTCACCTCTCTCTGTTCCAGCCGGGGACGCAAAATCAGCAAAATAGCGGTAATGGCGATGAGGGCGGGGATCAAAAACCGATCCGCCCCAGCCAGCGCCAGCGCCAGCAGGGCACACGCACCGCCGATGACCGCACAGGTACCGCCTGCCGGTTTTTTCACCTGTTCAATGAGCAGCACCACAAACAGGGCGGTCATGGCAAAGTCCACCCCGGTGGTGTCAAAGGCCAGCAGCGCCCCCATGGTGGAGCCGATGACCCCGCCCACAATCCAATAGAGATGGTTCAGCAGGGACACCGCCAGATAGAAGTCTCCCTCCGGCACGCCGGGCGGTGGCGGGGTGGAGGTGAGCAGGGCGTAGGTCTCGTCAGTGAGGCCGTAGATGAGGAAAAACTTCCGCTTGCCCACGCCGTGAAACTGGTCAATCAGGCTCAGACCGTAGAACAGGTGGCGAAAATGCAGCACCGCCGTCAAAACCGCTGCCTGTACCAGCGTCGCCCCTCCGGCAATCAGGGTCACCGCCAAAAACTGCCCGGAGCCGGCGTACATCAGCACGCTCATAATAGGCGCCCAGAAAATGGGAATGCCCGCAGAGCTGAGCAGCAGCCCGAAGGCCATACCCAGCGCCAGATATCCCGCCAGCACCGGCAGCGTCACGGGAAAGGCTGCCCGGAGGGATTTTTTCCACTTCATTTGTCTCACCTCGGTGCAAAAGACACATCAATGTTTCATTATATCGGCTCTAACCGGGAAAAGCAACAGAGAAACGGCAAAAAAGAGGGCTGTTCCACCTCTTTTCGGTAGAACAGCCCTGATCTCGTCAGATACGGTTGCAGGCTCAGCCGAAGATATACTGGCTCTGTACCAGTCCGACAAGCTCTTCATAGGGGACGGTGAACTCAATCTGACCCACTGCATAGGCGCCCAGCTCGTAGGGGGCGGCAAAGAAGGTGATGCCATCGCCATCCAGGGCAAAGTCGTCGTCCACCACGTCGGGGAGAGACTGCTCATAGTCTTCAAAGAACATATCCGGCTCGTACTGCTCCTCATCGTGGCTCATTTCGGTGACCTTGTCCAGCAGCTCTTTTTTCAGGTCTATCCCGGTCTCGCCCATGTTGTCCAGCGTCAGCAGCGCACCGGTGGAAACATCATAGCAGCGGCCAAAGGAATAGTAGAAGCCATGGGCGCCCCCTGCATAGGTATAGCTGGAGAAAACGACGGACAGAACCTGTTTATCGCAGCGTGTCACAGTGGCAGTCAATTCATCGGCATAGGGGGTTTCCCAGCCCCACTGGTCATTTTGAGACATCTCATAGGCCTCCAGTGCCTCAGCGGCAAGGCTTTCGCTCTCCCCGCTCATGCCGTGGGCCATAATCTCCCGATAATCCTCCACCGTTTTTGCAAGATCGTCACTGATCCACTGGGCGGCTGCGTCATTGCCGGGGATGGTGATGACGAAGGTGGGGTAGCCGATGTTCAGCACCTCCGTGCCATCCTCCGCACTCACACTCTCCGGGTGCTGCTCCACCTCAATCAGCGGTGCAGAGGCAACCACCCCCACCAGCTCGCCTTGGGCGTGCTGCTCCTGGGTGGTCTCATCCTCAGCGTTCTGCTCATCCACTTGCGACCCAGCCTGGTCATTTTGGGCGGGGGTGACGGTGGTTTCCTGATGTCTTGCTCCACAGGCGCTGAGGCACAGCAGCAGAGCCAGCATAACAGCGATTCGTTTCATCTGGTTTCCCTCCTTTGATTGGGCTTCATCATAAGCCGGAACCACCTCCCAAGTCAAGCCCCGGGAGGTGTTCTTCATAAACTCACCACACCAGCGTGGCGAAATAATCCTCCGGGGTTTCCGCCCGGCGCATCATCTCCACCGAGCCGTCCTCCCGCAGCAGCAGCTCCGCTGAACGAAGCCGCCCGTTATAGTTGTAGCCCATGGAGAAGCCGTGGGCGCCGGTGTCGTGGATGACCAGCAAATCCCCCTTTTCAATCTCCGGGAGCATACGGTCCACGGCGAACTTGTCGCAGTTTTCGCACAGGGAGCCTACCACGTCGTACTGATGGTCACAGGGGGCGTTCTCCTTGCCCAGAACGGTGATATGGTGGTAAGCGCCGTAGATGGCGGGGCGCATCAGGTTGGCGGCGCAGGCGTCCACGCCGATATACTCCTTGTAGGTGTGCTTCTCATGAATCGCCCGGGTGACCAGGTGTCCGTGAGGAGCCAGCATAAACCGTCCCATCTCGGTATAGATGGACACATCCCCCATCCCCGCAGGCACCAGAATCTCCTCATACGCCTTGCGAACCCCCTCGCCGATGGCGAAGATATCGTTGGCGCTCTGCTCCGGCTTGTAGTCCACCCCCACGCCGCCGGACAGGTTGATGAAGGTCACATGACAGCCGGTCTCCCGTTGCAGCTCCACCGCCAGCTCAAACAGCTGGGCGGCAAGGGCGGGGTAGTAGTCGTTGGAAAGGGTGTTGGAGGCAAGGAAGGAGTGGAGGCCATACTCCTTCGCCCCTTTTGCCTTGAGCATCCGGTACGCCTCAAAGAGCTGGGCCCGGGTCATGCCGTATTTGGCGTCGCCGGGATTGTCCATCACCTGAAAGCCCTCGGTGCTCTCCCCCAGCGTGTACACCCCGCCGGGGTTATACCGGCAGGAAATCTTCTCCGGGATAAAACCGATGGTCTGCTCCAGAAAATCCACATGGGTGATGTCGTCCAAATTGATGATGGCACCCAGCTGGTTTGCCAGCACATATTCCTCGGCCGGGGTCTCGTTGGCGGAGAACATAATCTCCTCCCCCACAATGCCGCAGCGCTGGCTCATCATCAGTTCCGTCAGACTGGAGCAGTCGCAGCCGCAGCCCTCCTCATGGAGCACCTTCAAAATGCCGGGGGTGGGGGTTGCCTTGACGGCGAAGTATTCCTTAAAGCCGGGATTCCACGAAAACGCCTGATTCACTGCCCGGGCAGTGCGGCGAATCCCCGCCTCATCATAGATGTGGAAGGGGGTGGGGTAGGTCTGGGCAATCTGTTCCAGTTGTGCCTTGGTGGCGAAGGGGGTCTTTTGCATGGTGTTCCTCCAGAGTGGTATGGCGTTTTATTGTCCTTGCGGATACTCTTTTGTCTATCATACTTTCTTTTACGCTTTAGCGCAATATGGAAAAGCCACATGATTTTCTTTCCTGCTGCGGGGCAGAGACGGCAAAGCAGACAAAAACCCGGCCTTCTGTGGGAGAAAGCCGGGAATTGCAGTCAAAACGAGAGGAAAGGGGAATCAATAATCCTCTTCCTTGGAGGCATCGTAAGCCTTGGGAGCCGTCCGGGCGGAGACACTGCCGGACATGGTGCGGAACTTGGAACGGGACTGGCGCACCTCGTTCAGCGCCACATTGATGGCGTCCTCGGTGCGGTGCAGGGCATCCTCGCAGTAGGTGTTGGCGGCGTTTTGCAGGCTGTTGAACCGCTTCTCCGCATCCTCTGTCACCTTGCGGGCCTCTTCCTTTGCCTTGCGGACGATCTCGTGCTCGCTCACCGCTTTTTTGGCATAATCCAGCGCCTGCTGACGGATACGCTCAGCGTCAATCTTGGCACTGTCCAGATAGTCGTTGCGCTGGGCCATCAGCTTTTTCGCCTCGGTCAGCTCGGCAGGGAACTTGTTGCGAATCTCGTCCAGCAGATCCAGCGCATCATCCCGGTTGATTCTACAGGTACCGCCCAAACCGCCCTTGGCGTCATCAATCATACGGTACAGGCTGTCCAGCAGTTCTGTTACTCCATTTGCCATTTGGGGTCATCCTTTCTGTATTTGGCCTGTTCAGCGGCCCAATTCTTGCTCCATCCGCCGCTGAACCTCGTCCACAATCTCGTCCGGTACAAAATCATTCAGCGGTACATGAAAGCTGGCAAGTTCCTTGGTGATAGAAGAGCTTAAATAGGTGTAATTCTGACGGGCGGAGAGGAACATGGTCTCCAGCCCCGGATTCAGTTTGCGGTTAATCATGGCCATCTGGAATTCCTTCTCGAAATCCGACAGCGCCCGCAGACCCTTGACCACGCAGGAGGCATTGCGCGTCCGGGCGTACTCTGCCAGCAGCATGGGGGAGGCGTCTACCTCCACGTTGTCCAGATCCCGGGTCACCCGGCGCAGCAGCTCCACCCGCTCCTGATGGGAGAACAGGCCGTGCTTTTCCGAGTTGACCATCACGCAGACGATCAGCCGGTCAAACTGCGCCGCCGCCCGTTTGATAATGTCCAGATGTCCTTTTGTCACCGGGTCAAAGCTGCCCGGATAAATGGCCACGCTCATGCCTGATCGTCCCTTCGGTACAATGTGACTTTGATTTTGCCGTACCGATAGGTCCTGTCTTTGCGGTAAGGCGGGTCCAGCTCAGGCAGCTCCCGCTGCACCGGGCTTTCACAGACGATTATACCATTTTCGGAAAGTATGTCAATGTCGGCAATGGTTTTTAGCGCACTTTCCAGCAGGGGGGTGTCGTAGGGGGGATCCAAAAAGATCAGATGGAAGGGGCGCTTTTGCCCGCCCAGCGTCCGCAGGGACTCCCCCTGAATCACCTGCGCCTGAGACTCAAAGCCGCAGGTTTTCAGGTTTCGGCGGATCACCGCCACCGCCTCCCGGCGCTGATCCACAAAGGTACACTCCGCCGCTCCCCGGCTGAGGCACTCGATGCCCAGCTGCCCGGTGCCGGCGAACAGATCCAGCACCCGGCGGCCCTCAATATCAAACTGAATGGCGTTGAACAGCCCCTCCTTCACCCGGTCGGTGGTGGGGCGGGTGTCCATACCCTCCAACTCTGCCAGACGCTTGCCTCTGGCTGTGCCTGTAATCACTCTCATTCCTGTGCTCCTTCCTCCGGATGGAAGTAGTGATAAATCTCTTTTGCGGTGTTTTTCGGCACCACCTGTGCCAATTGCTCCTCACTGGCGGCACGGATTGCCTTCACCGTCTTAAACCATGCCATCAACGCCTGACGGCGTTTTTCCCCTACGCCGGGGATTTCCTCCAGCTTGGAGGTCACCGTCTGCCGGGCGTGACTCTCCCGGTGGAAGGTGATGGCAAAGCGGTGGGTCTCCTCCTGAATCCGTCCCACCAGAGCGAACAGGGCGGGGTTGGACTGGATGCCGATTTCCCTGCCGTCCTGGGCCACCAGCGCACGGGTACGGTGCCGGTCGTCTTTTACCATGCCGAATATGGGCACGCTCAGACCCAGATTTTCCACCACCTGCACCGCAACGTGTACCTGTCCCAGCCCGCCGTCCATGAGAATCAGGTCTGGCAGGTCGCCGAATTTCTCGTCCCCGTCCAGATAGCGTCTGAACCGCCGGGTCAGCACCTGCTCCATGGAGGCGTAGTCGTCGGGATGCTCCATATCCCGCAGCTTGAATCGGCGGTAGTCCCGTTTCAGGGGCTTGCCGTCCACAAAGACGGTCATGGATGCCACAATATTGCTGGCTCCGGTGTTGGAGATGTCGTAGGCCTCAATCCGCTCCGGGGCAGCGGGCAGCGCCAGCATATGCCCCAGCAGCTCCATCAGCTTGCTCTGCCGCTCCTGCTGGCTGGTGGCCCGCTCCGCCTCGTCCAGTGCCGTGCGCTGGGCCAGCTGAATCAGATTGGCCTTGTCCCCCCGCTGGGGTACGGTGAAGCTCACCTTGTGACCTGCCCGCTGGCTCAAAAGCTCGGCCAGCTCCTCCATATCCTCAAAGCCCCGGGGCAGCAGAATCTCTCTGGGCAGCACCGGGCGGCTCAGGTAATACTGCTTCACCAGCGTGGAGACGATTTCCTCCGTCTCCTCCTCCATGGGGGTGTTCATCAGCTGGGTATCCCGGTCGGTGAGGGAACCCTTGAGAAAATGCAGCACCACGAAGCAGCTTTTCGCCGTTCCCCGGTAAAAGCCGGCCACATCGGTGTCCGCCCGGGAGGTGGCTACCACCCGCTGCCGGGTGCCTAAGAGCTGAATGGCCTGCAATCTGTCCCGAATCTGGGCGGCCTCCTCAAAGCGCAACTGCTCAGAGGCGTCCAGCATGGCCTGACGCAGCTCTCCCTCTACCTGAGTAAACCGGCCCTCCAGCAGCCGCACCGCCTGAGCGATGCGCCGGTCATACTCCGCCTCGTCCGGTTTTCCCAGACACCAGCCGTCGCACAGTCCCAGATGATGGTTGAGGCAGGGGCGCTCCTTGCCGATGTCCCGGGGAAACACCCGGGAGCAGGTGGGCAGGCGCAGGGCTTTGGCGATGGCACGAAGGCTCTCTCCGGTGGCCTGTCTGCCCCCGTAGGGGCCGAAGTATCTCGCCCCGTCCTTGGCCGGCTTGGAGACCATGGCGAAGCGGGGGTAGGGTTCCTCCGGGAGGCGGACGTAGGGATAGCCCTTGTCGTCCTTCAACAGGATATTATACCGGGGCCTGTGCCGTTTAATCAGGGAGTTTTCCAGCACCAGCGCCTCGAACTCGCTGGAGGCCAGCAGGTAGTCGAAGTGGTCAATCTGCGCCACCATAGCCCGGGTTTTGGCGTTGTGGCTGGCAAGGTCGGCAAAATACTGGCTCACCCGGTTTTTCAGCGCCCGGGACTTGCCCACATAGATGACCGTCCCCGCCTTGTCCATCATGATATACACCCCCGGCCCCAGCGGCAGGGAGTGGGCTTTTTGTTTCAGCTCCTCTTTGGTCATGGCATTATCCTAGTAAAACAGCCACCGCACAGCGGTGGCCGTTTGTTGTTTCCATTGCGGTTGGTTTAGCGGTCCAGCCCGTTGGCCAGCAGCTCTACCAGAGACTCCACTGCCTCCTGCTCGTCAGCGCCGTCGGCAATGATGTTGATTTCGGTGCCCTGCACCACGCCCAGAGACAGAACGCCCAGCAGGCTCTTGGCATTCACACGGCGCTCATCCTTCTCCATCCAGATGGAGCTTCTGAACTCGTTGGCCTTTTGGATGAAAAAGGTAGCAGGACGAGCATAAAGGCCCACCTGATTGTTCACCACAGCAGCTTTTACGGTCATGCAAATACCTCCTAAGGGGTTGATGATAAGGTATTCTAGCAAATTCGTTCCTTGCGCGTCAACGGCATTTTCAACAAAGTTTTCACCCACAGGCGTGAAATCGTGCCGCAGGGACACTACACCGGACGGAAGCCGCTGCTACTTCAACTCCACCACCGTGACCCCCATCTCCCCTTCTCCGAACCGTCCGGGGCGATAGGATTTCACATAGCGGCTGCCCTTGAGATGCTGCCACACCGCCTGCCGCAGCGCCCCGGTGCCCTTGCCGTGGATGATGGTCACCGTTTTCAGCCGCCCCATCACTGCATCGTCCAAAAAGGCGTCGATGGCGTTCTGGCACTCGTCGGTCATCATGCCCCGGATGTCCAGAGTAGAGCTGGCGGCAGAGGTACGCATCTGGTGCTGCACCCTGCCCACCATTTGCTGGTGGGAGACCTTGACAGCGGTTTTGGGCACATCCAGCACCCGCACTTCCTCCTGCTTTGCAGTGATGGTGAGGATGCCCGCCTGCAATTTCAGGGTGCCGTCCTTGCCTACGGAAATCACCTGCGCCTTTGTGCCCACATTGAGCAGCTCCACCGTGTCTCCCGGCTGCGCCTCCCGGGTGGGGGGAAGGGTCTCTTTCTGCCTGCGCTTCAGCTTCTCCTCCGCCTTGTTGAGACTGCGGCGCAGCTCGGAGCGGCGGCGGTTGGCGTCCTCCGCATTTTGCGCTTTGTTCTGGCTCTTTTTCATGTCGTCCAGCTGACGGAACACCTGATTGGAGACGATTCTGGCCTGTTGCAAAATGTCCTCCGCCTCTTTGCGGGCGGATTCGGTGAGCTTCTCCCGCTGCTGCTCCATCTCCCGGCGAAGCTGGGCGGCCTTATCCGCATCGGCGGACATCTCCGCTTTCAGGCGCTCCGCCTCCGCCTTGGCCTGCTCCATCTCCCGGCGCTGCTGCTCCAGCTTGGTGAGCACGTCTTCAAACTGGACGTTGCGCCGGTCAATCCGCCGGGCGGCGTTGTCGATAATATGCTCCGGCAGCCCCAGACGGCGGGAGATGGCAAAGGCGTTGGACTTGCCGGGGATGCCGATGAGCAGCCGGAAGGTGGGCTTGAGGGTCTCCACGTCAAACTCACAGGAGGCGTTTTCCACCCCCGGCTGGGTCATGGCGTAGGTTTTCAGCTCCGCATAGTGGGTGGTGGCGGCTACCCTCGCCCCAAGACTTCTGGCCTCCTCAATCACCGCAACTGCCAGCGCAGCGCCCTCCACCGGGTCGGTACCCGCCCCCAGCTCGTCAAAGAGAATCAGGGTGTTCTCGTCCGTCTCCTCCAAAAAGCCCACGATGTTGGTGATGTGGGAGGAGAAGGTGGACAGGGACTGTTCAATGGACTGCTCGTCCCCGATGTCCGCCAGCACCCGGTCAAACACCGGGCAAACGCTGCCGTCCGCCACCGGAAGCTGCAAGCCGCACTGTGCCATCAGCACCAGCAGACCCACCGTTTTCAGCGTCACCGTCTTGCCGCCGGTGTTGGGTCCGGTAATCACCAGCGTGTCAAACCGTCTGCCCAGATCCACATCGATGGGGACGGCGGTTTTTGCGTCCAGAAGGGGATGCCGGGCGTGGAGAAAATTCAGACTGTGATCCTCACTGAGCCGGGGGCGCATGGCGTGCATCCGGTAGGACAGCTTTGCCCGGGCAAAGATCAGATCCAGCGCCACCAGCAGGGTGTAGTCATTGAGCAAATCATCCCGGTGATCGGCGGCCTCACTGGTCAGCTCCGCCAGAATCCGGGCGATCTCCTTTTCCTCCCGGGCGTACAGCTCCCGCAGCTCGTTGTTGGCCTTCACCGCCCCCATAGGCTCTACAAACAGGGTAGAGCCGGAGGCGGAAATGTCATGCACCAGTCCGGGGACGCTGCCCTTGCACTCCGCCTTCACCGGCACCACGAACCGGTTGGAGCGGATGGTGATGATCGGCTCCTGCAGGTACTTGGCAGAGGCGGAGGAGATGAGGTGCTGCAGCACCTCCCGTGCCTTGCCGGAGGACAGGCGGATTTTCCGGCGGATGTCGGCCAGCTCCGGGGAGGCGTTGTCCGCAATCTCGTCCTCGGAGAGGATGGCGCCGAAAATCCGGTCTTCCAGATACTTGTTGGCCTTGAGGGAGCGAAACAGGGGGGTGAGGCAGTCCGCCTCCTCCTGCTCGCTCTGGCAGGACTGGGTCTCCCGGGCGCAGCGCAGCACCCGGGCGATGTCCAGCAGCTCCTTGGGGTTGAGGGAGCCGCCGATGGCAGCCCGGCGCAGGGATTCCTCCACCGGGCGCAGATCTCCAAAGCCGGGGGCGTTGCCCAGATCGGACATGGCCACGGCGGCGGCAGTCTCATTTTGCAGCCGCTCCACCTCCTCCCGCTGGATGGCGGGACGCAGGGCAAGGGCGTTCTCCTTGGCCTGACGGCTCACCGCCTCTTTGGCCAGCAGCTCCAGCACCCGGGGCAGCTCCAGTGTTCGGATGGATTTTTCAAAACGTTCGCTTATCATAGTGATTCCCTGATTGTGTCAAAATATTTCGTTTTCCCCTTTGGAATGGGGGACATTTCGTATGCACAGAATACCAGAAAACAGCGGCATTTGCAACCCTGACAGCCGTTCTGTACCCACGCAAAGCGGCACTTTTCCCTTGCCCCGCCCGGTGGGTTATGCTAGAATGTACTGTTGATGAAGATTGATGCGAAATGAGGATAATTCCATGAGAATGAGACGAAAGAAAAACCTGATTCCCCGGCTGGAGGCCTGCGGCGATTACCGAATCACCGAACCGGAGAAGCTGCGGGGCAATTGGCGCAGCCTGTACCCGGAGACGGAACAGCTCTGGATTGAAATTGGCTGCGGCAAGGGCAGCTTTACGGTAGAGACCGCCCGGCGCAATCCAAACATCCTGCTCATCGCCATTGAGCGGGTGGCGGATGCCATGGTGATGGCCATGGAGAAGGCAAAGGCGGCCGGACTGCGCAATGTCTTTTTCCTCTGTGCCGACGCCGCCAAATTGGGGGAGAGCTTCGCCCCGGGGGAGGCGGACCGGATTTTCCTCAATTTCTCCGACCCATGGCCCTCCAAGCGGCACTGCCGCCGCCGGCTCACCCACGCCTCCTTTCTGCTCTCCTATCGGCAGGTACTGGGAGAGGGCGGGGAAATCCACTTCAAGACGGACAACCGCCCCCTCTTTGACTACTCCATGACCCAGTTCCCCGCTGCGGGCTATACCGTCAGTGAGGTGACATACGACCTGCACGCCGACGGCGTACAGGGGGTTATGACCGACTACGAGGCCAAATTCACCGCCGAGGGCGTGCCCATCAACCGCTGCGTCGCCACGGTGGGGGCGATGCCGGAGCCCTTTGTCATGCCGGAGGATATGTCCCTGATTCCCTTCGGCTATGTGGAAGGGACAAAATACGGGCGGTGACCGGGCATCCGGGCGCACACTGTGCGCCCCTACGATAAAAGGAGTCTCTTATGAACGAAACAACCTGCGCTATGATTGCCATTGTGGGCCGCCCCAACGTGGGCAAGTCCACCCTGTTAAATGCACTGGTGGGGGAAAATGTGGCCATTGTCTCCGCCAAGCCCCAAACCACCCGCAACCGGATTACCGGGGTGGTGACTCGGGGCAGCGCCCAGTATATCTTTCTGGACACCCCCGGTCTGCACCGTGCCCGCACCCGGCTGGGGGAGTATATGGACAACGTGTCCCGTTCCAGCGTGGCGGATGTGGACGCCGCCGTGCTGGTGGTGGAGCCTATCCCCAGCCCCGGCGACGCCGAGCGGGAGCTGATGCGCCGCATGGAGCAGATCGGCGTGCCCTCCATTCTGGTCATCAACAAAATTGACCGGGTGGAGCAGAAGGAGCGCCTGCTGGAGGTAATTGCCGCCTACCAGAAGGAGCATCACTTCGATCAGGTGCTGCCCGTCTCCGCCAAGGAGGGGGACGGGGTGGAGCAGCTTTTTGACCTGCTCTCGCCCTATCAGGCTCAGTCTCCATGGTTCTTCCCGGAGGACGCCTTTACCGACCAGCCGGAGCGGCAGATTGTAGGGGAGATTTTGCGGGAGAAGCTGCTCACCTGTCTGGACAAGGAGATTCCCCACGGTACCGCCGTCTCCATTGAGAAGTTCCATGAGCGGGAGGACGGGGTGATTCACATTGAAGCCCTGATCTACTGCGAAAAGGACAGCCACAAGGGAATTATCATCGGCAAAAAGGGCGCTATGCTGAAAAAGATTTCCTCTCAGGCAAGGGCGGACATGGAGGCGTTTCTGGACGCCAAGGTGTTTTTGCAGACATGGGTGAAGGTGAAGGAAAACTGGCGGGACAATCCCGGTCTGATCCGCTCCTTCGGCTTTACCGAGGACTGAGAGAATGTCTTTCAAGCTGCTGCCCCGGGACCTGCCCGGCTCCACCTTGAAGTGGATTGCCATGGTCACCATGTTTTTGGACCATGTGGGGGCTACGCTGGCGCTGCAATGGTATTACGCCACCTGGGACAAATTTCACTACAACCTATACGCGGCGCTGCGCACCATCGGGCGGATTTCCTTCCCCATATTCTGCTTTCTGCTGGTGGAGGGGTTTGTCCACACTCGCAGCCGCCCCAAATACGCCGCCCGGCTGGGGCTGTTTGCGCTGGTGGCGGAGATTCCCTTTGACATCGCCTTTAACCGCCCTGCCAACGGGTTTTTGGAGTTTGGCAGCCAGAACGTCTTTTTTACCCTGTTTCTGGGGTTGCTGGCTCTGTGGCTGTGGGAGGAGCTGGCACGGCGTGTTCCGCCACGGTGGGGATATGCCGTTCTGCTCCCCGCCATCCTGCCCAGTTACCTTCTTGCTGACCGGCTGGACACCGACTACGGCAGCTTCGGCGTGCTGCTCATCGCCGCCCTTGGAGCGGGGCGAGGGGTGCCGGGACGGGAGGCCAACCCCTATGGCCGGTATTTGCAGTTTGCTCTGGGTACGCTTGCCATACTCTACTGCTGCGTCAGCCGCAGCAACTGGATTGAGATTTATGCCATTCTGGGTCTGCTGTTCTGTCTGCGCTACAACGGACAGCGGGGCAGCGGCGGCAAGTGGTTTTTCTACTGCTTCTATCCCGCCCACCTGCTGGCGCTGGGGCTTTTGACCCGGCTGCTGTTTTGATTTTCCAGCAGTATTTCGACCCTCTTCGTGCATACTATCTGCAAAGGAAACACACAACGAAGGGGGCTGCTATATGAGCCAGTCAGAGCAATGGAAGCTGTTTTTCGCCACCGGGCTTCCGGAGGCGTACACCTATCTGAAGGCAAAGGGGCGCCGGGATTCCCGTCAGCAGCCCCCCTCCGGCGGCAAAGACCGTCGGAGCTGAGGGAGGTACATCCATGCACGTCACCACAAGGGGGATTGTTCTCCGGGAGGCCGCCTATAAGGAGTCGGACAAAATCCTCACCATCCTCACCCCGGATCTGGGCCGCATCACCGCTCAGGCTCACGGCTGCCGGAAAAAGGGTAGCGGGCTGTCCTCTGCCAGCCAGATGCTGGTCTGGTCGGAGATGACCCTCTCTGAGTTTCGGGGACGGTGGACGCTCACCGAGGCGGCGGTGGAGCTGGAATTTCGCCAATTGCGCCGGGACTTGGAAAAGCTGGCGCTGGGCAGCTATTTTGCTGAGGTTTTGGAGGGAATTGTGCAGGAGGACAGCCAGCCGGAGGAGCTGCTCCCCCTGCTGCTCAACTGTCTCTATGCGCTGGATCAGACGGACAAGCCCCTGTCTCAGGTAAAAGCCGCCTTTGAGGTGCGCTGCATGACCCTCTCCGGCTTTGCCCCCATGCTGGACGGCTGCGCCGTGTGCGGCAAAAATCCGCCGGAGCAGCCCCGGCTCAATCTCACCCAGGGGGTGCTCCACTGCGCTGATTGCGGAGCGAAAACGGGGGAGGGCATCTCCATGCCCCTGTCCCCCGGGGTGCTGGCTGCGCTGGTGCATCTGGTGAACTGTCCGGGCAGGCGGCTGCTCTCCTTCCGGCTGGACGAGGCGGGGCTGGAGCAGTTGGGGCAGGTCAGCGAAGCATACCTGCTCACCCAGACCGAACGGGGCTACCGGACACTGGACTATTACAAGCGTCTTCGCCTGCCCCTGAGCAAGTGATCGTCCGAAGGGGCATTTTCAGAGAAAGTCGAAAAAAATGCTTTCATGCCGTTTCTTTCTCGGCAATGGTGTGGTACAATAGACTATCATCATCGTATTATGATAAAAACATCTCTCTCGGAGGGGTTGCTATGAGTGAGAAAGTAACCGTAACCATCTGCGGACGCAGATATACCCTTGTCCCCGGCGAAAACGATGCCAATCTGGAGCAGATTGCCGCTCAGGTGGACGAAGCCATGACCGCCACCCTGCGGGATGCCCGGGTCACTCCGCTGGACGCCGCTGTGCTCACCGCCGTCAACGCCATGGATGCCGCCGTGCGCCAGCAGGGACAGATGGACTCCATGCGCTCCCAGCTCATGGAATCCATGGAGGAGCAAAAGCGGCTTCGTCAGGAGCTGGCGGATACCCGCCGGGAGCTGACCCGGCTGAAAAACGGGAAAAAGAACGGAAAATAACCACAAAGGGGGCTGGAACGCAGCCTCCTTTTTTCGGAGGAAACTATGGAAATACTCTCTCCCGCCGGTTCCTATGAAGCGGCCATCGCCGCTGTGCAGTCCGGGGCGGACGCGATTTATCTGGGCTACGGCAAATTCAACGCCCGTCGCAGCGCTGCCAATTTTGACGACGCCTCTCTGAAACAGGTGGTGGAATACTGCCATCAGCGGGGCGTGCGGGTACATCTCACCCTGAATACTCTGCTGTCCGACAAGGAGCTGGAACAGGCGGAGGGGCTGGTGCGTATGTGCAGCGACATCGGTGTGGACGCCCTCATTGTGCAGGATCTGGGGGTGGTGGACATGGTGCGCCGGGTTGCCCCTGAGCTTCCCATCCACGGCTCCACCCAGATGACGGTACACAATCTGGACGGGGTGCTGGCCTGCGCCGCCCTTGGTATGGAGCGGGTGGTGCTGTCCCGGGAGCTGTCCCGCCGTCAAATCGCCTACATCTGCAAACGCTCCCCCATCGAGATTGAGGTCTTCGGTCACGGGGCGCTCTGTATGTGTTACTCCGGACAGTGCTTCCTCTCCTCCGCCATCGGCGGGCGCAGCGGCAACCGGGGGATGTGCGCCCAGCCCTGCCGGATGAAGTACGGCTGGGAGGGCAGCGCTGACGGCTATCCCCTGAGCCTGAAGGACATGGCGCTGGTGGAGCATCTGGCAGAGCTGGAGCAGATGGGGGTGGCCAGCCTGAAAATCGAAGGGCGGATGAAGCGTCCGGAATATGTGGGCATCGTCACCCGCATCTATTCCACCGTCCTCCACCAGGGACGCAAGCCCACCCGGCAGGAGCTGGACGACCTCACCGCCGCCTTCTCCCGTCAGGGGTTCACCGACGGCTACTATCAGGGCAAGCCCGGCCGTGCCATGTTCGGCATTCATGAGAAAGCCCCCCTCCCGGAAAAGCTCTTTGCCCAGACAAGGGTGGAGTACAACCGGGAGCACAGCCGGGTACCCCTGACCATGCAGGTGCGTCTGGCTCCCATCTGCCCCCTGCGAGTCACGGTCACCGACCCTGAGGGGCGCAGCGTCACCGCCTACGGCCCCATCCCCGAGCCTGCCCGGAGCAAGAGCGTAGGCGAGGAGGAGCTGCGCCGTCAGCTCAGCCGCACCGGGGGCACCTGCTACTATATCCAGCGCATGGACATGGAAGTGGAGCCGGGGATGAGTCTGCCCCTGTCCGCCCTGAACAGCCTGCGCCGGAAGGTGCTGGACGAGCTGAACGTGCTGCGGGTACGCCCACCCCAGCGGAAAACCGCACCGCTGCCCCCCCTTGTCCCGGTGGCAGGGCACGGGGATTCTCCCTGCTTCACCCTCTCCCTGCGTCAGCCGGAGCAGTTGACCGAGGGACTGATTCGGCAAAAGCCGGCGGTGATCTACCTCTCTCCGGAAAACATCCTTGCCCGGAAGGCGCTGGCGCAAAAGGCAATAGAGGAAGGCATCGAGCTGTGCGCCGCCCTGCCCCGGATTCTCTTTGATCAGGAGCGCCCCACGCTGGATGAGCAGCTGGAGCAGGTGAAGGAGATGGGGGTAAAAACCGCTCTGGCGGGCGAGCTGGGTGCCATCGGCATTGCCGCCGACCATGGTCTTGCCTGCCGGGGGGACTTCGGCATCGGCACCTACAACTCCCGCACCGTCCACACCCTTGCTGACATGGGGCTGATTTCCGCCACCGCCTCCTTTGAGCAGCGGCTGGCCGCCGTGCGGGATCTGAGCAAGCCCATTGATCTGGAGCTGATTGTCTACGGACGCTTGCCCCTGATGATTACCCAAAACTGCATCATCAAGAATCACCACGGGCGGTGCAACTGCGTCAACACCAACACCCTCACCGACCGCACCGGCGCTCAATTCCCGGTGCTTCGTGCCCACGGCTGCCGCAGCGAGATTTTCAACTCCAAAACCCTCTATCTGGCGGACAAGCGGGAGAGCTGGGCGCATCTGGGGCTTTGGGCTGCCCGGCTCAGCTTTACCACCGAAAGCCCCACCGCCTGCATAGACCTGCTGGAGCATTACCGCACCGGGGCAGGGGAGGCGCCGGGGGAGTACACCCGGGGGCTGTACTTCCGTGGCGTGGAATGAGGGTTGACTTTTGTCCCCTTGCGCCTATAATAAGGGCAGACCGAATTGAATCCAACACAGGGGCGCTGGAGGTCATCTCCGGCTGAGATCGAGACAAAGAGCAGTCTCAGTCCCTTGGGAAGCGATGGATTATCTGTTCCGCGCTTCCCAATACCTGATCCGGGTAATGCCGGCGTAGGAAGCTGTTGAAACCAGTTGCTTTCGTACCGCATTGTTTGGAGACAGTGCGGTACTTTTTATTTTGGAGGGGATCGCTATGTCATCCCGAAAGAAAATCCGTTCCCTCACCGAAGGGGCGCTCATGGTGGCCGCCGCTCAGATTCTCAGCCTGTTCAAGCTGTGGGAAATGCCCTGGGGCGGGTCGGTGGTGCTGGCTATGGTGCCGCTGATTCTGTACGCTGTGCGCTGGGGTCTGGGCTCCGGATTGGCCGCCGGGCTGGTGTTCGGCGTGTTGCAGTTTATGCTGGACGGCGGCTTTGCCATCGGCTGGCAGTCCATGGTGGGCGACTATCTGCTGGCCTTTGCCGCATTGGGGCTGGCGGGACTGTTCTCCGGTAAAAAGGGGGGCATCTGGCTGGGTACGCTGGCAGGCGGCTTCGGGCGGTTTCTGGTACACTATGTGGTAGGCGCTACCATCTGGGCGGAGTATATGCCCGAGACCTTTCTGGGGCTGAACATGGGCTCCCCCTGGTTCTACTCGCTGCTGTATAACCTGCTCTATATGGGGCCCAATGTGGTGATTACTTTGGCGGTTTTTGCCCTTTTGAGCAAGCCGCTGGGCAAATACCTCCGGGGTGAGGATTTGGCCGGGCTGTGATGCCAAAACGCCTGCTTCCTCCTGTCCGTCCATCGGACAGGAGTTTTTTTCAGGTCCCCTATTGACAAATCCCGGAAAGGGTATATAATTTAGCAGGTAAAAGCGTAAAAGTGATAAAGTGCTTTTGCCTGTTATGATATTTGAGGAGGAAGAATCATGAAGAACTTCAACAAGCTGCTTGCTCTGGCGCTTGCCCTGATGATGTGCCTGTCTCTGGCCGCCTGCGGCGGTTCCAGCTCCGGCTCCGGTGACGCTGCCGCCCCCGCTGCCGACGCTGCGGCTGACGCTCCCGCCGAGGATGCCGCCCCTGCCGAAACCGCTCAGGCGGATGCCTACAACATCGGCATCTGCCAGCTGGTGCAGCACGACGCGCTGGATGCCGCCACCGCCGGCTTTAAGCAGGCTGTCATCGACGGTCTGGGCGAGGGCAATGTGAACTTTGACGAGCAGAACGCCCAGGGCGACTCCGCCACCTGCTCCACCATCGTCACCGGCTTTGTGGCCAACAACTACGACCTGATTATGGCCAACGCCACCCCCGCCTTGCAGGCTGCCGTGTCCGCCACCGACGTCATCCCCATTCTGGGCACCTCCGTCACCGACTACGGCGCGGCGCTGGCTGACCCGGATATGGACCCCGCCGCGGGTACCGGCATCAACGTCTCCGGCACCTCGGACGGCGTGCCCGCCCAGTCCTATGTGGACCTGCTGTTCGAGCTGGTTCCCGAGGCAAAGAACGTCTCCGTCCTGTATTGCTCCGCCGAGGCCAACTCCGTTTTGCAGGCTGACCAGTTCAAGGAGCTGGCCGAGGCTGCCGGCGCAACCGTGAGCATCTTCACCTTCGCCGACTCCAACGACATTCAGGCGGTCGTCACCTCCGCTGTGGACGGCGCTGACGCCCTCTACATCCCCACCGACAACACCGCCGCCTCCAACATGACCATCATCACCAGTGTGTGTGAGGCCGCTCAGATGCCCGTCATCTGCGGCGAGGAGAACATGATGGCCAACGGCGGTCTTGCTACCGTCTCCATCAGCTACTATGACATCGGCTACGAGTGCGGCAAGCAGGCTGTGGAAATTCTGGCCAACGGCGCTGACGTGTCCACCACCCCCATCGGCTACGCCGCTGACCCGGTGAAGGAGTACAATCCTGCCTATGCCGAGGCCATTGGCTTCACCGTCCCCGAGGGCTTTACCGCTTACAGCCCTGAGGCGTAAGTGCAAGGCGATCACAACTGTACCCTATCACGCATCCCGGCTTACGCCGGGATGTTGTGTCATTTTTCTGTCGTAATATGGGAGGATCTCTATGGCATATTTCGCTTCCCTCAACCCCCATGCGCTGCTCAACTCCTGCCCCGGCGGCGTGGCGCAGGGCTTAATCTGGGGCATTATGGCGCTGGGCGTCTACCTCACCTTCCGGGTGCTGAATGTGGCTGACCTGACGGTGGACGGCTCCTTTGCCACTGGCGGCGCTGTGTGCATTATGCTGGTATTGGCCGGGTGGAACCCGGTGCTGGCGCTGCTGGTCTCCTTTGCCGCCGGTGTGATTGCCGGTCTGGTCACCGGTTTTCTCCACACCGCCCTGGGTA
The DNA here is from genome assembly GCA_000421005.1 of Clostridiales bacterium NK3B98. GTDB lineage: Bacteria > Bacillota > Clostridia > Oscillospirales > Oscillospiraceae > Onthomonas. The sequence goes on from ATWA01000001.1 coordinate 37,108, forward strand.
TTCCCGACATTCTGGCGGGCATTCTCACCCAGATTTCCCTTTACTCCATCAACCTGAACATTATGGGGAAGGCCAATCAGGCGGTGAATGTGAACAAGGTCGCCCTGCCCTTTACCTCCAACGCCAAGCTGCTGAGCCGCACCATCGGCATCACCGCCGTGGTGGTAGTGGCTCTCATCAGCCTGCTGTACTGGTATCTGGGTACCGAGACCGGCTCCGCCCTGCGTGCCACCGGAACCAACCCCAATATGTCCCGTGCTCAGGGCATCAACACCGACTTTATGAAGGTGCTGGGTCTGGCGCTGTCCAACGGCTTTGTGGCTGTTTCCGGCGGCGTGCTCAGCCAGTATCAGGGCTTTGCCGACGTGAACATGGGCAGAGGCGCTATCGTCATCGGTCTGGCCGCCGTCATCATCGGCGAGGTGCTGGGCGAGGGGCTGATGCACAACAAGCTGAACTTCTGGCTGCGGCTGATGTGGGTGGCCATTGGCAGCGTCATCTATTACATTGTCTATGTCTTTGTGCTCTGGCTCAAGTTCCCCGCCGACGACATGAAGCTGCTCACCGCCATTGTGGTGGCCATCTTCCTAGCCGTCCCCTATCTGAAGGCGAAATACTTCACCCGGAGCTACACGGTAAAATACATGACCCGCCGCAGAAAGGGGGAGAAGTGAGATGCTGGAAATCAATCGTGTCAGCAAGACCTTTAACCCCGGCACCATCAACCAGAAAACTGCCCTGAACGGCCTGACCCTCCACCTGAATCCGGGGGATTTCTGCACCGTCATCGGCGGCAACGGCGCCGGAAAGTCCACCATGCTCAACGCCATTGCCGGAGTGTGGCCGGTGGACGAGGGCAATATCATCATCGACGGCAGCAACGTCACCCAGCTCTCCGAGCACAAACGGGCCATGTTTCTGGGCCGGGTCTTTCAGGACCCTATGACCGGAACCGCCGCCACCATGGGCATTGACGAGAATCTGGCGCTGGCCGCCCGCCGGGGACATCGGCGCACCCTGAAATGGGGGGTGACCAAGCAGGAGCAGACCCAGTACCGGGAGCTGCTGGCCAGTCTGGATTTGGGGCTGGAAGACCGCCTCACCAGCAAGGTGGGGCTGCTCTCCGGCGGTCAGCGTCAGGCCATTACCCTGCTGATGGCCACCCTGAAGCAGCCCAAGCTGCTGCTGCTGGACGAACACACCGCCGCCCTTGACCCCAAAACCGCCGCCAAGGTGCTGGAGCTTACCGACAAAATCGTGGCGCAGCACCACCTCACCACCCTGATGATTACCCACAATATGCGGGATGCCATCGCCCACGGCAACCGTCTGGTGATGATGAAGGACGGACAGATCGTGCTGGATATCGCCGGAGAGGAAAAGCGGAAGCTCACCGTGGAGCAGCTTTTGGAGCGCTTCACCGACGCCTCCGACCGGATGATTCTGGGATAAACGTCCCCTGCATTTTTCCGGACGATTCGTAAATTGCCCCTGCGCAGTCTGCGGTTTACCAACATACAAACCCCCCGCTCTGAACCGGCGTTCAGAGCGGGGGGTTCTTTGCGATTTCGATTATGCCAGCGCCTCGTCCACCAGCTTGGTGTAGCTGGGATAGGGGGAAGCGCCCACGATGCGGTCGTACTCCACACCGTCCTTGAAGACGATGACGCAGGGGATGCTCATAATGCCTGCCTCCTGTGCCAAGTCGGGCATCTGGTCGATGTCCACCTTGCCCACAACGGCCTTGCCATCATAGTCGGCGGCCAGCTTTTCAATGGCGGGGGCGATCATCTTGCAGGGACCGCACCAGGTTGCCCAATAGTCCACCACGGCCACATGGGCGTTGTTGACTGCCTTCTCTACATCCTGACGATTGGAAAAATGAATTGCGTTTGCCATAATAAACCTCTCCTTTGTTGTTATCCGTTGTTTGCTGCTTCAATGGCTTCTGCGGCTGCCTGTGCGGCAATCAAACCCTCGCCCACCGCCTTGGAAATCTGCAGGGGTTTTCCGGTGCAGTCTCCTGCGGCGTAGACCCCGGGGATATTGGTTTCCATGCTCCGGTTCACCTTGATATATCCGTCCTCCAGCTCCAGCTCAGGGAGCAGGTCGTTGGGGGCTACCGTCTCCCGGAGGATGAACACGCCCTCACAGGGAATTTTGGCTCCGTCCGCCACCACTGCGGTGACGCTGCCGCCCTCTCCGGCGATTTCCAGCCGTCCCGCCTTGACAGAGGGGATGGCGGCATCCAGTCCCACCGGGGCGGCGGGGCTGACATAGGTGACCTGACAGCCGATCTGTGCCAGATAGTTGGCCTCCAAAGGCGCATCCTTGGCTCTGCCAATGACCACCACCGGACGCTTCCGGTAGAGCATTCCGTCGCAGGTGGCGCAGTAGCTCACTCCGTGACCCACCAGCCCCTCTTCTCCGGGGTACTTGGTGCCCCGGCTGATGCCTCCGGCGAAAATCAGCTTTTTGCCCTCGTACACGTCGCTGCCTACGGTGAGGAAGAAGGAATCCCCCATGTTCATGGCGGTGAGCACCCGCCCGGTGCGCAGCTCCGCCCCCATGTCAAGGGCGTGTTTGGTAAATTCCTCCATCATCTGACGTCCGCTCCGCCCGGGCAGACCCAGATAGTTGTGAATCACCGGGGCTTTGCTCAGGGGATTGCCCTCTGCGGGGTTGGAGATGACCAGCACCTGCTTGCCCCGTCCCTGCGCCGCCACCGCCGCGGACAGTCCCGCCGGACCGCCGCCAATGATGATCATATCGTACAATGGAAACCCTCCTTTGGCTGAGTTTTTGTTGCTGTTATTGTACCCGACAGGAGGAAAAAATGCAACGCATCCGGACACGGTTTTACAAATTGTACACAATTTATTTGTGTGCTATAGAACTGGCTGTATAAAACCGGGGCCAGTGACACAAACTGGAAGCAATCTACACAAAGGAGGAGAACGCCCATGTTTTCCAAGCTATCCCGCCGGGGGCGGGTTCGGGTGATTGTGTTTACGCTGGCCGGGTTTGCGGTGCTGTCTGTGTACGCCTTTCGGGAGCATTGCCAGCGAGTGCGGCTGGAGCAGGCGGTGGCCAACAGCTATCTTAGCGCCTTTTCCGAGGTGACCGCCAGTCTGGACCAGATGGACAACGCCCTGCGAAAGGGAGTGTATGTCACCTCTGCGCCTATGCTCTGTTCCCTGTGCGACGAGATTTATGCCCAGTCCAAGGCGGCGCAGACGGCGCTGGGGCGGCTGCCCTTTAGCAGCGTGGAGCTGGAACAGACCGGCTCCTTTGTGGCCAAGGTGGGAGACTACGCCTATACCCTCTCCATGACCGCCGCCCGGACTGGAGAACGCCCGGAGGGAGCGGACGGGCGCAACTGGCAAAAGCTGTCTCAGGCGGCAGATCAGCTCTCCGCCCGGCTGGATGAGCTGCAATTGCAGCTCTACGACGGCACCATGACCATTGAGAGCGTGGAACAGGCGCAGCGGCGGTTGCAGCAGGAGCAGCCCGCTCAGGGGGAGAGTGCCTTTCAGTCGGTGGAGGCGGAGTTCCCCGAGACCCCCAGCCTCATCTATGACGGTCCTTTCTCCCAGCATCTCACTGGAAAATCCCCCCAGATGACCCGGGGCAGGAAGGAGATCAGCCCCTCTCAGGCGGCGCAAATCGCCCGGCAGAGCACCGGATGGGAGGATCTCACCATCTCCGGGGAGACGGAGGGGGCATTGCCCTGCTATACCTGCACCAGCGAGGACGGCACCCGTACCGCTCAAATCACCCGGCGGGGCGGATTTCTGGCAGCCGCTATGAGCGAAGCGGTTCCCTCCCAAGTCCGGCTCACCGAGGAGGACGGGGTGCGGGCCGCCAAAGCCCTGTTGGAAAAGATGAACTACACCGACATGGCGGAGAGCTACTGGCAGCGGTATGACAACACCCTGACGGTAAACTTCTGCTATGCCCCGGAGGGGGTGCGGTGCTATCCGGATTTGGTGAAGGTATCCGTCTCTCTGGCAGACGGCACCCTCACCGGATTTGAAGCCCAGGGCTATCTCACCAACCACCGTCAGCGGAATCTGCCCCAGCCTGAGGTGACGGAGGAAACGGCACAGGAATCGGTGTCCCCTCTGCTGACGGTCGTTGGCAGCAATCTGGCAATCATCCCCAGCCGGGGAGAGCGGGAGGTGCTGTGCTGGGAGTTTCTCTGTGAAAACGAGGAAGGTGCCCACGTCATCACCTATCTCAACGCCCAGACCGGGGCAGAGGAAAAGATTCTGCTGCTGATGGAGGACGAGAACGGGACGCTGGCGGTATAAGGGGAGCGGGTTCTGCCTGTGCTGTAGGGTCTGTCTCACAAAAATGAGGCAGCCCCCAAAAATATTTTGAAATAACGACAGCCGGCTCTGGTCAAGAGTCGGCTGCCGGCGTTAAAATGTAAGCGTGAAAAACAAAACAACGCAAGCAAATTGTACAGCATACGGGACTGGATATCAACTTGAGACAGCCCCGATGCAATCAGGTGCGCCGGGTCAGAAGTGCGATTCAGGAATCCTCCCTGCTCTCCACCTGCTCAAAGTCCGACATGGTAAGCGCCATCAGATCCTCCCGGGAGGGATTTTCCATCTGAGCCACCCGGTCAGACTGGACGGAGACCAAGTCCTCGAAGAGATTGCGCACGTCCCGGGCGTTGCCGAAGTTGTCATCCCGGTTTTCGTACAGGTCGTTGAAGAAGCCGGGCAGCTTTTCCTGCAACGCCTCGTCCATGGTGTACCCGTTTTTCTTGCACATGGACTGGAAGATGGCGTACAGCTCCGAACCCTGATAGTCGTCGAAGTAGATATATTTGTTGAACCGGGATTCCAGACCGGGGTTGGAGTGGATGAACTTGTTCATCAGTTCGTTGTAACCCGCCACGATGACCACCAGCTCCTTCCGGTGGTCCTCCATGGCTTTCAGGATGGTGTCAATGGCCTCCTGTCCAAAGTCGTTGCTCCCCGGCTGGCTGGCAAGGGTGTAGGCCTCGTCGATGAACAGAATGCCGCCCAGAGCGGACTGAACCACCTTCTGGGTCTGAATGGCGGTCTGTCCCACATAGCCGGCCACCAGCCCGGAGCGGTCTACCTCCACCAGCTGTCCCTTGGGCAACACCCCAATGGCCTTGTAGATGCCCGCCAGCAGCCGTGCCACCGTGGTTTTGCCGGTGCCCGGATTGCCCATAAACACCAGATGCAGACTCATGGAGGCGATGGGCAGCCCCTGTTCCTCCCGGAGACGGCGAATCTTCACCAGATTTACCAGCGACTGCACGTCCTTTTTCACCTTTTCCAGACCGCACAGACTGTTCAGCTCTTCCATCAGCTCTTCCAGCGTTTTTTCCGGCTCCTTGGGCTGCTCCTCCTGCTGGGCTTTTTCGGCGCCTTCACCCCCCTGAGTAGCGGGGGCAGGCTCCTTGGGCTGTCTGGGAGGCTGGGCGGGGTCTCCCGTGCCGGAGGAGCGGAGATAGCTGACGCAGTCCATGGCATAGTCCACCGCCCGCTGGCTGGCGGGGTCGTCGGCGGCGGCAAAGAGCAGAAACACCAGCTTGCACAGCTCGCAGAACTTCCCTGCCCGGTCCCGGTTGGTGCCCTTGTCCGCAGAGCGGAGCTGGGCAAAGAAGCCGGGGGCGGCGAAGGCGGGAGGATCCTCCACGGCGGCGCACAGCTCCAGATATAGCACCTGCGCCGGACGGTTGGCGCCGGAGCAGATGGCGTTGTAGGCGGTCACATGGTTGTCACCAATGCCGCTGCCCGCCGCCCAGATGCCCAGCGCACAGCGGCGGAAAAAGCTGTCCGCCTCCTGATCGAAGCTGAGCCGGAGATTGCCGTCCAGCAGCTTGCGGTAGGTGGCGATGGCAGAGCGATATTTTTGACCGATGACAGACCCGCTGAGGGTAGGCATGGAAACTCCTCCTTTTACGCTTCTTTTCTCCCGTTTATTATACGGAGAAAGGGAGAGGGATGTCAAGCAGGGGCTTTGGGGATGAGAGAGGGCGGAGAGATTCTGCTCCATAAATTTCTCTGCCTGTCTTGACAACCCGGCCTTGCACCGCTATAATGTCTTTAATCCGTTAAACCGATGACGAAGAGGAGTACATCTCAGGGCAATGTCCCAAGCGAGCTGCGGGCGGTGGGAGCGCAGCGGCAGGGCGGGGATGGAATGGACTTCGGAGGGCGGCCTGAAGGACGATGCGTCTGGTAGGTGCCGACGGGAACCTGACCCGTTATCAACAAGGAGCGCATGGTGGTGCGTGCAAAAGCGGATCGAAAGATCAATTTGGGTGGTACCGCAGGAGAGTGTCTCTTGTCCCAGTTTTGGGGCAGGAGTTTTTTTGTTTTTCTGACCCATCCGTGCCTCCCGCCACGAAAATCCAATTCAGGAGGAGATTTGAAATGAAAAAACTGTTTGCCCTCATGCTGGCCCTTGCCATGATGCTCTCTCTGGCCGCCTGCGGCGGCTCTGGCAGCGGTGACCAGACACAAACCACAGAGCCCGCATCCAACGCCGAGGAAGCTGCCCCGGAGACCGAAACGGCAGAGACCGCCGAGACCACCGGCGGGGCCTACAAAGTGGCCATTGTCCAGCAGCTTGACCACGCCTCTCTGGACGAGATCCGCCTTGCCATTGAGGCGGAGCTGAAGGAAGCCGGGGAAGCACAGGGCGTGAGCGTGGAGGTTCAGGAGTTCAACGGCCAGAACGACCCCTCTATCCTGTCCCAGATCGGCTCTCAGGTGGTGGACGGCGGCTTTGACGCCGTGGTGCCCATCGCCACTCTGGCAGCCCAGTCTATGGTGACCGCTGTCAGCGAGATGGAGACCCCCATCCCGGTGGTGTACGCCGCCATTACCGACCCGGAGGCGGCTCAGCTCACCGGACTGGACTATGTCACCGGCACCTCTGACGCCCTGAACACCCCCTTTATTCTGGACATGATGCTGGCGGTCAACCCTGAGGTGAAGACGGTAGGCCTGCTCTACTCCAACAGTGAGGTGAACTCCGCCGCCCCCATCGCTGAGGCAAAGGAATATCTGGACGGCAAGGGAATTGCCTATGTGGAAAAGACCGGCAACACCACCGACGAGATTCAGGCCGCTGTGGCCTCTCTGGTGGGTCAGGTAGACGCTGTGTTCACCCCCACCGATAATGTGGTCATGGCCGCCGAGCTGTCCATCTACGAAACCCTGATGGAGGCGGGCATCCCCCACTATGCGGGTGCGGACTCCTTTGTGCGAAACGGCGCTTTTGCCACCTGCGGCGTGAACTACACCGAGCTTGGCAGCTACACCGCCGACATGGTGCTGGAAGCACTGACCAGCGGCGCTGTCTCCGACTATCATGTGATGGACGGCGGCATCATCACCGTCAACACCGAGACCGCCGCCGCTCTGGGCGCAGACTACTCCGCCTTTGGCACCATGGCGGGCACCGTCAACGAGGTCGTCACCACGCAGGACTGACAATCAACCAAGGGTAAGGGCAGCAAACACATTGCCCTTACCCCGTTTGCAGGAAGGGAGAACAGGGGTTCATGCTGACCGTTTCCGTGATCCAAAACGCCCTTGAGGTGGGCTTTATCTATGCGCTGGTGGCGCTGGCGCTGTTTCTCAGCTATTCCATTCTGGATATTGCCGACCTGACCACCGACGGCGGCTTTACCCTGGGCTGCGCCGTGTCCGCCGCCGTGTGCGTCAGCGGACACCCGGTGCTGGCGCTGTTTGCCGCCATGGGCGCCGGGGCGCTGGCGGGGTTTGTCACCGCCTTTTTGCAGACCCGGCTGGGGGTGCCCTCCATTCTGGCGGGCATTGTCACCAACACCGGGCTGTACACCGTCAATCTGGCGGTGATGGGCTTTTCCAGCAACCTGCCCCTGTTCAACACGGACACCATCTTCACCCACTCCAAGAAGCTGCTGGGTCCGGTGCTGGGACCGTGGAACAAGCTGGCAGTGGCGGCGGCCATCACCGTTCTGGTAAGCGTGCTGCTGGTGCTCTTTCTGGGTACCCGGCTGGGCATCTCCATTCGTGCCACCGGAGACAACCCGGACATGGTGCGGGCAAGCTCCATCAACACCACATTGATGATTACCATTGGCCTGTGCCTGGCCAACGCCATGACCTCCCTGTCCGGGGCGGTGTTGGCACAGTACAATAAAAGCGCGGACATCAACCTGGGCACCGGTATGGTGGTCATCGGGCTCGCCTCTCTGATTATCGGTCAGACGCTGGTCGGCAGGGGAGGCATGACCCGGAGCGTTGTGGCGGTGCTGGTAGGCTCGGTGCTGTACCGGTTCTTTATTGCTCTGGCGCTGAAGGCCAACATCCCGGCGGAGTGTTTGAAGCTGGTGTCCGCCGTCATCGTGGGCTTTGCCATCGCCCTGCCCACACTAAAGGAGTACGCCGCCTTCCAGAAAAAGCGGGCGGCGCAGATGAGCGGGAAGGGGGAGCAGTGAGATGCTGGAGCTGCGTAACATCACCAAAACCTTCAACCCCGGCACGGTGAATGAGAAAACCGCCCTGTCCCATCTGGATTTCACCCTGAACGACGGGGACTTCGTCACCATTGTGGGCTCCAACGGCGCAGGCAAGTCCACCCTGTTCAACGCCATTGCAGGCAGCTTTTATGTGGACGAGGGCAGCATCACCCTTGACCGGGAGGACATCACCTTTCAGCCGGAGTACCGCCGCTCCAAGGTGATTGGGCGGCTGTTTCAGGACCCCATGAAGGGCACCGCCCCCCACATGACCATTGAGGAAAATCTGGCGCTGGCCTATCTCCGGGCGGTGCGCATCAATCTTGGGCCTTTCTCCCGGGTGAGCAGGGAGGAAAAGGAAATGTTCCGGGAGCATCTCAGCCGGCTGGACATGGGGCTGGAGGACCGGATGCGTCAGCCGGTGGGGCTGCTCTCCGGCGGACAGCGGCAGGCGCTGACCCTGCTGATGGCAACCATTGTCCCGCCCCGTCTGCTGCTGCTGGACGAACACACCGCCGCCCTTGACCCGGCCACGGCGGAGAAGGTGCTGCGGCTGACCCGGGAAATCGTGGAGCAGCGAAAGCTGTCCTGCATGATGGTCACCCACAATATGCATCAGGCTTTGGAGCTGGGCAACCGGACGCTGATGATGAGCGACGGCAAAATCGTGCTGGATTTGCAGGGCGAGCAGCGCAAGGGGCTCACCGTGGAGGACTTGCTCCATCTGTTTCGGGAAAAAGCCAATAAGAGTCTGGACAACGACCGGATTCTGCTCTCCACCATGGAGGATAAGTGAGAGCTGCATCTGCCAGACATGAAAAATGCCCCCTCAGGCGAACAACCTGAGGGGGTTTGGCATGCACCGGAAGGAATTCGAATCCCCGACCTTCCGCTTAGGAGGCGGACGCTCTATCCTGCTGAGCTACCGGTGCATAAGTGCGGAGAATATTATATCATCCGTCCCGCCAAATTGCAACTGCCTTTTCCGGCGGTGCAAAATGGCGAAAGAACCCTGAAAATCCGGGTCAGCCTTGCCCAAATGTGCTGATTTCCCCGGCGTGAGCGAAAAAACAGTTGCCATTTTCCGCAACGGGGCTATAATAGATAATCGTGAAAATACGACTGAACGAAAAGAGATAAAAGGAGGCTTCTCCATGCAGCAGACCAAGCTGAGAAACGTAGCCATCATCGCCCACGTTGACCACGGCAAGACCACTCTGGTGGATGCCATGCTCCAGCAGAGCGGCGTTTACCGGGAGAATCAGGAAGTGGTAGAGCGGGTGATGGACTCCGGCGATTTGGAGCGGGAGCGCGGCATTACCATCCTGGCCAAGAATACCGCCGTCACCTATGGCGACACCAAAATCAATATTGTGGACACCCCGGGCCACGCTGACTTCGGCGGCGAGGTAGAGCGGGTGCTGAAAATGGTCAACGGCGTGATTCTGCTGGTGGACGCTGCGGAAGGTCCCATGCCCCAGACCCGTTTCGTCCTGTCCCGGGCGCTGGAACTGGGTCACCGGGTCATTGTGGTGGTGAACAAGATCGACCGCCCCGACCAGCGGGTGCATGAGGTGATCGACGAGGTGCTGGAGCTGCTCATGGACTTGGACGCTACCGACGACCAGCTGGACTCCCCCATGCTGTTCTGCTCCGCCCGCTCCGGTACTGCCTCCTATTCCCCTGAGGTGCCCGGCACCGACCTGAAGCCGCTGTTTGACACCATTCTGGAATATATCCCCGCCCCGGAGGTGGAGCTGGACGCTCCCTTCCAGATGCTGGTGTCCTCTATCGACTATAACGAGTTCGTGGGACGTATCGCCGTGGGACGGATTGAGCGGGGCGTCATCCATCAGAACGACGAGATCGTGGTCTGCAACTACCACGACCCGGACAAGGTGAGCAAAAAGGTGAAGGCCACCGCCCTGTTCCAGTTTAACGGCCTGTCCCGTGTCCCGGCGGAGTCCGCCGAGGCGGGCAATATCGTAGCCCTGTCCGGCATTGGCGACATCACCATCGGAGACACCATCTGTGCCCCCGCAGCGGTGGAGCCGCTGAGCTTTGTGAAGATTTCCGCACCCACCATGGAGATGACCTTCTCGGTGAACGACTCCCCCTACGCCGGAAAGGACGGTAAATTCGTCACCTCCCGGCAGATTCGAGACCGCCTCTTCCGGGAGACCCTGAAGGACGTGTCCCTCCGGGTCACTGAGGTGGAGGACGCCACCGACTCCTTTAACGTGGCAGGTCGTGGCGAAATGCATCTGTCCATCCTCATTGAGACCATGCGCCGGGAGGGCTACGAGTTTCAGGTGTCCCCTCCCCGTGTGCTGTACCGGGAAATCGACGGGGTCAAGTGCGAGCCCATCGAGCGTCTGGTGCTGGACGTGCCTGCCGACTATGTGGGCGGCGCGATTGAGGCGCTGGGCACCCGGAAGGGCGAAATGGTGGACATGACCCCGGTGGGCAACCGGATGAAGGTGGAGTTTTTGATTCCCTCCCGTGGTCTGTTCGGCTACCGCAACGACTTTTTGACCGCCACCAAGGGCGAGGGCATTATGACCTCCGTGTTCGACTCCTACGCCCCCTACAAGGGCGACGTACAGCGCCGCAACACCGGCTCTCTCATCGCCTATGAGACCGGCGAGGCAGTGCCTTACGGACTGTTCAACGCTCAGGAGCGGGGTGCGCTGTTCATCGGTGCCGGCACCCCGGTGTATGAGGGCATGGTGGTTGGCGTGTCTCCCAAGCTGGAGGACATCACCGTCAACGTGTGCAAGAAAAAGCAGCTCACCAATATGCGGGCTGCCGGGTCTGACGAGGCGCTGCGGCTGGTGCCTTACCGTCAGCTCAGTCTGGAGCAGTGTCTGGAGTTTCTGGCAGACGACGAGCTGCTGGAGGTCACCCCCCACAATCTCCGCCTGCGTAAGCGCATCCTCAACCATGAGCTGCGCATGAAGGCGCTGAAGGGTCACAAGAAATAAGCAAAAGGGCTGCCTCCGCTGAGAGGCAGCCCTTTCTTGTGGATTTTCTGCGTAGGGGCGCACAGCATGCGCCCGCTGTCATGCCTTACCCGTTCGCCTGCTGGGGCTGGATGGACAAGGTGACAAGATTGGCGCTGCCGTAATCCTGCCGCACCTCCATGTCAAAGTCCAGACGCTCCAAAGCGTCAAAAGATTCATAGCCCATTTCCTGTAGCTGGTCGGGATAGAGGGAGAGGGTGACGCACTTCTTCTGCCCCGGGGACAGGGTAAAGGAGAACCACCATGGTGACATTTCTGCCTCTTCTGCCTCATCTCCGTTGGGACGGGGGTCGGAGTCACAGCGGAAGGTGTAGGGGGCATCTGCGTTGTTTTCCACACAGAACAGAAATTCCGTACTGCCGTAGTAGGTGCTCTGGCGGGTACACCAGGCGGTAAGCCCGTCCTGCTCCCAGAGGGTCTGGACATTGTCTGACAGACGGTTCTCCCCATCGCCTGCGGAGGTACTCAGGGTAAAAGGCACATCCTGCCAGGGGAAGTCTCCCTTGTCAGCGTAATAGGAAAATTCGCCGGAGATAACGCCGGGACGAACCACCTGCTGGAGATCATACTGATCCAGCTCCAGAGTCAGGTATACCATCCCCTTTGGAATCAGCACCCGATCCTCGTAGTTATCCTGATAGAGGCTGCCCAGCCAGCCGTTGACGGTACAGTCCGAGCGGAAGGACCAGCCCAGCTCGGTGTCGCTGAGATTGCGGATGGAGACCGGGATGCAGTAGCTCTGGTTGTTTTCGTACAGCCCCAGAGCCAGCACCTCGATTCTGTCGTCTTTGCAGATGACCTGCTGCTCCATGGTGTCCCCGGCTTCGGTTTTCATCTCCGAGGGAAGGGAATAGACCTCTTTGCCGCTGGCGTAGTCCAACTGCCGCCGCATGGAGCGGCGTTCCTCCCCGGTGCGGCATCCGGTGAGCAGAAACAGACAGAGCAAAAGCAGGATACAGCGTTTCATGGCAGTTCCTCCTGTTTCAAATGGTATGAGTTGATTATATCCCACCGGAAACCGTGGGTCAATCCGGTTGCCGGAATCTTAAAGTCGTGTTAAAATACCCGGGGAACAACCAGAGGGGGCAGAGCTATGGAATACGCCGCAGGAAGTTATGATATTGCCGTCATAGGCGCGGGACACGCCGGGATTGAGGCTGCCCTTGCCGCCGCCCGGCTGGGCTTGGAGACACTGTGCTTCACCGTCAATCTGGACGCAGTGGGCAATATGCCCTGTAACCCTGCCATTGGCGGGGCAGGCAAGGGTCATCTGGTGCGGGAGCTGGACGCACTGGGAGGCGAGATGGGCAAGGCGGCGGACAAAGCCTGCATCCAATACCGCCTGCTGAATCGCAGCAAAGGCCCCTCCGTGTGGTCGCTTCGGGCGCAGGCGGACCGGCGACGGTATCAGGAGGTCATGAAGCACACGCTGGAACAACAGCCCCACCTCTACCTGAAACAGGGAGAGGTGGTGGAGGTGCGCGCCCAACAGGGACAGGTCACCGCCGTCCGCACCCGGATGGGGGCGGTCTATCAGGTGAAAGCGGTGGTCATCGCCACCGGGACTTATCTGGGCGGGCGCACCATCGTGGGGGAGGTGACTCAGACCTCCGGACCGGACGGCTTGCAGGCGGCGCTGGAGCTGACGGACAGCCTGCTGTCGCTGGGGCTGAATCTCCGCCGGTTTAAGACAGGCACGCCCCCCAGAGTGAACCGCCGCAGCGTGGATTTCTCCCAAATGGAATTGCAGGAGGGGGACGGGGACGTGCCCCCCTTCTCCTTTGAGACGGAGAACGCCCCGGAGAATCAGACGGTGTGCTACCTCACCTATACCAACCAGAACACCCATGACATCATCCGGGCCAATCTGGACCGCTCCCCCCTCTTTTCCGGGGTGATTCACGGGGTGGGCCCCCGGTACTGCCCCTCCATCGAGGACAAGGTGGTGCGCTTTGCGGACAAGGAGCGGCACCAGATTTTCGTGGAGCCTATGGGGCTGCATACGGAAGAGCTGTACATTCAGGGCTTTTCCTCCTCCCTTCCCGAGGACGTACAGGTGGCCATGCTCCATACCCTGCCCGGACTGGAACAGGCGGAGATTACCCGCACCGCCTATGCCATTGAGTACGACTGCATCGACCCCACTGAGCTAAAGCCCACCCTGGAGACCAAGAAAATCTCCGGTCTTTACGGAGCGGGGCAGTTCAACGGCTCCTCCGGCTACGAGGAGGCGGCGGCGCAGGGCTTTGTGGCGGGAGTCAACGCCGCCTTGAAGCTGCTGGGCAGACCGCCTATGATTCTCCGCCGGGATCAGGGGTATATCGGGGTGCTGATTGACGATCTGGTGACCAAGGGCACCAACGAGCCCTACCGGATGATGACCTCCCGGACGGAATACCGTCTGGTGCAGCGGCAGGACAACGCCGACCAGCGGCTCACCCCGGTGGGTTATGAAATCGGGCTGGTGAGCCGGGAGCGGTATGAGGCGGTGCTGGACAAATACGCACAGGTAGAGCGGGAGCTGGACCGTCTGGAACACACCGGAGCCGCCCCCACAGCGGAGTTGAAAGCCTTTCTGGACAGGGCAGGGGAGACCTTCCCTGCCTCCGGGGCAAAGCTGGCGGACCTGCTCCGCCGCCCCAGAGTGGGCTATGCCGATTTGGCTCCCTTCGACCCCCAGCGCCCCCACCTGCCCCGTCTGGTGCAGGAGCAGGTGGAAATTCGCCTGAAATACGACGGCTATATCCAGCGGCAGAACCGGCAGATTCATGAATTTCAGCGCATGGAGCAGCGCACACTGCCTGAGGGAACGGATTATATGGAGATTCCCTCCCTGCGGATAGAAGCCCGGCAGAAGCTGAACCAGATTCGCCCCCTGAATCTGGGGCAGGCCAGCCGCATCTCCGGGGTCAGCCCCTCCGATCTGGCGGCGCTGATCTTCTGGCTGGAACGGGAAGAAAAATGACGCTTGACAAGGATGTTGACCATGCACATCTTAATTGTAGAGGACGAGCCCATGATCGCCCAGACCATTGCCGATTTGCTGGCGACGCAAGGTGACACCGCCCGCATCTCCCACCGGGGAGACGAGGGATTGGAGCTTGCCCGCCGGGGCGGGTATGACGCCCTCATTCTGGACGTGATGCTCCCCGGACTGGATGGCTTTTCCGTTGCCGCCGCCCTGCGCCGGGAGGGGAATAGCGTCCCCATTCTCATGCTCACCGCCCGGACGCAGGTAGGCGACCGGGTGACCGGGCTGGACAGCGGAGCGGACTATTACCTCACCAAACCCTTTTCCGCCGACGAGCTGCTGGCCTGTATCCGTGCCATTACCCGCCGCCGGGGGGAGGGCGGTCAGGCAAACCTGCTCTCCTTTGGAGACCTGTCTCTTGACCTGGCCGCCTGCGACCTGCGCTGCGGGGGAAGATCTGTGCGGCTCAGTCAGCGGGAGATGAACCTGATGAGCCTGCTGCTCCAACGCCCGGAGCAGATTGTCTCCAAGGAGGAATTGATCGCACAGGTGTGGGGAGGCTACACCGAAGAGAACAGCGTGGAGGTGTATATCTCCTTTTTGCGGAAAAAGCTGGGGCATCTGGGCTCCCGGTGCGCCATCCGCACCCTGCGCACGCTGGGCTACCGATTGGAGGCGGGACAATGATCCGCCGGCTGCGGCGCAAGCTGGTTGTCATTACCATGACCCTGTCCACGGCGCTGCTGGTGGTGATCTGCGCTGTCTTCGTCCTCTCCATCCGGGAGGGGCTGCAGCGGGACAGTATGTCCGTCTTGCAGCGGGTGATCGCTGAGACGGAGACCCCCCAATGGGCGGGGCGCAGCGGGGTTTCCCTGCCCTATTTCACCGTCACTGTCACCCCCAACGGAGGCACCTCTATCATATCCAGCCAGTTCTACGATCTGGACGACTACGACCGGCTGATCTCCGCCGTGGATGCCGCTCTCTCTCAGGGGAGAAACGCCGGGGAACTTCGGCAGGAGGAGCTGCGCTATCTCCGTCAGGCCACCAGCGAGGGCTGGCGCATGGCCTTTGTGGATGTGAGCTATGAGCGCAGCACCCTGAAAAAGGCGGTGGTCACGGTGGTGCTGGTGGGCGCTCTGGCGCTTGGGGTTCTGTTTGCCCTCAGCGTCACGCTCGCCCGCTGGGCGGTGCGCCCGGTGGAGCAGAGCGTGGAGCAGCAGCGGCAGTTTATCGCCGATGCCTCCCACGAGCTGAAAACCCCCCTCACCGTCATCCTCTCCAATGCCGACCTGATTGCACGGCAGGAGGGATTGCCTGACCATATCCGCCGCTGGACAGAGAACATCCGCACCGGCGGGGGACAGATGCAGTCTCTGGTGGAGCAGATGCTCACCCTGGAGCGCAGCGAGAGCCGACAGGAGGGGGGAGAGAGCCGGACAGGGGAGATGATCGACCTGTCCGACCTGACGGAAAACGCCCTGCTGCTCTTTGAGCCGGTGGCGTATGAGGCGGGGAAGACGCTGGAAGAGGAGACAATCTCACCGGGGCTGACGGTGCAGGGAGATGGAGCCAGTCTCAGCCGGGCGCTGGACATTCTGCTGGACAACGCCGTGAAATATACCCCCGCCGGGGGCGGCATCCGGGTGACGCTGGAAGAGGCGGGGAAAAACGCCTGCTTCCGGGTGTCCAATCAGGGCGAGCCCATCCCGGAGGAGGAACGGGAGCGGATTTTCCGCCGGTTCTATCGCTCTGACGCTGCACGCAGCTCGGAGGGCTTCGGTCTGGGGCTTGCCATTGCCAGAAGCATAGCGGAGGAACACGGGGGAACGCTGAATGTGACCTCGCATCAGGGGTGGAATACCTTCACATTAGTCATTCCTCTTGCAAATTGAACCGCAACTCTATATAATGTAGTACACTTGAAAAGAGAGCAGGAGCTGAAACTATGGATCGTACAACCATTGCAAGCATTTTTGCCCACAGCGCCGCCTTTGACGGCAAGACCATCACCGTCTGCGGCTGGGCGAAATCCATCCGCAACCAGAAGAGCTTTGCCTTCCTCAGCCTCAGCGACGGAAGCTGCTTCACCCCCTTGCAGGTGGTGGTGGAGAAGGACAAGCTGGAAAACTATGACGAGGTGGTGCGCCAGAACGTGGGCGCTGCCTTTATCGTAGAGGGTACGCTGGTCTGCACCCCGGAGGCCAAGCAGCCCTTTGAGCTGAAAGCCGCTGATGTTTTTGTGGAGGGCGCCTCCGCCCCGGACTACCCCCTGCAAAAGAAGCGCCACAGTGTGGAGTTTCTCCGTACCATCGCCCACCTGCGGCCCAGAACCAACCTGTTCTCCGCCGTATTCCGGGTGCGCAGCGTCGCCGCCCACGCCATCCACTGTTTCTTCCAGGATCAGGGCTTTGTCTATGTCCACACCCCCATTATCACCGCCTCTGACGCCGAGGGCGCAGGAGAGATGTTCCAGGTGACCACGCTGGATCTGAACAATGTCCCCAAGACGGAGGACGGCAAGGTGGACTATGCCCAGGACTTCTTCGGCAAGCCCTCCAACCTCACCGTTTCCGGTCAGCTCAACGTGGAGAGCTTCTGCATGGCCTTCTCCAATGTGTACACCTTCGGCCCCACCTTCCGGGCGGAGAAGTCCAACACCCAGCGCCACGCCGCTGAGTTCTGGATGATCGAGCCGGAGCTGGCCTTTGCCGACCTGACCGACTATATGAACAACGCCGAGGCCATGCTAAAGTACGTCATCCGCTATGTGATGGAGAAATGCCCTCAGGAGATGGCTTTCTTCAACTCCTTTGTGGACAAGGGACTGATGGAGCGGCTGGAGCATGTGGCGTCCTCTGACTTTGGCCGTGTGTCCTACACCGAGGCCATTGAGATTCTGAAAAACGCCGACAGAAAGTTCGACTTCAAGCCGGAGTGGGGCTGCGACTTGCAGACCGAGCACGAGCGGTATCTCACCGAGGAGCATTTCAAGCGCCCGGTGTTCGTCACCGACTACCCCAAGGAGATCAAGGCCTTCTATATGCGTGCCAACGAGGACGGCAAGACGGTGGCGGCGGCGGACTGTCTGGTCCCCGGCATCGGAGAGATCATCGGCGGCTCTCAGCGTGAGGAGCGGCTGGATCTGCTGGAGGCCCGCATGGACGAGCTGGGTATGCGCCGGGAGGATTACTGGTGGTATCTGGATCTGCGGCGCTACGGCTCCTGCCGCCACGCAGGCTACGGTCTGGGCTTTGAACGGCTCATCATGTATTTAACCGGTGTGAGCAACATCCGGGACGTGCTGCCCCATCCCAGAACGGTGGGAAGCGCAGACTTCTGAGACAAAGGGGGGCGGCTTCGGCCGCCCTTTTGCCGATGCCTTTCGGCACCTGTGCCGCTCTCCTTTTCCCAGCGGCTTTTTTATCGAAAAAATTTCAAATTCCCCTTGACAGCCGCCCTTGTGTCCGGTATACTGTTCCAGTGCGTGTAAGGCGCACTATGCGATGATGCAGGAGATTGCGGGCAATGCCCGGTAACTTCTGCGGAGTATGTCCGGGCTGGATTCTGGGCGGCTGTTTGAAGATACCACTGGGCCAAGGCTGCGTATATCGCCATGGTCAGCGGGAACGGCCGGCATTTTGTCGGCTTTCTTTGTTGGTGTGGAGTGATACACACGGCGCAGTTGTTGTGAAAACAGCCTTACAGAAGTTCCAAATACACCCGGTTCATGTACAACAGTACGAAAACAAGGAGGAAAATCCAAATGGCAAACCAGAACATCCGCATCCGGCTGAAGGCCTATGACCACCAGCTCATCGATCAGAGTGCTGAGACCATCGTTGAGACCGCAAAGCGCACCGGCGCTTCCGTCTCCGGCCCCATCCCTCTGCCCACCAAGAAGGAGATCGTCACCATCCTTCGCGCCGTCCACAAGTACAAGGACAGCCGTGAGCAGTTCGAGCGCCGCACCCACAAGCGTCTGATCGACATTCAGAACACCACCCCCAAGACGGTGGAGGCTCTGATGAACCTGCAGCTGCCTGCCGGCGTGGATATCGAGATCAAGCTGTAAGAGGATCTCAACTTAACTTCGTAGTACCCGTTCTCCGCACCTGCGCAGGCATCGAGCGGAGGGGTCATGTTGAAGGAGCAATGCCAGTCCAATGGGCACCTCCCTCAACCAATAACCTTATAAGGAGGAAGTTCCGAAATGGAAAAAAAGGCAATCATCGGTAAAAAGGTCGGCATGACCCAGATCTTCGATGAAGCCGGTAAAGTGGTTCCTGTCACCGTTATCGAGGCAGGCCCCTGCACCGTGGTTCAGAAGAAGACCGCCGAAAAGGACGGCTATGAGGCTATCCAGCTGGGCTATCAGCCCACCACCGAAAAGCACCTGACCAAGGGTCAGCTGGGCCATCTGGCCAAGGCTGGCGTGGAGGAGAAGCTCCGCGTGCTGAAGGAAGTGGATGTGGACAAGTACGCCGAGCTGAACGTAGGCGACGTGCTCAAGGCTGACACCTTCGCCGTGGGCGACAAGGTTGACGCCACCGGCATCAGCAAAGGTAAGGGCTACGCAGGTGTGGTCAAGCGTTACAACGCCCAGCGCACTCCCATGACCCACGGCGGCGGTCCTGTCCATCGTCATGCCGGTTCTATGGGTTCCACCTCTACCCCCAGCCGCATCCGCAAGGGCAAGATCGGCGCTGGCCAGATGGGCGCAGAGCAGGTCACTGTCCAGAACCTGGAAGTGGTCAAGGTGGATCCTGAGATCAACCTGCTGGCTGTCAAGGGTGCCATTCCCGGCCCCAAGGGCGGCATCGTGGTGATCAAGAGCACTGCTAAGGTCAACGTGGTCAAGCAGGCTGGCGCTGGCATCTCCCTCAACCCGCAGAAGGCTTCCGGCCGCAACCCGCAGAAGGCTTCCGCGAGAAACCACTAAGGGAAAGGAGATCTGAGAAATGTCTATCGCTAAAGTTTATGACATGGCCGGCAAGGAGCAGGGCGAAGTCGTTCTGGCCGATTCCGTTTTTGGCATCGAGCCCAACGCCGCTGCTGTCCATGCTGTGGTGAAGAACCACCTGGCCAATTGCCGTCAGGGCACTCAGTCCGCCCTGACCCGTGCTGAGGTTTCCGGCGGCGGCAAGAAGCCCTGGCGTCAGAAGGGCACCGGCCGTGCCCGTCAGGGCAGCACCCGCAGCCCTCAGTGGACCCACGGCGGCATCGTGTTCGCCCCCAAGCCCCGCAGCTATCGCTACACCCTGAACAAGAAGCTGCGCCGGCTGGCTCTGAAGAGCGTCCTGTCCGATAAGGCTGCCAACGGCAACGTGGCGGTTGTGGATGCTCTGGAAGTGGCTGAGCCCAAGACCAAGACTATGGTCAACCTGCTCAACGCCATCGACGCCGGCAAGAGCGTGGTCATCACCGACGGCGTCAAGACCAACGTGGTTCTGTCCAGCCGCAACATCCCCGGCGTGGTCACCACTCCCGCAAACAACCTGAGCGTCTATGATCTGGTCAACGCCAAGACGCTGGTCATTGACAAGGCCGCTCTGGCTACCATCGAGGAGGTGTACGCATAATGACCGCTTACGATATCATTATCAAGCCCGTGGTTACCGAGCAGTCCATGATGGGCTCTGCTGAAAAGAAGTACACCTTCTTCGTGGACAAGCGGGCCAACAAGGCCGAGATCGGCAAGGCCGTTGAGGAAATCTTCGGCGTGAAGGTCTCCAAGGTCAACACCATGAACTATGATGGCAAGGTCAAGCGCATGGGTGCCGGACGCCCCGGCCGCCGCAGCGCCTACAAGAAGGCCATCGTCACCCTGACCGAGGACTCCAAGACCATCGAGTTCTTCGAAGGCATGGTTTAAGGGAGGTAACGCAACATGGCGATCAAAGTTTACAAGCCCACGACCCCGGCACGCCGCAACATGACGGTGTCCGCCTTCGAGGGCATTGACAAGAAGGCCAAGCCTGAGCGCAGCCTGACAGAGACGCTCAAGAAGAGCGCCGGCCGCAACAGCTATGGCCGCATCACCGTCCGTCATCGCGGCGGCGGCGAGCGCAGAAAGTACCGCATTATCGACTTCAAGCGCAACCGTGAGGACAAGGCCACGGTCATCCGTCTGGAGTACGATCCCAACCGCAGCGCCAACATCGCCCTCATCCAGTATGAGGACGGCTCCAAGGCTTATATCCTGGCTCCTGTGGGCCTGAAGCCCGGCCACATCATTGAGACCGGCGCCGCTGCCGACATCAAGCCCGGCAACTGCCTGCCTCTGAGTGCCATTCCTGTGGGTACTGTGATCCACAACATCGAGCTGCACCCCGGCAAGGGCGCTCAGCTGGTGCGTGCCGCTGGCGAGCAGGCTCAGCTGATGGCCAAGGAGGGTGACTCCGCTCAGATCCGTCTGCCCTCCGGCGAGTATCGTCTGGTGAAGGCCAACTGCAAGGCCTGCATCGGTCAGGTGGGCAATGAGGACCACGCCAATATCCACATCGGTAAGGCTGGCCGCAAGCGTCACATGGGCTGGCGTCCCACCGTGCGCGGTTCTGTTATGAACCCCAATGACCACCCCCACGGTGGTGGTGAGGGCCGCGCTCCCATCGGCCATGCCGGTCCTATGACCCCCTGGGGCAAGCCCGCTCTGGGTTACAAGACCCGCAAGAAGAAGAATCCGACTGACAAGTTCATTGTCCGTCGCCGCAACGGAAAGTAAGGAGGCTGGAATAAATGAGCAGATCTGTTAAGAAAGGCCCCTTCTGTGCCCCTGAGCTGCTGAAGCGGGTGGATGAAATGAACAAGACCGGAGAGAAGAAGGTTCTCAAGACCTGGAGCCGTGCCTCCACCATCTTCCCCTCCTTTGTTGGCCACACCTTCGCCGTCCATGACGGCAAGCGCCACATCCCCGTCTATGTGACCGAGGATATGGTCGGCCATAAGCTGGGCGAGTTCGCCCCCACCCGTACCTTCAAGGGTCACAGCGGTGGCAAGACGAAGTAAGGAGGCGTAAGACATGAGTGAAGCAAAAGCAACCCTGACCTACGCCCGTATCGCTCCCCGCAAGGTCAACATTGTGGCTGACCTGATCCGGGGCAAGGACGTGGAGCTGGCCATGGGTATCCTGAACAATACCCCCAAGAAGGCCTCCCCCCTGCTGGCTAAGCTGGTGAAGAGCGCCGCCGCCAACGCAGAGAACAACAACGGCATGAACGCCGACAAGCTGTATGTCTCTGCTGTATATGCCAACCCCGGCCCCATCATGAAGCGGATGCAGCCGGTGAGCAAGGGCCGCGGCTATCGGATCAACAAGAGAACCACCCACATCACCGTCGTGGTGAGCGAGAGAGCCTAAGGAGGAAGAACTATGGGACAGAAAGTAAATCCCCACGGCTTCCGCGTGGGTGTGATCAAGGACTGGGATTCCCGCTGGTATGCCAAAAACGAGAAGGTGGGCGACCTGATCGTGGAGGACCAGAAGATCCGTAAGTTCCTGAAGAAGACGCTGTACAGCGCCGGCGTGCCCAAGATCGAGATCGAGCGGGATAACGCCAAGGTGCGCATCTACCTGCACTGCGCCCGTCCCGGCATGGTGATCGGCGAGAAGGCTGAGAAGGTAGAGGCCATCCGCAAGGACGTGGAGAAGATGATCGGCAAGCCCGTTCAGCTCTCCGTGGTTGAGATCCGCCGCAACGAGGTGGACACCAATGCTCAGCTCATCGCTGAGAACATCGCACAGCAGCTGGAGAAGCGTATCTCCTTCCGCCGGGCGATGAAGAAGGCCATCAGCTCCTGCATGAGAGCTGGTGCCAAGGGCATCAAGGTCTGCGCCTCCGGCCGTCTGGGCGGCGCTGAGATTGCCCGTACCGAGCACTATCACGAGGGCACCATCCCCCTGCAGACCCTGCGTGCCGACATCGACTACGGCTTCTGCGAGGCTGCTACCACCTATGGCCGTATCGGCATCAAGGTGTGGGTGTATAAGGGAGAGATCCTGAGCCAGTCTCTGCGTACCACTCCCCGTACCCTCGACCTGTCCAAGCCCTATCGTGAGCATTCCGACCGTCCCCGCCGTCGTGACGGCCAGCGTCGGAATGGCAACTTCAATCGCAACCGTGAGGGCGGCCGTCCCGCTGGCGGCTTTAACCGCCCTGCCAACGGCGCTCCCCGTGCTAAGGAAGGAGGCAACCGCTGATGCTTCTGCCGAAGAGAGTAAAGTACCGCAGAGTGCAGCGCGGCCGTATGACCGGCAAGGCCACTCGCGGCAACACCGTCACCTACGGTGAGTATGGTCTGCAGGCCCTTGAGCCCGGCTGGATCAAGTCCAACCAGATCGAGGCCGCCCGTATCGCCATGACCCGTTACACCAAGCGTGGCGGTAAGGTCTGGATCAAGATCTTCCCTGACAAGCCTGTGACCCAGCAGGCCGCCGGCTCCCGTATGGGTAAAGGTAAGGGCTCCCCTGAGTTCTGGGTGAGCGTGGTCAAGCCCGGCCGGGTGATGTTCGAGATCGCCGGCGTCAGCGAGCCTGTGGCCCGTGAGGCGCTCCGCCTTGCCTCCCACAAGCTGCCCATTAAGACGAAGGTCGTCAAGAAAGAAGTCGCTGAGGAAGGCGGTGAAGCGTAATGAAGGCAAAAGAGATCCGCGCGATGTCCGCTGCTGAGCTGGACAACAAGCTGGCTGAGCTGAAGAAAGAGCTGTTCAACCTGCGCTTTCAGCACGCCACCAACCAGCTGGACAACCCCAAGAAGCTGGCCGATGTGAAGCATGACATCGCCAGAGTGAAGACCATCATCCGCGAAAAGGCCGCTGACTAAGGAGGACGACGAAAATGGAGAGAACTTCTTCCCGTAAGACCAGAGTCGGCCTGGTCGTTTCCGATAAGATGGACAAGACGATTGTGGTAGCCATTGCCGAACATGTGGCTCACCCTCTGTACAAGAAGATCGTCAAGAGAACCTATAAGCTGAAAGCCCATGACGAGAACAACGAGTGCCGTGTCGGCGACCGCGTTCGCGTGATGGAGACTCGCCCCCTCTCCAAGGATAAGCGCTGGAGACTGGTCGAGATCGTTGAAAAGGCGAAGTAAGGAGGTGCCGATCCATGATTCAGGAAGAAACCCTGCTGAAAGTAGCAGATAACACCGGCGCCAAGATGCTCAAGACCATCCGTGTTCTGGGCGGCTCCCGCCGCAAGTACGGCAACATCGGCGACGTGGTTGTGGCTTCCGTGCGGAAGGCTGCTCCCGGCGGCCAGGTGAAGAAGGGCGACGTGGTCAAGGCCGTCATCGTCCGTTCTGCCTACGGCGTGCGCCGTGCCGACGGTTCCTATGTGCGCTTCGATGAGAACGCCGCTGTCATCATCAAGGACGACAAGACCCCCCAGGGCACCCGTATCTTTGGCCCAGTTGCCCGTGAGCTGCGTGACAAGGACTACCTGCGTATCCTGTCCCTGGCTCCCGAAGTGATTTAAGGAGGGCACCCAGATGAAGAAAATCAACATCAAGAAGGGCGATCAGGTTATCGTCCTGTCCGGTAAGGACGTGGGCAAGACCGGTGAGGTCATTGCCGTCCTGCCTAAGGAGAGCAAAGTGATTGTGGAAGGCGTCAACGTGGCCTTCCGCCATCAGAAGGCTCGCAAGCAGGGTGAGGAGAGCGCCATCGTCAAGAAGCCCACTCCCATCTATGCCTGCAAGGTGATGCGTGTCTGCCCCAAGTGCGGCAAGCCCACCCGCCCCGCCACCAAGGTGATGGGCGACAAGAGAGTCCGCGTCTGCAAGAAGTGCGGCGCCGAAATCTGAGAAAGGAGCGTAATGAGAAATGCCTACTCTGAAGGATAAATACACTCAGGAAGTCGCTCCTGCGCTCATGCAGAAGTTCGGCTACAAGTCCACCATGCAGATTCCCCGTCTGGACAAGATTGTTGTCAACGTGGGCTGCTCCGAGGGACGTGAGAACGCCAAGGTTCTGGACAACGTGGCAAACGACCTGGCAATCATCACCGGCCAGAAGGCTGTGATCTGCAAGGCCAAGAAGTCCGTTGCTAACTTTAAGCTCCGTGAGGGCATGCCCATCGGCGCGAAGGTAACCCTGCGTCAGGATAAGATGTGGGAGTTCCTGGACCGTCTGTTCAACATCGCTCTGCCCCGTGTCCGTGACTTCCGGGGCATCAGCGCCGACTCCTTCGACGGCCGTGGCAACTATGCCCTGGGCATCAAGGAGCAGCTGATCTTCCCTGAGATCGAGTATGACAAGATCGACAAGGTCCGTGGCATGGATATCGTTATCGTGACCACCGCCAAGACCGACGAAGAGGCCCGTGAGCTGCTGACCCAGCTGGGCGCTCCGTTTGCGAAGTAAGGAGGGAGAACGAAATGGCAAAACTGTCTATGAAGCTGAAGCAGCAGAGAGAGCCCAAGTTCTCCACTCGCCGCTACAACCGCTGCAAGATCTGCGGCCGTCCTCACGCTTATCTGCGTGACTACGGTGTCTGCCGTATCTGCTTCCGGGAGCTGGCCTATAAGGGCGAGATCCCCGGCGTGAAGAAGGCCAGCTGGTAATTCTTCACTTTCCGATGTTACAACGGCGCCAGAAGTCATGGGAGGACGCTGCCGACAAGCGGCAGTTGCTCCCATGATACCCTGACGCCTTGACAGATGAGTAATTCAAACTTTACCGCTCATCTGTAACCTTTATTAAGGAGGTCAAACGTATGCACATCACAGATCCCATCGCTGATATGCTGACTCGTATCCGCAATGCGAATGCCGCCAGACATACCACCGTGGACGTCCCCGCTTCCAAGATGAAGCGCTCCATCGCTCAGATCCTGCTGGATGAGGGCTATATCAAGAACTTCCAGCTCATCGACGATGGCACTCAGGGCATCATTCGCATCACCCTGAAGTACAACGGCAAGGAGAGCGCTATCTCCGCTCTGCGCCGTGTCTCCAAGCCCGGCCTGCGTGTCTATGCCGGCGCTGACGAGCTGCCCCGTGTCCTCCACGGCCTGGGCATTGCGATCGTATCCACCTCTAAGGGCGTCATGACTGACAAGGCTGCTCGCGCGGCTCACGTCGGCGGCGAAGTCCTTGCGTTCATCTGGTAAGGAGGTAAGTCAGAATGTCTCGAATTGGCAGAATGCCTATCGAAGTTCCCGCTGGCGTTACCGTTACCATCGGCGAGGACAACATCATCACCGTCAAGGGTCCCAAGGGTGAGCTGACCAAGGCTTTCCCCACCGCCATCAAGGTGGAGCAGGAGGGCAACATGATCCACGTCACCCGTCCCAACGACGCCAAGGAGAACCGTGCCGCTCACGGCATGACCCGTTCCATCCTGAACTCCATGGTCCATGGTGTGGTCAAGGAGTTTGAGAAGGAACTGCAGGTCAACGGTATCGGCTACCGTGTGCAGAAGCAGGGCAAGACCCTGAACATGAACCTGGGCTTCTCCCACCCCGTCACCATCGACGAGGAAGAGGGCATCACTCTGGACGTGCCTGATCCCAACAAGATCATCGTCAAGGGCGCTGACAAGCAGCAGGTTGGTCAGGTTGCCGCCCGCATCCGTGCCATCCGTCCCCCCGAGCCTTATAAGGGCAAGGGCATCAAGTACGCCGACGAAGTCATCCGCCGTAAGGAAGGCAAGACCGGCGCTAAGAAGAAGTAAGGAGGTGTGCCTAAATGATTAAAAGACCTAATACCAACGCTCAGCGTATGAAGCGTCATAAGCGTGTCCGTTCCAAGATCTCCGGCACTCCTGCCAGACCTCGTCTGAACGTGTTCCGCAGCGAGACCAACATCTATGCTCAGGTCATCGACGATACCGTGGGTAAGACTCTGGTCTCCGCCTCTTCTCTGGAGAAGAGCTTTGAAGGCTCTGGCAGCAACATGGAGGCTGCCAAGAAGGTGGGCAAGATCGTTGCCGAGCGTGCCAAGGCTGCCGGTATCGACACTGTGGTCTTCGACCGTGGTGGCTACCTGTATCACGGCCGTGTCAAGGCTCTGGCCGAGGGTGCCCGTGAGGGCGGCCTGCAGTTCTGATGGGAGGAGGAGAGAATATGCCTAGATTTGAGAAACCCCAGAGCGAGTATATCGAAAAGCTCGTCTATCTGAACCGCGTCAGCAAGACCGTCAAGGGCGGCCGTGTGATGAAGTTCTCTGCTCTTATGGTCATCGGTGACGGCAAGGGCAATGTTGGCTACGGTCTCGGCAAGGCTGCCGAGGTTCCCGAGGCCATCCGCAAGGGTCTGGAGGACGCCAAGAAGCACATGATCCATGTGGCTACCATGGGCACCACCATCCCCCACGAGGTGATCGGTGAGTTCTCCGCCGGCCGCGTGCTGCTCAAGCCCGCTCCCGAAGGTACTGGCGTTATCGCCGGCGGCGCTGTGCGTGCTGTGATGGAGGCCGCTGGCATCCAGAACATCCGTACCAAGTGCCTGCGCTCCCGTAACCCCCAGAACGTGGTCGCTGCCACCTTCCAGGGTCTGCAGAGCCTGCGTACTCCCGAGACGGTCGCTGCCACCCGTGGCAAGAGCGTTGACGAGCTGTAAGGAGGTCGGACGAAATGGCAAAGAAAATCACTCTGGTGAAAAGCCTGAACGGCCGTCTCCAGAAGCATAAGGACACCGCAGCCTCTCTGGGTCTGCGCAAGATCGGCGACAGCACCGTTCAGCCTGACAACGCTCAGACTGCCGGCAAGATCGCCCAAATCGGTTACCTGTGCAAGGTGACCGACGCTGAATAAGGAGGTATGCTGACATGAATATTCAGGACCTCGCACCCGCACTGGGCTCCACCCATCCCGCCAAGCGCAAGGGCCGTGGACACGGCACCGGCAACGGCAAGACCGCAGGCCGCGGCCATAAGGGTCAGAAGGCCCGCTCCGGCGGCGGTGTGCGTATCGGCTTCGAGGGCGGCCAGATGCCCCTCTCCCGCCGTCTGCCCAAGCGCGGCTTTAACAACATCTTCGCAAAGCCTATGGACGCCATCAATGTCTCCGCTCTGGAGTGCTTTGAGGACGGCGCAACTGTGACCGTGCAGGACATGGTCAACGCCGGTCTGGTGGGCAAGTACAAGTACGGTGTGAAAGTGCTTGGCAATGGCGAGCTGACCAAGAAGCTCACCGTGCAGGCAAACGCCTTCTCTGGCGCCGCAAAGGAGAAGATCGAAGCCGCTGGAGGAAAGGCTGAGGTGATCTAAGTGCTGGAGACGATCCGCAACGCATGGAAGATTGAAGACCTTCGCCGCAAGATGCTGTTTTGCGCCTTCGTGCTGCTGATCTTCCGTCTCGGCAACGCCATCCCCGTGCCCTTCATCAATACCGACGCATTGCAGAGCTACTTTACCGCAGCTTCCAGCAATATTCTGGGCATGATGAACGTCATGAGCGGCGGTGCGTTTGGACAGGGCACTGTGTTCGCCCTCTCCATTCAGCCTTATATCAACGCATCCATCATCATCCAGCTGCTGACCATCGCCATTCCCGCCCTTGAGCGTCTGGCCAAGGACGGCGGCGAGGACGGCAAAAAGCAGATCGAGCGCATCACCCGGTATACCACTCTGGCAATCGGCCTGCTTCAGGGCAGCGGCTACTATATGCTGCTGCGGGCCAACAACCTGCTGGCCTCCACCCAGGTCTGGCCTGCCATCGTGATTATCATCACCTTCACCGCTGGCTCCGTGTTTGTCATGTGGCTGGGTGAGCAGATCACCGAGTTCGGCATCGGCAACGGCATCTCCATGCTGCTGTTCGCCGGTATCGTCTCCCGGTTCCCCAACGCTGTGTACTATATGTATGTGGGCGTGCGGAATCACCTCTCCGGCAACACCGCTGAGGGCTCTATCGACGTCGCCCCCTGGGCGATCCCCCTGATTATCATCGGCACTCTGGCGCTGGTGGTCTTCGTGGTATTCATCAACGCCGCTGAGCGCCGCATCCCCGTCCAGTACGCCAAGCGTGTGGTGGGCCGGAAGCAGTACGGCGGTCAGGCCAGCAAGATCCCCATGAAGGTGAATATGTCCGGCGTTCTGCCCATCATCTTCGCCCAGACCATCGCCACCATCCCCGCTACCATCGCAGCCTTCGTCCCCTCCATGCAGGATTCCGCCTTTATGAAGGTGTTTGACGCCAACGGCTTTGTGTACGCAGTGGTGTATGTGCTGCTGATTATCGGCTTCAGCTATTTCTACGCTACCATCCAGTTCAACCCCATCGAGGTGGCCAACAACCTGAAAGCCCAGGGCGGCTTCGTCCCCGGCTTCCGTCCCGGCCGTCCCACTGCTGAGTTCCTCAGCCGTGTGCTCAACCGTGTGACCATGTTTGGCGCCATCTATCTGGGTATCATCGCCCTGCTGCCCATCATCACCGGCAACCTGATCGGTATGCGTGCCCTGTCCATCGGCGGCACCTCCGTGCTGATCGTGGTGTCCGTGGCACTGGAAACCCAGCAGGCTCTGGAGTCCCAGATGGTCATGCGTACCTACAAGGGCTTCCTGAACTGAGCGGGAAAGGAGATCATGATGAAACTGATTCTGTTGGGCGCCCCCGGCGCAGGTAAAGGAACACAGGCGGAGATCATCAGCAAAAAACTGAACATCCCCACCATCTCTACCGGAAATATCCTCCGTGCCGCCGTGAAAAATCAGACTCCCATCGGCCTGAAGGCCAAGGAGTATATGGATGCCGGCGCACTGGTACCGGATGAAGTCATCATTGGCATTATCGCAGAGCGTCTGGCGGAGCCGGACTGTGAGGGCGGCTATATTCTGGACGGCGTTCCCCGCACCCTGCCTCAGGCAGAGGCGCTGGATCAGGCGGGCATCCGCTTTGATGCAGTGGTCTCTCTGGAGGTCAGCGACGAGGAGATCGAACAGCGTATGACCGGACGGCGCACCTGCCTGAAGTGCGGCGCTACCTATCATGTGGTGGCTGCCCCTCCCAAGGTGGAAGGTGTCTGCGACAAATGCGGCGAGGCGCTGTCCCAGCGCAAGGACGACAAGCCAGAGACCGTTCGGGCCCGGCTTGCTACCTATCACTCCGAGACAGAGCCCCTCAAGGGTTACTATGAAGCCAAGGGCGTGCTGAAGCTGGTTCCCAATCAGGGCTCCATCGATGCCACCACCAAGGCTGTTTTGGAAGTGCTGGGCAAGTAATATGGCAGAAGAACGCATCACGATCAAATCACAACACCAAATCGAGCTGATGCGGAAGGCCGGAAGGCTGACCGCACAGGCTCGTGCTTACGGCGGAAGCCTGGTTCGTCCCGGGATCACCACCCGGGAGATCGACCATGAGATCGGGAAGTTTATCCGCTCCCATGGCGGCTACCCCTCCTTCTACCACCTGTACGGCTTTCAGGGCAACGCCTGCATCTCGGTGAACGACGAGATCATCCACGGTGTGCCCTCCAAACGGAAGCTGGAAGAGGGAGATATCGTGTCCATCGACGTGGGTGCCTGCATCGGTGACTACAAGCTGGACAAACACGGGGTAGCTGTGGGCGGCTTCCACGGGGACTGCTGCGGCACCTTTGCCTGCGGCCAGATCTCTGAAGAGGCACGCAAGCTCATCGAAACCACCGAAGCTGCCTTCTGGGCTGGCTTTGAACAGGCAAGAGCGGGCAACCATGTGCTGGATATCTCCCGGGCGGTGCAGAACGTGGCGGAAGCTGCGGGCTATACTTTAGTCAGAGAGTACACCGGCCACGGCATTGGACGCAGTGTCCACGAGGCTCCGGAGGTTCCCAATTATGTGCCGGAACGCAGGCTGGGGGGCAACCCCAGACTGGTGAAGGGCATGTGCATCTGCATTGAGCCTATGGTCAATCAGGGCAGCGTCCGTATCCGCAACCGCCGTATGCCGGACGGCTGGATCGTTCCGCTGACAGCGGATGGCAAGCTGGCCGCCCATTACGAAAATACCATTCTCATCACGGAGGGGGATCCTGAGATCCTGACTCAGTGTGGAGATTGATATGGCAAGCATCCACCAAAGTCAAATCGTTCTATCCCTAGCCGGGCACGACAAAGGCAGGCTGTTCCTCGTGGTCAAAGAAGAGGGCGACTTCCTCTATCTGGCCGACGGTAAGGGAAGAAAGCTGGCTACCCCAAAGCGCAAGAGCAAAAAGCACCTGCAGCGGGTAGGAACCAGCGCACATCCGGCAGTCATGGGACTGCACAGAGGCGAAGCGGTCAGCGACAGGCAACTGCGCGCTGCATTGGCCGCCTTCCGCGATTCAGATTTCCGGGACTTTTTGATGAAGTCCAATAAGGAGGAAACATCATGTCCAAAGCAGATATGATCGAGCTGGAGGGCGTCGTGGTCGAGAGCCTGCCCAATACCACCTTCAAAGTGGATATCGGCAAGGGTCATGTGATTAACGCAACCATTTCCGGCAAACTTCGGATGAACTATATCAGGATCCTCCCGGGCGATAAGGTGACAGTCCAGATGTCCCCTTATGATCTGACCCGCGGCCGGATTACCTGGAGAAGCAAATAATCCCGGCTCGTCACCGGGGCCGTGGAAAATCGCCCTCTGGACAAGGGTACGGTTCCACGCAGCAAAACAGGAGGCATAACGATGAAAGTAAGACCGTCCGTTAAGCCCATGTGCGAGAAATGCAAGATCATTAAGCGCAAGGGCAGAGTTATGGTGATTTGCCAAAATCCCAAGCACAAGCAGAGACAAGGATAAGAGGAGGTGTATTGATTTATGGCACGTATTGCTGGCATTGACCTGCCTAAGGATAAGCGCATCGAGATTGGCCTGACCTATATTTTCGGTATCGGCCGCACCAGCGCAAACAAGATTCTGGAGAAGACCGGAATCGACCCTGACACCCGTGTTCGTGACCTGACTGAAGATCAGGAAGCAGCACTGCGTGAGGTCATCGGTCACGAGTATATCGTGGAAGGCGACCTGCGCCGTAACGTGGCATTGGACATCAAGCGCCTCATTGAGATTGGTTCTTATCGGGGCCAGCGTCATAAGAAGAGCCTGCCCGTGCGCGGCCAGCGCTCCAAGACCAACGCCCGTACCCGTAAGGGCCCGAAGAAGACCATTGCAAACAAGAAGAAGTAAAGGAGGGATATGAACAATGGCCAAAGCTAAGAAAGTCGTCCGCCGTCGTCGCGAGCGTAAGAACGTAGAGAAGGGCGCTGTGCATATCCGCTCTTCCTTCAACAACACCATGGTAACCGTCACCGACCTGCAGGGCAATGCCCTGAGCTGGGCTTCCTCCGGTGGTCTGGGCTTCCGTGGTTCCCGTAAGTCTACCCCCTTCGCCGCTCAGACCGCTGCTGAGACTGCCGCCAAGGCAGCTATGGAGTACGGCCTGAAGACCGTCGAAGTCTACGTCAAGGGCCCCGGCTCCGGACGTGAGGCTGCCATCCGTGCCCTGCAGGGCGTGGGTCTGGAAGTGACCATGATTAAGGACGTCACTCCCGTCCCCCACAACGGCTGCCGTCCTCCCAAGAGAAGACGTGTCTGATCATTAGAAGGAGGAAATAGACTATGGCTAAAAACACTCAGCCCATCGCCAAGCGCTGCGAGGCTCTGGGCATTTCCCCCGCCGTCATGGGTTATAACGGCAAAAAGAGCAACAAGCGTACTGCCAAGAACCAGATGCGCAAGAAGAAGAGCGAGTATGCCCTCCAGCTTCAGGAGAAGCAGAAGGTCAAGTTCATCTACGGCGTGCTGGAGAAGCAGTTCCGCACCTACTACGAGAAGGCAGAGCGTACGCCCGGCATCACCGGCGACAATCTGCTGATCGCACTGGAGCGCCGTCTGGACAACGTGGTGTTCCGTATGGGCTTCGCCCTGACCCGCCGCGAGGCCCGTCAGCTGGTGAACCACGGCCACTTCACCGTCAACGGCAAAAAGGTCAACATCCCCTCCTTCCAGGTGAAGGCCGGAGATGTGATCGAGGTTTGCCCCTCCAGCCGCTCCTCTGTACAGTTCAAGCGTTTCCTGGGCGAGGACGGCATCGCCGTCTCCGCTCCTGCGTGGATGGATCGGGAGAAGGAAGCCCTGAAGGGCACCATCGTCCGTCTGCCCGAGCGTGCCGATGTGGACTTCCCTGTGGAAGAGCACCTGATCGTCGAGCTTTACTCCAAGTAATGAACCACCCTCAAGGAGGTACCGCCTCCTCTGCGGGGCTCGGTTCAAGGGTCTGCAAGGCGGTATCTCCACTCTATATTGGTAAGTATAGGCCAGGGAGGCAGTGCCTCCCACCGACGAGGAGGGTAATAAGTTAATGGTAGAAATTGAAAAGCCCCGCATCGAATGCATCGAGAATCCCGAAAGCGGAACCTATGGCAAGTACGTCGTAGAACCTCTGGAGCGAGGATACGGTACGACGCTGGGCAACGCACTGCGCAGAATTCTGTTGTCTTCTCTCCCCGGTACAGCTGTCACTACCATCAAGATCGCCGGTGTCCAGCATGAGTTTACCACCATCCCCGGAGTCAAAGAGGATGTCACGCAGATCGTGCTGAACGTCAAGCGCATCATTGCCAAGCTGTACAGCACCGGCACCAAGACGGTGTATATCCAGGCCTCCGGCGAGGGCGTTGTCACCGCCGGGGACATCAAGGCGGACGGCGAGGTAGAGATCCTCAACCCCGATCTCCATATCGCCACCCTTGGCCCGGATGCTTCCCTGAACATGGAGCTGACCATGAGCCACGGCCGGGGCTATGTGCCCGCTGACCGGAACAAGCCTGCTCAGCCTGTCATCGGAATCATCCCGGTGGACTCCATCTACTCCCCGGTGCTCAAGGTCAACTACACGGTGGAAAACACCCGTGTAGGCAATATGACCGACTTTGACAAGCTGACGCTGGAAGTTACCACCGACGGTACGATCACCGCCAGAGACGCCGTCTCTCTCGGCGCCAAGATCCTGTGCGACCACTTTGTCCTCTTCACCGACCTCTCTGAGACGGTGGGTAGCAGCGCCACCGTGGTGGAGAAGCCCGAAGCACAGCGTAACAAGGTTCTGGAGATGACCATTGAGGAGTTGGATCTCTCTGTCCGGTCCTTCAACTGCCTGAAGCGTGCCAACATCAACACCGTTCAGGATCTGATCGAAAAGACCGAGGACGAGATGATGAAGGTTCGTAACCTTGGCCGGAAGAGTCTGGAAGAGGTCATGAACAAGCTCAACCTGATGGGACTGTCCCTGAAGAACGAGGAGAACAACTAAAACGCACACAGGCACAGCCTGTTTCAAGAACAAGCCCGGCATTTGGCTGGGCGGTACAAAGGAGTGAATCAAAATGGCTGGTAATCGCAAACTGGGCAAGCCCACTGACGCCCGTATGGCTATGCTGAGACAGCAGACCACCGATCTGCTGAACTACGGTCAGCTGAAGACCACCGTTACCCGGGCGAAGGAGATTGCCCCTCTGGCTGAGAAGATGATTTCTCTGGCCAAGCAGAACGATCTGGCTGCTTATCGTCAGGCTCTGTCCTTCCTGACGCAGGAGGACGTGGCGAAGAAACTGTTCGATCAGATTGGCCCCAAGTATGCCGACCGTAACGGCGGCTACACCCGTGTTGTCCGCGCCGGTTTCCGTCGTGGTGACGCTGCGGAAGTGGCTATCGTCGAGCTGGTGTAATTCCCATACAGCCTTTGCAGGTCTCCCTCTGGGAGACCTGCTTTCTTTTTGCAAATCAAAAGAGATTTTTCATCAAATCCTCTTTCAAAGATGAGGCAAACGTTGTATACTGAACAGGAAATACTGGACAGTATATCCCATTCGGGAGGGAACCATGAATCAGAACAACGACTGGAACAATTTCTTTCAACGGCTGCCGGAAATATCATGGGTGGCCATTATGATCGGATTCTTTATTGGAGCCGTGCCGGGGCTGGCGCTGCTGGCCATCAAAATGATGCAGGAGAGCAGCCGCACCCCCACCAGCTTTGAGCAGTTCGAGCAGTATAAGCAGGAGCGCAGTCAGGAGAGCTATACGCCCCAGACCACCAGCACCTACTCCAGAGAGCTGCGCCGCACCTCCTCTACCCAGCGGAGACAGAGGAGCAGCAGCACAGGACGCAAGCTGAAAAACGGCATCCGGAAATTCCCCTACCGCCCCATCCGCACAGGGAAAACCGCCATGATTTTGGGCGGTATCTTTGCGGCGATCTTTGCCATGGCAGGTACCAGCGTACTGGCAGACTGGTCTTACAGTCTGGATCACTGGAACTATATTTTGGAAGACCTTGTGCCTGTGCTGATGATGTTCGGGGGTAGCCTTGGAGCTTTCTTCTGGGGTCTGTTCAAGAACAAACGGGCAAAGAAGTTCAAGCAGTATCTGGCCCGGATGGAAAATGACCCGCTGATTCCCCTGCGTCCCATTGCAGAGAGCCTCCCCGCCTCCATGGACGAGGTGTGCCAGACGGTGCAGCAGATGATCGACGACGGGATTTTCGGCGACCGGGCGTATATCGACATCGGTTCCGAGACGCTGGTGATTGACGCTTCCGTGGCCAAGCCCGACCCTGCCCAGCGCCCGGTGAAGGAAGCACCCAAGGAGGACAAGCTGGACTTCACTGCCGAGGATCAGATTCTGCGGGACATCCGCTCTGCCAACGAACGCATTCCCGGAGAGGAAATCAGCCGGAAGATCGACCGCATTGAGGAAATCACCCGGCATATCCTCACCTATCTCAACAAGCACCCGGAGCGGGCGGGAGAGCTGCACACCTTTTTGGACTATTATCTGCCCACCACCCTGAAAATGCTCAACACCTACGCCGAACTGGATGCCCAGCGTGCCACCGGCGAGAATATTGACGCCACCAAACGCCGCATTGAGGGCATTTTGGACAAGGTGGTGGAGGGCTTTGAGCTGCAATTGGACAAGCTGTTTGAGGGGGATATGCTGGATATTTCCTCCGATATTGACGTGATGGAGAAGATGCTCCAGCGGGACGGACTCAGCGGGGACACCCGGCTGCGCAGCCGTACCTTTGAATCCAAGGTGCAGGAGGGCTACACCCCCAGCCTCACCCTTGACCCCAACGGCGGCACGGCCACCCAGACCATGCCGGAGGACAACTAAATCCACGATAAGCGGCGCAGGCTGATTGCGCCGCTTTTTCCTGACAGGAGCAGATATGCGTCATCTCTTTCTTATCAACCCTGTGGCAGGCAAGGGGATACGCCCCACGGAGACCGCAGAGGAAATCCAGCAGCTCATGAAAAACCGCCCGGATTCATACGAAATCCGGGTGACGGAGTACAAAGGCCACGCCGAGGAACTGACCCGCAGGGCGGCGGAGGAGAGCGGCGAGCCCCTGCGGGTCTATGCCTTTGGGGGCGACGGCAGCCTGAACGAGGTGGTCAACGGCGGGGCGGGATACGACCATGTGGCGGTCACCGTGCTGCCCCGGGGCTCCGGCAACGACTTTCTCAAGCTGTTCACCACCGGAGGGGAGCGGTTCCGCTATCTCCACAACCTGATTGACGGCAAAACTGCCCCCTTTGACCTGATTGAATGCAATGGTCGTCTCGCCATGAACATCGCCTCCGTGGGGCTGGATGCCCGGGTGGGAGTGGGCATGACGCAGTTCAAGCATTTGCCGCTGGTATCCGGGTCGATGGCTTATGTGCTGTCGCTAGTGGCCAATGTGGTCAGGGGAATCGGACAGCACTATCAGGTAGAATTGGACGGGCAGCGGATGGAGGGCGACTATACCCTCCTTGCGGTGTGCAACGGGCGCTGGTACGGCGGGGGGTTCTGCCCGGTGCCGGACGCCATGCCGGACGACGGACTGCTGGACTTTGTGCTGGTGAAGCAGGTGAGCCGGATGAAGGTGGCGCAGCTGGTGAGCCAGTACGCGCAGGGCCGGGGACGGCACTATCCGGGGCTGATTCGCATGAGCCGGGGTCATCGGTTGACGGTCACCTGCGAGGAGGAGATGATTGCCCAACTGGATGGGGAAGAGCTGCGGGGAAATTCGCTGTCCTTCGCCCTCTCTGCTAAGAAAATCAACTTCCTCTACCCGGACGGAACAGGCTGGACGCCGGTTCCCATGTGAGGGGATTTTGGAGAGACAGGAGAAATCCTGTCTTCTCTTTTGGGGTAAATCCGGGAGAGTGGCAGGCGACACGGCAGCTTTTTGAACGAATCGTGAATTTTGAAAAATTCTTCCACAGAGGGCTTGCATTTTCCCGGGGGTTGGTATAATATAACACTGTTGTTAGCACTCAGACTTTTAGAGTGCCAAAAACAAATGGGTTTATACATCATTTTCAATAGGAGGAATGCTTCATGAAGCTGAAGCCGTTAGCAGACCGGGTCATCACCAAGATGCTCGAGGCAGAGGAAACCACCAAGGGCGGTATCATTCTCACCAGCGCCGCCAAGGAGAAGCCGGAGATTGCGGAGGTCATCGCAGTAGGCCCCGGCGGTATGGTAGACGGGAAAGAGGTCGTTATGACCGTGAAGCCCGGCGACAAGGTGGTCACCAGCAAATATTCCGGCACTCAGGTGAAGGTAGACGGCGAGGAGTACACCATCGTCCGTCAGAGCGACATTCTGGCTGTCGTCGAATAAAATACTTCGTATTTGATTCGCGTTTTGCCGCCTTGCAGGCGGAACGCTGCGAGGCAATACCCAACTATATTTGGAGGTAATGGATTATGTCTAAGCTTATCAGCTACGGCGAGGAGGCTCGCCGTTCTCTCCAGCGCGGTGTGGACCAGCTGGCAGATACCGTTAAAATCACCATCGGCCCCAAGGGACGCAACGTAGTTCTGGGCAAGAAGTACGGCTCTCCTCTGGTCACCAACGACGGCGTGACCATCGCCAAGGAGATTGAACTGGAAGACCCCTTTGAGAACATGGGCGCACAGTTGGTGAAGGAGGTTGCCACCAAGACCAACGATGTGGCCGGCGACGGCACCACCACCGCTACCCTGCTGGCTCAGGCCATTGTGGCCGAGGGTCTGAAGAACCTGGCCGCCGGCGCCAACCCCATGGTGATGAAGAAGGGCATTGCCAAGGCAACTGCCGCCGCTGTGGAGTCCATCAAGGCGCACAGCAAGCCCATCTCCGGCACCGACGATATTGCCCGTGTTGGCGCAATCTCCTCCGCTGACGAGAACATTGGCCGTCTGATTGCAGACGCCATGGAGAAGGTCTCCCACGACGGCGTCATCACCGTGGAAGAGTCCAAGACCGCCGAGACCTACTCCGAGGTAGTGGAAGGTATGCAGTTTGACCGGGGCTATATCACTCCCTATATGGTCACCGATACCGAGAAGATGGAAGCCGTTCTGGACGACCCCGCCATCCTCATCACCGACAAGAAGATTTCCTCCATTCAGGAGCTGCTGCCCCTGCTGGAGCAGATTGCCCAGTCCGGCAAGAAGCTGCTGATTATCGCTGAGGACGTGGAGGGTGACGCTCTGTCCACCCTGATCGTCAACAGCCTCCGTGGCACCCTGCGGGTGGTCTGCGTCAAGGCGCCCGGCTTTGGCGACCGCCGCAAGGAGATGCTGCAGGACATCGCTGTCCTCACCGGCGGCACGGTGATCTCCGCCGACACCGGTCTGGAGCTGAAGGAAACTCAGATGAATCAACTGGGCTCTGCCCGTCAGGTGAAGGTCACCAAGGAGAACACCATCATCGTGGACGGCGCCGGCGACGCCGATGCCATCCGTGCCCGTGTGGGTCAGATTCGCTCCCTGATTGCCAACACCACCAGCGAGTACGACAAGGAAAAGAGCCAGGAGCGTCTGGCCAAGCTGGCTGGCGGCGTGGCCGTCATCAAGGTAGGCGCTGCCACCGAGGCGGAGATGAAGGAAAAGAAGCTGCGTGTGGAGGATGCGCTCAACGCCACCCGCGCCGCTGTGGAAGAGGGCATTGTGGCCGGCGGCGGCACTGCCTATGTGAACGCCATTCCCGCTGTGGAGAAGCTGCTGGCTGAGACCCAGGGCGACGAGCGCACCGGCGTGTCCATCATTGCCAAGGCGCTGACTGCTCCTGTGCGTCAGATTGCCACCAACGCCGGCATTGACGGCGGCGTGGTGCTGGATAAGATTCAGTCCTCCGGCAAGACCGGCTATGGCTTTGACGCTGCCAAGGAAGTCTACGGCGATATGCTCACCGCCGGTATCGTAGACCCCACCAAGGTGACCCGCTCCGCTCTGGAGAACGCCGCCTCCGTGGCCTCTGTGCTGCTGACCACCGAGAGCATTGTGGCCGACAAGCCCGAGCCTCCTGCGCCTGTGGCTCCCGCCCCTGATATGGGTTACTAATTCTATTTCAGCAAATCCCCCGAGACCGGAAGGTTTCGGGGGATTTTTTCCTGTGCTGCTTTTTTCAATACGGTTATTCAGATAAGTCAGCCAGAGAACATGGACTCCCTCTGTCGGCTCCCTCCGTCACCGCCTACGGCGGTGCCACCTCCCTCTAAGAGGGAGGCATTGGCGAAACCTGTTTGTCTTCTGTCTTTGCCAATGGCCCCCTCTTTGAGGGGGCTGTCAGCGAAGCTGACTGGGGGAGTCCCCCTCTTTGAGTGAGCCCGTTTTAGGGCGAGAGGGATAAAGTGCGAAGCACAACCTCTGCGGAAGGCTGTCAGCGAAGCTGACTGGGAGAGCCCCCAGCGGACATATCTGAATAACCGTATTGTCTTTTCAACGCTTTGCAGTATAATGGTGCATAAAGCATCCAACCACATCACCCAAAGGAGCCGATTATGACCATCCGCAGAGCCAAAAACCGGGACATCCCCGCCCTCACCCGTCTGCTGGGGCAGGTGCTTGCCCTTCATGCAGAGATACGCCCGGATATCTTTGTACCCAATACCACCAAATACACCCGCCCGGAGCTGGAGACCATGGTGAGGGACGATGCCAACCCCATCTATGTGGCGGCGGACGAGGAAAATCAGGTGCTGGGCTACGCCTTTTGTCAGCTGAGGCAGCAGCCCTTCTCCAACAATATGGTGCCCTTTACCAGCCTGTTTATTGACGACCTATGTGTGGATGAACACGCCCGGGGACAGGGGGTAGGCAAGGCGCTGTTTGAGTTCGTCCGGGCGCAGGCAAAGGAACTGGGCTGCTACGAGCTGACCCTCAACGTCTGGGAGGGCAATGACAGCGCCCGAGCCTTCTATGAGCGGATGGGCATGAAGGTGAAAGAGACCATGATGGAGACCATTCTGTGAGCAGGGGCGCATCGTAGGGGCGCACAGTGTGCGCCCGCAATGAACGCCCACAGCAAACGCCCGCAGCCGGGGAAAGGAGCAGAAGATGCAGCCCAAAGAACTACTGAACATCCTCCATGTAGCCGAGAGACTCAAGGACGCCACCCGCCATTGCTACACCTCCGGGGGACGGCGGGAGAGCGTGGCGGAGCATAGCTGGCGGCTGGCCTTGATGGCGCTGTTTCTCCGGGACGCATTTCCAGAGGCGGACATGGACAAGGTCATCCGGATGTGCCTCATCCACGATTTGGGAGAGTGCTTCACCGGGGACATCCCCACCTTCCAGAAAACCGAGGCAGACCGCAGCCGGGAGGGGGATTTGCTCGCCCAGTGGGTGGAGACGCTGCCCCAGCCCTACCGGGAGGAACTGTCCGCCCTCTACGCGGAGATGGATGCCCGGGAGACCACCGAGGCGAAAATCTACAAGGCGCTGGACGGCATGGAGGCGGTGATTCAGCACAACGAGAGTGACTTGTCCACATGGTCCGAAAATGAGTACACCCTCAATCTGGTGCATGGCTTTGACAAGGCGGCGTTCTCCCCGGTGCTGACCCGGCTGCGGGAAGCGGTGAAGGAAGAGACGCTGGAAAAGATACGAGAGAAACAGTGATTTTGCGATAAAACGGATAGAAAAAAGGAGACGGCTGTGCAGTCGTCTCCTTTTGGCGTTTAGCGATAGAGGTTCAGCAGCTTTTCAAAGGCGGGCAGGGAGCGCTCAATCCGCTGTGTGGGCACGCAGAAGGCGATTCTCACATGCCCCGGACAGTAGAACCCGCTGCCGGGCACCAGCAGCAAATCCAGCCCTTTGGCGGCCTCGGAGAAGGCCGTGTCGTCTGCAATGGGGGTACGGGGAAAGAGGTAGAAGGTGCCCCCCGGCGCTACCATCTGATAACCCATCCGACTCAGCTCAGACACCAGCAGCCTTGCGTTTCGCTCATAGACGGAGAGGTCAGCGGTGAGGTCACAGCAGGCGGCTGCCACCCGCTGAATGAGACTGGGCGCACACACATACCCCAGCGCCCGCCCGGCTCCCGCTACGGCGGCATAGACCAGCTCGCTGTCCGTCACCTCACCCGGCACATAGACATAGCCAATCCGCTCACCCGGCAAAGACAGGGACTTGGACCAGGAGTAAATCACCAGCGTGTCCCGGTAGAGTTCGGGGATATAGGGCACCTCCACCCCGGCGAAAGCAATCTCCCGGTAGGGCTCGTCCGAGAGCAGATAGATGGGGTGTCCGTACTCTGCGGCCTTGCCCGTCAGCAGCGCCGAGAGCCGTTCCAGTGTGGCTCTGGAATACACCGCCCCGGAGGGGTTGTTGGGGGAGTTGACGATGAGTGCCCGGGTTCTGGGGGTAATCAGCCCCTCCAGTGCGGCAAAGTCAATCTGAAAATCCTCCGCCCGGGGAGGGCAGACCTTCATCTCCGCCCCGGCGGTGGAAATAAAGACGCTGTACTCCGGAAACAGAGGGGCAAAGACAACCACCTCGTCCCCTGGTTCGCACAGCCCCTTCAGACAGCAGCACAGCCCCGCCGCCGCCCCGCAGGTGAGGTAGAGCTGCTCCAGGCGGCAATGGGTATGAAACCGCCGGGAGATAGATGCGGCGATGGCGGAACGTGCCGCCGGGTCGCCGGGGGCGCTGGTGTAGCCGTGAAGGGCGCAGGGGTCGCTTTCCGCTGTCAGTTTGCGGATGACCTCTCCCACCTCCCGGGGCGGGGAGACGCTGGGATTGCCCAGAGAGAAGTCAAACACATTTTCCCTGCCTACCACGGCGGCACGCTGATTGCCGTACTCAAACAGCTCCCGAATCACGCTTCGGGAGCGCCCATAAGCCAGCATTTGCCTGTTTACCATGCTGCTTCCTCCTTGCAAAGGTTATCCTGCCGCCGCCAGCGCCTGCTCCCAGCTGGTCTGCTGTGGCCAATTGGTGGTGTCAAACTTCTCCCGGATGCACTGAAAGTAATAGTTCAGCTTTTGTTGAACGTGAGTGCTTTGAAAATAGTCCGGCAGGTGATCCGGCTCTGCCAACAGGTTTTCCATCAGCCGTGCCCGGTCTTCTGTGGGGTAGGTGGTGGAGTAGGGGTCCACAAAATAGACGCTTTCTACGTCGCCGCCATAGTAGGCATCGTCCCAGGCGGTATACTTGGTGTCTCCCGACCACTCGTAGCTCTCTCCCTCCGGGTTCACATAGGCATAGTAGTAGGAGAAGCCCTCCGGGTTGTAAGCGCTCCACTTGGACTCATCCAGAAGGTCATCCTCCCATAGCCAGTGGTCCAGCGCATGGGTCAGCTCGTGCACCACGTCCTGCACCCGCACTACGCCGGTGATGTCAAAGGCGATCAGCTCCACGCCGTCCACGGTGTAGCTCAGACCTCCGGGAGCGTTAATGCTCACAGAGGGGTCGATGGGGTCCATACGCCCGCAGAGATAGAAGCTGAAGCCCCGGATGCTGTCGCCTCCCAACTGACGGAAGTAGTCCTCGGGATAAAGGGCGAAGGCCCGCTCCATCACGTCCAGCGCCTCGCCGGTGGCGTCCAGATCCTCGCAGGGGGTGAGGGTGTAGTCGGGATAGAGGGCGTTCATATCGGCTCCGTAGTGGATGGAGACACCGTA
Source organism: Clostridiales bacterium NK3B98 (assembly GCA_000421005.1). GTDB lineage: Bacteria > Bacillota > Clostridia > Oscillospirales > Oscillospiraceae > Onthomonas. Next base: position 79,454 of record ATWA01000001.1, read on the forward strand.
GGCCTCCTCCAGTGCGGCAACCCGCTTCGCCACGGTTTCGTCGTCCATGGGCACCGGGGGCACATAGACCTCCGGGTCGTCCAACACCACCGTCTCCGGTGTGAGATCGCTGTAATCCCACAGCAGCAGACGGTTCCCATCCCCATAGTGGTTGGAAAAGACCAGCCGTCTGCCCCAGGAGGACTGCACGCCGCCGTTGTCCAGCCACCAGTCCTCCCCCTGAAGCTCGCCGGACTGGGGAGCGAGCAGGTGCAGATCAAAGTCGGTCTCGACGCGGCGGGTGGGATCCTGTGCGGTGAGGTGGTAGTTTATCATCTCCTCGTTGGTGATACACTGATGGGAGACCAGCCCCTGAAGGGCAATTTTGGCGCTCATGTCCTCAGTATCCGCATAGACGCCGGTAATCTCCCCGCTGTCCAGCGCCACGGTGAGACAGACTGCATCGTCTTTCCCGCAGATGGCGGTGAAAATGGCGCTTTTGCCGTCGGCGGTCAGGCCGTAGAGGGAGGGGAAAAAGTAGGTCTGGTCGATCTGACAGATCAATCGGCTCTCCTCCCCGGACAGGGGGGAGGCGTACAGTCTGGCGCTGCTGTTTTCAAACCAGATGCAGTCCGTCTGGTTGAAATGGGCCTCCCAGGAGGCGATGGTTCTGTCCTCAGGTGCCTGTAAGGGGAGAAGACTGCCGTCCTGCTGAAGGATGTAGATCTCCTCGTTGGAAAAGGAGCTCTGGTTGATGGCGACGGGGTCGGCGCAGAGCAGAGAGGTGCTCTCCCAGTTGACCCCGTCGGGAATGGGGATGTCCGCAAGGGGGGTCACCTGACCGGAGGTGAGATCCAGCTGCATCAGATGCTCCCCCAGCGACCCGGTGAGAAAACAGACATGATCCGGGTCGGGCATCACGGCATCGGTGACGGAGTACTCCGCCATGCCGGGCAGGTCAGAGAGTACATAGAACCCCTCTGCCCCCTCCAGCGCCACATCCTCCAGCACATTCGGCTGCGCAGCCGGCTCCGACACCTCTGCCGGGGCTGGGGAATCCTCCGCTGACGGCGGCTGGGACGTCTCAGTCCTGCCGGCGCACCCGGCAAGCAGGCAGAGCATCAGGACCAGTGCCAATATCCGTTTCATACCTCGCTCCTTTCCAGAAAAGCAAAACAGGGCTGCAAGGCAGCCCTGTGAGAGAGGCAAGCTGCCTCAAATTGCGTGGGGTGTAATCGTTACAGTCCCAAACCGGGGAGATTCAGCCCGCCGGTGAGCTTGCTGATGCCGCTGCTGGCGTCTTCCTCCGCCAGACGCAGCGCCTCGTTTACCGCCAGCAGCACCAGATCCTCCAGCATACCGGGATCCTCCGGGTCCATGGCCTCCGGCTTGATGGTCAGGCGGGTGAGCTGCTTTTTGCCGGAGACAACCGCCTCCACCATGCCGCCGCCCGCCTTGCCGGAATAGGTCTTGCTCTCCAGATCGGCCTGCATCTTTTCCAGATCGGCCTGCATTTTCTGAGCCTGACGGATCATGTTCATATTCATGCCGCCGCTCATGCCGCGCATATTGCGGCTGTTAAATCCTTTTGCCATATCCATTCGCTCCTTCTGTGTCAGTCAATATCAACGCCCAGCGCCTGCCCGGTTTTCACCAGCTCGGCGAAGGGGTCGCCGGGGGTGGGAAAGGCGGGGGCAGCCGGGACAGGGGATGCTGCGGGGGGCTCACCCAGCTTGACCACGGCGGTGATGGCACGCCCTGCCTTCACCGAAGCCAACTGTGCGATGGTGGACAGCACATTCCGCTTTCCGGCGGTCTGCTGAATAAAGGGGTCCGGGGAGTAGATCACCAGCGTGTCATTTTCCAGCCGCCCGGACACCATTTTCGTGTCGCTGAGGGGCATATACGCCCAGTTGCTCAGCTTGCCCCGAAGCACCGGCAGCAGCTCCTTCCAGAAACGCCCGTTGTCCCCGGGCGCGGCGCTGACCGCCTGAACCGGACGGGCAGGCCGGGATGCCGGGACAGTTTCGGCAGCAGGCGGCGCCTGCACCGTTGGCGGAGAGGGGGGATCTTCCAACACAGGGGCTTCCAGCAAGGGTGGCTCCTCCGGCAGGGGGGGTTCTTCCGGGAAAGGAGGTTCCTCCGGTGAGGGAGAAGTGTCCTGTATGGTCGGCGGAGGGGGCGCTGTCTCCCAGGGGGGCTGCTGGGACGGGGCTTCCATGACGGGAACTGCTCCCCCGGCAAGTGCCTGTTCCAGTTGGGCAATCCGAGCGGAAAGCCCCTCCGGGGAGGAATCCAGCGCCGGGTCGCACAGCCGGATAAGACAGAGTTCCGCATCGGTGCGCTGGCTTGCGCTGCTGCGCAGACCGCTCTGGGTGGATTGGAGCAGGGAGAGCATCTGCACCAGCCGCTGGGGGGTCAGTCCCCGGCTGAGGGTGTTCAGCGTCTCTGCGTCGTACCCTCCTGCCATGAGGGAAAGTCCTCCCGCCCCTGCGGTTTTGCTCAGCAGCAGATCCCGCACCAGTGCGGACAGCTCCCCCAGCAGGCTGGAAACCCCTTTTCCCGCGGCGTAGAGACTGGCAAATTCCTCCAGCGCCTGGGCGGTATTGCCCCGGCGGATGTGGTTCATCAGGTGAGCGGTGCGGAGATTGCCTGCCAGGCCCAGCGTATCCAACACCGCCTGCCGGTCAATCTCTCCACCGCTTCCGGCGCATTGATCCAAAAGGGACAGACCGTCCCGCAGCGCCCCGTCTGCCAGCCTTGCCAGCAGCGCCGCCGCGTCCTCGGTGAGGGAGATGCCCTCCGCCCCGGCGACTTGCAGCAGCCGCCCCTGAATGTCCGGCGGGGTAATCCGCTGGAAGGAAAACCGCTGGCACCGGGAGAGAATGGTGGCAGGCACCTTGTGCAGCTCAGTGGTAGCCAGAATGAACATGAGATGCTCGGGAGGCTCCTCCAGAATCTTCAGCAGGGCGTTAAAGGCGGCGTTGGTGAGCATATGCACCTCGTCCACGATGTACACCCTCCGCCGCACCTCCGCCGGGGCGTAAACCGCCTCGTCCCGGAGGGCACGCACCTGATCTACGCCGTTGTTGCTGGCAGCGTCCAGCTCCACCACGTCCAGAATGGAGCCGTCGTCAATGCCCCGGCAGGCGGCGCAGGCGTTGCAGGGGTCGCCGTTGTCGGGATTGAGGCAGTTCACCGCCTTTGCCAGAATTTTGGCGCAGGTGGTCTTTCCGGTGCCCCGGGTGCCGGTGAACAGATAGGCGTGACTCAGCCGCCCGGTGGCGACCTGAGTGCGCAGGGTTTGGGTGATATGCCCCTGACCTACCACGTCCTCAAACTTCTGAGGACGCCATTTGCGGTATAACGCCTGATACACCGGTAATCCCTCCTTTTCGGACAGAAAAAGCCCATGGACAGCGCACGCTCTGCCATATTCTCTGAAGCGGCATACGACTCGGACCGGCTGGCTGCGGCACACTTCAGTTACCGCTTAATGCTGCTCGGTTCCCCGCCTGACATGGTTCACGGTTTGACGTTGCGCAGGGCCGGCCGTCAACACCGTATGTCGCTTCAGACAGTATAGCAAAGGTCGGGAGTTCCCTCCCAGACTGGTGCGGCTATCCGTGAGCCGTCTTGACCTTTACAAGTCTCAACTATTCTACTATACTTTCTCCCGTTTTTCAAGGAAAACTTTTTGCCTGCGAGAAATATCTGGCACAGCCTGTCTTTGCCATAAAAACCCCCTCTTTTCGTGCAAAGGTGCACATATCTCCCTTGCAAATGCCGGGGAGTATTGTTATAATACACCATACATACCACACTGTATCGAGAAACAGGGGAATCACGGAGGCAAACAGAATGCGCTATTTCATTGGAATTGACATCGGCGGCACCAATATCGCCGTGGGAATTGTAGATGAGCATGGTACGCTGGTGCAGAAGCTCAGCGTCCCCACCCGGTCCGCTCAGGGGCTGGACGCCATGCTGGAGGATATGGTATCCGCCTGCAACGCAGTGCGGGAGCTGGCGGGCATGAAGAAGGAGGAGATTTCCTCGGTGGGCATCGGCGTTCCCGGCCCGGTCACCCGGGAGGGAGTGGTCATCCGTGCCGTCAATCTGGGGACGGAGTGGAGCAACCTGAACCTGTCCGCTGTCATGTCCTCCGCCTTGGGTATGCCGGTCTATCTGGCCAACGACGCAGACTGCGCCGCACTGGGTGAGGTTATCTCCGGCGCAGGTGCCAACTGCAACAGCGCCCTGATGATTACGCTGGGCACCGGCATTGGCGGCGGCTTCATTGTGGACGGGCATATCTTCTCCGGCTGTACCGGACAGGGCACCGAGCCGGGACACTTCACCTTCCTCTACGGCGGGGAGCCCTGCTCCTGCGGCAAACGGGGCTGCTTCGAGCGCTATACCTCTGCCACCGCCCTGATTCAGCAGACCAAGCGGGCCATGGAGCAGCATTTGGACAGCAAAATGTGGGCGCTGGTGGACAACGACATTGACGCTGTCAACGGGAAGGTTCCCTTTGATGCTGCCAAAATGGGAGACGAGACCGCCAAGGCAGTTTTGGAGCAGTATGTGGACTACATGGGCATGGGCATTGCCAGCATGACCGACACCTTCCGTCCGGAATTGGTCATCATCGGCGGCGGCATTAGCAATCAGGGCGACTATCTCATGATTCCCCTGAACGCCGCCATCCGCAAGTATGCCTTCGCCTCCGATGTGATCGCGCCTCCCCCCGCTGTCCGGGCTACTCTGGGCAACGACGCAGGGATTATCGGCGCTGCCATGCTGGAGGTCAGTGCGGAAAAGGCCAGTAAACAGTAAATTTTGCCGAAAGAACATCCCCTGTAAGAGCCATCTTGCAGGGGATGTTTTTGCAGGCCAGGCCGCTTACGCCGCCTCGTCCTCCAGCTCCATCCGTGCCTCATACATACTGTCTGCGGAAAAGAGAAAACGCCCCTCGCCGGAGAATACCTCCACATGACCTCTCACATACCGAAACTCCACATCCATCTCAGACACTCCTTTCCGCCCAACAGGCGGTTTTTTGTTGTGTCTAGGATAGCAAAATAAAAGTCCCATAAACGGGACTGCGGAAGCTCCGTTTATGGGAAAATGTGGACTGTGGTACAGCAAAGGCCGCAGAACTGCGACCTTTTGCAGAGAGAATTACACGAAATTGAGAATGAGCACGGCCAGCACAAACACCAGACCCACCCACTTGGTCATACGAGCCAGACGGGCATCCAGAGAGCCGGACTTATTCTTGCTCATGTAGGTCTCAAAGCTGCCGCCGAAGGCACCGGACAGACCGTTGCTCTTACCGGACTGGAACAGCACAGTGGCAATCAGGAAGATGGAAGCCACAACCACAATGATGGAAAGAATAATCTGAGGGACGGACATTGCCTTTCATCCTTTCAAACATCCATGCCTTTGCATGGGATAGATTCGCAGGTATTCAGTATAACACGGGCTATGGCGGAATGCAAGCACTTTTCCTGTGCTTTTGTCAAAATCCTGCCTCCGACGGAGAGAGGGCGTCCAGCAGGGCTGCTACCGTATCCGCAGGGAGCTGACCGGGGGCGGAGACATCCGCCACGGCGGCGAAGGTGAGGGCGCAGCCGAACACCTCACCCCACACCCGGCTCACCTTGCCCAGCTCGCCCATGCTCATGGTGACCACAGGACAAGCGGAATGCCGGGAAAATTCCTCGGTGACTTGCAGCAGGGTAACCACATCGGCGGGACAGCGGGGCATGACGGCAATTTTGGCAACGTCAGCGCCAAGGTCTTCCATATGGGCCAAAATGGAGCGCAGCTGGGGGGCAGAGGGGGTGGAGAAAAAGTCGTGGCAGGAGAGCAGCACAGGCACACCCTGTGCATGACACCTGCTCAGCAGCCGGGACACAATGGCATCCCCGGCGGATAGCTCCACATCCACCATGTCCACAAAGCCGCTGGGCGCCAGCGTCTCCACCAGCGCAGTGTATTCTGCGGTATTCAGCCCACCCTGACCGCCCTCCTGAAAGGTGCGGTAGGTGGCAAGCAGAGGGATTTCTCCCAGCGCTTTGCGCAGCTCGCAAGCAATGGCGAGGAGATTTTCTGTCCCGATAGGGTGGGACAGGTAGTCCACCCGCCACTCTGCCATTTGAGCGGGTGAGCGGGTGAGCTGCTCTGCCTGAGCGAGCAGCACCGCAAGGGAATTTCCGGTGAGGGGGGCGATGATCTTGGGCTTGCCTGCGCCGATTGTCAGGTTACGAAGGGATATTGTTTTCATATGCTGCCTCACAATCCCAGCAGCGGGCGGATCTGCTCCACCGGCATCTCTTTTCCTGTCCAGAACTGGAAGGAGATAGCACCCTGATAAAGCACCATGGCGCCCCCATTCTGGGTCTTGCATCCCGCTGCTTTGGCGATACGCAGCAGCTCTGTCTCCGCAGGGTTATAGATTACGTCGGAGACGGTCAGGTCAGGGTGAAGAAAATCGGCGTCCGGCAGCCACGTTTTGCCTGCCCAGACCCCCATGCCCACATTGGTGGCGTTGACCAGCAGCACCGACTGGGCAATCTCCCGGCGCAAAGTTTCCCGGCAGGCAGGGTCGTCATTGTTCAGCTGGTAGAGATGGATGGGGCAGCCGGTGCGCTGGCTGAGGGAGTGAACCATGGCAAGGGCATGGGGCCAGCGGGCGCTTTTGCGGTTAAAGACGGAGATTTCCCCCACCTGCCCGGCAGTGGCAGCCTCCGCAAGCAGCGCCTTGGCAGCGCCGCCGCTGCCCACCACTGTGATTTTGTTTCCCGTCAAGGGCACCTCCGCCTCCCGAATGCCCCTCAGCCAGCCGGCACCGTCGGTATTGCGCCCGATGAGCCGGCCGTTTTCGTTGACAATGGTGTTCACAGCGCCGATCAGCTCCGCCTCCGGAGCCAGCTCGTCCAGATAGGGGATCACTGCCTCCTTGTTGGGCATGGACAGGTTGGCACCACGGATATGCAGTGCCCGCATGGCGGCGATGGCGTCGGGAAGCGTGTGTTCGTCCACGTCAAAGGCCAGATAAGTGTAGTTCAGCCCCAGCAGGGAGCAGGCGGCATTGTGCATCAAAGGGGACTTGGAATGGCCGCAGGGGTGGGCAAAAAAGGCCAGAAGGCCGGTATGAGCATCAATAGGCATGGCAAAGATCCTTTCGATTAGGATTTTCCGCTATTATAGCAAATGCAAGGGCGGATTTCTACGCCTGCTGTGAAAAAGAAAAGAAAATATGCGAATTGTTTCTTTTTGTCAATCTTTGTTCATAAAATTCGGTTGTTTTCTCCTGCTTTGGAGGGTAGAATACCCATGCTGTAAAGAATCAAAAGGATGCGGCGGTATGCCGCAAAAATCAAGGAGTTGATACTATGGAAGGCTTGCAATTGGATCGTTCCCAGATTCTGGGTTACAAGGAGCTGGATCAGGCAAGCTACAATCTTGCTGTGGGAGGACTGCTGCTGTACGGCGTTGTGGTCAATGCGCTGATTTGCTTTTTCGGACAAAATCTGATTTATTATCTCTCCGGGGGCACCTTCACGGTGTTTCTGCTGATCTACTTTGGCTGTGCGCTGCTGTCAGTGGCGCTGAGCAATTCCCAAAGCGCAGCGGTGAACTTTGTGGGCTATAACCTGCTGGTGCTGCCCATTGGCATTCTGCTGGCGCTGACCGTGCCCGGCTTTTCCTTCCAGACCATCCAGTCCGCACTGGTGGGAACCGGGGTGTTTCTGGTGCTGATGACCGGGGCGGCCTATGTCAAGCCGGAGTTTTTCCTCTCCCTTGGCTCCACCCTGCGCACAGGGCTGATCGTCACCCTGATTGCGGAGATTGTGCTGGGCTTTCTGGGCTTGGCCGGGGGCTATCTGGACTATGCGGTGGTGGCCATCTTCTCCCTCTATCTGGGCTTTGACTGGGCAAGAGCCAACTCCTGCCCGCCCACCCTGCGAAATGCCATTCTCTCTGCCACCCAGATCTATCTGGATATTGTGAACATCTTCCTGCGGCTACTGATGATCTTCGGGCGAAACAGCAGAAGAAGATAACAGAATAGGTGCCTCAGGTGCAGAAAAAGAACCGGAACGGGATGTTCCGGTTCTTTTTTGTCCAAATCTATGCTTGCAGCTTACTCAGCGCCGCCTTTGCCGCCGCCTGTTCTGCGTCCTTCTTACTGCGCCCTTCTCCCTGACCGATGCAGGTGCCGTTGAGATGCACCTCCATCTGGAAGACCTTGGCGTGGTCAGGGCCGGACTGCCCTACCAGATGATAGGTGAGCACCTGACCGCTTTTCCGCTGAATCAGCTCCTGCAGAGAGGTTTTAAAGTCCCGGCCCACCTGATCCAGATGGGACAGGTCGGAGAGGATAAAGTGGTGGATGATTTTCCGCGCTTGAGCAATTCCGCCGTCCAGATAGACGGCGGCCAGCACGGCCTCCACAGCGTCCGCCTGAATGGAGGGACGTTCTCTGCCGCCGCACATGGCCTCGCCTTTGCCCAGCTTCAGATAGTCGCCCAGCTTCCACGCCCTTGCCACCAGCACCAGATTGTCCTCACAGACCAGACTGGCCCGGATCCGGGTGAGGTCGCCTTCCGGCATCTTGTCAAAGCTGCGAAACAGGTAGTCCGCCACTACCATACCCAGCACCGAGTCCCCCAGAAATTCCAGACGCTCGTTGCACTGGGCGTGCCCGGCGTGGTGCTCGTTGGCGTAGGAGCTGTGGGTGAGGGCGTTTTCCAGCAGGGCGGGATTCTGAAAGCGATAGCCCAGCGTCTCTTCTAAGGTGTTCATTGTGCGCTGCCTGCCTCCTCTGTCTGGTTGAGGGTGCTGACATCGGCGGCAATGGCGTCAATGATACCGGCGTTGGCAAAGTCAATGGCCTTCTCCACGGCGTGGAGCATGGCGTAGGCATCGGAGGAGCCGTGTGCCTTGAACACCGGCTTTTTCAGTCCCAGCAGAGCGGTGCCCCCGGTCTCCCGGCTGTCCAGCATCTTCTTGAAGCTGCCCATGTTGCCCTTGAGCAGCAGATAAGAGGCCTTTGTTTTCAGGTTGGTGGTGAACAGGCTTTTCAGGTTGTGGACGATGAATTTGGCGGTGCCCTCCATGGTCTTGAGCAGGATGTTCCCGGTAAAGCCATCGGCAACAATCACGTCCGGGGCGTTCTCGCTGGACAGCTCCACCGGCTCGGTGTTGCCCACGAAGTTCAGCTTGCCCGCCTCCCCTGCGGCGGTGAGCATCTGATGCACCTGCTTATACAGCTCGCTGCCCTTGCTGGGTTCTGCGCCGATGTTCACCAGACCCACCCGGGGGTTGCTGCGCCCCAGCGCCTTTTCTGCGTAGAAGGAGCCCATCAGTGCAAACTGGGTCATGTACTCGGCGGTACATTCGGCGTTGGCACCTGCGTCGATGAGCACGGCTCCCCCTGCCCCGGTGGGGACGATGGGGGCAACCGCTGCCCGCTTCACTCCGGGAATCCGCTTTACCAGCAAGGTGGCGGCGGAGAGCAGAGCGCCGGTGGAGCCGGCGGAGATAAACACATCTCCCTCCCCGGCGGAGAGCAGCTTGAGCCCCACCGTCATGGAGGAGTCCTTCTTCTTGCGCCATGCGGTGGCAGGGTCATCGCAGATTTCAATGACCTCAGTGGCGTTGACAATGGAAACGCCGGGAGGCAGGTCGATTTTTTCGCTGTTCAGGATGGAGCGGATTTTTTCCTCCTGCCCCACCAGCGTGATGTTGCAGCCAAATTCCTTCCGGGCAAGAATGGCACCCAGAACCGGCTCCCGGGGGGCGAGGTCGCCGCCCATTGCGTCGATAATAATGTTCATACAGTTGACCTCCTTTGAGTCAAAATCCTGTGAGGCAACCATAGCCCCCGGCCAGTGCTGACCGGGAGGTATCGTTGTCTTACGTTGATAAAATTGGCAGGGGCGCTGCTCGTACGGGACGTCGAGCAAGGAGCCGCAAAGCGGCGGGAGTGCCCCGAAGAGGGTAGACATCCCGCCTTACAGCACCAGCGTCTCCAGCGCCTTCAGGCTCCGCTCTGCCAGAGCGGCGTTTTTGTTCCGCTTGCCCTTGACCCGGTAGCCCAGCGGCGGGATAATGCCGAAGTTTACATTCATGGGCTGGAAATCGGTGACGGAGGGGTCGCTGACGTAGCAGGCCAATGCCCCCAGCGCCGTCTCCCGGGGAAAGTCGATGGGGGGCAGTCCCAGCACACGGCGAGCCAGCTCGGCACCTGCCACCAGACCGGAGGCGGCGGACTCCACATAGCCCTCCACCCCGGTAATCTGCCCGGCAAAGGTGAGCCGGGGCTGAGATGCCACCTGATAGTACCGATTCAGCAGCCGGGGAGAATCCAGATAGGTGTTGCGGTGCATCACCCCGTAGCGGAGAAACTCTGCCTGCTCCAGTCCGGGTATCATGGAGAACACCCGGCGCTGCTCCGGCCATGAAAGATGGGTCTGGAAGCCCACCATATTGTATACGCTGCCCTGGGCGTTGTCCTTGCGAAGCTGCACCACGGCGGCGTATTTCCGGTCAGGATACCGGGGGTCGGTGAGTCCTACCGGCTTCAAGGGGCCATAGCAAAGGGTGTCGTGTCCCCGGCGAGCCATGACCTCCACCGGCATACAGCCCTCAAACACGCTGCTGTCCTCAAAGCCGTGGAGCTGCGCCTCCTTGGCGTGGCAAAGCTCGTTCCAAAAGGCGTCGTATTCCTCCCCGGTCATGGGGCAGTTGATATAATCCGCCGTGCCCTTGTCGTACCGGGAGCCAAACCACGCCTTTTCCATGTCAATGCTCTCAAAGCTGACCAGCGGGGCAACTGCGTCGAAGAAGTGGAGGTTGTTCTGACCGGGGAACTTTGCCCGGATGTCGTCGGCCAGCGGGTCGGAGGTGAGAGGACCGGAGGCGATGACCACCTGCCCCTCATCCGGAATGGCGGTAACTTCCTCCTCAACCACGTCAATGAGCGGATGGGAGCGGATGACCTGGGTGACTGCATTGGCAAAGCCGTGGCGGTCTACCGCCAGCGCTCCCCCGGCGGGCACCTGATGCGCATCGGCGCAGCGGAGAATCAGGGAGTCACACCGGCGCATTTCCTCCTTCAACAGACCCACGGCGTTTTCCACGTTGTTGGCCCGCAGGGAGTTGGAGCAGACCAGCTCGGCAAAGGCGTCGCTCTGGTGGGCGGGGGTGCGCTTGTGGGGCTTCATTTCATAGAGGGTGACGGGAATATTCCGTTTTGCCAGCTGCCAGGCGGCTTCACACCCGGCCAGCCCTGCGCCGATGACTTTTACTGCTTCCATGCTCTGCTTCCTTATTTCTGCTTGATATTCATGCCGATGACCATGCCCAGCAGCATTCCGAGGGAAATGCCGATGGAGAGATCAATCCAATCTGCCATTAGGCTGACGACGATGCCCGCACTCATGCCCCAAATCATGCCCAGGGACATATAGTTGTCGTCCTCTTCTTCCTCTTTGCTCTCGTCCTCCTCCGGGAAAAGGGGAGGAAGAGGTTCTTTTTTGGATCGCTTTTTCCAAAACTTCATCATTCGTCAGCCTTCTTTGCGGCTTCCCGGCGCAGACGTGCCTTTTCCCGGCCTGCGGCGAGGGCGGCTTTCTGCTTTTCGCTCAACTCCCGCTTGGGCTTTTCCGCAGCGGTTTTCTTTCCCGCTTTGGCAGTCGTCTTTTTGGCGGCTGTCTTTTTTGCTGCTGTTTTGGCGGTTTTTGCGGACTTTTTCACCGCCTTGGAGGTGGTCTTTTCCGTGGCAGTCTCGGCGGCTGCGTCCTTGGGAGCCTCTCCCTCGGCGGTTTCCTTTCGCTTCCGGTAGCCCCGCTGGTCTTCCGGGAGGAAGTTGGGGCAGTTCTCGTTGATGCAGAAGGGCTTTTTGAACCCTCTGCCGGAGAGCTTGAACAGGGTCTTGCCGCACACCGGGCAGTTTTCCTTCACCGGAACATCCCAGGTCATAAAGTCGCAGGGGTCGCCCTTGACCACCTTGTTGCGCTCGCAGCCGTAATAGGTGTACCCGTTGCGGCTGGTCTTTTTCAGAATGCGGCTGCCGCACTTGGGGCATTTGCCGGGCATCTCGATGACCAGCGGCTTGGTGAAGGTGCATTCGGGATAGCCGGGACAGGCCAAAAACCGCCCGAACCGCCCGGATTTAATCACCATTTTCCGCCCGCACAGGTCGCAGACCTCGTCGCTTTCCTCAGCGGGGATTTTGATGCGCTCCCCGTCCAGCGCCTTTTCCGCCTCGTCCAGCTCGGTGTGGAAGCCGTTGTAGAACCGGGAGAGCACCTGCTTCCAGTTCTCCTTGCCTGCCTCCACGTCGTCCAGCTCGGTCTCCATTTTGGCGGTGAAGTCCGGGTCAACGATGTCGGTGAAACGGTCCATCATCAGACCGTTGACCACCTCCCCCAAAGGGGTGGGGCGCAGGGCTTTGCCCTCCTTCACCACATATTCCCGGTCCAGAATGGTGGACACGGTGGGGGCGAAGGTGGAGGGCCGGCCAATGCCCTTTTCCTCCAGCAGCTTGATGAGGCTGGCTTCGGTGAACCGGGGTGGGGGCTGGGTGAAGTGCTGGGCGGGGTCGGCCTTGTCCAGCTTTACCTGCTCCTGCTCCTGTAAATCAGGCAGGGGCGAGCCCATGGCTTCCTCCCCCTCGTCCCTGCCCTCCACATAGACGGCGGTAAAGCCGGAGAATTTCAGACTCTGGTGGGAGGCACGGAAGAGATGGGTGCCGCTGGTCACGTCGATGGAAACCGTGTCAAACACGGCGTTGGACATCTGGCAGGCCAGAAAGCGGCTCCAAATCAGCCGGTACAGCTTGAGCTGTTCCGGGGTAAGGCTGCCCCGGACTGCCTCCGGGGTGAGGGAGACGTTGGTGGGACGGATGGCCTCGTGGGCGTCCTGAGCGTTGGAGCGGGCCTTATAGACCCGGGGCTTGTCCGGCACATAGTCCGAGCCATACCGGGCGGCAAGGAACTGCCGGGCATCTGCCACCGCCTCGTCGGACAGGCGGAGAGAGTCGGTTCTCATATAGGTGATAAGACCAACCGTGCCCTCGCCGTCAATATCCACGCCTTCGTACAGGGACTGGGCCACCGACATGGTGCGCCGGGGGGTCATGTTCAGCTTGCGGCTGGCCTCCTGCTGTAAGGTGGAGGTGGTAAAGGGAGGGGCGGGCTGGCGCAGCTTGTCCTTGCGGGTGATGCCGGTGACCACAAAGGGGTCACGCTGAATGTCGGCAAGAATGGCGTCCACCTGCTCCCGGCTGTTCAGCTCCTGCTTTTTTTTGCCCTCCCCGTGGTAGTGGGCGGTAAAGCTGCCCAGATGGGGGGCGATGCGGCTGAGGGCCACATCAATGCTCCAATACTCCTGAGGCACAAAGGCACGGATCTCATTCTCCCGGTCCACCACCAGACGGGTGGCCACGCTCTGCACCCGTCCTGCGGAAAGACCTCTGCGAATCTTCCGCCACAGCAGGGGAGAGAGCTGGTAGCCCACAATCCGGTCCAGAATCCGCCGGGCCTGCTGGGCGTCCACCAAATCCTGATCGATGGCTCTGGGGTGCTGAATGGCATCCTGCACCACCTTTTTGGTGATCTCGTTAAAGGTGACCCGGTAGGTCTTGTCGTCCGGAATGCCCAACAGGGCTTTCAGGTGCCAGGAAATGGCCTCTCCTTCCCGGTCCGGGTCGGTTGCCAGATAGACCTTGCCGCTTTTCTTGGCGGCACGGGTCAGATCGGAGATGGTCTCTTCCTTGCCCTTGATGGGCTGATAGTCCGGGGTGAAGTTGGCGTCAATGTCCACCCCCAGCTTGCTCTTGGGCAGGTCCCGGATGTGTCCCATGCTGGCCTTCACCTGATAGCCGGGGCCCAGATATTTTCCTATGGTTTTGGCCTTTGCGGGTGACTCCACAATGACCAGATCGGTTTTTGCCATTTCATTAGACTCCTTCTCTGGGAGTGGTAAGTGGTTTTAGCCCTGAGGACGCAGGCGGTATTTGCCGCCGGGACATTCCTCGATGACACCGCCTACGCAGAGCATCACCAGAGACGCGCTGGTGGTGGCGGCATTGAGACCGGTGGTGTGAATCAGCGACTCCGCAGTAGCGGGGCCGTCCTGCAATGCCTGAAGCAGCTTGCGCTCCTCCGGGCTCCAACGGTCATGGGCATCTGGTATTTCAATATAACCAGAGTTGGAAACGGTGTCAACCCCTTTTTCTTCCGCCTCCGGGGATTTCGCCTTGGGCTGAGCGGGAGAAGCGGAGGTGTTTTCCACCCGGCGGGGACGCTTAGGCTGGGGCGTATCAGGCTGGGGTGCAGGGGGCTGAGGGGCAGACTGCCGGGGGAGCAGATAAGGGTACTGAGAGAGAATATCCTCCGGCTCTACTGCGGGGTGGGCCAGCTTTGCCCGGAGCAGGTCGTTGGTGCCCCGGGACTGGGGCGAGCCCACGTTGCCGGGGATGGCAAACACGTCTCGACCCTGTTCGCTGGCCAGCTTGGCTACGCCTACCGCACCGCTGCGGGTGTCCCCCTCTACGCACAGCACCGCCACTGCCAGACCGGACAGAATGGCGTTTCGCCGCTGGAAACGGAATCCGTCGTGGGTGGTACCCGGCGGGCATTCGCTGAGCACGCAGCCCACGCTGGCAGCGTCCTCCAACAGGGCACGCCCTGCGTCGGTATCATAATAAGGTACGTCTACCCCTCCGGCCACCACCAGAGCCAGAGGCCCGCCTGCCCGCAGAGCGCCTTTGGCGGCGCTGGCATCGCAGCCGTTGACCACGCCGGTGGCCACCACTGCCCCGCCCCGGGTGAGCCCGTTGGCCATGTGGGCAGCCAGCTTGATCCCGTAAGGGGTGGCTTTCCGGGTGCCCACTATGGCGACCACCGCCCGCTCGTCAAAGCGCAGCACCTTGCCCCGCAGGTAGAGCACCAGCGGCGGCACCTCGATGTTACGCAGCCGCTCCGGGTATTCGGTATCCTGAAAGGTGAGGATACGGATGTTTTGCCGTTCACACCGGGAGAGCACCTGCTCGGCGGGGGCTTCCTCCTTGCGCAGCAGCAGGCGGCGGTGCTCCGGGGAGAGCCCCTCAATCCGCTGGTACTCCTCCGGGTCGGAGAAATAGGCCCGCTCCGGCGAGCCGAAATGCTGGTACACCTGCCATGCCTGCGCCGGGGGCAGCAGCTGGGTGAGCCAGAGCCAGAACTTAATGCCGGTCAACATGATGAATCTACCTCCTTCTCAGCGGTACAGCTCCCACAGCACCACGGCGGCCGCTATGGCAGCATTCAGGGATTCGCATTGGGGCTGCATGGGGATTTTCCATGTCTGGGCGCACCGGGCGAGCAGGGTTTCGGACACCCCCTGTCCCTCGCTGCCAATGACCACGGCGGCGCTGCCCCCGGCGTATTCCCGCACGTCCACCGTGTCCTCCCGCAGGGCGGTGGCATAGAGGGAAATGCCGGAGCGACGGAGACAGGCGGTGAGTTCCTCCACCGCAGCCTCCCAAACCGGGAGACGGAAGGCAGCGCCCATAGAGGAACGCACCGTCTTGGGAGAGAAGGGGTCGGCGCAGTTTTGGGTGAGAATCAGCCCCTTTGCGCCGAAGGCGTCGGCGGTGCGCCAGATGGTACCCACGTTGCCCGGGTCCTGCACCCCGTCCAGCACCAGATACCGCCCGGGAGGGAGGGTTTCCGGGAGAGCGGTGTCCGGCAGGGAGGCCAGAAACAGCACCCCCTGAGGGGTTTTCGCCGGGGAAAGGGACTCCATCAGGGACTGAGGGACCTCCACCGCCCGCACGCCCTCCGGCACCGGGACGGTGAGCCTGCCCGGGGTGGTCACTACGGTGGTCAGCCCCGCCTGCCAGCGTACCGCTTCCTCATAGAGCTTCACCCCGTCGCCCAGATATTCCCCACTGCTGCGGCGGTAGGCACGGTCTTTTTCCAGCTTGCGAATATGAGACACCAGCGGATTTGCCCGGCTGGTGATTCGTTCTATGGGAGACACATTTATCACCTCCCACTCAGTATAGCATAGCGGCAGAGGTTTGTCATGACCTTTTGACAATGACACATTTTTGCGCAAATATGCAAATATAAACAAATTCGAGGGAGAAAACCGGACGAAAATCCGGTTTTTGCATTTTTGGGGAAAGGGAGAAGCTCTATACTGCTGTCAAAAGGAAGGGGGGAACAGCATTTGAACAGAGCGGAACTGTGGCAGCGACCGGAGGAGCTGACGCTGCTGCGGGGCTGGACACGGGACGGGGTGAGCCTGCGGGAGATTGCCCGCCGCATGGACATCAGACCCCTGACCCTGCGCCTGTGGCGCAGAAAATATCCCGCCATTGACGAGGCACTGCGGCAGAGCGGCGAGCTCACCGACTACCGGGTGGAGGATGCCCTGCTGAAGGCGGCCATGGGCTACCGCTACACCGAGGAAAAGCGGGAGCAGACGGACAAGGGGGATAAGCTGGTGAGTACGGAAAAAGAGGTCAGCCCCAGCGTCACCGCCATCAGTCTGTGGCTGAAACGGCGCAGACCGGAAATCTGGGACGAGGAGCATCCCCCCGGAGAGGAAAAGGCGGAAAACAACCTGTTTCAGGCGCTGGGAGACTGGCAGGAGGAGGTGACGGACAGGGATGCAATACCAGAGCTTTTCGCCCCGGCAAAGGCTGACGGTGACATGGTGGAAGCAGGAGCGCCACAGCAGCCGTGACGGGATTATCTGTGACGGGTCGGTGCGCTCCGGCAAGACGGTGAGCATGGCGCTGGGGTTTGTGCTTTGGAGCATGGAGACCTTTCAGGAGCATCGCTTCGCCCTCTGCGGCAAGACCATCGAGAGCCTGCGGCGCAACGTGACGGCGCTGCTGCCTCAGTGGCTGGAGGGCATCTGCACCTTTGAGGAAAAGCGCAGCGAGAACCGGCTGGTCATCACCATAGGTCAGCGGCGCAATCACTACTACCTCTTCGGCGGCAAGGACGAGGGCAGCTACGCCCTGATTCAGGGCATGACCCTCTCCGGGGTGTTTTTTGACGAGGTGGCGCTGATGCCCCGCTCCTTTGTGGAGCAGGCGCTGGCCAGATGCAGCGTGGAGGGGTCGAAGTTCTGGTTTAACTGCAACCCGGAGGGCCCGGAGCATTGGTTCTACAAGCACTGGATCTGCAAGGCGCAGGAGCGGAACCTGCTCTACCTCCACTTCACCATGGCGGACAACCCTGCCCTCTCCCCCGCCATTCGGAAACGGTATGAGCGGCTGTATGCCGGGGTGTTCTACCAGCGGTATGTGCAGGGGCTTTGGGTGGCGGCCACCGGGCAGATTTACGATATGTTCGACCCCCAGCGCCACGTTGTGGAGACGCTGCCCGAGCTGGCGGGGGAACGGTATGTCAGCGTGGACTACGGCACCCAGAATCCCACCGTGTTTTTGCTCTGGCAGCAGGGGACGGACGGGCGGTGGTACTGCGTGAAGGAATACTACTGGTCAGGCCGGGCGCAGATGCGGCAGAAAACCGATGGGGAGTATGCCGACGACATGGACGCTTTTCTGGAAGGCACCAGACCCCGGATGGTGATTGCAGACCCCTCGGCGGCCAGCTTTATCGCCCAACTGCGGCAGCGGGGCTACGGGGTACAGGGGGCGGACAATCAGGTGCTCACCGGGATACGCCATGTGAGCGAGCTGCTCAGCGGGGACAAGCTGCGCTTTTCTTCTGCCTGCGTCCACACCCGCCGGGAGTTTCAGGCCTATGTCTGGGACGAGGACGGGGGCGGACAGGACAGACCGGTGAAGGAACACGACCACTGCATGGACGCAGTGCGGTACTTTGTCAGCACGGTGCTGACACGCAATCAGGCACGGGTGCGGAAACGCCCCCGGGGCATTTAACAGGAGGTACACATGATTCTTTACATGGACAGAGGGCAGGTGCCCGACCCGGAAGCGCTCAGCGCAGATGCGCTGCGCTGGTGCATCCGCAAGGCGGAGAACGCCAACCGCCGCTTCGGGCGGCTGGAGCGGTACTACCGGGGAGACCACGATATCTTCCACCGCACGGCGGAACAGGACGAAGTGCGGGTGGGGGTGAACTACGCCAAATATGTGGTGGATATCGCCCTGGGCTACTATCTGGGGCAGGGAGTCAAGTACGACCCCAACCCCAAGGCGTGGCGGCAGGGCGGAGAGCGGACGCTGGATCTCACCCCTCTGCTGCGGTGCTATGACGCTCAGCACATTGCCCGCACCGACCGGGAGATCGGCAGAACCATGGGGGTGATGGGAGAGTGTCTGGAGCTGTGCTACGCCTCATCGGAGGCAGATCCCCGCCCCCGCAGCGCCGTCATCGACCCCCGGTGCGGTATTCTGGTGTGCGACAGCAGCGTGGAGCATCAAAAGCTGTTTGCCCTGATCTGGGACAGGCGAGAGACCCCTGGCGGCGAGGGCTACTACGCCGTCACCTGCTGCACCCCCTACACGGTGCGGGAGTACCGCAGCGACACGCTGGATGCCGCTGCCTTTGTCCCCGTGGGGGAGGCGGTGCCCCACTACTTCGGAGCGGTGCCGGTGATCGCCTATGAAAACGACCCCCTCCGGCAGGGGGACTTTGAGCAGATCATCAGCCTGATTGACGCCTATGACGAGCTGATGAGCAGCCGCCTCACCGACAAGCGGAAGTTTGTGGACGCTCTGCTGGTGTTCTACGGCATGACCCTTGCCCCCGGGGAGGAGGACAAGCTGGCGCAGCAGCGGTTCATCGACGGTGCGCCACTGGACGCCCGGGCGGAGTACATCCAGAAGACCTTTGACGAGGCGGGGGTGCAGGTGCTGGCCAATGCGCTGGTGGAGGAAATGCACAAGCAGACGCTGACGGTGGACCTCTCCGACGAGCGGTTCTCCGGCAACTCCTCCGGGCAGGCGCTGAAGCTGAAGCTGCTGGCCATGGATCAGATGGCCCGCAATAAGATGGGTCAGATGGAACAGGGTCTGCGGGAGCGGCTGGGGCTGTACAACCACTGGCTGACGGTGAAGGGGGAGATGTCCCCGGTGAGTGCGGAGGATGTGGACGTGGTGTTTACCCTCAATCTCCCGGTCAACGAGGGGGAGCAGGTGGAGCTGGTGACCCGGCTGCGGGGGCTTGTGGACGATCAGACCCTGCTGGGTCAGCTCTGGTTCGTGAAAGACCCGGCGGAGGCGGTACGCAATCTCAGATTGCAGCAACAGGAGACAGCGGCGAGAAGCCGTGAAGATAGAGAAACGGACCGGGCTGAGGAACAGAACGGTGCGGGTCAGAAGGAGGATGCGTAATGGACGAGGAACGCAAGGAGCAACGGCTGGACTTTGAAACGCTGCTGCGGGAGAACCGGGACTACCAGTCCGCCTGCGACAAAAAGGTGTCTCAGGCATTGAGCACCGCCCGGGCCAACTGGGAACGGGAACGGCAGGCGGAGGGAGAACGGCTGCGGGGCGAGCTGGACGCGGAGCTGAACCGGCGGCTGCAAGAGGAACGCAGTGCGCTGGAGGTGCAGCGCCGGGACTTTGAGAGCCGGATGCGTCAGGTGGCGGTGGCGGAGCGCTTGCAGCAGCGGGGGCTGGATGCCGCTTTTGCCCCATGGCTCACCGGAGAGAGCGAGGAGTCGTCCATGGAGCGGGTGGAGCAGTTTACAGCGCTGTTCCAGTCGGCGCTGTCTCAGGCAGTGGCGGGTCGGATGCGGGGCGGCCGGCCTCCCAAATCCCCCAAAGCGCCGGAAGGTCTCACGAGGGAATCCCTGCGGGGGATGAGCCTGCGGGAGATCAACGGACACTGGGCGGAGGTATCCGAAGCGCTGAAGGGGTAACACCCCATTTCCAATACAGAAAGGATGATATGTTATGGCATTTAGCAGTTTTATTCCTGAGGTCTGGTCTGCCAGACTGTTGGAGCATTTGGACAAGGTGCACGTCTATGCCGGCCTGATGAACCGGGACTATGAGGGGGACATCCGTGCCTTTGGCGACACCGTCCACATCAATCAGGTGGGCAACATCACCATCAGCGACTACACCGGGCAGGACATCTCCGACCCGGAGGAGCTGAGCGGCACCATGCAGGATCTGGTCATCGACAGGGCGAAATACTTCAACTTCCAGATCAAGGACGTGGACAACGCCCAGTCCAACCCCAAGCTGGTGGACGCCGCCATGCAGCGGGCCAGCTACGGCATGAACGACGTGATCGACCAGTATCTGGCCTCCCTTCTGGTGGCAGGGGTTGCCAGCGGACACACCATCGGCACCGACGCCAGCCCCATCACCCCCACCAGCGCCAACGCCTATGACTATCTGGTGGATCTGGGCGTCAAGCTGAACGAGGCCAATGTGCCCATGCTGGGGCGCTGGGTGGTGATTCCCCCCTGGTATCACGGTCTGCTGCTGAAGGACCCCCGCTTTGTGGGCAACGGCACCGGATACAATCAGGCGATTTTGCAGGGCGGTCTGGTAGGTGAGGCGGCCGGGTTCCAGATTCACCTGTCCAACAACGTCCCCAACACCTCCGGCAGTAAGTTCAAGGTCATCGCCGGCACCAACGCCGCCGGTGCCTATGCCGAGCAGCTGGTGGAGCTGGAGGCCTACCGTCTGGAGCATAACTTCTCCGACGCCATCAAGGGTCTGCACGTCTACGGCGCCAAGGTGATTCAGCCCACCGCACTGGCTATGATGACCTGCAACAAGGCGTGAGCATGATGACGACGGAACGACAGGAGAGCCTGTACCAGCGTCTGGTGCGCCGGCTGGGACTGGTGGAGCCGGACGAGGAAACCGATCTGCTGCTCAGCGACGTTCTCAGCGACGCAGAGGGGGAGATCCGGGTCTATCTGGGGGTCGGTGAAGTGGAGGAACAGTTTGACGGGCAGATTCTCGCCCTTGCCGCCCTGTTCTTCCAGCGGGACCGCAGAGAGCTGGACAGCAGCCTGCTGCGCTCTGCCAGCTACACCGAGGGGCAGCTCAGCCAGAGCGAGAGCTACCTCAGCCCCAAAGAATTGCAGGGGGGCGTGGAGGAGATCCTCCGCTCCCTTGCCCGGTACCGGAGGGTGTCATGCTGATGAGAAACACCCCCTCCCCATGGCGGCGGGGCTTTGCCCTCCACCGGCGCAGGCTGGTGGAGGACGAGCTGGGGGAACAACAGGCAGTGTACGACATGGAGCATCCGGATTTCACCGCCCAGGACGGCAGCGAACAGGCGGTTTGCTGGCAGAGCGTCCAGTCCTGGCAGAACAGCGGCAGGCTGACCTCCGGATGGCGGCACCGAAATCAGGGCGACGTACCCAGCGGCGTGCTGGAAGGCAGGCTGCGCTATGCGCTGGAGGTGTCCCCCTTTGACCGGATTGTGCTGGAAAACGGGGTCTATGAGGTGCGCTCGGTGCAGCTCTGGCCCAGCCACCGGAAGCTGCTGCTCCAGCAGATCGGATAGGAGGGATGGACATGGGCGAGACAGAGACCCTGCTGGTGGACGCAAGGGCGCAGGTGAAAGCGGCGCTGGAGGCCATGGACACCCAGACCTCCTTTGCCTTACAGGCGGACTTTGCCCCCACCCCGCCCCGGGGCAATACGGTTGTCTGGGGAGAGTGGGCCAACGTGACCACCCGCTGCCCGGTGGTGGATCGCCTTACCTTTCAGGTGGACATCTACGCCGAAAACCGGACGGCACGGCAGGAGCTGAGTCAGGCGGTCAACCGGGCGCTGACCGACATGGGACTGAAACGAATCTACGCCTCTGCGGATCTCTATGAGGACGTGGGGCAGGGCTGCTACTGCAAGCGGTTCCGCTTTGCCCGGAAGGTGGACAAACGCAGTATGCGGCTCATCGACTGACAGAAAGTGAGGAATCAAAACAATGCCCAATCAAGGACTGGCCAATATTGGCATGGATGTGAAGGTGAACAATGTGAGCCTGAATTATGTCACGGAGATCGGTGACATTGGCGGCACTCCTTCCACTTTGGACGCCACCTGCATGAAGGATACGATCAAAAAGAGTGTCCCTGGTGTGCAGGATGTGAAGGCGTTCGAGATTACCTATCTCTTTGACAACTCCGCAGCCACTTCGGACTACCGGGTGCTGAAGGGCTTGCAGACCGCCGGGGCGGCGGTTCCGGTGAGCGTGGTGTTCCCGGACGGCACCACCTTTGCCACCACCGGCTATGTGAGCACCTACATCTCCGGCAGCAAGGTGGATGAGCTGGTGTCGGCCAAGCTGTCTGTGTCGCTGCAAAGCGACTGGACGGTGACCAACCCCGCCAACGGATAAGACAGGAGGCAGGGGCGGGGCTTGCCACACCCCTGCCATAAGTCCTGCAACAAAATGGAGGAACCAAAATGGCACGAAAACACTACCCCGTCACGTTGGACGGGATTACCTACCGTCTCCGCCTCACCGTGGGAGGACAGCGCTCCCTTCAGTCCCGCTTTGGAGAAGAGACGCTTCAGACGGTTTTTCTGGCGGCGGCGGACAGCGAGCGGATGTGCGCCCTGCTCACCGAGGCTCTGAGCTGGCCGGACAGCGGAAACCCCATCACCGACGGAGAGCAGCTCTATGACCTGCTGGTGGACGGGGGCTGGACAGGTCAGGAGCGGTTCGGCGCGCTGGCCTTTGACCTGGCGGCGGCTTCCGGGCTGATTACCGAGGCGCAGGCAAAGCAGCTCAAATCCACCCTCCACACCGCCATGGAGGACGCTTTCTCCCATCTGGGAGAAGGAAATGATACGGCACAGGAGCAGCGCCCTTTCCCAAAAGCCTGACCATCGAAGCGCTGATGGAGGCGGGCTGCATGGCAGGGGGCAGCCCGGTGGAGATGGAGGACTGGACGTGGGGAGAGATTCTGCTGCTGGCGCAGAGCTGGCGCAAGGCCCGGCGGCAGCACTATCAGGCGCTCAGCGTTATTGCGTGGAATCAGGCCATGCTGGGGGCGAGGGCGGCGGCAGGCGAGAGCGTAGAGCCGGTGTACCGGGTGTTCCCCTTCTGGGAGGAAGAGGAGGTTCAGGCGCTGCGACTGGAAACCTACCGTGCCATGATGGAACGTCTGGCGGGGAAAGGAGGAAGAAACGATGAATGAGACGGAAGAAATGAGAGACTCCGCTCAGGCGGCGCAGGAGCTTACCGAGGCGCTGGCGGAAAATGACCGGGCGGTGCGGGAATTTCTCTCCCGGGCGGGACAGGTACACAGCGCTTACACCCTTGCGCTGACCGGGGTGCGGGAACAGCTCTACGCACTGGAGCGCTTCTTTCAGGGGGCGGCAGCGGCGGCCATGGGTGCCTTTTCCAACCTGCTGGGCGCTCTGCGTCCGGCGCTGACCGGGGCGGCAAGGGCGATTACCGGCCTGTTCGGGGTCACCTATTGGAAGGACAGCAGCAAGGGCATGGACGCAGCGGCGGCCTCTCTGGGAAGGGTTGCCCGCTCCACCCGGTCTGTGGCGCAGGCGCAGCGGGATCTGTACAGCTTTGACAAGATCACCCGGGTCAGCGCCCGGGGCGGCGGCAGCAGCGGCAGCTCCGGGGGCAGCGGCAGGTCGGGGGGCGGTAAATCCGCTGTCAGCGGCGAATGGGTGCGTGTGCCCGGTCTGCTGGACGAAATTGCAGCCAAAGCCCGCTCTGTGCTGGGTCAGGTCTGGGAGCCCTTCCAGCAGGCGTGGAAACGGCAGGGCAAGGCTACCGTTGACGCCGTCCTTGGCGCTCTTGCCGGGGTAGGCGGCGCTGTGGCGGCGGTGGGGGAAAGCTGGCTTCGTGCGTGGCGCAGCGGCGCAGGAGTGCAGGCGGTGACCACCGTGCTGCTCACCGTGCAGTATTTGGGAGAGAGCGTCAAGGCTGTAGCGGACAATTTCAAGAAGGCATGGCAGGCAGGGGGTGCCGGGGACAGCATTATGTCCCGGCTGCTGGAAATCACCCAGAGCGTGCTGGGAGCCTTTCGGGATATGGCATCTGCCACCGCAGTCTGGGCAAGGCAGCTCAACTTCACCGGGCTGGTGCAGGGCTTTTCCAGCGTGCTCAACGCCCTTGCGCCGCTGGTAGAGCTGATTGCCGGGGCGCTGAGCTGGGGGTATCAGAATGTACTGCTGCCTCTGGCGGGATGGGTGATTCAGGCGGCGGCACCGGCGGCACTGCGGCTGCTCAGTGAGGCGCTTCGTACCTTTACGGCGGTGCTGGAAGTGTTGAAACCCATTGCCCTGTTCGTCTGGGAGCGTCTGCTGAAACCCATGGGACAGTGGAGCGCCGGGACAATCGTGCAGGGACTGAACAACGCCGCGGCGGGCTTTGGACTGTTGCGGGAGGCGTTTGCCCTGCTGCCCAGCGGTTGGAGCGGGGTGAAGGAAAAGGCGGAGACGGCGTGGGCCGGCATCCAGAAAATTCTCACCGGACACGCCAATACCACCAATAATCAAGTGACCACAGCCTTCCAGTCGCTGACCAAAAATGCCACGAACTCCGGTTCCAACCTGAAAAATAAGCTGGCTACCGTGTTTAAGAGCATCTCGTCCAATGCGAAGAACCGGTTTTCCGGCATCGGCGGCGCACTGACCACTCCCTTCCGCAACGGGCTCAACGGTGTGGTCTCGCTGGCCAATACCATGATTCAGCGGATGAACAGTTCCCTGAGACTGTCCTGGCCTGCGGTGACGGTGGCAGGAAAAACGGTGGTGAAGCCGGGAGTTGCCAAACTGGCCAATATGCCCACCATCGCCCGTCTGGCAGAGGGCGGCATTACCGCAGGTCCTGCCATCTCCCTCATCGGTGAGGCGGGCCGGGAGGCAGTACTGCCTCTGGAGCGCAACACCGGCTGGATGGACGAGCTGGCAAAGCGCATGGGCAAGGGGGGCGGCACCACGGTGATCGAAGTGCATGTGGGTTCAGAGCGGCTGGGGCGGCAGGGGGTAGACGGGGTGAACGACCTGACCCTTCGCACCGGAACCTGCCCCATTTATGTATAAGGTGGTGAGAAAATGGCAAACCCATCGGAGCTGAAAATCAACGGCATCACCATGCCCGACCCGGGACTGGAGGGCATCACCATCTCTACGGAAAAGGTCTGGTCGGCGGACACAGGACGCACCGCCTCCGGGCGGATGGTGGGGACGGTGATCGCCCGAAAAACCACCGTCAAGCTGAAATGGCCGGTGCTGACCCGGGCGCAGGCGGCGGTGATTGAACAGGCGGTGAACAGCGGGGATTTTGTGCCCATGCGCTTCACCGACATGACCGGGGCAAGCGTGGAGAAGACCGTCTATTTCTCCACTCCCACCTACACCCTCTATTCCTGGGCCAACGGTCTGCAATTGGTGAAGGACGTGAGCGTGGAGGGAATTGAGCGCTGACTTCGCCGGGAGAACAAACAAAACCGGGACGTTTGTCCCGGTTTTGTTTTAGACATAGCCATACAATCCCCGCACGCTGACCTCTCCTGTGGTAACAGTGCGTTTTGTGCCGTCTGGGAGACGGACAATCAGACCGAACTGGTCGTCAATGCCCTCGGCAAAGGCGATCTGCTCTCCCGCCTGCCCCATCAGCCGCACCTCCCTGCCTACGGTGATGCAGTCTTTCCGGTACTGCTCCAGATACCGGGCACGCTCCCCGTTCAGCCAGTGGGTGTACATCTCATCCAGCGCATTGAGCAGACAGGCGGTCAGGTATCCCCGGCGTACCGGCTTTCCCGTGGCGGCGGAGACGGAACCGGCAATCTGCCGCAGCTCCTCCGGCCAGTCCGACGGCTGCTGGGCGGCGTTGATGCCGATGCCGGTGACAATGTGCTGCAAAGCGCCGCTCTCCCCTTCAATGGTCATCTCGGTGAGAATACCGCAAACCTTGTACCCTGCCATGATAATGTCGTTGGTCCATTTGATCTGGGGACGCTGGCCGCAGGCTGCTTCAATGGCATCGCATACCGCCACCGCCACAAAGGCGGTGAGGTCTACCACCTGTGCCGGGGGCAGATTGGGACGCAGCAGCACCGAGCAGTAGATGCCCATGCCGGGGGGAGAGGAAAAGCTGCGCCCCAGCCGTCCCCGTCCCCCTGTCTGCTGGTCTGCCACAGCGGCGGCACCGTGGGGGAGATGGTGTGCCTCCCGCTTCAGGTAGTTGTTGGTGGAGTCGATGGAGGAAAAAACCTCCAATTGCGCAGGGATATGCCGCCCGGCGAGATAGGGACGAATCTCCCCTTCCTGCAACAGGTCAGGCCCGTGGAGCAGGCGGTAGCCCCGGCGGGGCTGGGAGTCAATTTCGTATCCCTCCTGGCGCAGGGCGTCCACCGCCTTCCACACCGCCGCCCGGCTGATGCCCAGCCTGCGGCTCATCTCCTCCCCGGAGAGATAGTCCTCGCTCTGGTAGAGCAGGGAGAGAATCTGCTGTCTGCTCATGTGGGTCAACTCCTTGTGGGTTTTGGTTTACCTTATCATACCACCTCCTGCCGGGGATGAAAAGAAGGTTTTTGCCCCTCTCCCCTTCGACGGCATTTGCATCCCCGCCGGGCTATAATGCAGAAAACGCAGTTCCCAAACGGGAAAGGGGGAAGGAATGATGTCAATGATGACCACGGCTGCGGACGGACACGGAATCTGCCACCTCTCAGGAGAAATTGACCAGCACCGTGCCCAGCGGCTCACCCGGGAGATTGAGGAGGAGATCAATCGTAACCTGCCGGGGGTGATGGAGCTGGACTTTTCCGCCGTCACCTTTATGGACTCCTCCGGCATTGCGCTGGTGCTGCGCAGCAAAGGACGGATGGAGGAAGTAGGGGGCAGATTATACCTGTCCGGTCTGCCCCGGCAGGCGGAACGGGTGCTGAGAACGGCGGGGATTCACCGGATGGTGGAGATTGAGAAGTAGGGAGGATACATATGAAAGCGACCAATCTGGCGGAGATTACATTTCTCAGCCGCAGCGCCAATGAGGGCTTTGCCCGGTCTGCGGCGGCCTGCTTTGCCGCCCAGCTTGACCCCACGCTGGACGAGCTGGGAGACATTAAAACGGCGGTGAGCGAGGCGGTGACCAATGCCATCGTCCACGGCTATCCCAACGAATTGGGCAGGGTGCTGCTGCGTCTGCGCACCCTTCCGGAACAGGTGCTGGAGATCACCGTCCGGGACTGGGGAGTGGGCATCTCCGACGTGAAGAAGGCAAGAGAGCCGATGTACACCACCGGAGGCGTGGAGCGCAGCGGCATGGGCTTTACCATTATGGAGAGCTTTACCGACACCATGAAGGTGCGCTCTACCCCCGGCAAGGGCACCACCGTCACCATGCGCAAGAAAATCGCCCAGCGTGCCAGCGCCCGATGAGCCTGCGCTGTGCCGATGCACTGGAAGCCGCCCGCAGGGGAGACCGAAATGCCCGGGAACGGCTGCTGAGCGAGAATCAGAGGCTCATTTGGAGCATTGTCCAGCGGTACATGGGAAAAGGAGTGGACAGCGAGGATTTGTTCCAACTGGGCTGCATCGGCTTTCTCAAGGCGGTGGACGGCTTTGACCCGGGCTTTGGCACCCAGTTCTCCACCTACGCCGTGCCCAAAATCGCCGGGGAAATGCGGCGGTTCCTCCGGGACGACGGCTCTGTCAAGGTGAGCCGGACGCTGAAGGAGCAGAGCGCCAAAATACGGGAGGCTCGCTCCGCCCTGAGCCAGCGTCTGGGCAGAGAGCCGGTATTAAGTGAGCTTTCCGCCGAAACCGGGCTTACGGCGGAGGAAATCGCCGGGGCGGAGGCGGCGGCAGAGCCGGTGGTCAGTCTGCAAAGCGAGACAGGAGACGGGCTGACGCTGGAATCCGCTCTGGGAGACGAAGGCATGGAGGAGGAAATCGTGGAGCATCTGGCGCTGCGTCAGGCGGTGGAGCAGCTCCCTGACCGGGAAGGGGAGGTCATCCGCCTGCGGTATTTTCGCCATCTCACCCAGCAGCAGTGCGCAAAGGTGCTGGGGGTCAGTCAGGTGCAGGTTTCCCGCATGGAGCGCCGGGCGGTGGAACGGCTGCGGAAAAAGCTGGAATAACCGGAATGACTGTGCTATAATCCCCACCGAAAGGCGGGAGATGGATGAAATACAGAGCGCTGATTTTTGATATGGACGGCACGGTGCTGAACACGCTGGAAGACCTGCATGACGCAGTAAACGCCATGCGCGCCCATGAGGGGCTTTCCCCTCTGTCTCTGTCCTATGTGCGGCAGAGCGTGGGCAACGGCGTGGGGGTGCTGATGGACAAAACCCTCCCGGCGGATTATGCTCACCGGGCGGAGGCGGAGCGGTTCTACCGGGGATACTACGAGAGCCACTGTCTCATCAAAACCGCCCCCTATCCCGGTATTCTGCCCCTGATGGACGCACTGGGACAGCGGGGGATTGCCATGGCAGTGGTGAGCAACAAACAGGACGCTGCGGTGCAGCCGCTGAAGGAGCATTTCTTCGGAAATCGGCTGGACTATGCCCTTGGCACCACCGATGCCCTGCCCCGGAAGCCTCACCCGGAGATGGTCTGGGCCTGCGTGGAGGCGCTGGGCGTCCGGCGGGAACAGTGCCTGTTTGCCGGGGATTCGGAGGTGGACATTGCCACCGCCCGGAACGCAGGGCTGGACGTGGCGGCAGTGAGCTGGGGCTTTCGGGACAGAGGGCTGCTGGAGAGCCTGAAACCGGATTATCTGGTGGACAGCCCCATGGAATTGCTGAAATTGTTTGAATAGTGGACGGAGGGAGACGGATTGCCGTCTCCCTTTTGCTGTGCCGGGAAAAGAGCGGGAAGTCTTTGACACGCTGATGTGATACGTTTATAATGAACGTCAAAGGACACTTTACGCTGTGGGGGTGACACCATGCGGATTGCCGTGGTTGAGGACGACCGGGAATGCGCCGAGACGCTGATGAGCCATCTGGACCGCTACCGTCAGGAGCAGGGCATTTCCCTGCAAGCGGACCGGTATTCCGACGGAACTGCCATTGTGGATGCCTTTCAGGGGCAGTATGACATCGCCCTGCTGGACGTGCAGATGAAGGAGATGGACGGCATGACGGCGGCGGCGGAGCTGCGCCGCAGGGACCCGGAGCTGGTCTTCATCTTTATCACCAACATGGCCCAGTATGCCATTCAGGGCTATTCCGTGGGGGCGCTGGATTATCTGCTGAAACCGGTGAGCTATTTTGCCCTGTCCCAGCGGCTGGACCGGGCGGTGGAGTGGCTGAACTGGATGGGCAGGAAGAAAAACAGCTATCTTCCGGTGCAGGTCAAGGGCGGGGGACGAAAGCTGAATATTGCCTCCATCCGCTACATTGAGAGCCGGGGTCACACCATTCTGGTGCATACCACCAAAGAGGAAATCCAAATCGGCGGCACCATGGCGGAGCTGGAAGGGCAGCTCTCCGACCATGGATTCTCCCGGTGCAACAAGGGGTATCTGGTCAATCTGGCCCATGTGGATGCGGTACAGGACGGCTGCGCCGTGGTGGGAGAGGAAAAGCTGATTATCTCCCGGGGGAGAAAGAACAGCTTTATGAAGCAGCTGGCCGACTATATCGGGGCGGTGACCCGATGAGTGTGATTCTGGCTCCCACCATCCCCAGACTTTACACCGCCATTGCCCAGTGGCTGGCCTGCCTGAACCCCATTTTGCTGTTTTACCGACAGCGGCGCTTGCAGGGCTGGCGGCTGATTCTGGCGCTGGCGGCGGGGCTGGCCGCCCTTTGCGGGGAGATGATGCTCACCGAGTCCCTCCCGGTGGAGTTCTGGCTGCCCAGTATGCTGGGAGCGGCGGCGGTGATGTTTCTGCTCCTGCTGGGCTGCTGCGATATGGGCTGGGTGAATCTGGGCTGCTGCACCGCATGGGGATTTTTGCTCAGCGAGTTTGCCGCCTCCCTGGCATGGCAGATACACTATTATCTCATCTCTCTGCTGCCCGAAGGCATGGAGCGGGGAGCGGGGCCGGTGGCGGCGGTGGTGTATCTGCTGGTGTTCGGTGCGGATTACGCCCTCCACCGGGGAATCATCCGGGACGGGCGCAGCGATAGGAACACCGTGGAGACGCTGGGCTGGATGACTGCCATGTGCGCTGCCGCCTTCGCCCTGAGCAACCTCAGCTTTGTCATCGGCAACAGCCCCTTTACCAGCGGCATTGTGACGGAAATCTATAAGCTGCGCACGGTGGTGGATTTGGGCGGTCTGGCCTTTCTCTACGCCTACCACGCTCAGCAGCGGGAAAACCGCAGCCGCAGTCAGGTGGAGGTGATGCAGGGGATTCTGGACGCACAATATGCCCAATTTCGCCAGAGTCAGGACGGCATCGACCTGATTAACCGGAAATACCACGACATGAAGCACCAGATTGCCGCCCTGCGCGCCGAGTCCGACCCCGCCCGGCGCAGCGGCTGGCTCAACCGTCTGGAGGAGGAAATCGCCGTCTACGACACCCAGAGCAAGTCCGGCAACAGTGTGCTGGACACGGTGCTGTCCTCCAAAAAGCTGTACTGCCAGCAGCATCAGATTACCATGACCTCGGTGGCGGACGGCGCTCTGCTGGGCTTTTTGGAGCCAATGGACATCTGCGCCCTGTTCGGCAATGCGCTGGACAATGCCATTGAGGCGGTGATGGCGGTGGAGGAGCCGGAAAAACGGCTGATTCATCTGGCTGTTTCTGCACAGAAGCAGTTTGTCCTGGTCCGGGTGGAGAACTACTATCAGGGGGAATTGCAGATGGAAAACGGCATCCCCCGCAGCACCAAGGGGGACTCCGCCTACCACGGCTTTGGTCTTCGCAGCATTCAGTATACCGCCCGCCGCTATGGGGGCAGCGTCACCGTCCGGGCAGAACGCAGCTGGTTTGACCTGACCGTTCTTCTTCCCCTTCCATAATCTATCAAAACCGCCGCTCTGGTGAAATGCACAAACCAGAGCGGCAGTTTTTGTCTATTGTGCTGATATATCCATGCAGTTTACGAAAAAAATCGTGCAGTTCATGAAAAACTATTTTCAAAAAGTAAACAATGTGTTAAACTTGCCTTGCTTGGGAAAGCAAAACTCATATAGAGGAGGAATCAGAATGTTAGGTATCAACATGAACGACGTGATTACCACGCTGGGACAGATCAAGGGATATCTCAACGCACTTGGGGTCGTCCTTTGTCTGGCTGTGGTCGTCACCATCGCCGCCATCAAGATCAAGAAGCCCCTGAAGGGTCTTGTCCGCGGCTCTGCATGGGTGGCATTTTTGCTGGCCCTTGTGATCGTAGTCAACATGGTTTTGACCGGCCCGTTGTACGGCATGGTCAGTATGGTCTTCCGTGGCAACGGCGAGATCAGCGAGGAGAGCATCACACAGGCCCAGAATCTGTGCGAGGACATCGCTGACGAGGGCTTTGTGCTGCTGAAGAACGACGGCCTGCTGCCGCTGGGCAGCGACGCCAAGGTGAACACCTTCGGCTGGTCTGCCACCAACCCGGTCTACGGCGGCACCGGCTCCGGCTCCCTGTCCGGACTGTATGAGACGGTGTCTCTGCTCAAGGGTCTGGAGAACGCAGGCATTTCCTACAACACCGAGCTCACCGACTTCTACACCAATTGGCGTGCAGCCCGCCCCAACATCGGCATGATGGGTCAGGACTGGACTGTCCCCGAGCCCAGCATGGACGAGTATGAGGCCGCCGGCGTGTTTGACAGCGCCGCCGCATTCTCCGACACTGCCATGATCGTCATCGCCCGCTCCGGCGGCGAGGGCGCAGACCTGCCCACCAGCCTGGACCCCAACGTCCCCGACACCTTCGCTGACGACGGTCAGGGCACCATGTTCAGCGCTACCGGACTGCGTTACAGCGAGTACCCCGAGGATCTGGACGCCTCCAAGCACTATCTGGAGCTGACCACCCGGGAGACCGCCATGGTGGAGAAGGTCACCAGCCAGTTTGAAAACGTCATCGTGGTGGTCAACGCCTCCAACGCCATGGAGCTGGGCTGGGTCAATGAGTATCCCAGCATCAAGGCTGTCATTCTGGCCCCCGGCCCCGGACAGACCGGCTTCAACGCTCTGGGCAACATCCTCACCGGCAAGGTGAACCCCTCCGGCCGCACCATCGACACCTTCGTGTCCGACCTTACCGCCTCCCCCAACTTCAACAACATCGGCGAGTTCCAGTATACCAATCTGGCGGACGTCAGCCCCGAGTCCTATGGCTTCCCTGTCACCCCCAACTTTGTGGACTATGTGGAAGGTATCTATGTGGGCTACCGCTGGTATGAGACTGCCGCTGCTGAGGGCGTGCTGGACTACGATACCTCTGTGGTCTATCCCTTCGGCTATGGCCTGAGCTACACCCAGTTCACCCAGGAGATGGGTGCCATCACCGAGAGCAACGGCACCATCAGCTTTGACGTCACCGTGACCAACAACGGCTCTGTGGCGGGCAAGGACGTGGTGGAGGTCTACTTCAATCCTCCCTACACCAACGGCGGCATTGAAAAGTCCGTGGCCAATCTGGTGGCCTTCGCCAAGACCGGCATCATTGAGCCGGGAGCAAGCGAGACTGTGACCATCTCCTTCCAGGCAGAGGACATGGCTTCCTTCGACTACAAGGGCGCAGGTGCCTATGTGCTGGAGGCGGGTGATTACATCATCTCCATCAACAAGGACTCCCACAATGTGATCGCCTCTCAGACCTACACAGTGGACACCACCATCACCTATGACGAGAACAACAAGCGTGAGAGCGATGTGGAGCCCGCTGTGGCCCGCTTCGGCTACGCTGCCGGAGATGTGACCTACCTGTCCCGTGCGGACAAGTTCGCCAACTTCGCAGAGGCTACCGCTGCCCCCACCAACTTTGAGATGTCCGACGAGGCAAAGGCCGGTTTCTACAACCACACCAACTATGACCCCACCCAGTTCAACAACGATGCCGATGTGGCACCCGTCACAGGAGCCAGCAACGGTCTGACATTGTACGACCTGCGGGGCAAGGACTATGACGATCCTCAGTGGGATACCCTGCTGGATCAGCTCACCGTGGACGACATGGTGCAGCTCATCGGCATCGGCGGCTATCAGAGCGTAGCCATTGACTCCGTGGGCAAGACCCAGCAGGTGGACTGCGACGGCCCTGCCTCCATCAACAACAACTTCACCGGCAAGGCATCCATCGGCTTCCCCGCCGGCGTGGTGATTGCCGCTACCTGGAATGTGGATCTGGCCAAGGCCTTTGGCGAGTCCATTGGCAAGATGGCGGACGAGATGGACGTGTCCGGCTGGTATGCCCCCGCCATGAACATCCACCGCTCCGCTTTCGCAGGACGTAACTTCGAGTATTACTCCGAGGACGGCTTCATCTCCGGCAAGATGGCCTCCAACGCCATTCTGGGCGCTGCTGAGAGCGGCGTGTACGCCTTCATGAAGCACTTTGCCATGAACGATCAGGAGACCCACCGTACCGATATGCTCTGCACCTGGTCCAACGAGCAGGCCATGCGTGAGATCTATCTCCGTCCCTTCGAGCTGAGCGTGAAGGAAGGCCACTGCACCGCAGTCATGTCCGCCTTCAACTACATCGGCAACAAGTACGCCGCTGCTACCACCGAGCTGCAAAACGAAGTGCTCCGGGGCGAGTGGGGCTTCCGTGGTATGGTGCTCACCGACTACTTCGGCGGCTACGGCTATCAGGATGCGGATATCCTCATCCGCAACGGCAACGACTTCTGCCTGACACCCCAGATGACTGAGTTCAGCGAGGTCACCGACAAGACCAGCGCCACCTCTCAGCTTGCCATGCGTCAGGCTGCCAAGAACATCCTCTACACCACAGCCAACAGCCGTGCCTATGCCGCTGCTGCTGACGGCGGCATGGAGACCTGGCAGATGGTGAGACTGGCCATCTCCGCAGTGGTCGTGGTTCTGGCGCTGCTCTGGGAGTTCCTGCTCATCAAGAAGTATCGCAAAAACCAGTAAGCTTTCCCCATCACCCCCCCCTGCCCCGCCTCCCTGTGAGGCGGGGCGCCTGTCCAAGCTATTTTGCCATCTGTCAGGATGGTTTGGACAGACCGTATCATCGCATTGAGAAAGGAAGGAAAACCATGCTGAACCATCAAGACGTGATCTCCAAAATGTCACTGGAGCAAAAGTGCTTTCTCCTCTCCGGCAAGGACTTCTGGTCCTCCCGGGCCTATCCCTCTGTGGGCGTGCCCTCCATGACTCTGTCCGACGGTCCTCACGGCATCCGCAAGCAGGAGGGCGCAGGTGACCAGCTTGGATTAAACGGCTCCGTTCCCGCCACCTGCTTCCCCACTGCCGCCACCATGGCCAATAGCTGGGACCCGGCGCTGGGGGAGGAAATGGGCAGGTATCTGGGCGAAGAGGCGGCCAAGCAGGATGTGTGTGTCCTGCTCGGCCCCGGCTTGAACATGAAGCGCAGCCCCCTTTGCGGCCGTAACTTCGAGTATTTCTCCGAAGACCCCTACTTAGCTGGCAAGATGGCTGCTGGCTATGTCCGTGGCATCCAGTCTCAGGGTGTGTCCGCTTGCCCCAAGCACTTTGCCGCAAACAACACTGAGCTGCGCCGTCAAGCGTCAGACTCCATCATGGACGAGCGCACCTTCCGGGAAATCTATCTGACTGGCTTTGAGATTGTGGTGAAGGAGTCCGACCCCAAGAGCATCATGTCCTCCTATAACTGCATCAACGGGGTCTACGCCAACGAAAACGAGCATCTCCTGCAGCACATCCTCCGGGACGAGTGGGGCTTCAAGGGCTTTGTGGTCTCCGACTGGGGCGCATCCAACGACTATGTGGAGGGCGTGCGGGCAGGCTCCCATCTGGAAATGCCCACCTGCGGCGGCGACTCCGGGGAGCAGCTGGTCAACGCAGTCAAGTCCGGCAAAATCAGCGAGGCGCTGGTAGATCAGCGGGTGGATGAGCTTTTGACAGTGGTATTCCCCACCCGAGCCGCCTGCGATGCGGTGATGGGTCAGAAGTTCGACGTGGACGAGCATCACGCCATGGCCATGAAGGCCAGCGAGCAGTCTATCGTTCTGCTGAAAAACGAGAAGAACATCCTGCCCCTTGCCAAGGGCAGCAAGGTGGCCGTCATCGGCGAGTTTGCCCAGAAGGCCCGGTATCAGGGCGCAGGCTCCTCCGTGGTGAACTGCACCAAGCTGGATCACACCATGGATGTGATCGGCAACTTCGACTTCGATGTGGTGGGCTTTGAGCCGGGCTACCCCCGTGTGGGCAAAGGGGATGCGGAGATGCAGTCCAGGGCGGTGGATTTGGCGAAAAAGGCGGACTATGTGCTGCTGTACATGGGTCTGGACGAGATCTCCGAGTCCGAGGGTCTTGACCGCTCCCACATGCACCTGCCCCAGAGCCAGATTGACCTGCTGAACGCGGTGTCCGCCGCCAATCCCAACGTGATTGTGGTCATGTCCGCCGGGTCTGCGGTGGAAATGCCCTGGCTGGAAAAGTGCAAGGCCATGGTACACGGATACCTCTGCGGTCAGGCGGGTGCCTCCGCCGTGCTCAAGGTGATTCTGGGCGAGGTGAACCCTTCCGGCAAACTCAGCGAGACCTATCCCATCAGCTATGATGAGGTGCCCTCCGCCCCCTACTTCCCGGCAAAAGAGCGGACGGTGGAATACCGGGAGGGTCTCTACATCGGCTACCGTTACTATGAGACGGCCAGAGTGCCGGTGCTGTTCCCCTTCGGCTTCGGTCTCTCCTATACTACCTTCCAGTACAGCGGCATGAAGGTGGAGGGAAACAAAGTCACCTTCACCCTGACCAACACCGGAGACCGGGACGGCGCAGAAGTGGCACAGCTCTACGTCCACGCCAGAAAGCCCAATATCTACCGCCCTGCCAAGGAGCTGAAGGGCTTTGCCAAGGTGTTTCTGAAAGCCGGGGAGAGCAAGGAAGTTTCCATCGAATTGGACGACAAGGCGTTTCGGTACTTCAATACCAAGACGGACAGGTTCGAGATTGACGGCGGTGAGTACGATATCCTCATCGGCGCTTCTGTGCAGGACATCAAGCTGCGCCAGACCGTCACCGTTCAGGGAACGGACGCAGAACTGCCTTACGATATGACCGACCTGCCCAGCTACGAGGTGGCGGACATCCTCCGGGTGTCGGATCAGGAGTTTGAAAAGCTGCTGGGACATCCCATTCCCGACGGGCATTGGAGCGGCACCCTCACCATGAATGACGCTATCTGCCAGCTCTACTACGCCAAGAGCCTGAAAGCCCGGCTGGTGTACAAGCTGCTCACTTCCCTGCTGGAAAAGAGCATCCGCAAGGGTGAGCCGGACTTGAACATCACCTTTATCTACAATATGCCCTTCCGTGCCATCGGCAAAATGGCAGGGGGCATGGTGAGTCAGGAGATGTGCGAGAGCATCCTCACCATTGTCAACGGTCATGCCATCGCCTTCTTCAAGGGTCTGGGCGGGCTGATCGCCGGGTTCTTCCGGCAGCGCAAGCGCAATCAGATTGCGGATTCCCTGAATTGAGGTGGAAATATGAGTAAATTTGCAGAAAAGCACCCGAAAGCGGCGGCGTGGATTCGGGAGGGCGGACTGTTCATCATTTTCAGTTACGTCGTCACCTTCTTCAAGTACCTGCTGCTCACCTTCCTGCCCGGCTTCTTCACCAACCTTGTGGGACAGGTGGAGTGGACATGGCCGGGGATTCAGGTGGAGATGTTCGGCGTGCCCTTTACGCTGGCCATTATCGGCAACTCTCTGGCGGACGGGGGTCTGGCCTTCACGCTGGCCAACTATACCTCCATCTTTTTGGGTGAGTGCGTCAACTTCCCCCTGCAGAGAAATGTCACCTTCCGCAGCCATGGGCCTTTGGTGCCTCAGATTCTCTGCCATCTGGCGGGCACTATCGGGGTCATGCTGGTGATGAACCTGTTCACCTGCATCTGGAACCCGGTGACGGCGGCCTTCGGCGTGCCCGATGCGGTGCGGAATATCGTCACCACCATCGCCACCGGCGGCGTTGCCATGGTGATTATCTTTGCCATTGACAAGACCATCTTTGCCCCGGGATTTGGGGAGAAAAAATAACAGAAAACAGCCAACCGGCGTGCCGTTCTCATGCGGTACGCCGGTTTCGTGTGTCTTGTGTGTTATTACATATCATCACTGTTGAAGCAGGAATAGGGCAGCACGCCGCTCAGCTCCCGCAGCACCACAGGCCAACTGCTTGCGGGGGCAGCAGGAAAGGGGGTGGAGCGCAGCACCGTACCGGAGGAAGACGCTGCAAGGGGAAGGGAGAAGGTTGCCCGAAGACCCCGGCGGCGGTTGGACAGCACCAGTGCCCCGTGGTGCAGACGGGCGATTCGGCTGCACACCAGCAGCCCCAGATGCAGGGAGGGGAAGGTGCTGGGGTCGTCCGGGGCAGGCTGGAAGGCATCCCGGAGCTGAGCGGGGGTCATGCCGGGACCGTCGTCCAGTACGCTGATATGGGCCATGTTTCCCCGGCGCTCCAGACGCAGCTCCAAATGCCCTTTGCGGTGGGTGGCAGCCAGTGCGTTGGCAACCAGATTATAGATCAGGATATGCACATACTGCACGTCACAGTTGGCATAGAGGGGAGCCTTATGGCCGCTAAAGGTGAGGACAGCCTCGGTGGAGGCAAGCACCGACTCCAGCTGCACCACGGCCGCCTGACATACCTCCCCCAGATCCACGTTGATCTCGTCAAAGTCGTAGGGAGGCAGATCCTCCGGCAGGGAGATCAGCTCCATATACCGGGCAAGGCGAATCATCCGCAGCTTTGCCCGGTTGATGCGGGCGAAGCAGTCCTCGCTGGCGGCGTATTGAAAGGGGGAGAGCATTTGCTCCAGCTCTGCGGCGGCGGCGTTGATGG
Source organism: Clostridiales bacterium NK3B98 (assembly GCA_000421005.1). GTDB lineage: Bacteria > Bacillota > Clostridia > Oscillospirales > Oscillospiraceae > Onthomonas. Next base: position 117,322 of record ATWA01000001.1, read on the forward strand.
AGCCCAGCGGCTCCCGGATACGGGCGGAGAGCAGACCCAGCCTGTCGTCAGAGACCAATGCTTTTGTCACAATGGGCGTGAGACGGAGCAGCAGAGCGGAGCCCCACTGCCAGCAGAGCACGTTCCAGTCCTGACGAGGGGAGTGAAGCGCCCCTGCGCCGGGCAGCAGAAGCCCCTCCCAGTCCGGGGGAAATGCCTCCCCAATCTCCGGAAAAGCGTGGGAAAAGGCGGGATTTCGGTATAGAATTCGGGTGTCCATGCAGCAGACCACCGGCTCTGGGGCGAGGTCAAAGGCATCGGACAGCGAAAGGTTTTGTTCAGGCATAGGCTCCTCCACAGGAAGATGAGAAAAAGGTCGAATTCCGCTTTTCAGTATAGCAAAAGCAAGGGCGGCAGGCAAGTGGTTTCACCTCTGAATGATTAGCATAACCCACTCCTTCCATCCTATACCGGGAGAGAAAAAAGGTGCCCCAAACAACAGAAAAACCCCTGTTTCCCAAGAAGGGGACAGGGGTTCAGGAATCAACCTCATCACGGAAGGCCTCCCAGGCGTCCGGATGCTCCACATAGTACAGCGGGCACAGCTTGCCGGTGACGTCATAGTGGCGAATCACCTGCTCCCGTTTCAGACCGTAGCGGGAGGTGAGATAGCGGGTCAGCTCCACCAGAGCGTGATAGGTTTCGTCGGTGAATGCCCCGTCCTCGCCGGGGTGACAGCACTCAATGGAGATGGTGTCGGCGTTGCGGTCATTGGAGCAGTAGGCCATCTCGTCCAGCGGCACACACTGAATGACCTCCCCGTCCAGCCCGATGACGAAATGGGCGCTGGCGTGGGTCTCGTGGGTCTCTGCCAGAGAGGCGAAATAGTTGCGGTTCTGGGCGGCGGTGGTGCCTGCGTTGCCCACATAGTGCACCACCACGCCGTTGACCTGCTCCAGGGCAAGCCCCGGGCGGGAGTAGTCATTCACCGGAAGCAAATCCACCTTCACCCAGTCCGGCAGAACGGCGCCGGTATCCCGTAAAGGCTGCGAGGCGGCAGGGGCGGTGCAGCGCCCTAACCCAAACCCCAGCAGAAAGACGGTCAGCAGCAGGGAGAAAAGCAATCCCAGAGAGTAACCTCTCCGTTTGGGCCGGCGGCGTGGCGTGGTATGGACAGAATTCGACATGGGCTCCCCTCCTTTTTGCTGATGATACACTTCTTTTTTGTCAAAAGGATTTAGCCGGGATGAAGCTTTTATGAAGATGGAGAGGTCAGCTCATCCGCTTGTGGGAGCCAAAGCCCAGCAGATACCAGAAGCTGCTCAACAGCACCAGCAGCATCAATGCCACAAATACCCCGGCACATACACCGCCAAAGTCAATCCAGACATCCCGCACACTGGGCCCCCGCCCGGGCACAAAACTCTGGATCAGCTCGTCGGTGTTGGCGATGAGCAGCCCGAGAAACAGCGGCCAGCTGATGTGGCGGATATAATGCCGGGTGTAGACCCGCAGACACAGGGTGAACCAGAACCCGGACATGGCAAACTCCGCAAAGTGCGCCAGCTTGCGCACCACCGCCTCCCGGAGAGGGGGAATGTCCAGAGCGGCAAGAAATTTGTTCAGCAGGGCGGTAATCTGCCCGCTGCGGGCGGAGGATGCGGCGGCAAGCTCCAGTGAGTTGCTGAAAATGAAATAGACGGAGTAGAGAGCAAAAAAGGTAAAGATGATACGAAACAGAATGAGCAGAGCGGATTTCACGCCGCCGCTTTTGGGTTCAGCCATATTGCTCCCTCCTTTCCATGCGTTTCCTGTGATTATAGAGAAAACATCCTCTGCTGGCAAGTGAAAAAAGTGTTAAGAAATGAGTTGACAAGAATCTTTGTCAGTGGTATCCTTCTTTTGACAAGAAAGATTGTCAAATTGACAGGAAACTATGTCAGACAGGAGGGGAGCAAATGCCCTTACAGAACCGATTGAAGGAGCACCGGGCAAGGCTGGGGCTGAATCAGCAGGAGATGGGCAGGCGGATTGGCGCCTCCCGGCAGACGGTGAGCCTGATCGAGCGGGGAGACTACTCCCCTTCGGTGACGCTGGCACTGAAAATCGCAAAGGTGTGCGGCGTGCGGGTGGAGGACGTGTTTCAATACGAGGAGGAAGAGCCATGAACCAGCGCCAGGAGGAAATTCGCAGAGAGGATCAAAGGTACCGGGGCAGGTTCCGACGGATGATGCTCCTGTCACTGGCAGGCGGCTTGGTGCTGGGACTGAGTGCGGTGAAGCTGTGGGGACTGGATGAGGAGAGCAAAGTGTGGTTTTCCACCACGGTGATTCCGGTGCTTGGCTGCGCCGTGGTGTGGCTGTGCGGAGGGGTGCAATGGATTGCCGGGGCGGTGCTGCGGCGCAAAAGCGTCCAGAGCATCGAAAACGCCCAGACGCTGGACGACGAGGGCAGAGAAGCGGCGCAGGAGGCGGTGGAGCAGCCGCTGAACCTGCTCCTGTCCCTATGCGCCCTGAGCTGCACGTCTGCCTTTACCGGCATGGGGCTGGCGGTAGCCGGATTCCGGAGCGAGGAAGCGGTAATGTCCGGGGTGTCGGTTGGCGTGGCCGCCGTTGTGGGGCTGTGGGTCTTTCTGGCGGTGATGCTCCACTATCAGCGGTGGGCCATCAACTTCATCAAGGAGCAGAACCCGGAGAAGCGGGGCTCGGTGTATCAGACTGACTTTAACAAGACCTGGGTGGAAAGCTGCGACGAGGCAGAGCGGGCGCAGATCTACCGGGCGGGCTATGCGGGATACCGGGCGGCGGTGATGACCTGTCTGGTGCTGTGGGTGCTGTCTGTGATGGGCATTGTGGCAGGGCTGCTGAGCTGGACCACAGTGCTGTTTGTGGGGATCATCTGGATCGCCTCTCAGGTGGGTTATATAAAAAGCGCCGCAAAACAGGGAAAATCCGGAACAAGTGCATATTGAGGAGGAAGAAAAGTGCGTATTATGGCCATTGACTACGGGGATGCCCGTACCGGCATTGCCATCTCCGACCCCTTCGGGATGCTGGCGGGGTTTACCACCGTCATCCATAGCTGGAAGGAGGACGAGGTAGCCGCCCAGATCGGGAAAATCATTGCAGAACATGGGGTGGAAGAGCTGGTGCTGGGCTATCCCAAGCATATGAACGACACCATTGGAGAGCGGGCGGAGCACTGCGCCGCCTTTGGAGAGCGCCTCCGGGCAGAGACGGGGCTTCCAGTGACCCTTTGGGATGAGCGCAACACCACGGTAGATGCTCACCGTATCCTCTCAGAGAACAACCGCCACGGGAAAAAACGCCGCAACACGGTAGACGCAGTGGCGGCGACCCTGATTTTGGAGGGGTATCTGGCGTATCGGAAAAACCACCCCTGAAAAGAGCAAAATTCCCCCGTTTCCCTCTTGACGAACGGCAAATTGCGTGGTATCCTAACCGTACCTGTGCGAATGGGCTTATTTGTGCTGCTTTTTAACAGAACAAACCCCGTTCAAAGCGAGCGACGCAGCGCAGGGAGGCAGAAACCCTCTGTCGAATGCCCCATGCCGTTTGTCTCCCTTTGGGGAGTGGACTGCCGGACTTTGACAGATGTTTGCCCCGTTTTGGGCGGCTCTGCCGGAGTACCGGCATTTGATTTGCCCAGAACAACAAACAATTTCTAAGGAGGTGCCGAACATGGCGAAAGCCGGCGCACGGGTGAAGATCACCCTGAGATGCTCTGAATGCAAGCAGAGAAACTACAATACCAACAAGAACAAGAAGAACACCACCGACCGTATCAAGCTGAACAAGTATTGTCCTTTCTGCCGTAAGCACACGGAACACGTTGAGACGAAGTAAGCGGAAAGGGTGCGAGTGTAGCAATGGCTGAGAATAATACGTCAACGAACGTGGAAAAAAAGCCTGCCAAGGCCGCCGAGAAGAAGCCCAATTGGTTCGTCAAAACCTTTAAGGGCATCAAGAAGTGGTGCCATGAGCTGCGTATCGAGCTGAAAAAAGTGGTATGGCCCAGCAGACAGCAGGTCACCCATGATACGGGTACTGTGCTGGCCGTGGTCACTGTGATCGGTGCTGTGATCTGGGTCTTCGACCTGCTCAGCACCTCTGTGGTTCGCGCACTCATCAACCTCTTCGCAGCCTGAGGAGCGGAGAGATGGCAGAAGGAGCAAAATGGTATGTCGTGCATACCTATTCCGGATATGAAAGTGCAGTGGCCAGTGCGATCTGGAAGAACGTAGACAGCCGCAACCTGCACAACCTGATCTCTGAGGTCACCATTCCCATGGAGACGGTCACCGAGATCACGGAAAACGGCCCCAAGACAGTGGAGCGCAAGGTATTCCCCGGCTATGTGCTGGTGAAGATGGTGCTGGACGATATGAGCTGGCACGTCATTCGGAATATCCGCGGCGTGACCGGGTTTGTGGGCTCCGGAAGCAATGACGCGATTCCCCTCACAGACGAGGAGGTCGCAGCACTCGGCGTGGAGAAGCACGAGGTAACTGTGTCCTACGCTGTGGGCGACAATGTAAAAATCATCGACGGTGCCCTGTCCTCCTCCATCGGCGTGGTGGAAGAGATTGATATGGAACGGGGCCGTGTAAAGGTGGTTGTGTCTCTGTTCGGCCGGGAGACTCCGGTGGAGCTGGAGCTGGACCAGATCGAAACCGTCGAACCGTAATCGGAACCAACCGGGTTCCCTGTGAACAAAATTAGGAGGTGCTCTTCGTGGCAGCAGCAGCTAAAAATAAGAAAATCACCGGCTATGTAAAACTGCAGATTCCCGCAGGCAAGGCGACTCCCGCCCCCCCTGTCGGTCCTGCGCTGGGCCAGCACGGTGTGAACATTGCCCAGTTTACCAAGGAGTTCAATGAGCGTACCAAGAAGGATGTGGGTCTGATTATCCCCGTCATCATCACCGTGTATGCTGACCGCTCCTTCACCTTTGTAACCAAGACTCCTCCCGCAGCCGTGCTGCTGAAGAAGGCCTGCAATCTGGAGTCCGCTTCCGGCGTGCCCAACAAGACCAAGGTGGCCAAGATCAGCAAGGACGAAGTACGGAAGATCGCCGAGCTGAAGATGCCGGATCTGAACGCCGCCTCTGTGGAGGCTGCCATGTCCATGATCGCCGGCACTGCCCGCTCCATGGGCATCGTCGTCGAGGACTAAGGAGGTAGGATACTGTGAAAAAGGGTAAGAAATATCAGGACAGCGCAAAGCTGATCGAGAGAGGCAATCTGTACGATCCCACCGAGGCTCTGGAGCTGGTGGGCAAGACTGCCAAGGCTAAGTTTGACGAGACTGTGGAAGTCCACCTCCGCTTGGGTGTTGACGGCCGTCACGCTGACCAGCAGGTTCGTGGCGCCATCGTGCTGCCCAACGGCACCGGCAAGACCGCCCGTGTGCTGGTCTTCGCCAAGGACGATCAGGCCGAGGCCGCAAAGGCTGCCGGCGCTGACTATGTGGGCGAGATGGATCTGGTGGAGAAGATCCAGAAGGAGAACTGGTTCGACTTCGACGTGGTCATCGCTACCCCCGATATGATGCGTTTCGTGGGCCGTCTGGGTCGTGTACTGGGCCCCAAGGGTCTGATGCCCTCCCCCAAGTCCGGCACTGTTACCCCCGACGCCGGCAAGGCTGTGGCTGAGGCAAAGGCCGGTAAGGTGGAGTATCGTCTGGACAAGGCCAACATCATCCACTGCCCCATCGGCAAGGCTTCCTTCGGCACTGAGAAGCTGGAGCAGAACTTCAACGCTCTGGTGGGTGCTGTCATCAAGGCAAAGCCCGCTTCTGCCAAGGGTCAGTATATCCGTTCCTGCACCGTGACCTCTACCATGGGCCCCGGCGTCAAGGTCAACACCTCCAAGCTGGGCTAATCCCGCTTGCAGGAAAAACAGAGCCGTTTCAAGGAGCTGTCTCGTAAAATGAGGCAGCTCCTTTCTGTTTTGGAATATAACACCCCATGACCGAAAAATTTACGGAAAAATCACCTGACAGACGAAACAATTTTGCTCGCAACCCACGGGAGAGATTCTGTCACAATGCCGAAAGTAACCGCAAAAATTAGGGAAATGCCCCTGAGAAATTGACAGAAGGGAAATCTTCTCCTAAAATTGTACCATCCCGCATATGATTGAGCGAGCAAAAGGAAAGGAAGAGAGGATATGGAAGCGTTTTCCAACTGGGTAACAACAGTTGATGATCTGGTATGGGGCGTGCCGCTGATCGTTCTGATTATGGCCTGTGGCATTTGGCTCACCGTCCGTACCGGTTTTGTGCAGGTATTCCATCTGGGCAAGGCACTGAGGTTCATGGTGCAAAACGAGGAGGACGGCACCGGTGAGGTGACCTCCTTCGGCGCACTGTGTACCGCCCTGAGCGCCACCATCGGCACGGGCAACATCGTGGGTGTGGCCTCCGCCATTGCCGCCGGAGGTCCCGGCGCTCTGCTGTGGATGGAGATTGCCGCCTTCTTCGGCATGGCTACCAAATATGCCGAGGGTCTGCTGGCAGTCAAGTACCGTGAGATTGACAGCGACGGCCATGTGCTGGGCGGCCCCTTCTATTACATCGAAAAAGGCATGGGCAAGGGCTGGAAGTGGCTGGGCAAGCTGTTTGCCCTGTTCGGTATGCTGGCTGGCGCACTGGGCATCGGCACCATCACCCAGATCAACGGCATCACCTCTGCTGCGGAGAACTTCTTTGACCCGGCCAAAGCCCATGTGGTCTTTACCGTAGGCTCCGGCGACGCTGCCAAGGGCATCACCGTCACCACTGTGGTGGTAGGCCTGATTGTCACCGTGGCTGCAGCACTGGTCATCATCGGCGGCATCAAGCGGATTGCCAAGGTCTCCGAGATCGTGGTTCCCTTTATGGCGGTCATCTATGTGGTCTGCGGCGTGGTCATTCTGGTGGCCAACGTGGGTAAAATTCCCGGCGCAATCGCCCAGATTTTTGTGGGCGCCTTCAATCCCCAGGCAGTGGCCGGCGGCATCATCGGCGTGACCATGAAAACCGCCATTCAGAAGGGCGTTGCCCGCGGCATCTTCTCCAATGAGGCAGGCTTGGGCTCCGCTCCTATCGCAGCGGCTGCTGCTCAGACCAACAACGCCGCCCGTCAGGGTCTGGTCACCATGACCGGCACCTTTATCGACACCATCATCATCTGCACCATGACCGGACTGTCCATCGTCATCACCGGCGCATGGAAGCCTGAGCTGGGCTTGCAGGGCGCTGAGATCACCATGAAGGCTTTTGACGACGGTATGTTCTTCTTTCCTAACGCCGTCAGCTCCTTCCTGCTGATGCTCTGCCTGATGTTCTTTGCCTTTACCACCATTTTGGGCTGGGACTATTACGCCGAGCGCTGCCTGGAATACCTGTCCGGGGGCAATATGGGTCTGGTCAGGGTGTATCGCTGGATTTACATTGCTGCCGTGTTTGTGGGTCCCTATCTCACCGCCGCTGTGGTGTGGAACATCGCCGACGTGTTCAACGGTCTGATGGCATTCCCCAATATCATTGCCCTGCTGGCCCTGTCCGGCGTGGTGGCAAAGGAGTCCAAAGCGTTTCACGACAAACTGAATCACTGATCTTTTACAGAAAATCCCCGTGGAATCTCCACGGGGATTTATTTGCAGGATTCGTGTCAAATACCCCGCCACAAGGGTTGACAATAGGCAGGGAAAGGACTACTATAATAAAAGAATTGAAGAAACGTCCGGTAGGTAAGGCTACCACAAGGATATGGGTTGCTGCCGCAAAGTCGTGGAGACACGATCCGTTGGTTGAACAGGTGATATCGAACCCAAAGGTATCATTTAACGCAACTTCACCGCCTTGTGATGCTAAAGCTTGAACGGTGGGGGAATCGCTCACAGGAGCGGGTTTCGTAACGTGCAGCGCTTGATGCCGGAGGTGTCAGGCGTATTTTATTTTTCAGGGGGTGGCAGTATGGCTGATTTCGAGAACCGTCGAGAGAAACTGGTGCATATTATTGAGGATCTCCTGAAGCGAAAACAGTACGCCCAATTGCGGGGACTGCTGCTGCCGCTGGAATCCGCCGACGTGGCGCAGGTGATGGAGGATGTGAGCGAGGAGGGGATTCCTCTGATCTTCCGTCTGCTGCCCAAGGAGAGCGCAGCTGAGGTGTTCGTGGAGCTGAGCCCGGAGCATCAGGAGGAACTGATCCGCAGCTTCTCCAACACCGAGTTGAAGGAAGTGCTGGACGAGCTGTATCTGGACGACGCGGTTGACATCGTGGAGGAAATGCCTGCCAATGTGGTGCGGCGTATCCTTGCCCACACCAGCCCGGAGATGCGAAAGAGCATCAACGAGATTCTGAAATACCCGGAGGACTCCGCCGGAAGCCTGATGACCACCGAGTTCATCGACCTGAAAGGGGACATGACGGTGGAGGACTGCTTCAAGCGCATCCGCCGCAATGCCGCCGAGGTGGAGACCATCAACGTCTGCTTTGTCTTGGATCTGGACCGAAAGCTAAAGGGCTATGTCACCATCCGTGACCTGATGATGGCGGCCTATGAGGATTTGGTGACCGATATTATGGACACCAGCGTTGTCTCGGTGACCACGCTGGAGGATCAGGAATCTGTCGCCCAGAAGTTCAGCAAGTACGACTTTCTCATTATGCCCGTGGTGGACACGGAAAACCGTCTGGTGGGTATCATCACCGTTGATGATGTGATGGACGTTATGCAGGCGGAGGCCACCGAGGATATCGAAAAGATGGCCGCTATCCTCCCTACGGACAAGCCCTATCTGAGAACCGGCGTGTTCGAGACGTGGAAGAGCCGTATCCCGTGGCTGCTGCTGCTGATGATCTCCGGCACCTTTACCAGCCTGATTATCACCCGGTTTGAGAATGCCCTCATGGCATGCGCCGTGCTCAGCGCCTTTATCCCGGTGCTGACGGACACCGGCGGCAACGCCGGCTCTCAGGCATCCGTTGCGGTCATCCGTTCCCTGTCCCTGAAGGAGGTGCATTTCAGCGATATTGCCACGGTGCTCTGGAAGGAAATCCGGGTGGCGGTGATCTGCGGTCTGACGCTGGCGGCTGCCAACTTTGGAAAGCTGCTGCTGGTGGACGGGATGCTGTTCCATAATGCCGCCGTCACCCCGCTGGTGGCGCTGGTGGTGTGCATTGCACTGGCCTGCACCGTGGTCACCGCTAAGACGGTGGGCTGTACCCTGCCCCTGCTGGCGGATAAGGTGGGACTGGACCCGGCGGTGGTGGCATCCCCCTTTATCACCACCATTGTGGACGTGCTGGCGCTGCTGATTTACTTCGGCTTTGCCACCCTGCTCATTCCCGGGGTGGGGTAAAATCAAAAAGAGTGCGTATATTCGGAAAAACGTTGAATATACGCACTCTTTTTTGCTTTATTTACAGGGGCGCACAGTGTGCGCCCGGAACTCCCCCAGTCAGCTTCGCTGACAGCCTTCCGCAGAGGTTGTGCTTCGCACTTTATCCCTCTCGCCCTAAAACGTGCCACAGGCACGTTTTCAAGACGGGCTCCCTCAAAGAGGGGCCTTTGGCAAGGACGGATGACTAACAGGTTTCGCCAGTGCCTCCCTCTCAGAGGGAGGTGGCACCGCCGCAGGCGGGGACGGAGGGAGCCGTTCCCATCAATCCCAGCCTTTCAGCTTCTCAAGTGCCTTGCCCCGGTTAATGGCGCAGAGAATGGCCCGGATGGAGGCGGTGGAAATGTTGTGGCTCAAGCCCACGCCGAACACATCGGTGCCGTCCTTCATGCGAAGCTGGATGTAGGCAACCGCCTGAGAGTCGGAGCCTTGGGCGATGGCGTGCTCCTTGTAGTCGATGAACTGGTAGCGGTCCATCCGCTCCCCATGGATGGCATTGAAGAAAGCGTCAATGGGGCCGTTGCCCTCGCCCTCTACCTCAAAGACAGTGTCCTTGTGCTGGAGCCTGCCCCAGAAATGAGCCCGGGAGACTCCGTCCTCCACGTTGTTGGTAAGCCGGTGACTGACCACCTTGTAAGGGCCGTCCACCTTGAGGTAAGTGTCCTCGAAGAGCTGCCAAATCACGTCGGATTTCAGCTCCACCCCCTCCTTGTCGCTCTCCGCCTGCACCACAGCGCCAAACTCCGGGTGCATGGCCTTGGGCATATCGAAGCCGAACTTGTGGTTCATAATAAAGGCGGCGCCGCCCTTGCCGGACTGGGAGTTGATCCGCACCGGCTCATAGGCTCTGCCCAAATCCTCCGGGTTGATGGGCAGATAGGGCACCATCCACTTGTCTGTGCCCGTCTCCTTCATGTAGTTGAAGCCCTTGTTAATGGCGTCCTGATGGCTGCCGGAAAAGGCGGTGAACACCAGATCCCCGGCATAGGGCTGACGCTCCGGCACCTTCATTTTGGTGCAGCGCTCATACATGGAGATCACCCGCTCCATGTGGGTGAAGTCCAGCTCCGGGTCCACCCCCTGCACATACATATTCAGCGCCACGGTAATCATATCCACATTTCCCGTGCGCTCGCCGTTGCCAAAGAGACAGGCCTCCACCCGCTCTGCCCCTGCCAGCAGTCCCGCCTCGGTGGTGGCGACCCCGCAGCCTCGGTCATTGTGGGGGTGCAGGGAGATAATCGCCCGCTCCCGGCCGGGGAGATTGCGAATAAAGTATTCCATCTCGTCGGCAAACTGGTTGGGCATACAGTTCTCCACCGTAGTGGGCAGGTTGAGAATCACCTTGTGGTCAGCGTCGGCATGGAGATGATCCAGCACGGCGGCACAGATCTCCACCGCTGCGTCCATCTCGGTGCCCATAAAGGACTCGGGGGAATACTCGTACCGCAGATCCATGCCGGAGGCGATCACCGGCTGGGCCATCTCGTAGATCAGGTCAGCGGCGTCTACGGCAATCTGCTTCACCCCCGCCACATCGGTGCGGAAGACTACCTCCCGCTGCAGGGTGGAGGTGGAGTTGTAAAAGTGGAAGATGACGTGCTTCGCCCCTTCGATGGCCTCGAAGGTCTTTTTAATCAGATGGGGGCGAGCCTGCACCAGCACCTGAATGGTCACGTCGTCAGGGATGTGCCCCCCCTCAATCAGTTCCCGGCAAATCTGATAGTCGGTATCCGAGGCAGAGGGGAAGCCAATCTCTACCTCCTTCACCCCGATCTCGTCCACCAGCATATGGAACATTTCCAGCTTCTCGTCCATGTTCATGGGGTCGATCAACGCCTGATTGCCGTCTCGCAGGTCTACCGAACACCAAATGGGAGCCTTGGTGATGGTGTTATCCGGCCAGGTGCGGTTTTCAATGGGCTGGGGGACAAAGGGGATGTACTTCTCATAGCCTTTCATAATCAGTTCCTCCTGTGCGGTCAGGTAAAATGAAAACCCCTGACCGAAATCTCGGTCAGGGGTGTAATTGCTTACACGGTACCACCCTGTTCAGCTGACCCTTGCGTGGTCAGCCCTCGGCACCTCAGACAAGGCGCAGGCCGGTAACGGAGCCAACCGGATGATCCTACCAGCACATGGTTCAGACCATCGACTCAGGGACCAGTTATCCACAGCCACCCTCACACCGGCTTGCACCCACCGCCGGTTCTCTGTGCTGAGCAGAGGCTGTCTTTCTTCCCCTCAACGTCGTTCAGGTGGCATTATACCGCTTTAAAGTGATTTTGTCAATCCCGGCGCATGGAGGAAACCTGACATTTACAGAGCGGCAACAAACCGCAGGAAGGCGGCCTTGCCTGCCTCGTCCCGCTTGAACACGCCGGCATCCTCCAGCACGGCGGCGAACACCTTGCCGGTCTCCTGCTCCACGATAGAGAGGGCGTTGCTGGCGTTCAGCTCGGGATGAGCGGCCTTTACCTGCTGTGCCCACAGGGCGTGAGAGGCGGTCTTGGGATTGGAGGTCAGGTCAGCGCCGCTGACCAGCCCCTCCGCCACCAGCGCCAGCTCTTCCTTCAGCCGGGCGGGGAGAACGGCAAGACCCATGACCTCGATCAGGCCGATGTTCTCCTTTTTGATGTGGTGCTTTTCTGCGTGGGGATGGAACACGCCCAGAGGGTTGTCCTCGGTAGTGATGTTATTGCGCAGCACCAAATCCAGCTCGTAATCCGCTCCGCGGCGGCGGGCAATGGGGGTGATGGTGTTGTGACGCTCCCCCTCGGTCTCATGGAAGAGAAAGGCGTCGGGGTCGTCATAGCTGCGCCACTTGTCCAGAATATGGCTGGCAAGGGCGATGACCCGGCTGCGGTCAGCACCCTTCACCCGGATGACCGACATGGGCCACTTGACAATGCCCGCCTCCACATCCTCAAAGCCGGGGACGGTGATGGGGGTCTCCACCTGCGCTCTCGCCATGGCGAACTCATAGTGGCCGCCCTGATAGTGGTCATGGCTGAGCACGCTGCCGCCTACGATGGGCAGGTCGGCGTTGGAGCCGATGAAGTAGTGGGGGAACATGGTGATAAAGTCCAGCAGATTCCCAAAAGCGCCCTGGTCAATGTGCATGGGGGTGTGGAGCTTGTTGAAGACGATGCAATGCTCGTTGTAGTACACATAGGGGGAGTATTGCAGGAAAAAGTCGGTGCCGTTCAGGGTAATGGGGATGATCCGGTGGTTCTGACGGGCGGGATGGTCCAGCCGTCCGGCGTAGCCCTCGTTCTCGGCGCACAGCAGGCACTTGGGATAGCCGGTGGACTTGGCCTTGCCTGCGGCGGCGATGGCCTTGGGGTCCTTCTCCGGCTTGGACAGGTTGATGGTAATGTCCAGCGTGCCGTACTCCGTGTCCACCGTCCACTTCATGTCCTTGGCAATCCGGTCCCGGCGGATGTAGTTGGAGTCCCCGGAGAGGGTATAGTACCAGTCGGTGGCCTCTCGGGGGGAGAGGGCATACTTTTCCCGGAACAGGGAGATAAAGTCAGAGGGACGGGGCATCAGCAGACCCATGAGCTTGGTGTCCAGCAGGTCAAAATAGGTGGCGGAGTTGCCGTCGATGACCCCACGGTTGTAGGCATCCTCACACAGGACGTTCAATATCTCCTGAATGGGAGGCAGCTCTCCCGCTACATCCACCAGACCGCCGAAGCCATCCAGCTTCAACGCCTCCAGAATCCGGTTGGAGGCCCAAATCCGGTCGTCCCCGGCGAGCCAGCCCCGGCGGACGGCATATTCAATCAGTTGAGAAATGGCAAGTTCCATGTCCTTACCTCCTTAGTCCAGCAGGGTGCAGCCGCCGATGGGACGCACATAGGTGACCCGGCAGGCACCCTCGCCCAGCAGAGCATCCATGCCCGCCTTAAATTCCTCTACCATGTTCAGCGGCACAAAGGCCTGAATGGTTCCGGCAAAGCCGCCGCCATGCACCCGGCGTGCGCCGTGGTTGTTCAGGTAGTAGCCCGCCATGGCCAGCGCCAGCGCCACCGGCTGATGCCGGGGGTCCCGATAGGTGTCCACGTTTTGCAGGTACATATAGGAGGAGTGACCGGAGGAGGACACCAGACGGAGGAAGCGGTCAAAGTCCCCCTTTTCCAGCGCTGCCACCATCTTCTCCACCCGGTGACAGTCGGTGTAATAGTGAATGGCACGCATCACCGCACGGTCGCCCAGATTTTTGCGCAGCTGAGGAACTGCCTTGTAGAATTCGTCCTCATCCACCTCGCACAGCACCTCCTTGCCAAAGGCGGCGGCCACGCTCTTCATCTCAGCGGGCACGGCGGCATAGTCGCCGGTGAGGTCGGCATGGTCGGCGCCGGTGTCGATGATGCAAAGGGCGTGCCCGGCGGAGGCGAAGTCGAAGTGAACCGGGGTGACTTTGGGATTCTCCTTGTCAAAGAAGTCAATGGCCACAATGCCGCCCAACGCACAGCCCATCTGGTCCAGCAGACCGGAGGGCTTGCCAAAGTAGACATTTTCAGCGTACTGACCGATTTTGGCAATCTCCTCCATGGGCAGCTTGCTGCCGCAGAACAGACCGTTGACGGTGGTACCCAGCAGCACCTCGAAGCAGGCGGAGGAGGACAGACCGGAGCCGCCGGGAACATCGGAGATCACATAGGCGTCAAAACCGGAGACGGGATAGCCCAGCTCCGCAATCCGGGCGATGACACCCCGGATAATGGCCTTGGTGGTGTTTTCCTCGCTCTTTACCGGGGCAAGATCGGCAATGTCAATGGTGGTGAGCCCGTAGCCCTCGGAGAACACGTTGACAGCGGTGGTGCCGTTGGGAGCGGCGCAGGCCAGAGCGTCCAGATCCACGCTGCCGGTGAGTACCTTGCCCCGCTGGTGGTCGGTGTGGTTGCCGCCGATCTCGGTGCGGCCGGGGGCGGAGTACACTGCTGCCTGTGCCCCGTCGTCCTTGCCGAAGGTGGACTGGTAGCCGTCGATGACGTGCAAGATCCGCTCCCGGAAGGGACGGATATACTGGGCGGGACGGCAATAGAGGTGAGCCAGCTGCCAATCCAGATTGCCGTTGTTCAGAACATTTTTCATTTCACTGATGGTACGCATAATAACCTCCGTGGCGGCGATTCAAAAACCGCCAAAGTCATGAATGGTAGGGGCGCACAGTGTGCGCCCGCAGGAATCCGGTTTGAGAAGCGTCTCATTTATATCCGTTGGGATTTTTGCTCTGCCAGTGCCACACGTCGTCGCACATCTCCTGAATGCCCTTTTCGGCCACCCAGCCCAGCTCGTCCCGGGCAAAGGCGGGATCCGCCCAGAAGGCGGGCAGGTCGCCCTCCCGGCGGGGGGCAAACTCATAGGGCAGCTCATGGCCGCAGCTTTTGGAGAAAGCCTTTACCATCTCCAGCACGCTGGTACCCTTGCCGGTGCCCAGATTGCACACAAACAGGCCGCAGTTCTGCTGAATCTTTTTCAGCGCCGCAACGTGCCCCTTTGCCAGATCAACCACATGAATGTAGTCCCGCAGACAGGTGCCGTCAGGGGTGGGATAGTCGTTGCCAAAGATGTGCACCATGTCCAGCTTGCCCACGGCTACCTTGGCCACATAGGGCATCAGGTTGTTGGGAATGCCGGTGGGGTCTTCGCCGATCTCGCCACTCTCGTGCGCGCCTACCGGGTTGAAGTACCGCAGCAGCACGGCGTTAAATCCGGGAATGGCCTTGACGGTGTCCTTCAAAATGTATTCGATCATCAGCTTGGTGTTGCCGTAGGGGCTGGAGGCGGAGCGGGAGACGGGGGTTGCCTCATTATAGGGGACGGGAGCGTCTGCGCCGTACACCGTGGCGGAGGAGGAGAAGATGAAGTTCTTCACATCATGCTTTTTCATGGCCGCAAGCAGGCTGAGGGCGGAATCCAGATTGTTCTTGTAGTATTCAATGGGGATACGGGTGCTCTCTCCCACAGCTTTCAGTCCGGCAAAGTGGATGATGGCGTCAATGTGGTATTTGTCAAAGAGAGCGTCGGTGGCGGCATAGTCGCACAGGTCGATTTCCTCAAAGGGGAAGTCCACGCCGCACAGCTTCCGGGTGCGTACCACTGCCTCCATGCAGGAGTTGACAAAATTGTCCGCAACCACAATGTCATAGCCTGCTTTGACCAGTTCAATGCAGGTGTGGGAGCCGATATAGCCCGCACCGCCGGTGACCAGAATCGTCATTTTACAAGATCCTCCATTTCTGAACGCAATTTCTGAAGGGAAAGGTTGGAATCACGACTATTGTAGCATTGATCCCCTGATTTGGCAACTGTGACCAGTAACTTCGCCATCAGAATACTGATTTTTGGTGGTGGTTGCCATAGGCAAATGTGAGCAGAACATAACCTGATGTTGTGCTGTGACGAAAATGAGAAAAAACAACAACAATACATAAAAAGGGATAAAGCCCAAAAAACGGAAAAGAAAGTTTTTTCACAGAAAAAATCCCTTCCTTTTCATGAAAAAACAGAGGAAAAGGAAATAATCACCAAAAATGGAGGAAGAGAAAGCGCCGTTTTGAACATTTGACAGAATGCAGAAAGCTGATTAGCGAAAGACATTTTGCCATGTGAAAAATACATTCTTCCATTCAACATAATGCCATACCGTAGTAGAATGACTCCATCACAGCAGTCGGAAAGAACAAAGACTGCAACGAAAACCCCACATCATCAAGGAGGAACTGAAATGAAACAGAAGAAATTGATCGCTCTGCTTCTGGCGCTGGTCATGCTGCTCTCTCTGGCAGCCTGCGGCGGCGGCAGCAGCAGCTCTGGCTCCGGCGACGCAGCCCCCGCTGGCGACACCGCATCCACCGACGCAGCAGCACCGGCTGACGCTGCTCCTGCTGACACTGCGTCCGCTGGCGGCGCCCTGACCATCAACATCTGGGACGCCAACCAGCAGGCCGGCATTCAGGAGATCTGCGACGACTGGACCGCTGAGAGCGGCATTCCCGTCAAGGTTGAGGTCATTGACTGGGACAACTACTGGACCCTGCTGGAGTCCGGCGCTTCCGGCGGCACCCTGCCTGACGTGTTCTGGATGCACTCCGACTACGCTCAGATCTACATGGAGAACGACATCCTGCTGGATCTGACCCAGTACATCGCCAACGACGGCGTGGATATGGGCATCTATTATCCCGATATCGCTGCCATCTACACCCGCTCCGACGGCAACATCTATGCCCTGCCCAAGGATCACGACACCATCGCCCTGCTGTACAACAAGGCTCTGTTCGACGAGGCCGGCGTTGCCTATCCCACCGACGACTGGACCTATGAGGATATGTATGAGGCTGCCAAGGCCATCACCGAGGCCACTCCCGACGGCACCTATGGCTATGCTCTGAACACCTCCAACGATCAGGACGGCTGGTACAACTACATCTACTCCTACGGTGGAAACGTGGTCAACAAGGAAAAGACCGACACCGCTATCGACGGCCCCGAGGCCAAGGCCGCCATGGAGATGGTCCGCAAGATGCTCACCTGCGCTGTGCCTCAGAGCGTGGTTGCCGAGTCCGGCACCGACTCCCTGTTCCAGTCCGGCAAGGTGGCTATGATTACCCAGGGCTCCTGGATGATCAACAACTTCTACACTGCTGAGAACTCCGCCGACTACGCATGGGCTATGATCCCCTATGCCGATGTCAACGGCGACGGTCAGTGCCAGCCCGAGGAGCGCTCCACTCAGTACAATGGTCTGGGCTGGGCCGCTGCTGCCAACACCAGCAATCCCGACGGCGCATGGAGCCTGATTAAGTACCTCTGCTCCGAAGAGGCTCAGAAGAAGCAGGCCGCTCTGGGCGTGACCATGGCTGGTATCCCCGGCATCTCCGAGGAATTCGCCAACGCCTTCGCCGGCATGGACGTGTCCGCTTTCATCAAGGTGGAGACCGAGGGCACTCTGGAAGCTCGTCCCGGCACCCGTAACTCCGGCGTGTGGCAGACTCCCATGAAGTCCACTGAGGGCTTCCAGCCTGCTTTCGCTGACCCCTCCAACCCCGAGCTGATGAGCACTGCCTGCGATAACGTGGCAGCGATGATCCGCAACGCCATCGCTGAGGGCAACTGATTCTCCCTTTGAATCCGCTGTAAATTCATAGGCAATGCAGGCGGGCCGACTGTTCGCGGTTGGCCCGCCTGTTCGTATTAAAGAAACGAATAGGAGGGAGCACATTGAAAAAGAGCAAGATGACAGCGGCGGCGAAGAACGAAGCAATCTGGGCATGGGCATTTATTCTCCCCACCATGCTGGGCCTGATTATTTTGAACTTCTACCCGGTGTTCAATACCATCTACCAGTCCTTCTGCAAGACCGGCGACTTCGGCAAGGGCAATACCTTTGTGGGCGTGGCCAACTATCAGAAGGCGTTTGCAACCCCTGAGACGCTGCAAGCCCTTTGGAATACGGTAAAATACGCCCTGATTGAGGTACCCTTTGGCGTTATCATCGCTCTGGTGCTGGCTGTGTTCCTGAACAAGAAGCTGAAGGGCACCAGCGCGTACCGTACCATCTTCTTCCTGCCCATGGTCTGCGCCCCTGCGGCTGTGGCAATGGTCTGGAAGTGGCTGTACAACCAGCAGTTCGGCCTGTTCAACAACGTGTTCCACACCAATATCGGCTGGACCTCCGACCCCAAGATCGCATGGATTTCCGTGGGCATCATCGGCGTGTGGTCCATCATCGGCTACAACATGGTGCTGTTCATCTCCGGCTTGCAGGAGATTCCCTTTGACTACTACGAGGCGGCCATGATCGACGGTGCCACCGGCATCCGTCAGTTCTTCCACATCACTGTGCCACTGCTCAGCCCCACCACCTTCTTCATCGTCCAGACCCGTGTGATCGGCGCGCTTACCGTGTTCGATCTGATGTTCATGGTCATCGACAAGACCAGCGGCGCTCTGCCCAACGTGCAGTCCATCGTCTATGTCTTCTACAAGTACGCCTTTGACCAGGGCAACAAGGGCTATGGCGCCGCTATCGTCATGATTCTGGTGGTCTTCATTATGATCGTCACCGTCATCATGCAGAGGGCGGAGAAGAAGCTCGTGTTCTACAACTGAGAAAGGGGGAGCTGAACTATGGAAAGCGCACGCGCAAGAGCGAGAGCAAGCAAAGTGGTCATGTATATCATTCTGACCATTATGGCATTCATTATGCTGGTTCCCTTCGCATGGATGATTCTGACCGCCCTGAAAACCAATCAGGAGGCCATCTCCGTTGACCCCTTCTACATCTTCCCCAGCAATGGCTGGCACTGGGAGACCTTTGGCGAGGTCTGGAAGAGCTACAACTTCGTGGTGCTGTATAAGAACACCCTGTTGATGATCTTCTTCCGTGTGGTCTGCGCCTGCCTCACTGCCACCATGGCAGGTTACGCCTTCGGACGTCTCCGCTTCCCCGGCAAGAACCTGATGTTCTCTCTGGTGCTGATCCAGATGATGATCCCCTCTCAGATCTTCATCATCCCTCAGTACCTGATGGTATCCAAGCTGGGCTGGCTGAACACCACCGCCGGTCTGGTCTTCCCCGGTATCGTCACCGCCTTTGGTACCTATCTGCTAAAGACGGGCTATCAGGGCTTGCCCAAGGATCTGGAAGAGGCCGCCGGCATTGACGGGTGCAACATCGGCCAGAAGTTCCTGCTCATCATGATGCCCCTGACCCGGTCCTCCATGGTCTCTCTGGGCATCTTCACCGCACTGTTCGCCTTTAAGGACCTGATGTGGCCCATGATCGTCTGCTCCAGCGTGGAGACCACAACGCTGGCTGCCGGTCTGGCGAAGGCACAGGGTCAGTATTCCAGCAACTATCCTCAGATGATGGCTGCTGCGGTGCTGGCGGTCATCCCCATGATCGTCATTTATGTGATCTTCCAGAAGCAGTTCGTGGAAGGCATCGCTACCTCCGGCGGCAAGCTGTAAGCCGCTGTCGGGGAAAACGAGTACCCAACGGCCAGAGGTGTTTTCTGTATGCCTCTGGCCGTTTTTATGAAGGGAACACTGGATTGCGCAGCACGACCTGTCCATCGGTTTCCCGATCATGCTTACCCGGACATACTCAAATGGTGTGGGTGTGTGCGGGCAGGTATTATCATGCGGAGAAGGAGAAAAAACGTGGAAGTGTTTTTGGGCAATCAGCCGGAACAGCAGCAGGTGAAGCAATACCGCTGCCTTTCCTTCCATCAGCACCAGACCGAGGAGATTTATCTCCGGCTGTGCGGCATTGAAAACTGCCAGAGCGGGCAGTATTTCGCCGTCCGTTCCGGTCGTCCCGGCTACCACCTGCATGTGATTTTGTCCGGTAAGGGCGTGCTGTGGGTGGACGGGCGGCAGCAGGAGCTGCACTTTGGTCAGATGTTCCTCACCAAACCGGGGGAGTCCACCTGGTATCGGGCGGATGAGACCGACCCGTGGAGCTACTGCTGGATGACCTTCGACGGGACGTTGGCAAAGGGCTATGCGGAGAATGCCGGGTTCAAAGAGGGCATCAACTGGCTCAACTGCCATGTGGACCAGCAGCACTTTTACAGCCTGTGCCGTCAGGTGCTGAGTCAGCCGGAGCTGAATATCGCCAACGATATTATGCGCCTTGGTCTGCTGATGGAGTATATCGCATGGGCGGTGAAGTCCAACTACCAGTCCGAGCAGGAGGAACAGCGCCGCCACGAGTACGCCCCGGACATTTACGTCCAGTATGCGGTGGACTTTATCAACGAGAACTATATCACCGCCCGGATTACCGACGTGGCGGGATATATCGGCATTCACCGCAGCTATCTCACCAGCATTTTCAAAAAGAAAATGGGCATCTCCCCTCAGGAGTACCTGCTGCAATGCCGGTTGAAGCACAGCGCCCGGCTGCTGCTGGAGACTGACCTGCCCATACAGGAGATTTCCCGCCGGGTGGGATATGACAACCCGCTGACCTTTTCCAAGGTGTTTAAACGGTTTTACGGGGTCAGCCCCCGAAACTACCGGATTGACAATGCAGAAAATCGGGATACTGCCAAAGACAACAGAGAGGAATAAAAGAAGGGAGCCGAGCTTATGAGCATCCGTTACGATCAGGCACATCAACTGCTGACCCTTGAGACCGACCACACCAGCTACCAAATGCGGGTGGACGACAATGGGTTTCTCCACCACCAGTACTACGGACGTAAAATCGACGGAGCGGAGATGACCTATCTCCATGTGAACGCAGACCGTGGCTTTTCGGGAAACCCCTATATCCTCCGCAACAACCGCACCTTCTCGCTGGACACCTTCCCTCAGGAGTATACCTCCTTCGGCGTAGGGGACTACCGGATCAACTCCATCGCCGTCACCAACGGGGACGGCAGCTATGCCGCAGACTTCCGCTATCTCTCCCACCAGATTTTCCCCGGCAAGTATACCATCCCTGGTATGCCCACCGTCTATGACGACAAGGACGAGGCGGAGACACTGGTGATTACCACCCAGGACCCGGTGACCAAGCTCACCGTCAAGCTGTATTACGGCGTGTTCCCCTCCACGGATGTGATTACCCGCTGCGCCGAGATTGTCAACAATGGGCAGGAGGAGGTCACCCTGCTCAAGGCGGATTCCATCTGTCTGGATATGCCCTTTGGCAAGTGGGATCTGGTACACTTCCACGGTCGGCACTGTCTGGAGCGGCAGGTGGAGCGCAGCCCCCTGATTCACTCCATCCAGACCATCGCCTCCAAGCGGGGCATGACCAGCCATCACCACAACCCCTTTGTCATTCTCTGCGACCACAGCGCCAACGAGGACTATGGCGACTGCTTTGGCCTGATGTTCATGTACTCCGGCAACCACAAGACGGAGATCGAGGTGGATCAGCTGGAAAACGTCCGGGTGTGCATGGGCATCCATGACGCTCAGTTCCGGTGGAAGCTGTCCACCGGGGAGAGCTTCCACACCCCGGAGGTGATTCTCTCCTTCTCAGCGCAGGGCTTTACCCAGCTCAGCCACAACTATCATGACCTGATCCGCCACAATGTTTGCCGGGGGGAATACAAGCTGGCCCGCCGCCCGGTGCTGATTAACAACTGGGAGGCCACCTACTTCACCTTTGATGAGGACAAGCTGCTGAGCATTGCCCGGCAGGCTTCTGAGCTGGGGGTAGAGCTGTTCGTACTGGACGACGGATGGTTTGGCAACCGGAACGACGATAACGCCGGACTGGGTGACTGGTTTGTCAACCGGGAAAAGCTGCCCCACGGCCTCACCGGGCTGGCAGAGGAAGTGAATAAGCTGGGGATGAAGTTCGGTCTCTGGATTGAGCCGGAGATGGTGAACGAGAACTCACAGCTCTACCGCGCCCACCCGGACTGGGTGTTTGCCGCTCCCCACCGCAGCCCCATGACCGGACGGAACCAGCTGGTGCTGGATATGTCCCGGAAGGAAGTGGTGGATTATCTCTACGACGCCATCTCCAAGCTGCTGCGGGAGAGTCATATTGAGTACATCAAGTGGGACATGAACCGTCCCATCTCCGACGTGTACTCCCACGGCGCGCCCAGAGAGCGTCAGGGCGAGATCAGCCATCGGTATGTGCTGGGGGTGTACGACCTGATGAACCGGCTTACCTCCCACTTCCCCCATGTGCTGTTTGAGGGCTGCGCCGGCGGCGGCGGACGGTTCGACCCGGCGATTTTGTCCTACTCCCCCCAGATCTGGCTCAGTGACGACACCGACCCCATCGAGCGGATTAAGATTCAGTACGGCTCCTCCTTCGGCTACCCCGTCTCCACCATGGGCGCCCACGTCTCCGCCTCTCCCAACCATCAGACGGGACGCACCACGCCCCTGAAAACCAGAGGGGTAGTGGCTATGTCCGGCACCTTCGGCTATGAGCTGGACCCCAACAAGCTCAGCGAGGAGGATAAAGCGGAGATCAAGACCCAGATTGCCGACTTTAAGCGGTATTACTGGCTGATTCAGGACGGCAGATACTACCGCCTTACCGACTTGGAGGAGGGCAACTTCTACACTGCGTGGCAGTTCGTCGCCCGGGACGGCAGCGAGACGCTGGTGAATATGGTGGTCAATTCTCCCCAGCCCAACTCCCTGCTCATCCACATCCGGCTGAAAGGGCTGGACCCGGACGCTATCTATGTGCTGGACAACGACGGCAGCCGCTATTCCGGCGCTGCCCTGATGTACGGCGGCTTTACCTTCCCCCTGATGAGCGGCGACTATCCCGCTGAGCAGATTCACTTTGTTCGGGAGCAGGCATGAGCAGATTGCAGCAGTGGTTTCGTTCCGAACGGCAGAAAATCTCTGCCCTGTCTCCCAAGGCAGCGGCGGAGTATATCTGGCAGTATTATAAGCTGTGGATTGTGGGCGTGGTCTGTCTGGTGTCGCTGGTCCTCTTCGGGGTGCATCAGTACCGCCACAATATCGGCGACCACTGGCTCTATGTGTCTTTTGTGAACACAAGGGCGGAGGTGGGAGACGGTTCTGAATTGTGGCAGGGCTATGTGGAAAAAACCGGGTATGACCTGAGCCAAGCCAACGTCACCTTCAACAACGAGGCATGGTTTGACTATGCCGACAACCACGCCCGGGGCAACACCTACTATCAGATTTTTGTGGGCTTTATTGACGCCGGGATTCTGGACGCCGCCACCATGTCCCCTGAGGCGCTGGAGGAGTTTGGCAAAACCGGACGGTTTCTGGACTGGAACCGGGAGGAGTGCGCCTCCCTCCGGGCAAAATACGGGGACCGGCTGATTTATGCTCTGCCCATCGACACAGAGTACAGCACCGACCCGGTGCCCGTCGGCATTGACATCAGCGACAGCATCCTCATGACGGAGTACCACATCTACCCCGAGGGAGAGGGCTGTGCGCTGGGGATTGGCGCTTTCTCCCAGCATTTGGAGGCAGTAGAGGCGTTTTTGGACTACATTCTCCCCGCAGAGTGAATGAAGGTGGTAACCCATGCGTGAATTATTGAGTGGATTTCTCAGCAACGAGAGCGCCTTCGGGCGGCTGATGACCCGGTGGGGCATTATCATCGGGGCAAATCTCATGTTCATTCTGTTCAGCCTGCCTGTGGTGACCACCGGAGCGGCCTTTGTGGCGCTGTACCACGTCATGCTGAAAACCCTCCGGGGAGACGGGGTACTCAACCCCTTCAAGCAGTTCTGGATTGGCTTTCGTTCCAACTTCAAACAGGCGACTCTGGCATGGCTGGCGTTTCTCGCCCTGATTGCCTTTGCTGTGGTGGATTTGCGTGTCTGTCAACAGGCGGGAGGCTTCATCGCCCTGTTTCGCTATCCGCTGTACGGGGTGCTGACGCTGGTGGTGCTGGCGGGGGTATGCCTTGCGCCCACCATGGCGGCGTTTTCGGATACCCTGCCCCATCTGGTGAGAAACGGTCTGTTTTTCGCCCTGAAAAAGCCGTGGAAGGCGTTGGTGATGCTCTTTTTCAACGTCTTTCCCCTGTATCTCACCTATACGGATGTGCAGTATCAGCCCCTCTACGCCTTTTTATGGACGCTGTTCGGCTTTGGCGCGGTTGCCATGCTGGGGGCAAGACTGCTGCTGCCGGAGTTTGCCCCCTTCCTCCCGCTGGTGGATGCCTGCGGAGACTTTATTCTGGACGAGCAGGGAAACCGTCTCCCGGCGAATGCGGTGGCAGAGGTGGAGGAGGAAGCATCCTCCGCCCCGGAAAAGAGCGAGGCGGAAATTCTGGAAGAGATGAAAAAGCTGGGTATGTGACCAGTGAAGGAGGAAAATAGATGAAGCTCCCGGAGCAATTTGGACGCAGACTGGTCATGACCACGGTGGGCGTGGCGCTGTCCGGCGTGGCGGTGGGATTCTTTCAGGCGTCGGTGTTTGGGGTAGACCCCTTCCAGTGCTTTGCGCAGGGACTTTGGACGCTGTTCCCCGGTCTGGGGTACGGACTGTTCTACACCCTGCTCAATCTGGCGCTGCTGGTGGTGGATGCCCTGCTGGACCGGCACTATATCGGCATTGCCACCTTTATCAACCTGTTTCTGCTGGGCTATCTGGTTACCTTCTCCAAGGACTGCATTGACGCAGTGGTGCCAAACCCCGGACTGGCTGGGCGGGTGGTGCTGCTGGGCATCGGGGTGATTTTAGGCGCTGTGGCTGCGGCGCTGTACTACACCTCGGATTTGGGTGTGTCCACCTATGACACCATCGCCCTCTCCCTCAGCGACAAAAAGCTGACCGTGGCGGGACACGTCATCCCCTTCCAATACATCCGCATTACCACCGACGTGGTTTGCGTGGTCATTGGCTTCGTGTGCGGCGCTGTGGTGGGAATCGGAACCTTGATTTCCGCCTTCTTCACCGGGCCGCTGGTGGCGTGGTTCAAAACCCATCTGGCGGAGCCGATGCTGAAACAATAACACAAAAAATACCAACCCCGGCGGCACGTTCTCAACTGCCGCCGGGGTTGGTCTGTCTGGGAATTTATTTGGAGACAGCTTCCTTTTTGGGAAATCTGGCTCTGTTCTTTTCGTCCGAGGACTTGAGGGAAATCTCACCTGCCTGCTGCAAGGCCATTTTGGTCATCAGCGGACCTGCCAGCTCATAGACCAGCACGGAGAAGAGGATGATATTCCGAATGGTGCCGCCCTGCTCCGGACCCAGCTTTTGCGCCGTCAGCACCATACCCAGCGCCACGCCTGCCTGCGGGAACAGGGTCACGCCCAGATACTTCCGCACCGTGTCGTTACAGTGCATCATGGTGCTGCTCAGCCATGCGCCGGTGTACTTGCCAAGACAGCGCGTCAGAATGTAAACCACGCCGATGAGCAGAATCACCGGATAGCGGAACACGGTCAGGTCCAGCTCCGCACCGGAGAGGACGAAGAACACCGCGTACAGAGGAGAGGTCCACTTGGAGGAACGGGTCATAATGTCGGTGGAGTACTGGCACAGGTTGCAGAACATGGTGCCCAGCATCATGCACACCAGAAGAGCGGAGAAGGAGATTTTCAGCTCGCCCCCCAGAGGAATCTCCACCGAGGCGAGGGCGATGGTCATAATGACAAAGGAGATGGTCAGGGAGACACGGTTGGAGTTGGAGAAGAACAGCTTTTCCACCACCGTCAGCAGCGCCCCCATGAAAGAGCCCAGAATCAGGGAACAGACAATCTCCAGCAGGGGATTGACCAGCACTGACACAATGCTCAGCGCACCTCCCTCAATGGCCTCGGCAATGCCAAAGCTGATGGCGAACACCACCAGACCTACCGCATCATCCAGTGCCACAATGGGCAGCAGCAGGTCGGTCAACGGGCCTTTTGCCTTGTATTGCCGTACCACCATCAGGGTGGCGGCAGGGGCGGTGGCGGAGGCGATTGCGCCAAGGACGATGGCCACCGGAAGGGGCAGCACCTCAGGGCCAAGGACGAAATGCAGCCCGATCAAAGCGGCGTCTACCAGAAGTGTTGCCATCACCGCCTGGATGATGCCAATGACAGTGGCGGTTTTGCCCGTCTGTTTCAGTTGTGCCAGCCGGAACTCGTTGCCAATATCAAAGGCGATAAAGCCCAGCGCCACATTGGACAGGATGCTCACCCGTTCCACCTCCTCCATGGAGGTGAAACCGAAGCCTTCTATGCCCAGCAGTCCCAGACAGTAGGGGCCGATGAGTACGCCGGCAATCAAAAAGGCGGTGACATCAGGAAATTTCAAATGCAGTACCTTGAACAACCGGGTCATCATCAGACCGGAGAACAGGGCGATGGAGGTGGATAGTAAAACGGACATAACAGCATTCGCGGCCTTTCACTAAAGATTGCTGATTTTCTTGTTTTTCCTCATTTTTTTCAGCACAGGACATTATAGACCTTTCCCGGAGAAATGCAAGGGGCAAAGCAACGCCCCCGGAGGTTTCCTCCGGGGGTAAGGGTCAGAGCAAAGCCCCGGCGTCCGGGAACAGCGCCAGACTGCGCTTCAAAATCCCGTGCATCTGGGCAATGGCCACGCCGTAGTTCACCATGGGCACCCCGGCGGCAGCGGCGCAGGAAGCCCGGTGCCCCATCTCCTGGGCGTTCAGCATACAGCCGCCGCAGTGGACAATGAGGGCGTAAGGGGACAGGTCTTCCGGGAAGGTGCCCCCGGAGGTGAAGGAGAATTCCGGCTCCGCCCCGGAAAACGCCCGAATCCAGCCGGGCAGCTTCACCGAACCGATGTCGTTGCATTGGCGGTGATGGGTGCAGCCCTCGGAAATCAGCACCCTGTCCCCGTCCCGCAGCCGGGAAAGGGCAGCCGCCCCCTGTACCTGCTGCAACAGATTGCCTTTGTACCGGGCAAAGAGGATGGAGAAGGAGGTGAGGGGGATTTCTGACGGCACAATGGGGGCGATTTTTCCAAACACCTGAGAGTCGGTAATGACCATGCGGGGCGGCTGCCGCAGTCCTGCCAGACAGCCGGACAGCTCCTCCGGCTGACAGACTGCCATGGAGCAGTGGGCGTCCAAAATGTCCCGGATGGTCTGCTGCTGGGGGAGAATCAGTCTGCCCTTGGGGGCGGACTCGTCCACGGGAATCACCAAAACCACGGTGTCACCGGGGGAGAGCAGGTCAGCCACCACCCGGCGCTCCTCCGTTTTCAGCCGGGCAAAGCTGCCCAGCCGCTCCTTCAGCGCCGAAATGCCTGTTCCGGTTTTGGCGCTGACATAGAGGGCGGCATCTCCCAGCGGGGGAAGGTCAGAGAGCAGGTCGCATTTGTTCCACACCACCAGATAGGGCAGTTTTCGCTGTTGCAGCAGGGCTTCCAGCTCTCGGTCTTCCGTCTGTATCCCCGTTTCGGCATCGATCACCAACACGGCGATGTCCGTCTTTGCCAGCGTTTCCCGGGTTTTTTGTACCCGCTTTTCTCCCAGTGCGCCCTCGTCGTCCAGACCGGGGGTGTCGATGATGACCACAGGGCCAAGGGGCAGCAGCTCCATGGCCTTGCGTACCGGGTCGGTGGTGGTGCCCTTTACGTCAGACACCACCGCCAACTCCTGCCCGGTGACTGCATTGACCAGCGAGGACTTGCCAGCGTTGCGGCGGCCATAAAAGCCGATGTGGATGCGGTTGGCGGAGGGGGTATCGTTCAGGTTTGTGGACATGGAAAACCACACCTTCCTTGCAGGGGCGATTCACAAATCGCCCGGGTTGTAGAGGCGCAACAGCGTGCGCCCGCAGAAACGGCATCCCGCTCAGAACCGAAAATCTCTCCGGTTGGAGGAACGGATGGCGGCAATGTTCTCGGCGGCAATCTGACGAACCTTTTCTTTTGGAATCTTGTTCAGCTCCCGGTCAATCATGGCGTAGCCCACCTGTTTGGTCTCCTCGGAGGCGTAATCCTCCAAATACTCTGCCAAGGTCATCAGGGCGTTGGGGTGGCAGCAGTTGAGAATCTGACCGTTTTTGCACAGCGCCATAAACCGGTCTCCGGTGCGTCCCTCCCGGTAGCAGGCGGTGCAGAAGGAGGGGATGTGGTCGCTCTCCATGAGCCAGCGCACCACCTCGTCCAGCGTCCGCTGGTCGGACACGTCAAACTGCTCGGTGTCGGTGGGACGGATTTCCTCAGTGTAGCCGCCCACAGAGGTGCGGGAGGCGCCGCTGACCTGAGAGATGCCCACTTGCAGCATCCGCTGCCGCACCTGTTCAGACTCACGGGTGGAGATAATCATGCCGGTGTAAGGGACAGCGAGACGGATGCAGGCGGCGATTTTGGTGAAGGTCTCGTCGTCAATGCCGTTGTCAAACATATCCGGGTCAATGTCGTCTGCCCGCTTCACCCGGGGAACGCTGATGGTGTGGGGGCCCACTCCGTGAACCGCCTCCAAATGCTCTGCGTGCATCAGCAGCCCGGCAAATTCGTATTTGTACATCTCCAGACCGAAGAGGACGCCCAGACCCACATCATCAATGCCGCCCTCCATGGCCCGGTCCATGGCCTCGGTGTGATAGTCATAGTCATGCTTGGGTCCGGTGGGGTGAAGCTGCTCATAGCTCTTTTTGTGGTAGGTCTCCTGAAACAGGATGTAGGTGCCAATGCCCGCTTCTTTCAGCTTCCGGTAGTTCTCCACGGTGGTGGCGGCGATGTTCACGTTCACCCGGCGGATGTCGCCGTTTTTGTGGTGGACGCTGTAAATGGTGTGAATACAGTCCAAAATGTACTCAATGGGGTTGTTTTTGGGGTCCTCTCCCGCCTCAATGGCAAGGCGCTTGTGCCCCATGTCCTGCAAGGCGATGACCTCTGCCCGCACTTCCTCCTGGGTCAGCTTCTTCCGGGGGATATGGCGGTTTTTGGCGTGATAGGGGCAGTAGACGCAGCCGTTGACGCAGTAGTTGGACAGATACAGCGGGGCAAACAGCACAATCCGGTTGCCGTAGAAGGCCAGCTTGATTTCCTCCGCAATCTCATACATCCGCTGAATCTTCTCGGGAATCTCACAGGCCAGCAGCACAGAGGCCTCCCGGTGGGTCAGCCCGGCGCAGGTGCAGCCGTTGCCGTTTTTCACCGGGCGTGCCTTTTCCAAAATCTGGTCAATCAGCTCCACGTTGTTCTTGTTGGCTTCCGCATAGGCGAGGGTGGCCTCAATTTCCTCGTGGTTGATGAATTCCTCAGCCTTCAGGGAGGCGGGGTTGTAAATTGCCATAACAGTTCTCCTTTTTTGATGGTGAAGTTGGTTATCCGGATCATTCAGTCAGTGCAATATCGGCTCCCTCCGTCACCTTCGGTGACACCTCCCTCTGAGAGGGAGGCACTGGCGAAACCTTTTTACCTTCCGTCTTTGCCAATGGCCCCCTCTTAGAGTGAGCCCGTCTCGGAAACGTGCCGGTGGCACGTTTCAGGGCGAGTGGGATGAAATGCCGAAGGCACTCCTCTGCGAAAGGCTGTCAGCGCAGCTGACTGGGGGAGAGTCCTGCAAGCTGACTCATCTGGATACTCATAATGATAAATGTTTATATCCGTTTTACGTCCCCTCTGTGGGTAACGACACGGTAGCCGATGGACTCCATCCGCCCTTCCAGACAGCCCCGGCACTGAGCGGATTCCTCCCCGGTGCAGATTTTGTTGTCGTACAGCTCATAGTCTCCCCGCACCGCCACAGGGGACAGGTTGGGCATGACCACATTTGCCCCGGCAAGAATGCCCTGTTCCCGTCCGGTGGGATGGATGGTGCCAAGGGCGGTGGTGGCGGGCAGCAGCACCGGGGGATGAATCAGCCGAATCACCGACAGCAGAAAGCAGGTCAGCTCCACCGTGCCCCCCGGCTTGTCCCGGAAGGGAGTTTCGTGATGAGGGACAAAGGGACCGATGCCGCACATATCCGGGTGAAAGGTCTCGATGAACTTCAAATCCTGAGCCAATTGTGCGCTGGTCTGTCCCGGCGAGCCCACCATAAACCCACAGCCCACCTGATAGCCAATCTCCCGCAAATCCCGGAGACAGCGCATCCGGTTTTCAAAGGACATCTCAGGGGGATGGAGGGCGGCGTAGTGGACAGGGTCGGCGGTCTCGTGGCGGAGAAGGTAGCGGTCAGCTCCGGCGTCAAACAGCCGCTGATAGCTCTCCCGGCTTCGCTCCCCCAGCGACAGGGTAACGGCGCACCCGGGACAGGCGGACTTGATTTTTTCTATCAGCACACAGAGAAGCGGGTCGGTATAGTACCCGTCCTCGCCCCCCTGCAACACAAAGGTGCGAAAGCCCAGCGCATACCCCTCTTTGGCACAGTCCAGAATCTGCTCCGGGGTGAGCCGGTAGCGGTGACAGGAGCGGTTGCTCCTGCGGATGCCGCAATAGAGACAGTCGTTTTTGCAGATGTTGCTGATCTCAATTAAGCCCCGGACATATACGTCGGTTCCGTAGATGGATTGGCGCACCTCCACCGCCCGGTGTGCCAGCTCCCGGGCAAGCTCCGGGGTGCGGCTGTCAATCAGGGCGGCATATTCGTCCAGAGTAAGCGAATGGGCGGCAGACAGCTTGTCAATCAGGGTTTCCGGCGGCATAGCATCCCTCCTTGGGAATAAAAAGCGCCGCACTCCGGGAAGAGTACGGCGCAATGACCCCAGCAGGGCAGAGACAAAACGTACCTTCCCGCTGGGTGCGTAACCTTGCGGTCAGAATGAGAAAAATCAGGAATGGAGGGCAGAGAGTGCCTGCTCCACGTCGGCGAGAATGTCGTCCACATTCTCAATGCCCACGCTGAGACGGATCAGGTCGGGACCCACTCCGGCGGCCACCAGCTCCTCGTCGCTGAGCTGACGATGGGTGGAGGAGGCGGGGTGGAGAACGCAGGTATGGGCATCCGCCACATGGGTGGCGATCATAGCCAGCTTGAGATGGGCCATAAAGGTCTCGGCGGCGGAACGTCCCCCCTTGACGCCGAAGGAGATGACGCCGCAGGTGCCATGGGGCATGTACTTCCGGGCCCGCTCATAATACTGGTTTCCGGGCAGACCGGGATAGTTCACCCACGCCACCTGAGGATGATTTTGCAGGAACTCCGCCACCTTCTGAGCGTTCTCACAGTGCCGGGGCATACGGACATGGAGGCTCTCCAAACCCAGATTGAGCAGGAAGGCGTTCATGGGTGCGGGAATGGAGCCCAGGTCACGCATGAGCTGTGCAGTGGCTTTGGTGATATAAGCGCCTTCTTTGCCGAAACGCTCCGCGTAGGTGATGCCGTGATAGCTCTCGTCCGGAGTGCAGAGCCCGGGGAACTTGTCTGCGTGCGCCATCCAGTCAAACTTGCCGGAGTCCACGATGACGCCGCCCACCCCGCAGTCATGGCCGTCCATGTACTTGGTGGTGGAGTGGATGACGATATCCGCACCCCACTCAAAGGGACGGCAGTTGATGGGGGTGGCAAAGGTGTTGTCAATAATCAGAGGGACACCATGGGCGTGGGCGGCATTCGCAAAGCGCTCAATGTCCAGCACCACCAGCGCCGGGTTGGCGATGGTCTCTCCGAAAACTGCCTTGGTGTTGGGCTGGAAAGCGGCTTCCAGCTCTTCGTCGGAGCAATCCGGGTCCACAAAGGTGAACGCAATGCCCATCTTCCGCATGGTCACGTTGAAGAGGTTGTAGGTGCCGCCGTAGATGGTGGAGGAAGCCACAACGTGATCCCCGGCGGAACAGATATTGAACACCGAGAAGAAGGAAGCAGCCTGCCCGGAGGAGGTGAGCATAGCGGCGGTGCCCCCCTCCAGAGCGGCGATCTTTGCTGCCACATAGTCGTTGGTGGGATTTTGCAGACGGGTATAGAAGTATCCGCTCTCCTCCAGATCAAACAGCTTGCCCATGGCCTCAGAGCTGTCGTACTTAAAGGTGGTGCTCTGAACAATGGGAATCATCCGGGGCTCGCCGTTTTTTGGGGAGTAGCCGGCCTGAATACAGTTGGTTTCAATCTTCCAATTGGGATCACTCATGGAAATCACTCCGTTTCGCAGGGTAAAGGGGGCTGGATGGCACCCCTTATCTCGGTGCCATTCTACCACACCTGCCCCGACAGAACAAGAGTTCCGGTTGAAAAAGTAGCGTATCCCTGTGGAACAGCAAATGCCTCAGATAGGAAGAAGAAATTTCAAAAAAGTCATTGACATTTTGGAAATTTTGGTGTTTTCTCTGGTGGTTTTATGGTAAAATAAAACCGTAAAAACATGAAATCCGGTAACAGGTCTGCTCAGGCATGGGCAGAGGGCCGCTGGAACGCGCCGGAAGACTGGCGCAAAGGGGGGAACGGTCATGACATTTGCACAACAGCTCAATGATTATATCCATACGCTGGGATGCAGCGCCATGGAACTGGCGGAGCACTCCGGTGTGTCTGCCGCAGCCATCAGTCGTTACCGTTCCGGAGCCCGGGAGCCGGAGCGGGAGAGCGAGATTGTCTCCCGGCTGGCAGCGGGACTGCATATGCTGGCGGTGCAGCGGGGGAAAATCCTCTCTGCGGAGGAAGCGGCATCGGTACTCAACCTGACCCTGCCGGAGGGACGGCAGCAGTATCCCCAGCTCTCCGAGCATTTTGACCAATTGGCGGCGGTCTTACAGATCAGCCTCAACGATCTGGCAAAGAGCCTGAACTTTGACGCATCCTATCTGTCCCGTATCCGGGCAGGGCGGCGCACCCCTGCCAATGGGGAGCAATTTGTAGACGGGGTGTGCCGGTATGTGGTGCGCCGGTATTCCACTCCGGAGGACATGGCAGCAGTGGCGGAGCTGCTGCGCTGCACCACGGTAGAGCTGAACCTTGATAACTATTACCAGAAGCTGAACGACTGGTTTACCCAGCGCCGGGATCGTCCCCCGGTGCAGCTGAGCCGGTTCCTCCGTTCGCTGGACGAGTTTGATTTGGAGGAATACGTCCGGGACATTCACTTCCGGGATACAGAGGCGGATGAAGAAGCGTATTGCCCCCCTGCCGATATGGAGGAGTATGACGGGCTTGAACGTCTGCGTCAGGGGGAGCTGAACTTCCTGCGCGCCACATATAACGCCCCCTCTATGGAGCCGGTATATCTGTATAACGATATGCCGGAGCGGGAATTGATGGCGGACAGAGGTTATGCCAGAACCTATATGCTGCTGCTGGCACAGTGCCTGAAGCGGGGGCTTCACCTGAACGTGATTCACTCACTGTATCGTCCGGTGGAGGAAATCATTCGCAGCTTTGAGAACTGGATTCCGGTGTACATGACAGGGTATGTGTCTCCTTATCACCTTCGCAGGCCGGTGAATGAGGTGTTCCAGCACAAGCTGTTTGTATCCGGCAGTGCGGCGCTGGTGGGAGAGGCCATCAACGGCTACCCGGAGGAAGGGCGCTGCGTGCTCTTCACCCAGCCCGAGGAGGTAGACTATTTCCGCAGGCGGGCGGAACGGCTGCTGTCCAAGGCGGTGCCTTTGCTGGAGGTGTTCCGGGAGAGCGACCAGCGCAAGCTGGACAGCTTCTATTCCACCGCTGCATGGGAGCCGGGGGTGCGGCGGCATATCTGCGCTGCCCCGCCTATCTACACCATCAGCCGGGAGCTGATGGAGGAAATGCTGCTGCAAACCCAGATGCCTCAGGAGGAGCGGGAGCGGCTTCTGGACTGGGTTGCGGAACGGAGAAGAGGGATCGAACAGCTTTTGAAGGAGTATCCGGTGCGCTGCGAGGTGCCGGAGCTGTCCCGGGAGGAGCTGGAACGCTATCCCATGTGCCTGCCCCTGGCGCATATGTTCAGCAGCCGGGAGGTGCGCTATGACTATGAGCAATACCGGCGGCATATGGAACAGACGGAGGCGTTTGCCCAAAGCCATCCGCATTTCAGCCTGACCAAAAATCCAGACCCGGCGTTTCGCAACATACAGTTGGAGATTCTGGAAAACCAGTGGGTGCTGATCTCCCGCTGCTGCCATCCTCAGATCCATTTCCTCGCCCGGCACCCCAGAATGGTGTCCGCCTTGCAGGAGATGCGCTCCATTTGAGTATTTTCGTACAAAAAATCCCCTTTCCATTGGGAAAGGGGATTTTTTCATCCAATTAAAGTCCCTCGGTGCTGCCAATCAGCTCCAACGTATGCTCGTCGTTCATCTTGTTCACCATCTTGTACAGGGTGTCCAGAGGAACGTCGTGGAGCTGCTGCTTCTGACCACGGACAGTGATGGAGACGGTGCCGTTCTCCACTTCCTTGTCGCCAATGACCAGAATATAGGGGTCTTTCATGGTGCGGTAATACTTGATCTTCTCGTTCATGTTCTTGTCGGCGTAGTCTGCCTCCACACGAATGCCCATCATTTGCAGCGTGTCCGCTACCTGACGGGCGTATTCGTTGTGCTCCACCCGGATGGGCACCACAGCCACCTGATAGGGGCTCATCCAGAAGGGGAAGGCACCCTTGAAGTGCTCGATCAGAATGCCGATGAACCGCTCCAGAGAGCCGAAGATCGCCCGGTGAATCACCACCGGCTGCTTCATCATGCCATCTCTGTCCTGATAGGTCAGCTCGAAGTTGTGGGGGAGCTGGAAGTCCAGCTGGATGGTGCCGCACTGCCACTCACGCCCCAGAGCGTCCTTGATCTGAAGGTCGATTTTGGGACCGTAGAAAGCGCCGTCCCCCTCGTTGATCTCGTAGCCGCCCTCGCCGTACTTCTTGTCCAGAATCCGCTTCAGGGCAGCCTCGGCCTGATTCCAGACCTCAATGTCGCCCATGTAGTCGTCGGGACGGGTGGAGAACTCCGCCCGGTAGGTGATGCCAAAGGTGCCGTAGATCTCGTCGGCAATGGCCATCACGTCCTCAATCTCCGCCTCAATCTGGCTCTCGGTGACGAAGGTGTGGTCGTCGTCCTGACGGAAGGCCTGCACCCGGAACAGACCGTTAAGCTGGCCGGACTTCTCCTTCCGGTGCACCATGTCCAGCTCGTTGTAGCGGATGGGCAGCTCCTTGTAGGAGTGCATGGTGCGCTTGTAGGTCATCATGGCGTTGGGGCAGTTCATAGGCTTGGCGGCCATAATGTCTGCATCGTCCGGGGTGCCGTTCATGCCGGGGATGATGAACATATTGTTCTGATAGTGTGCCCAGTGACCGGAGATCAGCCACAGCTTCCGGTTGTTAATCACCGGGGCGGAAATCTCCTGATAGCCGTGGGCCACATGGAGCTTGCGCCAATAGCGGATCAACGCCTGATACATGGCCCAGCCACGGGGCAGCCAGTAGGGCATACCGGGGGCGGTCTCCGAGAACATGAACAGGTCAAGCTGGGGGCCCAGCTTCTTGTGATCCCGCTCCTGCGCCTCACGAATCAGGGTCAGGTGGGCTTTCAGCTCCTCCTTGGTGGGGAAGGCATAGACATAGACCCGGGTGAGGGAGTCGTTATGCTCATCGCCCCGCCAATAAGCACCGGAAGCGGATTTGATCTGGAAGGCGGCGGCCATCAGCTCCTTGGAGTTGTCCACATGAGGCCCTCGGCAGAGATCCACAAAATCGTCGCCGGTGCGGTAAATGGTGATGGTCTCGCCCTGGGGCAGATCACGAATCAGCTCGGTCTTGTACTTCTGACCGGCAAACAGGGCAAGGGCGTCGTCCCGGGAAACTTCCTCCCGGGTCCAATCCTCCTTGCGCTTGAGGATCTCCCGCATTTTGTTCTCAATGGCCTTGTAGTCCTCCGCCACAATGGGGCGGGGCAGGGCAAAGTCATAGTAAAAACCGTCGGCAATCTGAGGTCCGATGGCATACTGCACCTTGTCCTTGCCGAACAGCTCAATGACGGCCTTGGCCAAAATGTGGCTGAGCGAGTGGCGGTATACCGCCAACCATTCCTGTTTTTCCATTACAATGATTCTCCTTTGATACGCTGTTTCTCCTACCGGAAGACTGCGTTTGATGAATACGCCCTCTACTATACCCAATCTGCCGGTTAATTGCAAGGGATTTGTGGAGATTGGGGGCAAGGGAGGGGGAAAAGGAGGCGTTGGTCGGTTTTCTTTCCCGGAGGGCGTGGTTTTCTCTTGTTTTTCCGGGGAAAGTCTGGTATAGTTTCTCAAGATAACAACACTTCGGGAGGTTCGCCATGGCAGACCAATTCGATGAAAAAGAAAAAACAGTCAACCTGCTGCTGGCCTCGGGATTGATTCTGCTGATCTGCGGCATTGTGGCAGCGATGGGTTACTTCTGCTTTGCGCTGGGGATTGTCACCCCGCCCGGCGCCAGCGACGCGCCCGGACGGGTGGGCGGCGGCAATGCCACCGGCACCGGTATCGCCACCCCCGGCAAGGTGATTGCGGAAGACGTGCAGGAGACAGAGGCGGTTTCGGATGAGATCATCTTCCCCGGCTTTGTGGATTTCAGCATCACCAACGGACAGGACTATCTGGACCTGAAAAACGATCAGGCCAACCCGGTCTATTTCCGCTTTACCATCAACGACGCAGAGGGGAAAACCCTCTATACCAGCGGCGATATCCACCCCGGCGAGGGAGAACGCTGGCAGGTGACCAGCGCCTTTGACCCGGGCACCGGCAAGCACGACATCACCGTCATCATCGACAGCTTTGGAGAGAGCGACGGCACCCAGTATAACGGCGTCTCCACCACGTTCACCGTAAATATGGGATAATACCCTGCTTGAGCAAGAGCTAAGGACTGGTGGAATACCGGCTTCCGGCTCTTGCTTGCTTTTCTTCATACCCGTAAGGAGGGACAGCAATGAATCCGCAAATCGACCTGAACACCCTTACCGTCTACCACAATCTTCTGGAGCTCCCCTTTGTCAGCGCCCTGAATGAGATGCTCGCCCGCAGGGGCAAGGACAAGACGTGGAGCCGGGAGTATGGCAGCGCCTATTTTGCTCTGGCACAGGCGGGACAGGACAGCCCTGCCGCCTATCTGGGGCAGCATCTCTACTATGACGAGTCCCCCTTTGCCTGTGCGGTCGCAGAGGGCAGAGAGACGGAGATTTTGCGCCATGCGGCGGAGCATGACCTGCTGCTGCTGGAGACGGCGCTGAACGAGGCGGAGTACGCCCTGCGGGTGGAGGGTGTTCTGCCTGTCTGGGGAGGGGGGGAGCTGCCCACGCTGGAGGAGCTGATGGATTCCTACCGGAAAAACGGCTGCGGACAGTTTGCCCGCTGCAAGGCCTTTGTCTGGGAGAACGGAGGACTGTACCCGGTGGAGCGCCCCGACTATGTGCCGGAGGGGGAGATGCTGGGCTATGAGCGCCAGCGCAACCAGCTTGCCGCCAATACCCGGGCGCTGCTGGCAGGACACCGAGTGAACAACGTGCTGCTCTATGGGGTCAGCGGCACGGGAAAGTCCGCCACGGTGAAGTCTCTGCTGGGGATGGAAGGAATGGAAAATCTCCGCATCATCGAGCTGGACAAATCCGACCTCCCCGGCATCCCTCAGCTGGTGCGTATGCTGGGACACCAGAGCCAGAAGTTCATTCTCTTTATTGACGATTTGGCCTTCGACAAGGACGACCGCAGCTACTCTATCTTGAAGACCATTTTGGAGGGCGGCGTGGAGCCCAGACCCTCCAATGTGGCGGTGTACGCCACCAGCAACCGCCGCCATCTGGTGCGGGAGACCTTTTCCGACCGTGCCGGGGACGAGGTGGACGCCAGAGAGACCATTCAGGAGAAAACCTCCCTCTCTGAGCGGTTCGGACTGCGCATCCTCTTCCACGAGCTGAGCAAGCCTCAGTTCCTGCAAATGATCCGGGATATGGCCGCCCAGCGGGGCGTGGAGATGCCGGAGGAACAGCTCATGGCATTGGCGGTGAAATGGGACATCCGCAACCCCAACCGCACTCCCCGCTCTGCGGTGCAGTTTATTGACTCGCTGCCTACGCTTTAACAAACAAAATGACTTCGATTCTCAGGGAACCGAAGTCATTTTTGTATTTTGGGAAAGATCATACCGACTCCCGCTGAAGGATGGTATAGCCCAGCATGGTCTGCTGCACGGGAGAGGGGTCAGTGCGGCGGCGGAGCATATCCACCAGCAGCTCTGCGGCGTTCTCTCCGCTTTCCCGGTAGTAGAAGTGGGCGGTGGTGAGACGGGGGGAGAGATAGTTCCCCGCCCAGCTGTCATCCATGCCCGCCACGCTCACATCCTCTGGCAGCTTTTTGCCTGCCCGGCGCAGCACCTCCATAGCGCCTACGGCAATCCGGTCGGTGGCGCAGATCACCCCGTCCATTTCCGGGCAGCGGTGCAACAGCCGTTCGGCGGAGGTGATGCCGTTTTCCACCTGAAAGCTGCCCCGCTCCACCAGCAGGGAAGCCGGGTCAAGGCCAAACTCTGTCATGGCGGCCTCTACCCCCCGGCGGCGGTTGACGCCTACGGCGATATCCTCCTCGGTGACCCCAATGAAGGCCAGATGTCTCCGCCCCCGCTTGAGCATCAGGGCAGCCAGCTCGAAGGCGGCGCCGAAGTCGTCGTGGTAGACGCAGGGCACCTGACGGAATTTCTGCCCGGTGACCACGATAGGCACCCGAGAGCTGCGAAGGGCCTGTTCCAGCTCCGGCGTCATGACGGTTGCCATAAACACGATACCCGCCACCTGCTGCTTTTGAAACAGGTTCAGGTAGGCAAGCTCCTGCGCCGGGTCATTGGCGGTGTCCGCCAGCAGGGAGAAATAGTGATGGCGGTTGAGGGTGGAGGCTACCCCGGCGGTGACCTGAGCGACTGCGCCCGAGTCCGTTTTGGGGACGATGAGCCCCACCAGATTGGTGGTCTTGGTGCGCAGGGTTCGTGCCACCGAGTCGGGGTGATAGCCGGTGAGCTCAATGGCGGAACGAATACGCTGGCTCTTCTCCTCACTGAGAGAACCTCCGTTGAGATAACGGCTGACGGCAGAGGGGGAGACCCCTGCCATCTGTGCCAGTTCCTTTATGGCCATGGGCGCTCAGCTCCGCTCCAGCAAAAGCCAATAGAATCCGTATCCGGGGAGGGTCACCTCGTCCAGCCAGACGGCGGCACCGGTGAGCAGGTCCTCCGCCACTCCCTTGCCCAGGTTCAGCTTGTGGGTTTGCTCGGAGAAGTTGAACAGACCCACCAGCCGCTCTCCGCCAAAACGGCGCTCCAGACCCATGACGGCGTCGTCCCCGCCCCAGGTCCAGACCTGCGCATCCGAGCGGAACACCGGGTGGGCCGCACGAATTTGCTCCAGCTTGCGCAGACCGTAGAAAATCCGGTTCTGAACAGTGCCCGGCGTGTGGCGCTTTTCTGCCATCTCCCAGTCGAACACGCCACGGTGAATGTAGCGGCTGTCATCTGCCTTCAGGGGGTCGTTGTGGTAGTCATTGTCGTTGAGCTGCCCCACCTCGTCGCCGCTGTACAGCACGGGAATGCCGCTCTGGGTGAGCATCCATGCGTGGAGCATCATGTCGCAGGCGATGGCCTGTTCCAGCGCTTGGGGAGGGGCATCCGGGGCAAGGGCGGTCTCAATACCCACCAGAGAGGCGGTGGTGCCGCACAGTCGGGCATCGCCCAGACGTGGATCGTCATTGTACAGCTCGCCTCTGGACCAGCTGCCCGGCCACTTGCCGGTGAACCAGTCGTTGAGGTACTTTTTGTGGGACACCTCATCCTGACCGTAATGCTCCAGCAGCCACTTGTAGTCCAGACCCCAGCCGATGTCGTCATGGCAGCGGAGATAGTTCTGGAACAGGCAGGTGTTGGGCAGAGCGCACACCTGATCCATCTGATGACGGAGCAAATGGACGTTGCGGGTGGCCACGGTATGCCATGTGGTGCACATGGTGGTGACGTTGTAGAGCATATCGCACTCCGGCTTTTCCACCGTGCCGAAGTAGGGAGCTACCTTCGCCGGCTCCATGACCACCTCACCCAGCAGCAGCACGCCGGGGCAGACAATCTGGCAGGCAAGGTGCATCATTCGCACCAGCGTATGCACCTGAGGCAGATTGCGGCAGGTGGTGCCCAGCTCCTTCCAGATGTAGGGAACTGCGTCCAGACGAATCACATCCATGCCCCGGTTGGCCAGATAGAGCAGGTTTTCGGTCATGTCGTTAAACACCATGGGGTTGGCGTAGTTCAGATCCCACTGGAAGGGATAGAAGGAGGTCATGACGATTTCCTGACAGTCATCCAGCCAGGTGAAGCTGCCCGGTGCAGTGGTGGGGAACACCTGAGGCACCGTCTTTTCAAATTCGTTGGGAATCACCCAGTCGTTGTAGAAGAAGTAGCGGCTGCGGGCGATGGGGTCGCCCTCCCGGGCAGCCTTCGCCCAGGGATGCTCCTCGCTGGTGTGGTTGAGCACAAAGTCCAGACACAGGGCAATGCCCTTGCTGTGGCACTCATCCGCCAGCGCCTCCAAATCCTCCATGGTGCCCAGATCGGGGCGAACCTTGCGGAAGTCGGACACCGCATAGCCGCCGTCGCTCTTGCCCTCGGGGGAGTCCAGCAGGGGCATCAGGTGCAGATAGTTGACGCCGCATTCCTCCAGATAGTCCAGCCGCTCCCGGACACCGTTCAGGTTGCCGCCGAAGTTGGAGGGATACATCATCATGCCCATCAGCTTGTTGGAGCGGTACCAGTCCGGCTGCGCCAGACGCTGCTCGTCCAAGCTGCGAAGGGACTGCTTGCGTCCCTCGTAGCAGCTTTTCAGCATAGAAAGAAAATAGTCGAAAGCGTTGCCTTTGTCTTGATAAAGTTCGTGATAGAGCCACTTCAGCTCGTTGTAGCACTGTTCCAGACGCTGCTCGAAAGCAGATACCGGGGCAGAGACATTGGAATGCTGATTCATCTGATCTCTCCTCATCAATCGCGCCGTCAGGCGTAGTGGTGTGTTTCGTGGAAAATGGAGTGGATTGCAGGAAATAAAAGGGGGCAGCGGCATGAAATCGTTTTCAAAATATAAGTTACCACACCAAACCCGGAAAAGCAAGATATTTGGCAAAATTATTTATAGAACAGGGTAAATTCAAACGTCTTTCGGCAGGTTGGACAAAAGCCCTCCGGTGATACCTAGTGAAAGCGTCCAAAAATCACTTTTGAAAATTAGTTAAAATACCATCTGGACAACAGAGAAGGTTTTTGTTAGAATTGGAATGTGTTGAAACCGTTTTCAAAAACAACAACGAAAAAAGGAGAGAAGTTTATGGATTACAGAAAGTGTGCGCAAGACATTTTTGCGCAGCTGGGCGGCCGGGAAAATCTGGTCAGCGTAGCTCACTGTGCAGCCCGGCTTCGTCTGGTTACGGTGGACAACAGCAAGATCGACAAGGCCGCTCTGGAAGAGGTGGACGGTGTAAAGGGCGTGTTCGAGAGCAACGGACAGGTTCAGATCATCATCGGCACCGGCACCGTCAACAAGGTGTATGACGAGTTCCTGGACATCACCGGCATGACCGCCGCCACCAAGGACGAGGTCAAGAACGCCGCCGCCGCTCGGATGCCTCTCTGGAAACAGATTCTGAAGACGCCCGGCGACGTGTTTGTCCCCATCCTGCCCGCCATCGTGGCTTCCGGCCTGATGATGGGTCTGGTGGAAGCCATCCCCAAGTTCATCCCCGCCTTTGGTGAGACCGACTGGTTATCCTTCCTTGACCTTGTGGCAAACACTGCATTCGCCATGCTGCCCATTCTGGTGGCTGTGTCCTCCGCACGGGTGTTTGGCGGCAACATCTTCCTTGGCACTGTCATCGGTATGATGATGGTTCACCCCGCTCTGGTCAACGCATGGACGGTGGGCAACTACGCCCCCGGCGAAATTCCCGTCTGGCACCTGTTCTTCTTCAATGTCCAACAGGTTGGCTATCAGGGACACGTCATCCCGGTGATTTTGGCCGTCCTGCTCATGTCTACCGTGGAAAAATGGCTACATAAGCATGTGCCTGAGATGATCGACCTGTTCGTCACCCCGCTGTGCACCGTGGTCATCACCGCATTTGTCACCTTCACCATCATTGGCCCCATCTTCTCCGCCTTCGAGAGCATCGTACTCAAAGGCGCTGAGGCGCTGGTCAGCGTCGGCTTTGGTATCGGCGCCGCCGTCATGGGCGCCATCTATCCCATCACCGTGGTCATGGGTCTGCACCATATGTGCAACGTCATCGAGGCAGGCATGATTTCCTCCAGCGGCGTGAACTTCTGGATGCCCATCGCCTCCGCCGCCAACTTCGCTCAGTTCGGTGCCTGCCTTGCTGTGGCTTTGAAGGTAAAGAACGAGAAGACCAAGTCTGTGGCCGTTCCTTCCTCCCTGTCCGCTTCTCTGGGCATCACTGAGCCCGCTATCTTCGGTATCAACTTCCGTTTCATGAAGCCCTTTGTGTGCGGCATGATC
The DNA here is from genome assembly GCA_000421005.1 of Clostridiales bacterium NK3B98. Taxonomy (GTDB): domain Bacteria; phylum Bacillota; class Clostridia; order Oscillospirales; family Oscillospiraceae; genus Onthomonas. Next base: position 159,552 of record ATWA01000001.1, read on the forward strand.
GGCGGCGCCTGCGGCTCCCTGTTCGCAGCCGGCCCCTGGGCTCATGGCACCAACGCCGCTGGCGAGGTGGTCAAGTTCGGTGCTCCTGTGTACGGCGTGACTGGCATCCCCGCCATCCCCGCTGTCAACAACCTGCCCTTCTATCTCATTGAGCTGTGCATTGCCGCCGGCGTGGCCTTCGTCCTGACCTGGATCATCTGGAAGGAAGAGGAGCCTGCCAAGAAGGCTGCTCCCGTGGCCGAGAAGGTGGAAGTTCCCACCAATCCCGTCATCAAGTGCGAGGCTGGCACCGTTCTGGCTCCCGTGGCCGGCAAGGTCATCCCCTATGACCAGATTCCTGACCCCACCTTCGCCTCCGGCGCTCTGGGCACCGGCGTGGGCGTGTGGCCTGAGGCTGGCGTTGTGGTGGCTCCCTGTGACGGCGAAATCTCCTCTGTGGCCGAGACCCAGCATGCCATCGGCATCACCGGTGCCGGGGACATGGAGCTGCTCATCCACATCGGCGTGGACACCGTTGCCATGGACGGCGATGGCTTCCAGGCTCTGGTGAAGGAGGGCGATCAGGTCAAGGCGGGTCAGCCGCTGGTCAAGTTCGACCGTGACAAGATTGCCAAGGCCAACCATCCCGACGTGGTGGTGGTTCTGCTCACCAACGCCGACGATTACAGCGACGTAAAGTATGGCGCAAACATCTGATTCACCAAATTCCTGTTTATACAGGCTATAATACCAAAGGAGGCAATTATTATGAAAGAATTTAACTACACCGTACAGGATCCTCTGGGCATCCACGCTCGTCCCGCCGGCCTGCTGAGCAAGCTGGCCAAGACCTTCGACGGCACGGTTGTGACCGTGGAGAAGGACGGCAAGGTCGCCAAGGCTTCCCAGCTGATGAAGCTGATGGGTCTGGGCATCAAGCAGGGCGCTACCGTCACCGTCAAGGCTGAGGGTGAGAACGAGGACGCCGCCATCGCCGCCATCGAGGCTTTCTTCAAAGAGAACCTGTAATCCTTTTGCACACAAGCAGGGAGCGTCGCTGGGCGGCGCTCCCGTTTTGAGATGATACAAGGAGGATGATACCTATGATTCTGATTCAGGGCAAAGGCGTTTCCAAGGGCGTGACCAAGGGCAAGCTGTACTTCTTCCAGCGTCCCGACACCAACATTGAGAAGAAGCCCGCTACCGATTTGGAAGCGGAAAAGGCTCGTCTGGCTGACGCACAGGCCAAGAGCATGGATCAGCTCACCGCACTGGCAGAGAAGTGCCGGGAAGAGGCTGGCGACGAGTCCGCTGTTCTGTTTGAGACCCACGCCATGTTCGTGGAGGACGACGACTATGTGGAGTCCATCATGGACACGCTGGAGGAAGAGCAGTGCAACGTGGAGTATGCTGTGAAGCTGGCTGGCGAGCAGTTCGCCGCCATGTTCGCCGCTATGGACGACGCCTACATGCAGGCTCGTGCCGCCGACATCAAGGACGTGACCCAGCGCATCCTGAACAACCTGATGGGCATTGCCGAGGGCGGCATCGACTCCGACGAGCCGGTGATTCTGGCAGCCGACGATCTGGCTCCCTCCGAGACCCTTCAGCTGGACAAGAGCAAGATTCTGGGCTTTGTCACCATGGGCGGCTCTGGCAACAGCCACACCGCCATTCTGGCCCGCACCATGGGCATTCCTGCCATCTGCGGCGCAGGTGAGGCGCTGAAGGAGACCTATCAGGGCCGCATCGCCTACATCGACGGCGAGACCGGCTCCCTGATTCTGGATCCCGACGACCTGACGCTGGCTGCGCTGAAGGACAAGCATGAAAAGCAGCAGGAGATGAAGCGCCTGCTGGAGACCATGAAGGGTCAGGAAGACATCACGCTGGACGGCCGCAAGATGATGCTCTACTGCAACATCGGCTCCCCCGAGGACGTGGACGCCGTCATCACCAACGACGGTCAGGGCATCGGCCTGTTCCGCTCCGAGTTCCTCTATCTGGCCGCCTCCGACTATCCCACCGAGGACGAGCAGTTTGAGGCCTACAAGAAGGTAGCCGCCGCCATGAACGGCAAGCGGGTGGTCATCCGTACACTGGACATCGGCGCTGACAAGCAGGTGGCCTACTTCGACATGAAGAAGGAAGAGAACCCCGCCATGGGCGTTCGTGCCATCCGTATCTGCCTGAACCGCCCCGAGGTGTTCCGCACCCAGCTCCGGGCACTGTACCGTGCCTCCGCTTACGGCAAGGTGGCTATCATGTTCCCCATGATTACCTCCGTGTGGGAAGTGCGGGAGTGCAAGCGTGCCTGCCAGAAGGTGATGGCTGAGCTGGAAGCCGAGGGCATCCCCTACAACAAGGACACCGAGATCGGCATTATGATCGAGACCCCCTCCTCCGTCTTTGTGGCGGACGCACTGGCCAAGGAAGTAGACTTCTTCTCCGTGGGCACCAACGACCTGACCCAGTACACCCTGGCCTGCGACCGTCAGGCCAACGATCTGGGCAAGTTCTTTGACCCCCACCATCCCGCCGTGCTGCGGGCGCTGAAGATGGCCACCGACGCCGCCCATGCCGCCGGCATCTGGATCGGCATCTGCGGCGAGCTGGGCGCTGACATCTCCCTGCTGCCCACCTTCCTGGCCATTGGCATTGACGAGCTGTCCGTATCCCCCACCAGCGTCCTGCCCCTGCGTGCGGAGATTCGCAAGAGCATCGCCAAGACCTGCACGCTGGAAAAGCTGGAGTGCTGAGACGCTGCGGCTGACTGGCTGAAATGAGTACCGCCCCGAGTTTATGGCTCGGGGCGGTTTGCTACAAAAGGAGAGGTCATCATGTCCACCAAAGGACTCTGGGAACAATACGCCGCCCGCTCCCGGTGGCAGGCAGGGGCGGTTTACCGGGATTTGCCGGAGCTGGACCGGGACAGGCTCACCCGGCGGCACATCGTCTTTTACGGCGGGGTGCAGGGGAGGGGCTTCCGGTACCGCTGCAAGCTCCACTGCGATGCCCTGAAGGTCACCGGGTGGTGCAAAAACCGCTTGGACGGCACAGTGGAGGGGGAGTTTCAGTCCGACCCCGCCCGGCTGGGACTGCTGCTGTCCGCACTGAACGGGCTGGAGCGGGTGCAGATCACCCGCACCGAGATGGAGACCATCCCGGTGCAGCCGGAGGAGACAGCCTTCACGGTGCTGCGGTACTGAGTGAAGCGTAAATTGGCGGCAAGATTTTATAAAATCGCTTCAAAAGCTTGCAAAGTCCCATTTCCTCCTATATAATGGAAGCATCTTAACAAGCCTGTGAATGGTTTGGCGGAGGGAGGAATCGTTATGAAGTATCAGATTCTAGGCGGCAGCTTTCCGGTGGCGGTGTGCGACATGAACCCGGGAGAGGCCATCATCTGTCAGGCGGGCGGTATGTCCTGGATTCGGGGAGACATCCGCATGGAGACCAAAGGCGGCGGACTGGGCAAGATGTTTGGCCGTGCCATCTCCGGGGAGTCCATGTTCCAGAATCGGTACGCAGCCCACTCTCAGGGGCAGATTGCCTTTGCGGCCAGTGTTCCCGGAGAGATTCGTGCCATTCAGGTGTCTCCGGGATGTTCTGTCATCGCCCAGAAGGGCAGCTTTCTGGCCTCTGACGAGGGGGTGGAGCTGTCTGTCTACCTGCAAAAAAAGGCAGGAGCCGGATTCTTCGGCGGCGAGGGCTTTGTGATGCAGAAGTTTGCCGGCAGCGGCACGGTGCTGGTGGAGATCGACGGCAGCGCCGTGGAGTATGATCTGGCTCCCGGGGAGCAGATCACCATTGACACCGGATATCTGGTGCTGATGGACGAGAGCTGCAAAATGGATATTGTCACCGTAAAGGGCCTCGGCAACAAGCTCTTCGGCGGCGAAGGGTTCTTCAACACCGTGGTCACCGGCCCGGGCAAGGTGGTGCTGCAAACCATGCCCATCTCCGCACTGGCAGGGCGGATATCCGCATTTATCCCCACCGGAAACGGATAATCAGGCAGAATGCTTTTCTCCCCTTTTCCCTGAGAGAAGGGGAGAAAAATCTGTAAAACAGTGTTGACAAAGGGCGCACTGTCCTGCTATAATAACTCCTGCGTTCAAAGACAGCAGGAGCCTTACGGCTCAATTGGCATCTGCCTTCCTGCCGAGAGTGCATGAAAAATCATAGCTGATTTTTTGCGTGTACTGTCCTCCTGTCTTTTGACGCGGAGGATTTTCTTTTTGTGAGGTGAAAACAATATGGCGAACGCAAAGGTTTTGGAGTCTAAGAAGGCTGTTGTCGCCGCTCTGGAGGAGCAGCTGAAGGGCGCCGCTTCCGGCGTGCTGGTGGATTACTCCGGCATCACCGTGGAGCAGGACACCGAGCTGCGTAACGAGCTGCGCAAGAACGGCGTTGCTTACAACGTGGTGAAGAACACCATGGTGCGCCGCGCACTGGATGAGTCCGGTCTGTCCGAGCTGGACGGTGTGCTGCATGGCAACACCTCTCTGGCCACCGGTACCGAGGACCCCATCGCCCCCATCAAGGTTCTGACTGACTTTGCCAAGAAGATGGGCGACGATAAGTTCCACATCAAGGCTGCTTTCATGGAGGGCAAGGTGCTCTCCGCTGGCGAGATCGCTCAGCTGGCAACCCTGACTTCCAAGAACGATCTGTATGCACAGCTGGTGGGCGTGCTCATCGCACCTATCGCAAACCTGGCTGCTGTCGTGGATGCAATTGCAAACAAGGACGGCGAGGCCGCTGCCGAGTAATCGGTAACCCCCAAATCATATCTACAATCCAATTTAGGAGGTAAAAATCATGGCTGATATCAATGCTATTGTGGAAGAAATCAAGGCTCTGTCTCTGCTGGAGGTGAAGGAGCTGACCGACGCTCTGAAGGAGACCTTCGGCGTCGAGGCTATCGCTGTTGCCGGCGGCGCTGGCGCTGGCGCTGCTGCTGCTGAGCCCGTGGAAGAGAAGACCGAGTTCGACGTGGTTCTGGCCAGCTTTGACGCTGCTGCTAAGATCAAGGTCATCAAGGTTGTCCGTGAGATCACCGGCCTGGGTCTGGCTGATGCCAAGAAGGCTGTCGAGGGTACTCCTTACACCCTGAAGGAGGCTGTGTCCAAGGACGAGGCCAACGAGATGAAGGAGAAGGTCGAGGCTGCCGGCGGCAAGGTCGAGATCAAGTAATTTCACTCTTACAGAAAATCCAAAAATCCCGTTCTGCGCAAGCGGAACGGGATTTTAGACTGTAGACAAACCCACTTCCAACACAAGATGGAAGTGGGTTTGTCTATGGTCTGAGCCCTGCGACGGTGGTCATGGCTCATGGGGCAGGCAGCAGCGTCCCGGCGCAGTCGCTGATCTCACTCCACGCCGCCGCCCACCGGCGAATCCCCGACTTTTGGGCAATTTCCAGCTTGCGCTGTAAGCTGGCAGCGTCATCAAACAGGACAAAATGCACCCCGTCCCGTCCGCAGTAGGTGAAATACCGGGTGCAGAGATCCTCCGACCAGTAGATACAGGGACGGCGCTGACGCAGGCCGGATAGCTCCTGCGCCGAGAGATGCCGCCCGGTGCCTCCTGCGGCGGGGAGACGGAAGTCGTCACTGAGCCGTTCCAGCGCCAGCACCAGACGGCTGGCACCGTACCGCTCTGCCGCCTCGTGGAGCCGAAGCTCCAGACTTCCCCCGGACAGGGCGGAGGAAATCATGACCAATGCCGAATCGGTCACCCCGGCGTAAGCCTCCGGGACCATGACGGTCAGCCCTGCCCGCTCCAAAGCGTGACCCAGTGTCCGGGTAAAACGAAACACCTCCCGGCTGAACTGCTCCCAATCCGCCAGCACCCCCGCTGCACCCCGGCTGCGGCATTCCAGCACGCACTGACGGCAAAAGGAATCGGCGTTTCCCTCCGGCGGCGCTGCCCCCAGCCGGATACCCAGCAGCCCCCCGGAAACGGAAATCGGACCGCAGGAGCGGCAAAGTCTGGGTCCCGCTCCCACCTGATAGGCGTGAAGCACACCACGAACCGCATAGCGGGCGATTGCGTCTGTTTCCTCTGGTGCAACAATACAAAAACAGGAAGAATTTGCACCCATCTCTCAGCAGACCCCCTCTTGTAACTATTCGTAAACTATGCTATACTGCTTGTAATCTTCGGCAATTTAGATGATACAATCTATGCCGCAGGAGGGGAGGAAAGACTATGCCGCTGCCTCTCATTCCGGATTATCGGGTGGACAGCGTTTATGATCTGACCCCTGAACGGCTGCGCCGATCAGGCAAAACGCTGGTGCTGGCCGATCTGGACAATACCCTTGCCCGGTACCGGCAAAAGGAGCCGGATCAGGCGCTGATGGATTGGAAAGCCCGGCTGAATCAGGCAGGCATCACCGTGTTCATCCTCTCCAACGGACGAAAGCCCTTTCGCTCCCGCCGCTTTGCTCAGGCGTTTCAGGTGGACTTCATCAGCCATGCGGGCAAGCCCCGCCCCCGGGGCTTCCGGGCTGCGCTGGAGCAGACCGGTGCCACGGCGGAGGAGACCATTATGATCGGCGATCAGATTTTTACCGACATCTGGGGTGCCAACCGGGCGGGCATTACCTCGGTGCTGTGCCGCCCTGTGGCACTGGATACCGTCTTTCGCCGCATCCGCTACGCCGTGGAGACCCCCTTCCGGGCCGCCTGCCCCCACGGGGAGGGACTGCCATGAGGGCAAGGTTTGGTGTGGCGGGCAATTCGGATGCCTTTTCCAAATACAGTAAATCCAGTCTGGACGCTCCTGCATGGCTGCACGGGCAGGGATTGGACTGGTACGAATACCAGTGCGGCAGAGGAGTGCGTATCTCTCAGCAGACCGCCGCTCAATTGGGGAAGAACGCCCGTCAGGCGGGTATCGGTCTTTCCCTTCATGCCCCCTATTTTATCAGTCTGGCCAACCCGGAGGCGGTGGAGCGGAATACCGGCTATGTGCTGGCCTCCTGTCAGGCGGCGGCGTGGATGGGCGCAGGCCGTGTGGTCATCCACTCCGGGGCGCTGATGGGACGCACCCGGGCGGAGGCGCTGGACATCGCAAAAGACACGCTGCGAGCAGTAATCGCCGCCTGTGACGAGGCGGGACTGGGGCAGATCACCCTCTGCCCGGAGACCATGGGCAAGATCAACCAACTGGGAGATCTGGACGAGGTGCTGGAGCTGTGCCGACTGGATGAACGGCTGCTGCCCTGTGTGGACTTCGGTCATCTCTACGCCCGTTCCCTGGGAAGCCTGAACGGCCGGGAGGCATTTTGCGCCATGCTGGACAAAATGGCTTCCGCTTTGGGCGAGGAGCGTGCCGCCCGGTTCCACAGCCATTTCTCCAAGATTGAGTTTACCCCAAAGGGAGGAGAGTACCGCCATCTGCGGTTCTCTGACCCGGGATGGGGGCCGGACTTTGCCCCGCTGGCAGAGGAAATTGTAAGACGAGACTGGCATCCGGTATTTGTCTGCGAGAGCGCAGGCACTCAGAGCGAGGACGCTTTGCGGATGAAAGAGACTTATTTCAACATAAAGGAAGCGGAAGAAAGAAAATGAACCATCTCAGCAGCATTCAGGAGAAGCTGAAGCAATATGATATCGATGCCATGCTGGTCACCGGAGAGAGCAACGAGGCCTACGCTGTGGGGTTCCGGGGCGAGGGCGTGGTGCTGGTGGCAGGGACAGAGTGCTGTTACTACACCGATTCCCGGTACATCGAGGCGGCCAACCGTCAGGTGACGGGGTGCAACATTCAGATGATCTCCGGGCAGCGGCACCACATGGTGCTGGCCGGGGAGGACATTGCCCGGATGGGTCTGCGCCGCATTGGCTTTGAGGAGAACACCATGACGGTGCAGCAGTTCTCCGCATGGCGCAAGGCGCTGGGCAGCGGCGTGGAGCTGGTGCCCGCCGGGAGTATGCTCACCGACCTTCGTGCCAGCAAGGACAGCGAGGAGCTGGCCCTGATGCAGCAGGCGCAGGATATTACCGACCGCACCTTCACGGAGATTCTGAACCATGTGAAGGAAGGGGTCACCGAACAGGAGATTGCGGCGCTGATTACCTACTATCATATGAAGTTCGGTGCCAGCAAGAACTCCTTTGACCCCATTGTGGCATCCGGAGCCAACGGCTCCATGCCCCATGCCATTCCGGGGGAGAAGACCATCCGTCGGGGCGAGTTTGTCACCATGGACTTTGGCTGTATCTACGGCGGCTACTGCTCGGATATGACCCGCACCGTGGCGGTGGGGCAGCCCAGCGAAGAGATGGAGCTGGTCTACCACACGGTGGCAAAGGCGCAGCTTGCGGGCATCCATGCCGTCCACGCGGGGGTCATTGGCGCTGACGTACACGAGGCGGCTGCGGCGGTCATCCGGGAGGCTGGCTATGGGGACTACTTTGGCCATGGATTTGGTCACTCTCTGGGTCTGGAGATTCACGAGGATCCGGGGTTCCGCCCCGCCAACCGCAACCCCATGCCGGAGGGCGCAGTGGTCTCCGCAGAGCCGGGCATCTACCTGCCGGGACGGTTCGGTGTGCGGATCGAGGATGTTTTGATGGTGAGGCGGGAGGGGTGCCATGTGCTGACCCACTCCCCCAAGGAACTGATTGTCTTGTGATAGAAGAAGAAAGTGAGGATTATCATGCGGCAAATCAATAAAACTCTGGCACTGCTGCTGGCACTGCTCACATTTTGCAGCGTACTGCCTGTGCCTGCGCAGGCAACCGGGAATAGCGCCTATGCGCTTCGGTCGGAAGTCATCCGCTGCGGCGCCAACCTGAACTGGACAGTGGACAATGCAGGCGTGCTGACCATCAGCGGCAGCGGTGCCATGGAAAACTTTTTCGACGAGACATCTGCTCCGTGGCTGAGCGGCTATGCAGGGAAGATTGTCAAAGTGGTGATCGAAAACGGAGTCACCACAGTGGGAGACTACGCCTTTTTCGGCTGCTCCAATCTGGCTCAGGTGGAGCTGCCTGACAGCCTGACTGCCATCGGAGATTACGCCTTTGCCGGCTGCGTCCGGCTGCGTCAGGTGGAAATTCCCGGCAGCGTCAGCAAAATCGGAGAGCAGGCGCTGGGCTTTCAGATCAACGGCAAGCCATATACCGGCCTGACGATTATGGGCGAAGCCGATTCCAGGGCGCAGGCCTACGCTGCCGCCCAGAGCCATATCACCTTCCGTTCGGTGACGGCAGAGACTGCTCTGACCTCTCCCAGGGTGTCCTCTGTGGCGCTGGGCATGGATTTTGCCGCAGTGAACTGGGCCAGTGCGGGAAGCGGCGTCACCTACCGGGTATACTATCGCAAGGGCAGCGGATCATGGGTCAGCGCAGGGGATACCAAAGAGCTGACCATGAATGTAAGCAGGCTGGAAAGCGGAAGCAAATACACCTTTGCGGTGGTCTGTCTGAACCACAGCGGAAAGCCCAGTTATGAGCCGGACGCTGCCTTGGGTAAAACGGTGACCTATCTCTCCGCTCCTGAGCTGAGCGGTCTGGTGGTCATTTCCGGCGGCGTGCAGGTGAAGTGGAAGAGAGTGACCGGCGCTGCCAAATACCGGGTGTTTTATAAGCTGCCCGGTGGAAAATGGAAAGGGGCAGGGGATACCACCGGAACATACCTGAATGTGAAAAAACTGTCTGTGGGCAATACCTACACCTTTACCGTGCGCTGCATTACGGCTGATGCCAGAAGCTATGCCAGCGGATATGACGGCAAGGGGATGAGCATTCCTGTTTTGGAGACGCCCAAAATCACCTCTGCGGTCAACGTGAACGGCGGCGTGCAGCTCAAGTGGAACAGAGTGACCGGCGCTGCCAAGTACCGGGTGTTTTATCGGATCGGCAGCGGCAGTTGGAAGGGCATTGCGGACACCACCGGAACTTCTCTGTTGGCAAAGGGACTGAGCAGCAATACCACCTACCGGTTCACGGTGCGCTGCCTTTCCTCGGATGGCAAGATGTATACCAGCGCCTATGACGCAACAGGTGTTGTCAGAGCGTATTACACTGTGCCGGAGTTATCTGGCGTGTACAATGACACCAATGGCGTCAGCGTCCGGTGGCACCAGACAGCAGGTGTCAGCAAATACCGGGTGTTTTACCGGCACAGCGGCGGGAGCTGGATTGCGGCTGGCGATACCACAGGTACGGCTCTGACTGTGACCGGTCTTACTTCCGGAGAGAGCTACACCTTTACCGTCCGGGGGATTAACAGCGCTGCTACTGCCTATACCACAGGTTATAACGCCACTGGACGGAGCATCACCTATATTCAGGCTCCCAAACTGATAGGGGCCTCCTGTGAAAACGGCGTGTTTACGGTTCACTGGAAAGCAAGCTCCGGTGCGGAAAAATACCGGGTGTTCTACAAAAACAGCGCAGGCAAATGGAAGAAGCTGGGCGACACCACCGGCACCAGCTTCAGGACAAAAGCGCTGAACGCAAATACCCCCCAGACCTTTACCGTGCGCTGCATCAATGCGAGCGCCAGTGCGTTTACCAGCGGCTACGATTCCAGAGGCGTGGTGGCCGGCGCAGGCGGTCCGCTGAGCTATAACTTTACCAGCGGCTATCTCAACAGCCAGTACTATACCAACCTGATGAACGTCCACCTGACCGGCAATCCGAGAGACGACATTGTTGCTGTCGCCATGTCCCAGCTGGGCTATCACGAGGGCAAAAGCGGCGACACCAGCGGCAGCGGCAACGGCTACGATATGGATAACTACACCGAGTACGGGCGCTGGTATTACAACCATGTGGACTCCGGCGATGTGTTCTATCGAGGCGCCTGGTGCAGTATGTTTGCCTCCTGGTGTGCCAACGAGGCGGGTATTTCCACCAATGTGATTCCCCGCCGCGCGCTGGTAGCCTATATGGCAGATTCCTTTGGCAATATGGGCAGGTATTACACATGGAACCAGTCCGCCTGCGGCTATGGCAGCAAGACCATCCAGAAGGGCGACCTGATTATCTATTCCGAGAGACCGGGCAGCCGTTTGAGCCATATCGGTATTGTGACAGGGGTGGTTTATAACGGCGAACGCTGCACCATCTCCACGGTGGAGGGCAATGTGAACGACCAGTGCCGTACCAGACGCTGGATTATGACCAAATCCAGCAACGGCTATATCGACGGCGAGCACGTCATCCGCGGCTTCTGCTGTCCCAACTATTGACAGAGCAAAGCAAAACGAGACATTTTCAGGGAAAATACAGGCGGCGGAAGCAGGTTTCTGCCGCCTGTTCCTTTTGAAGGGCAGAGAAAGAGGAGAGAATTTGGATTTTGTGCAAATATTTGCTTGACTGTACTTATTATCAATGCTATAATTCCAAATTGTGACGGTATGCAGAGGCTGCGCCCTCTGCTGCCAACCGACAGGAGGAATCAGCGTGGGGAACAAATTGCCGGTGGGATGTCTGGCCGGAGCCAAACAGACCCGAAAGGCGATTTTAAACGGCACTGCCGAAACCGTCCTGCTGGCCACAGATGCGGACCCTGCTCTCACCGAGCCGCTGGAGCGCCTGTGTCTGGAGCATCAGGTACGCTGTACCTGGATCAGCTCCATGCGGGAGCTGGGCGAGCTGTGCCATCTCAAGGTGGGTGCCGCTGCTGCGGTTTGTCCGCATACAACCTGATTTTAGCGGGAAAGCCCGTTAAAATATATCTTTTTCATCAATGAAGAAAGGAGGAAACCGATTCATGCCTACTTTTAATCAGCTGGTACGGAAAGGTCGTCAGTCTTCCATCTACAAGTCCAACAGCCCTGCACTTCAGAAAGGCAAGGACACCCTGAAGGACAAGGAGACCGATCAGCCTTCTCCCCAGAAGCGTGGTGTTTGCACTGCTGTTCGTACCGCCACCCCCAAGAAGCCTAACTCCGCCCTGCGTAAGATCGCCCGTGTGCGTCTGTCCAACGGCTACGAAGTGACCGCTTATATCCCCGGTGTTGGCCACAACCTGCAGGAGCACTCTGTGGTTATGATCCGTGGCGGTCGTGTCAAGGACCTGCCTGGCGTTCGTTACCACATCATCCGCGGCACGCTGGATACCCAGGGCGTCAACGGCCGTATGCAGGCCCGCTCCAAGTACGGTGCCAAGCGTCCCAAGGCAAAGAAGAAGTAATCTTTTTCTTACCACCAACTCTCTTAAAAGCACTTTCTGCGCGATATGGCGCAAGGCAAATGCCTTCGTCTAAGACGCTTACTATAGATTATGGTACGCTCTTGGCAAGGCACTGGACAGGCATGGCCTGTCTGCACGGGAGACGCAAAGTCCCCCGAGTACCGATGAAATCATCTTATTATGAAGGAGGGAAGTAAAGTGCCCAGAAGAGGAAATGTACCCAAGCGGGAAATTCTGCCCGATCCTATGTATAATTCCGTGCTGGTGTCCAAGCTGGTCAACAGCATCATGCTCGACGGCAAGAAGGGCGTGGCTCAGAAGGTCGTTTACGGCGCTTTTGACATCATCAAGGAAAAGACCGGCAAGGAACCCATTGAGGTGTTCCACACCGCCATGGAGAATGTCATGCCCAGCCTGGAGGTCAAGTCCCGCCGTGTAGGCGGCGCTACCTATCAGGTGCCCATGGAGGTTCGTCCCGCACGCCGCCAGACCCTCGGTCTGCGCTGGCTCACCCTGTATTCCCGTAACCGCAGCGAGCGCACCATGAAGGAGCGTCTGGCTGCCGAGCTGATGGATGCAGCCAACAACACCGGCTCCTCCGTGAAAAAGCGTGAGGATGTCCACAAGATGGCCGAGGCCAACAAGGCATTCGCCCACTTCCGTTGGTAATCCCTGCAACCCATACGAGAATCGACATTATAAGGAGCACAATCAATGCCCAGAAAAGTTACTCTGGAAAAGACCAGAAATATTGGCATCATGGCTCACATCGATGCCGGTAAAACAACGACTACTGAGCGTATTCTGTACTACACCGGTATCAACCATAAGATCGGTGAGACCCATGAGGGCACTGCCACCATGGACTGGATGGTGCAGGAGCAGGAGCGCGGCATTACTATTACCTCCGCCGCTACCACCTGCTTCTGGTCCGGCTCCAATAAGCAGTTTGAGCCCCACCGGATCAACATCATCGACACCCCGGGTCACGTGGACTTCACCGTTGAGGTGGAGCGCTCCCTGCGTGTGCTGGACGGCTCCGTTACCGTTCTGTGCGCCAAGGGCGGCGTAGAGCCCCAGTCCGAGACTGTCTGGCGTCAGGCGGACCACTACAAAGTCCCCCGCATGATCTACGTCAATAAGATGGACATCATGGGCGCTGACTTCTATCACGTTCTGGACATGATCCACGAGCGCCTGAAGGCGAATGCCGTCCCCATCCAGCTCCCCATCGGCGCTGAGGCGGACTTCAAGGGCATCATCGACCTGGTGGAGATGAACGCCGATGTCTATTATGACGACATGGGCAAGGATATGCGTGTGGAGCCCATCCCCGAGGACATGATGGATCTGGCTCAGGAATATCGCGCCAAGCTGCTGGACAGCGTGGCCGATATGGACGAGGAGATCATGATGATGGTCCTGGAGGAGGAAGAGGTTCCTACCGACATGATCCGTGCTGCCCTGCGTAAGGGTACCATTGAGAACAAGATCGTTCCTGTGGTCTGCGGTACTTCCTACCGCAACAAGGGTGTGCAGAAGCTGCTGGATGCCGTGGTGGACTATATGCCCTCCCCGGTGGACATCCCTGCCATCAAGGGTATCGACCCTGAGACCGACGGCGAAACCGAGCGTCCCGCTGATGACAACGCTCCCTTCTCCGCTCTGGCCTTCAAGATCATGACCGACCCCTATGTGGGCCGGCTCAGCTTCATCCGTGTTTACTCCGGTCACCTGACCAGCGGCAGCGCCGTGCTGAACTCCACCAAGAAAAAGCGCGAGCGTATCGGCCGTCTGCTGCAGATGCACGCCAACCATCGTGAGGATATTGACGCCGTCTATTCCGGCGACATCGCCGCCGCTGTGGGTCTGAAGAACACCACCACCGGCGACACCCTCTGCACTGACGAGGCTCCCGTCATTCTGGAGTCCATGGAGTTCCCCGAGCCCGTGATCCGGGTGGCCATCGAGCCCAAGACCAAAGCTGGTCAGGAGAAGATGACCGTCGCCCTCATCAAGCTGGCAGAGGAGGACCCCACCTTCAAGACCTACACCGACGAAGAGACGGGTCAGACCATCATCGCCGGCATGGGCGAGCTGCACCTGCAGATTATCGTGGATCGTCTGCTGCGTGAGTTCAAGGTGGAAGCCAACGTAGGCGCGCCTCAGGTGGCCTACAAGGAGACCATCCGCAAGAAGGTGGATCAGGAGACCAAGTACAAGCGCCAGAGCGGTGGTTCCGGTCAGTACGGTCACGTCAAGATCATTGTGGAGCCCAACGAGTCCGGCAAGGGCTACGAGTTCATCAACTCTGTGGTGGGCGGCTCCATCCCCAAGGAATTCATTCCCGCCGTGGACAGTGGTATTCAGGGCGCCCTGCAGGCCGGTGTGCTGGCAGGCTACCCCGTGGTGGACGTGAAGGTCACCCTGTATGACGGCTCTTATCACGAGGTGGACTCCTCCGAAATGGCATTTAAGATCGCCGGCTCCATGGCCTTCAAGGAGGCTATGCGCAAGGCAGATCCCGTCATTCAGGAGCCTATCATGAAGGTCTCTGTCACCGCCCCCGATGACTATATCGGCGACGTGATTGGCGATCTGAACTCCCGCCGTGGCATGATTCAGGGCATGGAGCCCCGCAGCGGCGCCACTCAGGTGGACGCTTTCGTGCCTCTGGCCGAGATGTTCGGTTATGCTACTGACCTGCGCTCCCGTACTCAGGGCCGCGGCCAGTACACCATGGAGCCCAGCCACTATGTGGACGTGCCCCGCAGCATCGCTGACAAGATTGTGGCTGATCGTGGCCACAAGGGCTAATTTGGCGGAGAAAGCGAAAAAACTATTGCAATTCTCCGCTTGATAGGGTACAATGTCCCTATCAATGCACAAGCAAATGACCCATTTTTCTGTATTTTACTCTCAAGGAGGAAAT
This sequence comes from Clostridiales bacterium NK3B98, assembly GCA_000421005.1. Classification (GTDB taxonomy): domain Bacteria; phylum Bacillota; class Clostridia; order Oscillospirales; family Oscillospiraceae; genus Onthomonas. The sequence goes on from ATWA01000001.1 coordinate 174,625, forward strand.
TCAAATGGCAAAGCAAAAATTTGACCGTTCCAAGCCCCATGTCAACATCGGCACCATCGGCCACGTTGACCACGGCAAGACCACTCTGACCGCAGCTATCACCAAGTACCTGTCCTTCTCCGGCAAGGCTTCCTATACTGACTACGCTTCTATCGATAAGGCTCCCGAGGAGAAGGAGCGCGGCATCACCATCAACACCGCTCACGTGGAGTATGAGACCGAGAAGCGTCACTATGCTCACGTTGACTGCCCGGGCCACGCCGACTATATCAAGAACATGATTACCGGTGCTGCTCAGATGGACGGCGCTATCCTGGTGATCGCTGCTACCGACGGCCCCATGGCTCAGACCAAGGAGCACCTGCTGCTGGCCCGTCAGGTGGGCGTGCCCTATATCGTTGTGTTCCTGAACAAGTGCGATCAGGTGGACGACGAGGAGCTGCTGGAGCTGGTTGAGATGGAAGTCCGTGAGACTCTGGACTTCTACGAGTTCCCCGGCGATGACACCCCTGTCATCAAGGGCTCCGCTCTGAACGCTCTGATCTCTGACTCCACCGATCCCAACGCTCCCGAGTATGCCTGCATCAAGGAGCTGATGGACGCTGTTGACGAGTATATCCCCACTCCTGACCGTAAGGCTGACCTGCCCTTCCTGATGCCCGTCGAGGACGTGTTCACCATCACTGGCCGTGGCACCGTGGCTACCGGCCGTGTGGAGCGTGGCACTCTGAAGATGAGCGAGCCCGTGGAGATCGTGGGCCTGTCCGAGGAGAAGAAGACCTCCGTCGTCACCGGCATCGAGATGTTCCGCAAGCTGCTGGACTACGCTGAGGCTGGCGACAACATCGGCGTTCTGCTGCGTGGTATCGCCCGTACCGACATCGAGCGTGGCCAGGTTATCTGCAAGCCGGGTTCCATCCATCCTCACACCAAGTTCAAGGGCCAGGTGTACGTTCTGAAGAAGGACGAGGGTGGCCGTCATACTCCTTTCTTCAACAACTATCGTCCTCAGTTCTATTTCCGTACCACCGACGTGACCGGCGTCATCACCCTGCCCGAGGGTGTTGAGATGTGCATGCCCGGCGACAACGTGGACATGGACGTTGAGCTGATCACCCCCATCGCCATCGAGAACGGCCTGCGTTTCGCTATCCGTGAGGGTGGCCGTACCGTGGGTTCCGGCGTCGTTATTGCCATCAACGAGTAATATCGTACCCTGAAAGGGCCGGCATTTTTGCCGGTCCTTTTTGCCTTTCAAGATGAGAGAAAAGGAGGATTCCCCATGTATTTGGAAGCTGAACTGCCTGAGATCGAGATTGATACCGAGCAGGTGAAAGATGCGGTGCAGAATGTGGTGGGCGAGGAAGCCACTGACGCAGCGGTGAAAGCCACCCGCTCCGTAATGGATGTGATGGAAGCCCATCCGTGGATTAAGCCGGTGTGCTCTGTTCTGGTGATCCTGCTGGTGGCAAAGCTGATTATGTCTCTGGTGAACCATGCCATCCGCAAAGCAAATCTGGAAAAAACAACCCAGCACTATCTCCACGCCATCCTCCGGGTGCTGATTTACGGCGCCGCTGCGCTGAGCATTGCCGGAACGCTGGGGCTGAACATCACCTCTCTTGTGGCGCTTTTCTCTGTGGCTGGCGCTGCCTTTGCTTTGGCTGCGCAGGATACGTTGTCCAACGTGTTTGCCGGACTGATGCTGCTCATGTCCAAGCCGCTGAAGGTGGGCGAGTACGTGGCGCTGGGCGGAGCCGGGGTAGAGGGCACTGTGCTGGAAGTGAACCTGATGCACACCCGTCTGGTCACGCCGGATAACCGCCTGGTGGTGGTGCCCAACAGCTCCATTGTGGGCAATACCGTCACCAACAACACCCGTGGCGGCAAGCGCCGGATTGACTTGAATTTCTCTATCAGCTACGATGCGGATATTGAGGAGACCAAGCTGATCCTTCTGCGCACCATGAACAAGAACAGCATGGTGCTGGACGACCCGGAGCCTCCCTTTGCCCGGGTCACCAGCTACTCAGACAGCGCCGTGATCTATACCGCTCGTTTCTGGGTGAGTAACGATAACTACTGGAATGTCCAGTTCGACCTGCTGGAGGATATCAAGAAGGCGCTGGATTCCGCTGGAATTGAGATGACCTATAACCATCTCAACGTCCATCTGGACAGCAATCTGCCCCAGCAGCTCAAGAGCTGACGCTTCCGGGCTCACAAGGACAGAAAAATAACAACTCCTTTCGGAAAAAATCATCCGAAGGGAGTTTTTTACTTGACATATTGATGCAAAACGTGCTATAATCTAGTGCTTATATGGACAACTGTCCATTCTATATCCTCTTATCTGAAACTCATTCTAGCACAGAGCGCTCCCAGATGCAAGAGCAGCCGAGGAAATAACAGCAACGCAGCCGTGTGTGTCGCATCAGCACACAGACCGATGATTGGAAACGGGAGTGAACGCATCTATGGTCAAAGACGTCATGTTTGGCAACACTTTGCGAAAGAGCTTTATTCGCAAAGATGAGATCACCCAGATGCCCAACCTGCTGGAGATCCAGAAGAAGAGCTATCAGTGGTTCTTTGATGTGGGTCTGCGTCAGGTGTTCAAGGATGTGGGCGTGATCACCGACTACGCAGGCAATCTGGAGCTGAGCTTTATCGACTTCTCCATGAACAAGCCGCCCAAGTACGATGTAGAGGAGTGCAAGGCGAGGGACGCCACCTACTCCAAGCCTCTCCATGTGAAGGTTCGCCTGCGCAACAAGGAGACCGAGGAGATCAAGGAACAGGAAATCTACATGGGCGACTTCCCCCTGATGACCCAGGGCGGCAGCTTTGTCATCAACGGCGCAGAGCGTGTCATCGTCTCTCAGATTGTCCGTTCCCCCGGTATGTACTATGGCCGGGAGGAGGACAAGGCAGGCAATGTGTTCTATACCTGCTCTGTCATCCCCTACCGTGGCGCATGGCTGGAGTATGAGACCGACCTGAGCGACGTGTTCTATGTCCGTATCGACAAGAACCGCAAGCTGCCCATCACCTGCCTGCTCCGGGCGGTAGGACTGAAGACGGATGCGGAGATTCTGGAGACCTTCGGTGAGGATCCCCGTATTCTGGCCACGCTGGAGAAGGACACCTGCAAGACCTATGAGGATGCCATGCTGGAGATCTATCGCCGGCTGCGTCCCGGTGAGCCTCCCACGGTGGACTCCTGCGAGAGCCTGATGGAAGCGCTGCTGTTTGACCCCCACCGGTACGACCTGTCTGAGGTGGGCCGCTATAAGTTCAACAAGAAGATGGACATCGCCCGCCGTCTGGCCGGCCAGAAGCTGCTGCAGCCGGTGGCCGACCCCTTCACCGGCGAGATCCTCGCCGACGCCGGGGACACCCTCAGCCGGGAGGATGCCCAGAAGCTGGCCTCCCGTGGCGTGAACGAGGCCATTATCGATGTGGAAGGCACCCCGGTCAAGGTGTTTGCCAACAACGTGGTGGACATCACTCCCTTTGTGGATTTCAACGCCGAGGAGCTGGGTGTCACGGAGCGGGTTCGTGTCTCCGTGTTGCGGGAGCTGCTGGAGCAGTACAGCGGCGAGGAGCTGAAAAAGGCAATCCGTGATAACCTTGATCTGCTGATGCCCAAGCATATCACCGTTGATGACATTCTGGCCAGCGTCAACTACCTGAACTGCCTTGCCAACGGCGTGGGCAACAAGGACGACATTGACCATCTGGGCAACCGCCGCCTGCGCTGCGTGGGCGAGCTGCTGCAAAACCAGTTCCGCATCGGCTTCACCCGGATGGAGCGGGTGATCCGTGAGCGTATGACCATTCAGGATCAGGACATTGTCACTCCCCAGTCCCTGATTAACATTCGTCCCATCACCGCCGCCATCAAGGAGTTCTTTGGTTCCTCCCCTCTGAGCCAGTTCATGGATCAGACCAACCCGCTGGCTGAGCTGACCCACAAGCGCCGTATCTCCGCACTGGGCCCCGGCGGTCTGAGCAGAGAGCGTGCCTCCTTCGACGTGCGTGACGTTCACTACAGCCACTATGGCCGTATGTGTCCCATCGAGACCCCGGAAGGTCCCAACATCGGTCTGATCTCCTATCTGGCCTCCTATGCCCGGGTGAACCGCTACGGCTTCATCGAGGCACCCTACCGCAAGGTGGAGAAGGGCACCTGCCGGGTCACCGACGAGGTGGAGTATATGACCGCCGATGTGGAGGATCAGTATATTGTAGCCACCGCGCAGGAGCCGCTGGATGAGAACGGCTGCCTGGCAAACAAGCGTGTCACCTGCCGCCACCAGAACGACATTCTGGACGTGGACCGGGAGATGGTGGATTATATCGATGTCTCCCCCCAGATGATGGTTTCCGTGGCAACCGCCATGATTCCCTTCCTGGAAAACGACGACGCAAACCGTGCCCTGATGGGCGCCAACATGCAGCGTCAGGCCGTGCCCCTGCTGGTCACCGAAGCGCCTATTGTGGCAACCGGTCAGGAGTACAAGAACTGCCAGGACGCCGAGGTCTGCGTGCTGGCAGAGGACGAGGGCACTGTGGAGAAGGTGGACGCCAACTTCATTACCGTCCACTATGACAACATTGGCGTCAAGACCTACAAGCTGATCAAATTCCTGCGTTCCAACCACACCACCTGCATCAACCAGCGTCCCATTGTCAACGCCGGTCAGCGGGTGCGCAAGGGCGAGACGCTGGCAGACGGCCCCTCCACCGATAACGGCGAGATTGCGCTGGGCCGGAACATTCTCATGGGCTTTATGACATGGGAAGGCTATAACTACGAGGATGCTGTGCTGCTCTCTGAGCGGATGGTCAAGGAGGACGTGTTCACCTCCATCCACATCGAGGAGCATGAGCTGGAAGCCCGTGAGACCAAGCTGGGTCCCGAGGAAATCACCCGTGATATTCCCAACGTGGGCGAGGATGCCCTGAAGGATCTGGACGAGCGTGGCATCATCCGGGTGGGCGCAGAGGTCACCACCGGCGACATTCTGGTGGGCAAGGTCACCCCCAAGGGCGAGACCGACCTCACCGCCGAGGAACGGCTGCTCCGTGCCATCTTTGGTGAAAAGGCCCGTGAGGTGCGGGATACCTCCCTGAAGCTGCCCCACGGCGAGAGCGGCATCGTGGTGGATGTGAAGGTATTCACCCGTGAAAACGGCGACGAGCTGAGCCCCGGCGTCAACCAGTCTGTGCGTGTGTATATTGCCCAGAAGCGGAAAATCTCCGTGGGCGACAAGATGGCAGGCCGCCACGGCAACAAGGGCGTGGTCTCCCGCATTCTGCCGGTGGAGGATATGCCCTTCCTGCCCGACGGCACTCCGCTGGATATTGTGCTGAATCCTCTGGGCGTGCCTTCCCGTATGAACATCGGTCAGGTGCTGGAGGTCCATCTGGGCTACGCAGCCAAGACCCTTGGCTGGAAGGTGGCCACCCCCGTGTTCAACGGCGCCAACGAACGGGATATTCAGGCGCTGCTGAAGCAGGCGGGACTGAACGAAAACGGCAAGAGCTGGCTGTATGATGGCCGCACCGGGCAGCGGTTTGATAACCCTGTCACCGTGGGCTATGTGTACTTCCTCAAGCTGCACCATCTGGTGGACGATAAGATTCACGCCCGTTCCACCGGCCCCTACTCTCTGGTGACTCAGCAGCCGCTGGGCGGCAAGGCCCAGTTCGGCGGACAGCGTTTCGGCGAGATGGAGGTCTGGGCGCTGGAGGCTTACGGCGCTGCTTACACCTTGCAGGAAATCCTGACGGTGAAGTCGGACGATACCACCGGACGTGTGCGTACCTACGAGGCCATTGTCAAGGGCAAGAACATCCCCAGACCCGGCGTGCCCGAGTCCTTCCGGGTGCTGATGAAGGAATTGCAGGCGCTGTGTCTGGATATCCGTGTGCTGGATAAGAACGGCGATACCGTGGATATCCGGGACGACGAGGACGAGGGCAACTATATCCCCGGCCGCGGCAAGGACTATGACGAGGATTACTACGCCAGCGACGAGCGGGAGCTGGCCGCTGCCGGATACACCACCGGAACCATGGACGAAGAGGGGAACGTACAGGAGGATGAAGAGACGGCTGCCTTTGTGGAGAGCGAGTCTGATTCCGATGACGCCTCTTACGATTATGATGAAGAATAAGGAGGAGGACGAACGCACATGAGCTGCCCTGAATTTGACGCGATTAAAATTTCAGTCGCCTCCCCGGAACAGATTCGGGAATGGTCCTACGGCGAGGTCAAAAAGCCGGAGACCATCAACTACCGTACCCTCAAGCCCGAGCGTGACGGACTGTACTGCGAGAAAATCTTTGGCCCCACCAAGGACTGGGAGTGCCACTGCGGCAAGTACAAGAAAATCCGCTTCAAGGGAAAGATCTGCGAGCGCTGCGGCGTAGAGGTCACCCGTGCCAAGGTGCGCCGGGAGCGCATGGGCCACATTGAGCTGGCCGCCCCTGTGTCCCATATCTGGTACTTCAAGGGAATCCCCTCCCGCATGGGCCTGATTCTGGATATTTCTCCCAGAATTCTGGAAAAAGTTCTGTATTTTGTCAACTATATCGTCACAGACCCCGGCTTTACTCCCCTGAGCAAAAATCAGATTCTCACGGAAAAAGAGTATCGGGATATGCGGGAGAAGTATGAGGACGATTTCGACGCCGGCATGGGCGCTGAGGCAGTGAAGAAGCTGCTGCAGGACATCGACCTGCAATCCCTCTCCGACGAGCTGCACGAGCAGCTGAAAAACGCCTCCGGTCAGAAAAAGGCCCGTATCGTCAAGCGTCTGGAGGCAGTGGACGCCTTTCTGTCCTCCGGTCAGCGCCCTGAGTGGATGATTATTGAGGCTCTGCCTGTCATCCCCCCCGACCTGCGCCCCCTGCTCCAGCTGGACGGCGGCCGTTTCGCCACCTCCGACCTGAACGACCTGTACCGCCGGGTCATCAACCGCAACAACCGCCTGAAGCGGCTGATGCAGCTCAACGCCCCTGACATCATCGTTCGCAACGAAAAGCGGATGCTGCAAGAGGCGGTGGATGCCCTGATTGACAACGGCCGCCGTGGTCGTGCCGTCACCGGTGCCAACAACCGTGCCCTCAAATCTCTGTCCGATATGCTCAAGGGCAAGCAGGGACGGTTCCGTCAGAACCTGCTGGGCAAGCGTGTGGACTACTCCGGACGTTCCGTTATCGTGGTCGGCCCTGAGCTGAAAATCTATCAGATGGGTCTGCCCAAGGAGATGGCGGTGGAGCTGTTCCGCCCCTTCATTATGAAGAAGCTGGTACAGGACGGCGCTGCCAACAATATCAAGTCCGCCAAGAAGATGGTGGACAAGGGCAAGCCTGAGGTCTGGGACGCTCTGGAATTTGTCATCAAGGATCACCCCGTGATGATGAACCGTGCCCCCACGCTGCACCGCCTGTCCATTCAGGCCTTCGAGCCGGTGCTGGTGGAAGGCCGTGCCATGAAGCTGCACCCGCTGGTGTGTACCCCCTTCAACGCCGACTTCGACGGCGACCAGATGGCTGTACACGTTCCCCTGTCCGCTGAGGCACAGGCAGAGGCCCGTATCCTGATGCTCTCCGCCAACAACCTGTTGCGTCCTCAGGACGGCGGCCCCGTCACCGTGCCGACGCAGGATATGGTGCTGGGTTCCTACTACCTGACCTTCGAGAAAGACCCCATCAACGATCCCAGCCGCAGCTACGAGACCGCTGCCGCTGCCGCCGAGGCCATGGAGCGGGGCGAGATCAGCGGCGAGGATACTATCTGGGTCCGGGATACTGACGAGAAGCGGTATCAGCCCTGGATTCGCACCACCGGCTATCTGGCGCAGGAGGCTGCCGCTGAGAACCGTCTGCCGGTGGAAGTCTACAAGGTGTTCCACAGCGACGACGAGGCGCTGCTGGCCTACGACGAGGCAATGCTCCGCCGCTCCAAGGAGCTGGAGCGCACCATTGATCTGACTGCCGACATCAATCAGGACGATCTGGATCTCCATGAGCCCATTCTGGTGCGCCGCACCGGCGTGGTCAACGGACAGCAGGTGGAGCGGATGATCCGCACCACAGTGGGACGCCTGATCTTTAACTCCAAGGTGCCTCAGGATCTGGGCATGGTGGATCGCAACGATCCGGAGACCGCCCTCTATCCCGAAGTAAACGAGGTCTGCGGCAAGAAGCTGCTGGGTAAGCTGATTAAGCAGTGCATCGCCCAGCACGGCTTTGCTGTGGCAGCCACCATGCTGGACGACATCAAGGCACAGGGCTACCACTATTCCACCGTGGGCTCTCTGACCGTTTCCATCTACGACATGACCATTCCGCCCGCAAAGTACGAGATGGTGGCCAAGAGCGAGCAGATGGTGGTCAAGATCGAGAACCAGTACCGCCGTGGCTTCCTCACCAACGACGAGCGCTATCGTCTGGTGGTGCGGGAGTGGGAAAAGACCACTGGCGAGGTCTCTCAGGCTCTGACCGACAACTTGGATCAGTACAACCCCATCTTCATGATGGCGGACTCCGGCGCCCGTGGCTCTCAGGCTCAGATTCGTCAGCTGGCCGGTATGCGCGGACTGCTGGCCAACACCGCAGGTAAGACCATCGAGATCCCCGTGAAGGCCAACTACCGTGAAGGTCTGAGCGTTCTGGAATACTTCATCTCATCCAGAGGTGCCCGTAAGGGCTTGGCGGATACCGCTCTGCGTACCGCTGACTCTGGTTACCTGACCCGCCGTCTGGTGGACGTGTCTCAGGAGGTCATTGTCCGTGAGACGGACTGCCAGACCACCGACGGTATCAGCATCTATGAGATCTCCGAAAACGGACAGGTGATCGAGACCTTCGGCGAGCGTGTCAATGGCCGCTACGCCTGCGAGCCCATCACCGACCCTGCCACCGGCGAGGTGCTCTTCGGCACGGATACCATTTTGAAGGAGTCCGACGCCAAGGTGCTGGAAGCCCATGGCATCCACGAGATCAAGGTGCGCAGCGTGCTGACCTGCCGTGCCCGTACCGGTGTCTGCTCCAAGTGCTATGGTCTCAACCTGGCCACTCAGGAGCCTGTGGGCATCGGCGAAGCGGTGGGTATCATCGCTGCCCAGTCCATCGGCGAGCCGGGCACGCAGCTCACCATGCGTACCTTCCATACCGGCGGCGTCGCCGGCGGCGATATCACCCAGGGTCTTCCCCGTGTGGAGGAGCTGTTCGAGGCACGCCGTCCCAAGAAGATGGCGCAGCTGGCCGAAATCAGCGGCACCATCCGGGTGGGCAATGTGCAAAAGGGCACGCTGGTCAGCGTGGACATCGTGGCAGACGACGGGGATACCCGTTCCTATATGCTGCCCCACGCCCAGCTTCTGGTCAAGGACGGCGACCGGGTGGAGAAGGGCTTCCAGCTGGTTCCCGGCGCCCTGTATCCCCAGGACGTACTGCGCATCCGCGGGATTCATGCCCTGCATGAGTATCTGGTCAAGGAAGTGCTGAAGCCCTACCGTTCTCAGGGCGTGGACATCCACGATAAGCACATCGAGGTCATCTGCCGTCAGATGATGCGTAAGGTGCGTGTGGAGGATGCGGGAGACTCCAAGCTGCTCTCCGGCTCCACTATCAACGTGGTGACCTATGAGGACGCCTGCAACGAAGTCCGTGCCCGGATAGAGGCCGGTGAAAAGCGGGAGGACGGCACCGAGCTGGTACTGCCCACCGCCACGCAGCTGTTGCTGGGTATCACCAAGGCAGCCCTTGCCACCGACTCCTTCCTCTCCGCCGCCTCCTTCCAGGAGACCACCAAGGTGCTCACCGAGGCCGCTATCAACGGCAAGGTGGACCAGCTGGAAGGCCTGAAGGAGAACGTCATCATCGGTAAACTGATCCCCGCCGGTACCGGCTTGGAGGAGTTCCGGCAGGAGGACGAAGAGGAAGAACAGATGGACCAGCCCAGGCAGGTGGAGGAATCCGCCGAACAGAGCGCCGCTCCGGAAGAGACGCTGGAATTGGAAATGCCTGTCTTTGAGGAGGAGGTCATTCTCTCCGAAGAGGAACAGGACGAGGAATAATATCTCCGCAACGTTGAAAGGAGCCTGTCTCGATTGAGACGGGCTCCTTTTTGGTCATATCGTACCGGGAAAAGCAAAATCCCCTCTGAGCCTTTTGGCTCAGAGGGGATGAAAACCAGAATCAGCGTTCCTTACGCTTCCTCAAAGGCATCCTTGCCAAGTCCGCAGATGGGGCAGACCCAATCCTCAGGGACATCTTCCCAGGCGGTGCCGGGGGCAATGCCGTTATCAGGATCGCCAACGGCGGGATCATACTCATAACCACAGGGGCAAACGTACTTCATAACAATTCTCCTTTGCAGTAGATGTAAGACTTATGCGTTGGTGTCTTCCACTTCCCGGTAGAACACCACCACGCACAGCGAGGCGGAGGAACCGGGTGTCTCGAAGGAATGGAGCTTCCAGCCCTGATCGGCGTGGAAGTCAATCATATCCTGAAGCTGCTGAGTGAACTTCTCCCGGGAGGAGAAGGTGCAGCCGAAGGAATCCACCAAATAGACGGTTTTCATCAGCCGAAGTAGCGCTCCAGCAGACCCTTGAAGGCCTTGCCATGGCGGGCCTCGTCACGGGCCATCTCGTGGACGGTGTCGTGGATAGCGTCCAGATTCAGTGCCTTTGCCTTCTTGGCCAGCTCGAACTTGCCGGCGGTGGCGCCGTTCTCGGCCTCTACACGGACTCTCAGGTTCTCCTTGGTGGAGTCAGAGACTACCTCGCCCAGCAGCTCGGCGAACTTGGCGGCGTGCTCGGCCTCTTCCCATGCGGCCTTCTCCCAATACAGACCGATCTCGGGATAGCCCTCACGATGGGCCACACGAGCCATAGCCAGATACATACCCACCTCAGAGCACTCGCCGGTGAAGTTCTCTCTCAGACCCTGAATGATCTCCTCGGGAGCGTCCTTGGCCACGCCGACAATATGCTCGGCAGCCCAGGTCATCTCAGCGCTCTGCTCGATGAACTTGGAGCCGGGGCACTTGCACAGGGGGCAGACAAAATCTTCAGGCATATCGCCTTCGTGAACATAACCGCAGATGGGGCAAACATACTTTTTCATAGGGAAATCCTCCTTAATAATATAAATGTGCTGGGGTTTGGGGGGTGAAGGGTGTCGAACGACTGCCTCGGGGGCGGTGAGATTGGCACCTTTCGCCCGGATTAGGTGGATGCATAGTTCTGGACATATTATAGCGAACCGGGACAGGTTGGTCAACAACAACTGAAAAGATTTTTCTGTATGTACATCTAAATGTAGGAATCTCCGGCTCAGAGGACGGATTTGTGGTGGAAATCGCTGAAAAACAAAAAACGCCTTGACAAATCGGGGATTCTGCTTTATCATTTTAAACAGTCAAAATGCGATGAACGGGACAGTAAGCGCGGCAGAAGCGACAGAGAGGGCGTGTAGGCTGGAAATCGCCTGTGGAGCCGTGTCCGAAGGTCACCCGGGAGCAGCTGACCCAACGGCGTTTGCCCAGTAGGCTCAGACGGCTTTCTCCCGTTACAGAGAACAAGAGTGTACGGCTTGGCCGTAAATTTAGGTGGTACCACGGAGTTGACGCTTCGTCCTATGCTGGACGGGGCGTTTTGTCATAGAGACGGGAAGGAGTGATCCCATGACTGGCGCACAGGCATTGATTGAGAGCTTAAAGCGGGCAGGGGTGGAGCATATCTTCGGGTATGCAGGGGCTACCATCTGCCCGGCGGTAGATGCGCTGGCCTGCGCCCCGGAGATCGGTTATACGCTGGTGCGCACCGAGCAGAACGCCGGGCACATGGCCTCCGGCTATTACCGGGTTACCGGCAAGGTGGGGGTGTGCATGGTCACCTCCGGCCCCGGGGCTACCAACCTGCTCACCGGCATAGCCACGGCTTACATGGACTCCATTCCCATGGTTGCCATCACCGGGCAGGTGCCCAGCAACCTGCTGGGGCGGGACATCTTTCAGGAGGTGGACATCACCGGGGCAGTGGCTCCCTTCTCCAAGCACAGCTATCTGGTGAAGGATGCCAACGACATTCCCCGGATTGTAGCCGAGGCCTTCCACATCGCTGCCACAGGCAGACCGGGGCCGGTGCTCATCGACCTGCCCATTGACGTGCAGAACGCACCCCTGAAAAAATACGAGTACCCGGAGAATGTGAGCCTTCGCAGCTACAAGCCCAGCGTCCGGGGACACGAGATGCAGATCAAACGGGTGGTCAAGGCCGTTGCGGGAGCAAAGCATCCGGTGATCTACGGCGGAGGTGGGGTCTTTCTTGCCCACGGCGAGGGAGAGCTGCGGGAGCTTGCGGAGCGCACCAATATCCCTGTGGTCACCACCATGATGGGGCTGTCCCTGCTGCCCACCACTCATCCCCTGAATCTGGGTATGATCGGTGCTTTCGGCAACGTGGCAGCCAACAAGGCGCTGGCCAAAAGCGATTTGCTGATTATGATCGGCGGACGGGTGGCAGACCGGGCCATCCTGTCTCCGGAGGACATTCAAAAACGAACGACCATTATCCACATCGATGTTGACCCGGCGGAAATCGGCAAGAATATGAGAGCCGAGATTCCGGTGGTGGGGGACGTAAAGGTGGTTTTACAGCAGCTTCTTGAGGTGATTGAGCCGAGAGAGCTGACGGACTGGACGGAAGGGTTCCAGCAGATGCGCCGTCAGGAGCTGACACGTCCCTTCCCGGCACAGAAGGAGGGGTATGTGTTCCCCGGCGCAGTCATGCGGGCGCTGGGCAAAAAGCTGAAATACAACGCCGCCGTGTGCGTGGACGTGGGACAGAACCAAATCTGGGCCTGCAAGCATCTGGCGCTCAACGGGGGACGGTTCCTCACCTCCGGCGGACTTGGCACCATGGGCTATGCCCTCCCCGCCGCTGTGGGGGTCAAGGTGGCCCAGCCCGGACGGCAGACGGTGGTAGTCTGCGGGGACGGCAGCTTCCAGATGAGCTTCAACGAGCTGGCCGCCGTGGTACACGGACAGATGGACATCAAAATTGTCCTCATTCGCAACAATTATCTGGGCTTGGTGCGGCAGATTCAGGCCACGCCCACCTATCCCGCTGGGCCCTTCGGGGTGTCGCTGGACGGCTCCCCCAACTTCGCCCGTCTGGCTGCCGCCTACGGCATTCCCAGCCGGGTGCTGGACAACGAGGCGGAGATGGACAGCGCACTGGACGAGCTGTTGAATCAGCCTGGTCCCCGGCTGCTCATTGTCTCCACAGACCCAACGGCCCACACCAATGACTGAAGGAGGGGACGGCTATGACGAATACCATTGCAGTGCTGGTGGAAAACCGGGCAGGCGTCCTGGACCGGGTGGTGGGACTGTTTTCCCGCAGAGCCTTTAACATTGAGTCTCTGGCAGTGGGCGTCACTGACGACCCCACGGTGAGCCGCATTACCATCGTGGTCAACGGGGACGAGGCTGTGGTGGAGCAGGTGGAAAAGCAGCTGAACAAGCTGATTGACGTGATTAAAGTCCGCACGCTGGAGGCCAATCGGTACACCGGCCGGGAGCTGGTGCTGGTGAAGGTAAACGCCAACGCCAAGACGAGGGCGGACATTATGACCATCTGCGAGCTGATGGGGGCGAAGGTGTCTGATATCTCCACCAATTCCCTGACGCTGGAGCTGTCTGACACCCCGGAACGGATTGAGACCTTTGAGGCGATGCTCCGTCCCTTCTCTATTCTGGAGCTGGCACGCACCGGCGTGATTGCCCTGCAAAAGGGCAACGGAAAGATTTGATTGGTGCATCCCCTGCATGAAACAAATACGCCCTGCATGATAAATGACAGGTAAGGAGGAACCCACTTGAAAATCCGAGCCACCCAAGCCATCATGGAGTGCCTGCTGGAGCAGGAGGTGGACACCGTCTTCGGCTATCCCGGCGGTACCATCCTCAACCTCTATGACGAGCTGTACAACTATCAGGACAAAATCCGGCACATCCTCACCGCCCACGAACAGGGCGCATCCCACGCCGCTGACGGCTATGCCAGAGCCACCGGCAAGGTAGGCGTGTGCTTTGCCACCTCCGGCCCCGGTGCCACCAACCTGACCACCGGAATTGCCACTGCCATGATGGATTCCTCTCCTGTGGTGTTCATCACCTGCAATGTGACAGAACCTCTGCTGGGCAAGGACAGCTTTCAGGAGGTGGACATCACCGGCATTGCCATGCCCATCACCAAGGCCACCTATCTGGTGCGCCGGGCGGAGGACATCCCCGGCATTATGCGTCAGGCCTTCGCCGTGGCGGCCACGGGCAGACCCGGTCCGGTGCTGATTGACTTTCTGAAAAACGTCACCGACCCCAAGGAAATGGTGGACTATGAGTTCATCCCGTGGACGGAAAACCGTACATGGGGCAGCGTCCGGGAACTGAGCGAGGTTCACGGACTGAAAGCCCCGGAGCCTGACCACGGGGACGTGGACATTCTGGCAAAGATGATTGACGAGAGCCAGCGCCCCCTGCTCATCTGCGGCGGCGGCGTGGTGCGGGGCAGAGCCCATGAGGAATTCCGGGTTCTGGCGGAAAAGCTGGACTGCCCGGTGGCCATTACCCTGATGGGCGGCGGCGGTTTCCCCGGCTCCCATCCCCTCTGCTCCGGCATGGTGGGTATGCACGGCTCCCACGCCTCCAACAAGGCGGTGCATGACTGCGACCTGCTCATTGCCGTGGGCTGCCGCTTCTCTGACCGGGTGGCGCTGAATCCCAAAACCTTCGCCCAAAACGCCAAAATCGTCCACATCGACATTGACCGGGCGGAGATTGACAAAAACGTCCTCACCGACCACCACATTGTGGGCAATGCCAAGCGGGTGCTCTCGCTGCTGAATCAGCAGGTGGGACAGTACCACCATGAGGCATGGAAGCAGGAGATTCTTCCCCTGCGCCAGCCCCAGGCTCCGGAGGAGGACGAAAAGCTGACCCCCAAGCAGGTGCTGGAGACGATACGCCGTATGGCACCTCAGGATACCATCGTAGCCACCGACGTGGGACAGCACCAGATGTGGAGCATCCAGTATTTCCACTTCGACTACCCCGGACAGCTCCTCACCTCCGGTGGCTTTGGCACCATGGGCTTTGGCTTGGGTGCTGCCATCGGGGCAAAGTGCGGTCACCCGGAGAAGGTGGTGGTACACACCACCGGAGACGGATGCTTCCGCATGAACTGCCACGAGCTAGCCACGGTGGAGCATTACGGGCTGCCCATTATCACCGTGGTGTTCAATAACGGCACGCTGGGTATGGTGAGACAGTGGCAGAATCTGATCTATCACAAGCGCTTCTCCCAGACCACGCTGGACAGAGGCCCCGACTTTGTGAAGCTGGCGGAGGCCTACGGGCTCAAGGGCAAACGGGTCACCAACCGTCAGGAGATGGAAGAGGCCATGGCCGAGGCGCTCTCCTGCGGCTGCGGCTATGTCATTGACGCGGTGCTGGACATGGACGAGATGGTGCGTCCCATGGTGCCCGGCGGGGCGGACATCACCAGCTTTTTGCTGAAGTAAGGAGGGCGAGACGGGATGAAACGTGAATTTGACTCCACCCAGAAGCTCTACACCCTCTCAGTGCTGGTGAAGGACATCCCCGGCGTGCTGTCTCAGGTGGCGCGGCTGTTCTCCCGGAAGGGATATAACATTGAGTCCATCGCCTCCGGGTCGTCCAAAGACCCCGGCGTTACCCGGATTACCATTGTCATCCGGGGGGATGAGCTGATGATCGACCAGATCGCCGCCCAGTGCCGGAAGCTGCTTCCCGTGCTGGCGGTGAAGGTGCTGGATAACGACACCTCGGTGCAGCGGGAATTTGCCATGATTAAGGTGCGCACCACCGATGTGAACATGAGAGGGGAGATCATCCAGATCTCCGACATTTTCCGGGCAAGCGTGGTAGACGTGAGCCGGGATACCCTGACGGTGGCGGTCTTCGGCGACGCAGACAAGACCAACGCCCTTTTAGACCTGCTTCGGGAGTTTGAACTTCTGGAAGTGGTGAGAACCGGTACTATCGCCATGGAACGCGGGCGTAGCACAATATACGATGATACAAAACTCAAGGAGGAATACAACTATGGCAAAAATGTACTATGAGAAGGACTGTGACCTCTCCGCTCTGGACGGCAAGAAGATTGCTGTGATCGGCTATGGCTCTCAGGGTCATGCCCATGCCCAGAACCTGCGGGATTCCGGCTGTGACGTCATCATCGGTGTGCGTCCCGGCAAGAGCTTCAAGAAGGCGCAGGAGGACGGCTTTGAGGTCTACACCGTGGCTGAGGCAGCCAAGAAAGCTGACATCGTGATGATGCTGGTCAACGACGAGCGGGCCGCTCAGATCTACGCCGAGAGCGTGAAGGACAATCTGGAGCCGGGCAACGCCATCGCCTTCGCCCATGGCTTCAACATCCGCTACAAGCAGATCGTGCCTCCCGCTGACGTGGACGTGTTCATGGCTGCCCCCAAGGGCCCCGGCCACACTGTCCGCTCTCAGTATGTCGCCGGTAAGGGCGTGCCCTGCCTGATCGCTGTGGAGCAGGACGCTACCGGACACTGCCGTCAGACCGCTCTGGCTTATATCGCCGGCATCGGCGGCGCCCGTGCAGGCATTATGGAGACCACCATGGACACCGAGACCGAGACCGACCTGTTCGGCGAGCAGACCGTCCTCTGCGGCGGTGTGGTGGATCTGATGCAGTGCGGCTTTGAGGTGCTGGTAGAAGCTGGCTACGATCCCGAGAACGCCTACTTCGAGTGCATCCACGAGATGAAGCTCATCATCGACCTGATCAACAAGGGCGGCGTTGCTGCCATGAACTACTCCATCTCCGACACCGCTGAGTTCGGCGAGTATGTCTCCGGCCCCCGTGTGCTGCCTCATGACCAGATCAAGGCCAACATGAGAGCAGTTCTGTCCGACATTCAGGACGGCACCTTTGCCGGCAAGTGGATTGCGGAGAACAAGAACGGCCGTACCTTCTTCAACTCCAAGCGTGCCATGCTGGCCAAGCATCCCATGGAGATTATCGGCAAGGAGCTGCGTGACAATATGCTCTGGAAGGACTCCGCCGAGGGCGATAAGGGTCTGGACTCCGCTTCCAACTGATTTTTTCCATCCAACTGTCACAGGGCGGGCTTCTGCCCGCCCTGTTTTCACAGTACGCGCGGGCGATTCATGAATCGCCCCTACAAAGAATGGCCGAATTTTGTAGGGGTCATTCATGAATGACCCGCCTTCCGCTCCGTTGTATCTCTATCAAACCACAAGGAGGAACCTTCTATGGCTCTGAAATCTTCCAACGTCACCCAAGGCGTAGACCGTGCCCCCAACCGCTCCCTGTTTGCGGCGCTGGGTTATACCAAGGAGGAGACAGACCGCCCGCTGGTGGGCATTGTCTGCTCCAAAAACGAGATCGTCCCCGGCCACATGAATCTGGACAAAATTGCCGAGGCAGTCAAGGCGGGCGTCCGGCTGGCAGGGGGTACCCCCATCGAGTTCCCCGCCATTGCGGTGTGCGACGGCATCGCCATGGGTCACATCGGTATGAAGTATTCTCTGGTCACCCGTGACCTGATTGCCGACTCCACCGAGTGCATGGCCATCGCCCACCAGTTTGACGCACTGGTGATGATTCCCAACTGCGACAAGAACGTACCCGGTCTGCTGATGGCCGCCGCCCGAATCAACGTGCCCACCATTTTTGTCTCCGGCGGCCCCATGCTGGCGGGGCATCTGGACGATGGACGGCGCACCTGTCTCAGCGATATGTTTGAGGCGGTAGGCGCTTACCACGCCGGGACGCTGGACGAGGCAGGCGTGGAGGAGTATGTGATGAACTGCTGTCCCTCCTGCGGCTCCTGCTCCGGTATGTATACCGCAAACTCTATGAACTGCCTCACCGAGGCCATCGGTATGGCACTGCGGGGCAACGGCACCATTCCCGCCCCCTACTCCGCCCGCATCCGTCTGGCTAAGCAGGCGGGTATGCAGGTGATGGAGCTGCTGCGGCGCAATATCCGTCCCCGGGACATTATGACCGAGGCTGCCTTTGCCAACGCGGAAATCGTGGATATGGCGCTGGGCTGCTCCACCAATACCATGCTCCACCTGCCCGCCATCGCCCACGAGTGCGGGCTGAACATCGACCTTGCCCATGTGAATGAGTTCAACGCCAAAACCCCCAACCTGTGCCATCTGGCTCCTGCGGGCAATACCTTTATGGAGGATTTGGACCGGGCAGGCGGCGTGTACGCCGTGATGAAGGAGCTGGCGGATGCGGGTCTGATTCGCACTGACCTGATGACCTGCACCGGAAAGACGGTGGGGGAGAACATCGCAAACGCAGAGAACCGGAACCCCGACATTATCCGCCCCATCGACAATCCCTATCTGGCCACCGGTGGCATTGCGGTGCTGTTTGGCAATCTGGCGCCCGACGGCTGCGTGGTGAAGCAGTCCGCCGTGGCTCCTGAGATGATGCGCCATTCCGGTCCCGCCCGGGTGTTCAACTCCGAGGAGGAGGCCATTCAGGTCATCTACGCCGGAGGCATCAAGCCCGGCGACGTGGTGGTCATCCGCTACGAAGGTCCCAAGGGCGGCCCCGGTATGCGGGAGATGCTGAATCCCACCTCCGCTATCTGCGGCATGGGTCTGGGAGAGAGTGTTGCTCTGATTACCGATGGACGGTTCTCCGGCGCTACCCGTGGCGCTGCCATCGGTCACGTCTCTCCCGAGGCGGCTGCCGGGGGCAATATCGGTCTGGTGGAGGAGGGAGACATCATCTCCATCGACATCCCCAACTACTCCGTGACGCTGGAGGTCTCCGACGAGGTGCTGGCGCAGCGGCGGGCCAAGCTGGTCATGCCCGAGCCGAAAGTCAAATCCGGATACTTGGCAAGATACGCCAAGCTGGTGACTTCCGCCGACAAGGGCGCAGTGCTGGAAGGCTGACAATTTCACAAAGACAGGACGGCTGAGGACTTCCTCAGCCGTCTTTTTGTCAAAAGTGAGGAAAGGAAATTGACAAATCAGGTAAAGCGGGTATAATGTTCCGGAAAGCTGTCAAGACACCTGACAAGATGAAGGAGGGTCTGCTATGAGCGGATTCCAGTCTTTTTTAAAGCGGAAGAACATTGAAATTTCCGCCAAGCGTTACGGAATTGATGCCCTGTCCGCTATGGCAAACGGTCTGTTTGCCTCCCTGCTGATTGGCACCATCATCAATACCATCGGCACCCAGTTCCATATCCCCTTTCTCACCGGCACCGTGGCCACCATCGCCGGGACGGATTACACCGTAGGCGGCCTTGCCACCGCCATGAGCGGCCCCGCCATGGCGGTGGCCATCGGCTATGCCCTGCAATGTCCGCCGCTGGTGCTGTTCTCGCTGGTGACGGTGGGCTTTGCCTCCAACGCTCTGGGTGGGGCAGGAGGGCCGCTGGCGGTGCTGTTTGTGGCCATTCTCACCTCGGAGATCGGAAAAGCCGTCTCCAAGGAGACAAAGGTGGATATTCTGGTGACGCCGCTGGTGACCATCGGCGTGGGCATCGGACTGTCCGCCCTGATTGCCCCTGCGCTGGGGGCGGCGGCAAGCGCCTTCGGACAGATGATTATGATGGCAACTGTGCTCCAGCCCTTCCTCATGGGGATTCTGGTGAGCGTGCTGGTGGGCGTGGCATTGACCCTGCCCATCTCCTCTGCCGCCATCTGCGCCGCCTTGCAGCTCACCGGACTGGCAGGAGGCGCTGCGGTGGCGGGCTGCTGCGCTCAGATGGTGGGCTTTGCGGTGATGAGCTTCCGGGAGAACGGCGTGGGCGGTCTGGTGTCTCAGGGCATTGGCACCTCCATGCTGCAAATGCCCAATATCATCAAAAATCCCCGGGTGTGGATTGCCCCCACACTCACTGCCGCCATCACCGGACCCGTTGCCACCTGCCTGTTCCATTTGGAGATGAACGGCGCCGCCGTGTCCTCTGGTATGGGAACCTGCGGACTGGTGGGACAGATCGGCGTCTATACCGGCTGGGTGAACGACATCGCCGCCGGAACCAAAGCCGCCATCACTGGTATGGACTGGCTGGGACTGGTGCTGATCTCCTTTGTGCTGCCTGCTGTGCTTGCCCCTGCCATCAACGGTTTGTGCAGAAAAATGGGCTGGGTGAAGGACGGAGACTTAAAACTGGATTGAGCTGACGAGAGATGAGCTGCCTGCAACTGGGCAGCTCATCTTCGGTTGCAGACAAAGCCTCGCAGAGTTCCGCCCAAAGGGTGGAAGAGAATAAAACAATTTTTGTACCGAATTCACTTCGGTGCAAAAATACACCTGTCCGCTCAAGTGTGCGAACGAAGTGAGTGCGCGCAGAGCGGACGCAAAGCGCTCAGCCAAAGTCCTAAGGACTTTGGCTGAGATTCAAGAGGAGCTGCCTGCAACCGGGCAGCTCCTCTTTTGTTGACGAAACATCCGTTCCATGATAGGATAGGCAGGAAATGAACGGATGGGGTGAGCAATATGGAAGAAACCCAGTTTTCCCGCACGGAATTGATCTACGGCGCCCAAGGGCTGTCCCGACTGGCAAGGTCCAGAGTGGCGGTGTTCGGCGTAGGCGGAGTAGGCGGCTATGTGGTAGAGGCACTGGCACGCAGCGGCGTGGGAGCGCTGGACCTGATCGACGCAGACCGGGTCTGTCTCAGCAACCTGAACCGGCAGATCATTGCCACCCATGCCACCTTGGGGATGCGGAAGGTGGACGCTGCCCGGGAGCGGGTGCTGTCCATCTGCCCGGACTGCGTGGTGCGCACCTATCCCGTCTTCTACCTCCCGGATACGGCGGGACAGTTTGACTTCACCCAGTACGACTATGTGGTGGACGCCATCGACACGGTGACCGGAAAGATTGCGCTGGTGGAGCAGGCGACGGCGGCGGGAACTCCCATTCTCTGCGCCATGGGAGCGGGGAACAAGACCGACCCCACCGCTTTCCGGGTGGCGGACTTGTCCAAAACCAGCATGGATCCGCTGGCAAGGGTGATGCGGAAGGAGTTGGGCAAGCGGGGCATCCGGCATATCAAGGTGGTTTACTCGGTGGAGCCCCCTCTGACCCCCAAGGGAGAACCCCAACCGGGACGCAAGCAGGTGCCCGGCAGCAATGCCTTTGTCCCGGCAGCAGCGGGGTTGGCAATCGCCGCCGAGGTGGTGCGGGAGCTCACCGGATTCACAGACGAGAGGGTGTGGTGAAATGCCGCCGAAAAAAAGCAGCCCCAATGAGGGACTTTCCCAGCTCAAGCTGGATTTGAAATTGGGGCAAATCGGCACTCTCTACCTGTTTTACGGGGATGAGGACTACCTCCGTGACCACTATCTGGAGCAGCTACAGAAAAAGCTGGTGGACAAGGGGATGGAGTCCTTCAACCTCCACACCTTTCAGGGGAAGGACTTGGAGTTTGTCGCCCTCAGCGAGGCGGTGGACGCCATGCCTATGATGAGCGAGCGCACCATGGTGGTGGTCTGGGACTGGGATTTGTTCAAAAACGAACAGCGCCGGGAGCAGGTGCAGACCATGGTGGAGGATTTGCCGGAATACGTCTGTCTGGTGTTTGCCTACGACACCATGGAGTTTAAGCCAAACGGCAATACCAAGCTGGGTAAGGCGCTGAAACAGCGCGGGGTCATGGTGGAGTTTCAGGCCCAGGGACAGAGCGACTTGAACAACTGGATGCGCCGCCGTCTGGCAAAGCGGTGGGACAAGGATATCGACCCGGCGACGGCGGAATATCTCACCTTTCTCTGCGGCGGGCTGATGACCAATCTGTCCGGTGAGCTGGACAAGGCGGGAGCTTACGCAAAGGGAAAGGTGGTCACCAAACGGGACATTGACGCAGTTTGTGACCCGGTGCTGGACGCCAGAGCCTTTCAGATGACCGATGCCCTCAGCTCCGGCAAATACGACCGGGCTATGGAGCTGCTGGGTCAGCTTCTCCGCATGGGAGAGAGCCCGGTGTTCATTCTGGCGGCGCTGGGCAGGCAGCTGCGGCAGATTTGGTCTGCCCGGCTGGCGCTGGAGCAGCGCAAGGGAGACAACTATCTGGCGCAGCTCTGGGGCATCAAAAGCGGCTGGCAGCTTCGCAAGCTGTGGGAGGCGGCCAGAGGACATTCTCTGCGCTGGTGCCGTCAGGCGGTGGCGCTGGTGCAGGAGGCGGACTGGCAGATGAAGCTGGGTGGGGCAGAGGAGGAGATTCTCACCGACCTGATACTCCGTCTGGCAGTACCCGGAAAGGGGGACAGGCGATGATTCGCATTCGGGAGGCCATTGTGGTGGAGGGAAAATATGACAAGAACACCCTCTCCCAGATGGTAGACGCCCTGATTATCCCCACTGACGGTTTTGGCATCTTTAAGGACGGGGAGAAAAAGGCGTTTCTCCGTCAGGTGGCGCAAAAACAGGGCATTGTGATTCTCACCGACAGCGACGGGGCGGGCTTTGTCATTCGCAATCATTTAAAAGGGGTTCTTCCCCCGGAGCAGGTGAAGCACGCCTACATTCCCGACATTCCGGGCAAGGAGCGCCGCAAGGACAAGCCCGGCAAGGAGGGCAAGCTGGGGGTGGAGGGAATGCGCCCGTCAGTGCTGGAGCAGGCGCTGCGCCGGGCGGGTGTGACCGTGCTGGATGAAAACGTCTCCGCCAAAGCCCCGGTCGAAATCACCAAGGCGGATTTCTTTCAATACGGTCTGACCGGACGCCCGGACAGCGGCAAGCGCCGGGACTGGGTAAAGGCAAAGCTGGCATTGCCCGGACACCTCACCGCCAACGGCCTGTTGGAGGTGCTCAACCGGCTCTACGGAAGCGGCCAACTGGCCCAGCTCATGGCGGAACTGGATGCGGAGATTGACGAAACCGGGAAAAGAGAGTATAGTACAGAAGAATAAAAGGGATTGTCCCTGAAACGGAAGGAAAAAACCTCTATGAAGCGGAAATGGTTGATACTGCCCATCGTGCTGCTGGTACTGGTTGTGGCACTGATGGTGTTCTATGGCGTGTGCAGTGCCCGGCTCTCGGTGAGCTACGGGGAAAAAGGCGTTTTGGAACAGGAGCAGACGGATGATGAGGCGCTGCTGGAGGCGTGGCGCACGGTCAGCGACCAGACTGCCGCCTGTGAGGATTATTGGAACAACAAGTGGCCGGAGTGGTTCGGCGGTCTGGGAGTCGTTGAAAACGAAGGGGAGTACCTGACCAACGTCTATCTGACACAGGACACCGAAGAACACCGGAAAGAGGTCTGCGAGGCGGCAGGTGCCTCCCTGCGGGCGTATACCGCAACCGATGTGAGCTGGAACCAGCTGCGCCGTGGGCTGAAAACGGTGGATTCCCGGAAGAGCCTTCCCGGTGTCAACATCCTGAGCATGGGCATCAATATGGAGCGCCGGGTGCTGCGGGTCTATCTGTCCCATCGGGATTTCCTTACCACCCTTGCTCTGGGTACGGTACACGTTCCCATGGAGGTGGTGATTGTCCCTGTGTCCCCGTCGGTGCGCTCCGCCATCCGAAATGTGGACGGAACGGTGACACTGGAACTGGGAGGCACCACCTATTCCGACCGGATTACACTGGAGCTGTCCACCGACGCCGCTTTTGAGGAAGAGGTCAAGACGGTGGAGCTGCCTGATAACCAGGCTCATGTGGAACTGCCCGACCCCGGCGAGGGTGAGACGTGGTACGTCCGTGCCAAAGCATTCAAAGAGGTGCAGGGCACGACCTACCAGAGCGAATGGGGCAGCGCAAAAACAGTGAAAGATGCAGGATAACAAAGAGGCTGTCTCCCGGCGAACCAAAGGGTTGCTGGGAGACAGCCTTTTTGCTGTCTGGTTTGGGGCTGCCTCAGTGAGTGAGACAGCCCCGTTTTCAGGTTTACACAGCGTTATCAAGCCGCCTGAGCAGTGTGCATCTGTTCGTCACTGTCCCGAAACAGCAGGGTAATGCACCACAGGGCGCTGAGCCCCACCAGTGAATAGACTACCCGGCTGAGCAGACTGTCTGACCCGCCAAACAGGAAAGCCACAAGGTCAAACCGGAACAGACCAATCAGCCCCCAGTTCACACCGCCGATGATGTTCAGCGTAAGCGCAGTTTTATCCAGCATTTTCCGTCCCTCCTTTCAGCGTGGATGGAATCCACAGGGATACTTTGTCCGGAAATCGGAAAAGTATACAGGAAAAAAGGAAAATGAAACGGAAAATCAATCTTGCCCGGAAGACGGCTCATCCGGCACTTCCAGAGAAAAATCTTCTTCTTTTAGCGCAGAGAAGTCCGGCTTTGCGGCAAATTTAGGCTGTCGGCAGAAGGGGTCATAGACAAAGCTGCGGCAGTGGTCGCCGGGGGTGGAGACACCCCGCTTGATGCAGAGGATACGCCCCTCCTCAATCTCCTCGCCGTTGGCGCAGTATTCGCACCGGGGTTCCATCTGTTTGCGAAAGAGCATAACATTCCTCCAAAAGGGAATTGATTCCGCAGCAACGAAATCAAATATGCAGGTTGAACAGGAACACGCCCAACAGGATCACACCCATGCCCGCCAGCTTGCGGCGGCTGAGACGCTCATGCAGGACAAAATACCCCAGCACCGCCACCAGAATATAGCTCAGTGATTCCAAAACCGGGGCGGTGGACAGGGGCACATACCGCAGTGCCAGCATGGTCAGGATGGTAGAGACAAAGAACAGCCCGTAGGCGACGATGACATGGGGATTGAGATACTCCCGAATGGGGGAGGAATAGGTTTTGTTGGCAGACAGCTTCAACAAAATCTGTGATAATACAGAAATCAAAATAGAAGTCAGATAAATACAAACTGCGATTTTGCTGTTACTCATCTTTGCTCACCATCAGATAGATCCCCACAAAGATCACCGCCGCACCCAGCAGCTTGTTCCATGTGATGGACTCGTGAAAAAACAACTGTCCCCAAATCAGACCCCATGCCAGCGACACCGGCCGGTTGGAATAGGCAACCGTCAGGGGCAGGCGCTTCAATACCTGTTGCCATACGATGGCATAGAGAAAAATCAGCGCCAGCTCTCCGCCATAAAACAGGAAAAAAGAGAGGGAGAACATGGGCTGAAAGGCGGCAAATTTTGCCAGAACGCCGCTGAGGGAGGAAACCAGCATGGCAATGTGCATGACCACAAAAATCCCCAGCCGCACGGTGCCTTTGTTTGCTTCGCTGCTCATGAATCCTCCTTGGAAGGGCCGGGTCTGTGGGGCAAATCCAGATGGTCAAACTCCGACTGAGTGTTCACCGATTCCCGGATGACGTACTGAGGCGCACGGGTGGAGTGGAGAATCAGGTTGCCCATATACTCGCCGATGACGCCCAGCATCAGGAAGGTAAAACCGAAGAAAATCAGCATGGCAGCCATGATGGAGCTCCAGCCGCTTGTCATGGTGGGATCCAGCAGACGGCGGATGATGGTGGCGACTGCGGTAATCAGTCCCACCACGGAAAACAGAACGCCCATCAGGGTGGAGAGCCGCAGAGGCAGCACGGTAAAATTCAGGAAGGACATGAACAGCTTCAGACCCTTCCAGAAGGTGTAGTTTGAGGTACCCACGTCCCGGCTGAAATGCTCAATTTCCACGTTGCCCACGTTGGAGGTGGTGCGGAAGAAGAGCATGGAGAGGTATAGCTCGTGGTTTTGGTAGCGAATCACCTCATCCCGGACGTACTTGCGGATGACCCAGTAATTGCTGGACTCAATTCCCTTGGGGCGGCTCACCAAATGCCATGTGATAAAGCCGGCAATTCCACTGGTGAGATTTTTGAACCAGTTGAACTTCCGCTGACGGAAAATGCCGAAAACCACATCGTAGCCCTCTGCCAGCTTGTCCAGCAGAATGGGGAGCTGAGAGGGATGGGTTTGCAGGTCGTCGTCCATGCCAACGATGATGTCGCCCTCGGCATAGCGGAGACCGGCCATAATGGCGTTGTGCTGACCAAAGTTCTTGGCAAGATTGACACCCTTCACAAAGGGATAGCGCTGAGCACACCGGAGAATTGCTCCGTAGGTGTCATCCTTGGGGGAGCAGTCGTTGACCAGCACAAACTCGCACTCGTAGTCGGGCATTTTCTCAAACTGCTCTACGCACAAATCCACCACTTTCTCGATGGTTTGCTCCGAATTGTAGCAGGGGATAACGATGGAAACCAGCATAGTTCTGTCCTCTTTTGTATCTCTGTTCAGGAGGTGATTTCGATGTGCAGACCGTCCAGCACCTGCGCCAGCCGCTTTTGGCAAAGCTCAGGGGTGGGAGCCTTCAATATAATCTGTCCCAGCCGGTCACGCCCGTTGGAATAGGCGTGAACTTCTTCCCCCGGGGACACGTTAAGGGAGAGATCCAGAAGATCCTCCGCAGGGGGATTGGTATTTTCCAGCCGTACCAGCGTACCGGATACAGTGGAGAGCAAAATGTGGGACAGGGCAGGGGTATGCTCCCCGTCGCCGCCCAGTTTGGGGTTCAGGGGCAGCCCGGCAGCCAGCCGAACGATCTGTTCATAGTAGTTTACACCGTAGTAAGTCCCCACCAGCTCCGGCAGACAGGTGGCGCCAGCTCTTGCAGTGGCCTCCACCACAAAGACCTCACCGTCCCGTACAATCATATCGCAGTTGACCGGGGCGCTGCCAAGGCCGAATGCGGCCACAATACGCTCCACCTGATGGGTGATCTGATCGTGTACCGGTTCCAACTCCGGAGCGGGCACATAGTGTCCCACCGGGGTAGGCGTGGCGGCCTGAAAAGCGGTGGTGCCGTCGGGAAGAACAAAGACGGGCACGCCGTCTTGCACCATAGCCTCTACACCAAAGAGCTGCCCTTCGATAAACTCCTCCAGCAGGCAGTAATCCTGCCGGCTGGCAGCCATGCTCTTGGGATAGTTTTCGTAGACTTCCTCCGGCGTGTTGCACCGGAAGATGCCCCGGCTGCCCATTTGATCCACTGCCTTCACGATCAGGGGAAAGCGAAGCTGAGCCATGGCGGGAGCCAAGTCTGCCTCGCTGCTGATGCGGAAAAACCGGGCGGTGTTCACCCCTGCCTTGAGAAAAGCCTGCTTCATTCTGTGCTTGTTGGTGCAAAGATCTACCGTCTCCCGACTTGGACCGGGAAGACGCAGGGCGGAACAGACGTGACCCTGAGCACGCAGCCCCACATCCATGCAGCAGGTGGCAACAGCGTCAATGCCCAATGCTTTTGCCTGTGCAACCACGGCGTCAGGGTTGGTGATGTCCACATAGCAACGCACATCCGCCTCGTCAAAGCCGGGATAATCCCCCGGAATGCTGGCGGCGATGGTGTAAAGTCCCAGCTTCTTTGCAGCCTGAATCAGCGGCACCACAGAGTAGCTTGCGCCGAGAATCATGATTTTTTTCATAAAGCTGCCCTCGCTGTCAGGGGTTGGGCTGAAAACTCTTCATGAATTTGGGTGCGTCGTGTCCCTCTTGGAAGAGCAGATCCAGAATGCTCACCTCATGGCAGAAGTCCCCGTGAAGCTGAGGATACTCTGGATATCCGTCGTAGTTCATGTATTCCAGCTGCACGCCGCCCTGCTCAAAGCACTCGTCTACGATATAGTCCTTGGCAGCGGGGCCGGAGAGATAATAGGAGCCGCCGGCAGACTTGACCAGCTCCACCAGACGCTCCGTCTTGCCGTCTGCCAGCACATAGTCCGACGACCAGGTGATTTTGGTCTGAATGCCCAGAAAGTCGCAAATCTGGGTGAGAAAGAGGTGGTTGATCTGGCTGAGGTGATCCATTTCGCCAGCCTGACGGTAGAGATCCTCCAGCCACGGAGCCAGCTCCTTGAAGTGGGGAGCCCGGGCATAGTTCATGTGAATGGACTTCCAGTGATCCTCTGCCCACTTGTGATCCATGACCATGGTTTCGTTAATTTTCTGGTAGAATTTGCCCTTCACATCCACGGGGATGGTAAGCCACTTGATGCCGCCGAAGGTCTTGATTTTATTCCGATTGCGCCAGTCCCGGCGGGTGTACTGCATATCATCGTAGAGAATAAATTCATCTACCATGTTAATCATATCGAAATATCCCTTCCAGGGAATGTAATTGGACTGAAGAATGGCCACTTTTTTCATGCGTTTCGCCGCTCCTGTTTCTAACTGTGTACTCAAAGTAGTACAAAGTTTATTTTATTGTCTCAAACTCCGCTTTTCATTATAGCATGCACCGGGTAAAATGCAAGGGTTCACACCTTTCTTTTGCCCCCGGCGCAGCCCACCACCAACGCCGCCGCCGCCCAGACTGCCCACCCCACCGGAATGGAAGTGGGAAACAGGGTCTCGAGGGCATAATCTCCCCCCTCTGTCCCTGCGGAAAGCAGAGGGGAGAGCACAGGGGAGAGCATCAGCACCATTCCCCCGGAGAGCAGTCCGTGGAGCAGTTTTGCACGGAGATAGGGCGCCATGCGCAGACCGGAGCCTGCCAGCAGGGCGGCGGTCTGGCAATGCACCGAGCAGCCGCCCCAGCCCAGCAGAAAGGCGCAGACTGCCATGGCGGTGAGGGTGCCCTGCCCGGTGAGGGCGACGATACCGCCGGAGAGCTCCAGAAAGCCGGTGACCACTGCCTGTCCCGGCGCAGGAAGACGGGACAGAGGCAGCAATGCGGACAACAGGGCGGTCAGTACGCTGAAAAAAACCACAAAGGCGGAGATGCTGAGACAGGCGGAGAGTGCTTTTCCCACTGCGTCGGTGAGCAGGGTTTCACTGTGGAGCCGGGGGGAAGGGGGGACGGTGACGGGGACGGAGGCAGCTTTGGGGCGAAGCAGTATCCCCGTCAGCACGGCACTGGCCAGATGCACCGCCAGCAGAATCATCCCCAACCGCATAGAGCCAAATACCGACACCCCTGCTACCGAAAGCACAAAGGCTGGCCCGGAGTTGTTGCAAAACAAAAGCAGCGTCTGTGCCTGGGGCAAATCTATCGCCCCCTGTTCCAGCAGGGAACGCACCACCGCCGCCCCTGTGGGGTATCCCCCCACGGCACCCAGCGCCAGTGCCGCCCCGCCTGCGCCGGACACATGGAACAGGGGTGACATCACCGGGGACAGCACCCGTCCCAGCCGGTGCCCCAATCCCTGTCCCACCAGCAGATGGGACAGCACCAGATAGGGGAACAGGGCGGGCAGCAGCACCCTGCCGCAGAGACGCAGCCCTGCCCGGGCGGCGTCCGCCCCGGTCTGGGGAAAGCACAGCAGCGCCAAAGCATAGACGGCGGTGGCGAAAAAAGTTAAAACAGCACCCATGACAGCATCTCCCTTCCTCTTTTCAGACTATGTACCGGAGCGGGAGAATAGACCGGGGGCGGGGAGTGTGCTATAATGAGCGAAAACGCCCGGAACAGGAGAGATCATATGACAAGACGATATTCTCTGCTGGACGGAGTGCGGGGGCTGACTGTGCTGAGCATGATCGCCTACCACTTCTCCTTTGACTGGTTCATCATACAGGGCTTTGACCCGGCATGGCGGAGCATTCCCGCTGTCCACATCTGGCAGCAGAGCATCTGCTGGACCTTTCTTCTGCTGGCAGGGGTCAGCTTCCATCTGGGACATCACCACTGGCGCAACGGTATCGTCATCAGTTTATGGGGCTTGGCGGTGACGGCGGTGACCGTGCTGGCAGAGCCGGAGGAGGCCATCTGGTACGGGGTGCTCACCTGCCACGGAGCCTGCCTGCTGCTTGCAGCGGCGTCGGAGAACATCTGGAAACGCATCCCCGCCCTCCCCGGGGGGCTGGTGAGCTTTGCTCTGTTCGCCCTGACCTATGACGTGCAGATGGGACTTATCCGGGTGCTGGGGGTGACCCTGTGCCGCCTGCCTGCGTCATGGTATGGCAGCGGCTGGCTGACCATTGCGGGGTTCCCCGCCCCCGGCTTTGTTTCCAGCGACTATTTTCCCCTGCTGCCATGGTTTTTCCTCTATCTCACCGGGGTATTTCTGGGCAGCATCCTGCTGAAAAAACCGCCGGAGGTGCTTTGGCGGAAAATCCCGGTGCTGGACTGGATCGGGCGGCACAGTCTGCTGCTCTATCTGCTCCATCAGCCGGTGGGGATGGTATTGACCACCGCCGTAGCCGGGCTGCTGCGGGGCTGATGAAAAAAATAGAAAAACCAGCGCCGGAGTCCTGACTATGGGACTTCGGCGCTGGTATTCTGATAGAAGGAAGCGGGAGGGACGCTCAGCGCTGCAAATGCAGGGACGCCATGATTTCCTCTTCCCTTGCCCGCATCTGCCGTTTCATGGGGCCGTCCTCTCCGTCCATGTGGTCGTAGCCCAGCAGGTGGAGCACAGAATGGACGCTGAGATAGCCCAGCTCCCGCTCCGGGGAGTGTCCAAACTCCTCCGCCTGTGCCAGACAGCGCTCATAGGAGATCACCATATCTCCCAGAGGCAGCAGCCCGGTCTCCGGGTCAAGGTCGTCCTCCACATCCTCCGGGAATGCCCCGGGGGTGAACTCAAACATGGGGAAGGACAGCACATCGGTGGGACGGTCCACCTCCCGCTGCTCCAGATTAATCTGGTGAATCCCCTCATCGTCGGTGATGAGCACATTGATTTCGCACGCTGCGGTGACTCCCTCCGCATCCAGCGCTTTGGAGATGCACTGTTTCAGCAGGTCTTCGTAGGGAAAGGGGGCTTCCAGCTCACTTTCCAGAATGATTTCGTGTTCCATGGCGCTCTGCCTCCTTTGCCTGACGGTGCTGACGCTGCTCGTCCTCTTCGTAGGCCTTGATAATCCGCTGTACCAACACATGGCGCACCACATCCGCCCCGGTGAGGCGGCAGATGGAGATATCCTCCACCCCCTGCAAAATGCGCATGGCCTCTTTCAGTCCGGAAACCTTGTCTCCGGGCAGGTCGATTTGGGTGATGTCACCGGTGATGACGATTTTAGAGCCGAAGCCCATACGGGTGAGGAACATTTTCATCTGCTCCCGGGAGGTGTTCTGTGCCTCGTCCAGAATGATGAAGGAGTCGTCCAGCGTCCGTCCCCGCATATAGGCCAGAGGGGCTACCTCAATGTTCCCCCGCTCCACATACTTCTCGTAGGTCTCCGAGCCCAGCATTTCGAACAGAGCGTCGTAGAGGGGACGCAGATAGGGGTCTACCTTGCTCTGCAAATCTCCGGGGAGAAAGCCCAGCCGCTCCCCTGCCTCCACGGCGGGGCGGGTGAGGATAATCCGGTTGACCTGCTTGGCCCGGAAGGCGGCTACCGCCGCCGCTACCGCCAGATAGGTCTTGCCGGTGCCGGCGGGGCCCACCCCCAGAGTGATGGTGTTGTTCTGGATGGCCTTGATATAGTGGCTCTGGCCGGAGGTTTTTGCCCGGATGGGCTTGCCACGGGAGGTGATGCACAGCACATCCCGGCCAAAGGTGTCAATCTCCTCCGGCTTGCCGGAGCGCACCAGCGAGAACACATAGCGCACCAGCTGCTGGTTCAGCTCTTCCCCCCGGCTCACCAGCTTCATCAGACCCTGAATGGCCTGTTCCGCCATGGCAACCTGAGGTTCCTCTCCCAGCAGCTTCAGCGCGCCGTCCCGGCTGACGGTGGTAATGTCAAACTCCTGCTCCAGCATACGGATATGCTCGTCAAAAGCGCCGAACAGGGCGGCGGTCTGTTCCGTTTCTTCCATGGGGATTTGCTTTTCGGTCAATGAAATTCATCTCTTTCTCATCGGTATCACGGCTGTACGTCCACGCTGACGCCAATCTGCTCCAGACAGACGGCGTGAAGGGTCACCATAACCGCACCCTCCCGCTGCTCTGCCTGCCAGTGGGTGTTCAGGATACGACCCTGCCCCAGCCCGTCTTCCAGACGGGAGCGCAGAATCTGCTTCACAAGGGCGGTTCCCTGTTCCGGGTCCATGGTGACGGGCTGATCCGCCCGGGCGTACCAGCGCTGCTGCCACGTTCCAAAGGGCAGCACGGTGTCACCGGGCAGCCGTGCAGCAGTTAGTATGCCCATTTTACCACATTCCCTGTCTCTGTGGCTACTGTTTCCGTAAAAATTCAGACGATGCCCCAGAAACCGAATCCCCCAGCCCACAGCCTGTTCCCCTCCGGGAGCGCAGGCAGAGAGGGGCAGGGCGGCGGTGAGGTCGTGCTCAGTCATGGCCCAGACCTCCCCCCGTGCCCGGACAGACCGGGTGGAGACCACCTCTCCGCTGCCGTCCTTGCGGTAATTCACCAACAGATGGGAGACGATGGTCTCCCCCTTGACCACAGCGTCCCCGGGGGCAAACTGAGGCTCTCCCTCCAGCTGATCTACCCGCACCAGCCACCCGTCCCGGGCGGCGACAATGTCGGCGGGGGTGGTGTTGTCCTGAATTTCCGGCACCGGGTCCGCCTCCCGCACCACCACATGGGCACGGATGCCCCGGATATCCACCGTGAGAAAGGCCAGCTCCGGACATTCCATCAGCGCCCGGTTGGACAGCGCCCGCACGTCCGCCCCCGGTCCGTAGCTGCCTACCCCAAAGCCGCAGCGCTGCAGCAGGGCGACCACGGCGGCGTCCGGGATGGTCTGGTTGCCCTCCACCTCTACCACCATAATAAACTGTCCCAGTACCCCCACCAGCAGCGCCAGCAGGGCTGCACCTGCAATCATGCCCCACCGATGGCGAAAGCCCAGCAGCAGCATGGGCAGACCGCCCTGCTCCACTACGGTAAGCTGAGCGCCGCTCTGCTCTGCCAGACGGCGGGCAGCAGGCAAATCGGAACGGGAGAAGGTAAAGCGGGCGCAGGTGCCGCTGCTCTGGGCGGCATCCCAGAAGGGGAGAGCGTGGGCGGCAAAGAGATTGAACCACCGCTCCGGATAGGGTCCCTCCAGCTGAATGCGCACCCAGCCGGACAGCCAGCGCATCAAGCCGCCCATCTCAGCCCAGCTCCACGGCGTGAATACGCCCGGTGATGCACAGCGTGGTGGCGTTCATGCTTCTCAAATCCAGATTGCTGCCCCGGACGCATACCGCCATGCGTCCGCCGCTGATGTGGATTTCCTCGGTGCCGTAGCGGAGGATCCCCCGGTGGTTTTCCATCCAGAACTCCCGGTCTCCCACCAGCTCCATCCGGGGCAGCCCTGCCACAATATCTCCGGGGAGATCCAGCGTCTGTGCAGCCTGCTGACGCAGACGATCCCAGAAATGCTCCATCGTACCGCCCTCCTTGCGAGATATAGTGTATGAACCCGCCGTCAGGGTATGCCTTCTTGTGGCAGGACCATAGATGGGGCACAAGATATGGGGATTTGAAATTCTACACCCAAGGCCGGTGAAAATGGAAATAATGGCGAACCGAAACGTGGAGGCGGGAAAAGATTGGGAATACCCGGAGAGAGGGGGGCTTTTTTGTCCT
Organism: Clostridiales bacterium NK3B98; assembly: GCA_000421005.1. Lineage (GTDB taxonomy): Bacteria > Bacillota > Clostridia > Oscillospirales > Oscillospiraceae > Onthomonas. Next base: position 208,136 of record ATWA01000001.1, read on the forward strand.
TTTTGCTTTACAGTTAGGAAAAGCATATCTTGTGGATTGGGCGGGAACGCCACACCAGATTTTGTGGGTTTGTGCAATTAGTCAATTGCGTTTTTGAAAAAGCACTGGTATAATCATCCCTGTTCCAAATGTGGGCGTAAATCGTGGGAATGAGGCGCATGTCCTCTGTACATATGATTTGGGAGACCAGTGAATCCGGAAAGAGAGGCAGCTCTATGAAAGTAATCAAAAGAGACGGCACCACGGTGGATTTTGACCGCAGCAAAATCGTGGTGGCGGTAAGCAAGGCAAATAACGCCGTAGAACCCGGCGAGCGGATCACCCAGCAGCAGATTGATGAGGTGGCGGACTACGTCGCCGGACGGGAGCGTTCCCGGCTGCTGGTGGAGGACATTCAGGATATGGTAGAGCAGCGGCTGATGGCGCTGGGCAAGTATGATCTGGCAAAGCGCTATATCATCTACCGCTATAACCGTGCCCTTGCCCGCCGCCAGAACACCACCGACGAGGATATTCTGGCGCTGCTCCACAATATGAATAAGGAAATGGCAGAGGAGAACTCCAACAAGGACACCACGGTGGCCTCCACCCAGCGGGACTACATCGCCGGCATTGTCAGCCGGGATCTGACCCGCCGGATCCTGCTCCCTGACCGGATCTCCAAGGCGCACGACGAGGGCGTGTTCCACTTCCATGACGCAGACTACTTTGTGCAGCCCATCTTCAACTGCTGCCTGATTAACATCGGCGATATGCTGGACAACGGCACCATGATGAACGGCAAGCTCATTGAATCCCCCAAGAGCTTCCAGGTGGCCTGCACCGTGTGTACCCAGATCATCTCCTGCGTCGCCTCCAACCAGTACGGCGGCCAGAGCGTGGACATCAGCCATCTGGGCAAGTACCTGCGCCGGAGTAAGGAGAAGTTCACCCACAAGATCATGGAGGCTGCGGGCAGCTCCATTGACAGCGATACGCTGGATAAGCTGGTCACCGAGCGGCTGCAAACTGAGCTGAAAAACGGCGTGCAGACCATTCAGTACCAGATCAACACCCTGATGACCACCAATGGCCAGTCTCCCTTCGTCACCCTGTTCCTCTATCTGAGAGAGGGCGATCCCTATATCGAAGAGAACGCCATGATTATCGAGGAGATTCTCCGCCAGCGTCTGGAGGGAATTAAAAACGAGAGCGGCGTGTTTGTCACTCCTGCTTTCCCCAAGCTGGTCTATGTGCTGGATGAGAACAACAACCTCACCGGCGGTAAGTATGACGATCTGACCCGTCTGGCCATTCGCTGCTCTGCCAAGCGGATGTATCCGGACTACATCTCCGCCAAGAAAATGCGGGAAAACTACGAGGGTAATGTGTTCTCTCCCATGGGCTGCCGCTCCTTCCTGGCTCCCTGGAAGGATGAGAACGGAAACTATAAGTTTGAAGGCCGCTTCAATCAGGGCGTGGTCTCCATCAACCTGCCTCAGGTGGGACTGGAAGTCCGGGGCGACATGGAAAAGTTCTGGCCGGAGTTGGACCGCCGTCTGGAACTGTGCAAGGATGCCCTTATGTGCCGTCATAACGCACTGAAGGGGGTTGTCTCTGACGTATCCCCCATCCACTGGCAGTACGGCGCTCTGGCCCGCCTGAAAAAGGGCGAAACCATTGACAAGCTGCTCTATGGCGGCTATTCCTCCATCTCTCTGGGCTATATCGGACTGTATGAGCTGACCAAGCTGATGACCGGCATGAGCCACACTCAGGGCGAGGGCAAGGAATTTGCCCTGAAGGTGATGAAGCACCTGAGAGACACCACCAAGCGCTGGCGTGCGGAGACCAACATCGGCTTTGCCCTCTACGGCACTCCCGCCGAGAGCCTGTGCTACCGCTTCGCCCGCATCGACAAGGAGCGCTATGGCACGGTGAAGGATGTCACCGACAAGGGCTATTACACCAACTCCTATCATGTGGACGTGAGAGAGCCCATCGACGCCTTCTCCAAGTTGAAGTTCGAGGCGGAGTTCCAGCCCCTGTCCACCGGCGGCTGCATCTCCTACGCCGAGATTCCCAACATGGGCAAAAATCTGGAGGCGCTGGAATCCCTGGTCAAGTTTATCTATGACAATATCCAGTATGCGGAGTTCAACACCAAGAGCGACTACTGCCAGGTCTGCGGCTTTGATGGTGAGATCATCATCAACGACAATCTGGAATGGGAATGCCCCTGCTGCGGCAATAAGGATCATCGGAAGATGAATGTGGTGCGCCGCACCTGCGGCTATCTGGGAGAGAACTTCTGGAACGTGGGAAAGACCAAGGAGATTAAGGCCAGAGTGCTGCATCTGTAAGAACCACCCAAACACCAAAACACCGGGGCGGCTGAACCGTCCCGGTGTCTGTCATAAGAGGGGAACCGTTATGAATTACGCAACCATCAAGAAAACCGATATTGCCAATGGCCCCGGCGTGCGTGTGAGCCTGTTTGTATCCGGGTGCAGTCACCACTGCGAGGGCTGCTTTAACGCTGAGGCATGGGACTACCACTATGGCCAGCCCTTTACCAAAGAGGTGGAGGAGGAGATTGTCTCCGCCCTGAGCCTTCCTTATATTACAGGGCTGACCCTGCTGGGGGGAGAGCCTTTTGACCCGAAAAATCAACCCCATCTGCTGCCTCTGCTGCGCCGAGTGCGGCGGGAGCTGCCCGACAAGACCATCTGGTGCTTTACCGGCTATACGCTGGAGGATGATCTGATGACGGACAAGCTGGGTATCCCTGAGATTACCCATGAGATGCTCTCACTGATCGACGTGCTGGTGGACGGCGAATTTGTGCTGGCGCAGAAGGATATCCAGCTGCGCTTTCGTGGCTCGTCCAACCAGCGGGTGATTAACCTGCGAAAGACCGAAGCCAACGGCGGTAAAGTGGTTTGGTGGAAGGACGAGATCTACTGAGAATCACGGCATGACGTGGTATTAATGCAGGGAAAAAAGAAAAATGGAGAAATCTGAAAAAAGGTGTTGACAAACCATTTGGCGAGTGGTAATATATGCAAGCTGTCCGCGAGGGCAGCCCACCGCGAGCTGGTTGACCTGAAAAAAATTTCAAAAAAAATCGAAAAAAGGTATTGACAAACGGCGGTTGAGTGGATATAATAAATAAGCTGTTTGCGAGAGCGAGCGGCGCCTGTATCTTGTAAATTAAACAACGTGAAACAAACGAAGCACCAGATAAGGATTTATTCTTAAGCTTGAAGTTTTGGATTGTGTGAACACAAGAAACGAACTCAAGTCATTTTCTTTGAAGCTAGAGATAGCAATCAATAAGGTTTCAATCAGGAGCGGAAGCGACTGAATGGAATACAATTTATTGAGAGTTTGATCCTGGCTCAGGATGAACGCTGGCGGCGTGCTTAACACATGCAAGTCGAACGGACGAGGCTCCTTCGGGGGCCGAGTTAGTGGCGGACGGGTGAGTAACGCGTGAGGAACCTGCCTTGGAGTGGGGAATAACGGTTGGAAACGACCGCTAATACCGCATAATACA
>ATWA01000002.1 GCA_000421005.1 Clostridiales bacterium NK3B98
GGAACCGCTGAACAAATCAGGCTACGGCGTCTGAGCGGTCTGTTTTCCGCCATCCGGGTCTAAAATCCCTTGAAATACGTCAGTATTCCTTCGGTCTTTTATCCCCGACTGGCAAAAAACATCCTCGCTCATCCATCCGAGAGATTTATTCAGCGCTTCCCTAGGGATAGAAACAGACAGAAAGGTATCTCGATTATGTGGGATCATCTCGATAACATCACCCTCCCGCTGGACATCACCGATGCCCAGGGGGAGGAGCTTTGTCGAAAGCTGCGGCATGAACTGGTGCAGTCGGTGTCAAAAACCGGAGGACACCTTGCCTCCAATCTGGGGGCGGTAGAGCTGACGGTTGCCATCCACCGGGTCTACGACACCCGCACGGACCGGGTTGTCTTTGATGTGGGGCACCAGTGCTACATTCATAAAATGCTCACCGGGCGTGCCGGGAAGATGAATACCCTGCGCCAATTCGGCGGCATGGCGGGCTTCCCCAAGTCCACTGAAAGCGTCCACGACGCTTTTATCGCCGGACACGCCTCAGACTCCGTTTCCGTGGGCGTGGGTATGGCTCGTGCCCGGACGCTGAAGGGGCAGGATTATGACGTCATCTCCATCATCGGCGATGGCGCCCTCACCGGCGGTCTGGCCTACGAGGGACTCAGCGACGCAGGCGGCAGCGGAGAGCGTATGGTGGTTGTGGTCAACGACAACGGCATGAGCATCAAGCGCAACGTGGGAGGCATCTCCAAGCTGCTGCGCCGTCACCACCTGAAACCCACTTATCTGGGCTTTAAGCGGTGGTATCGCCGCTTTACCGGCGCTCTGCCCGGCGGCCGCCACCTCTACGCCCTCACCCATCGCATCAAAAAAGCCATCAAGGGGACGCTTTTGCCCTGTTCCATGTTTGAGGATATGGGCTTTACCTACCTTGGCCCGGTGGACGGACATAACCTCAGCGAGCTGACCCGTCTTTTGGCATACGCAAAACGACTGGAAGGCCCCACCCTGCTGCACATCCGCACCATCAAGGGCAAGGGCTATCCCCCTGCGGAGCGCACCCCCGCCAATTTCCACGGCGTCACGCCCTTTGACCCCAAGACCGGACTTGCCCTGAAACCGTCGGGACGGGATTTTTCTGCCGTCTTCGGAGATGCCCTGTGCCGTCTGGCAGAGGCAAATCCGGACATTGCGGCAGTGACTGCGGCAATGGAGAGCGGAACAGGACTGAGCGGCTTTGCCGAGCGGTTCCCGGAGCGGTTTTTTGACGTGGGCATTGCGGAAGGTCATGCGGTGAGTATGTGCGCAGGTATGGCAAAACAGGGGATTGTCCCGGTGTTCGCCGTTTATTCCACTTTTTTGCAGCGCTCTTATGATATGCTGATCCACGACGTGGCCATTCAAAAGCTCCATGTGGTGTTAGCGGTAGACCGCGCGGGGCTGGTAGGCTCCGACGGTGAGACCCATCAGGGCAGCTTTGACGTGTCCATGCTCTCCTCCGTGCCCCATATGCAGATTCTGGCTCCCTCCAGCTTTGCGGAGCTGGAGACCATGCTGGATTATGCGGTGAACCATGTGGACGGTCCGGTGGCGGTGCGTTACCCCCGGGGGGGTGAAAACGGCTATTTGGACAACTCCGGAACCGACCCCACGGTGATTCTGCGCCATGGCACCCACATGACGCTGGTGACCTACGGCGTGCTCATTGGTGAGGCGCTGGCAGCGGCGGAGACGCTGGCGCAGGAGGGCATCTCCTGTGAGGTAATCAAGCTGAACCGCATCGCCCCGGTGGACAGCGGCCCGGTGCTGGACAGCGTGCGGGTCACAGGGCGGCTTACCGTAGTAGAGGAAGTGGCCTCCCACGGCTCGGTAGGTCGGGAGCTGGCCACCCAGCTTTGCGCCCTGAATGTGAAACTAAAGCGGCTTCGGCTGCTGAATACAGGGGACGGTCTGGTGACCCACGGCACTGTTCCACAGCTCTGGGCAATGCTGGGGCTGGATCGAAAGGGCATCAGCAACGTCATCAGGGAGGCAGTACAGTGAGCAAGATACGTCTGGATCAGGCGGTGGTACAGCAGGGCTGGGCGCCTACCCGGCAGAAGGCGCAGGCCATCATCATGGCAGGGCAGGTCTTTTTGGACGGCAGGCGGATGGATAAGAGCGGCGCTCAGATTCCAGAGGATGCTGTGCTGGAAGTGCGGGGCAACCCGCTGCCCTATGTCAGCCGGGGCGGGCTCAAGCTGGAAAAAGCCATGCAGTGCTGGCCCATCACCCTGGAGGGCAAGGTGTGCATGGACTGCGGCGCCTCCACCGGCGGCTTTACCGACTGTATGTTGCAAAACGGCGCCAAACAGGTCTACGCCGTGGATGTGGGCTATGGTCAGTTGGACTGGAAGCTGCGTAACGACCCCCGTGTCATCAACATGGAGCGCACCAACGCCCGGCATCTGACCAAGGAACAGATTCCCCAGCCCTTGGAGTTTGTCTCGGTGGACGTGTCCTTTATCTCTCTGGGGCTGATTCTTCCCGCCCTTCGCCCGCTGCTGGCGGAACAGGGACAGATGGTCTGTCTGGTGAAGCCTCAATTTGAAGCAGGACGGGAGAAGGTGGGCAAAAAAGGGGTCGTCCGTGACCCTGCCGTCCATCGGGAGGTGCTGGAACAGTTCCTCACCCACGCCGCCCAAAACGGATTTACTGTCCGGGGCATGACCTATTCCCCAATCCGTGGCCCGGAGGGCAATATTGAATATCTCGGCTGGCTGGAAGCGGGAGAGGGAGAGCAAGACATTCCCGACCTTGCCCAGCTGGTACAGCAATCCCACGCAGATTTGGAGAAGCCAAAATGAAAGTGATCCTCAGTCCAAATCCATATAGAGACAAAGGCCTGCGGGCGGTGCGGGAGGCAGGAAAGCTGCTGGCAGAGGAAGGCATCCTGTGGAGTATCTGCCTGCCCTTTCAGCCGGAGCTGGGCTATGAAATTCCCGAGGAAGTGCGCCTGAGGGATATTCGCAAGGAGGCGGAGAGCGCCGATTTGCTGATCTGCTTTGGGGGCGATGGCACCATTCTCCACTCTGCCAAGCTGGCTGCGGAATTTCACATCCCCATTCTGGGGGTCAATATGGGCAGCGTAGGCTTTATGGCAGAGCTGGAGCACAGCGAGTTAAAGCTGCTGCGCCGCCTGAAAACCAGAGACTATACCTGCGAGCAGCGCATGCTCATGGACGTAAAGGTGCTGCGGGATCGCAGAGTGATCTTGCAGGACATTGCCCTCAACGATGTCACCATCACCCGGGGCGGCATTGGCCGGGTCATTGACCTGACGGTGTACGGTGACCGGAGCAAGATCATGGAGTTCTCCGGAGACGGGGTGATCGTCTCCACCCCCACCGGCTCCACAGCCTACTCCATGGCCGCCGGCGGCCCCATTGTGGAGCCCACAGCGGAAAACCTGATTATCACCCCCATCTGCGCCCATGCCATGCAAGCCAAGAGCTTTGTGGTAGCCCCGGAGCGGGTGGTGTCCGTGCGCACCAGCCGCCAGAGCAGAAAAAGCGCCTACCTCTCCACCGATGGGGGCAGAGCCTTCCGCCTTTCCAACGGGGACACGGTGGAGCTTCGCAACTCCGGGCGGCACATTGAGCTGGTACGCCTGACCGGGCGCAACTTTTACGACATTGTCAATCAAAAACTGGGAAAGAGTGGAACATCATGAAGGAGAACCGCCAGAAGGCGATTTTGGACATTATCACCCGTCAGGACGTGGAGACCCAGGAGCAGCTCTTACAGCTGCTGGGGGAGAGCGGCATCCGCTGCACCCAGGCGACCATCTCCCGGGACATCAAAGAGCTTCAACTGGTAAAGGAGCTGAACAGCAGCGGCGGTTATCGGTATGTCCGCTCTGTGCGCCGGGGCGACGGGGAACACGATTTGAGATTACAGACCATCTTCCGGGAGGGTGTGGTCAGCGCCGCCGCGGCGCAGAATCTGGTGGTGCTGAAGACCATGCCGGGCCTGGCCAACGCCGCCGCCGCTGCGCTGGACCGTATGGAGATCGAGGGCATGGTGGGTACTCTGGCAGGAGATGACACCGCTCTTCTGATTATGACCACCTCCCACACCGCAGAGACCTTCTGCGGGGAGATTCGGGAAATGCTGAGACAATGACCGGGACGGACAAACCCCGTCCATAGGAGGGAAGCGGATGCTTTCTTTACTTCACATCGAAAATATCGCAGTCATCGAGACGGCGGACATCCAGTTTGATGCCGGCTTCAACGTCCTCACCGGCGAGACCGGCGCAGGCAAGAGCATCGTGGTGGACTCCATCGACGCCATTCTGGGCGGGCGCACCAGCCGGGACCTGATCCGCACCGGGGCAAAGTCGGCGCTGGTCAGCGCCCAGTTTGTGGGGGTCCCGGCGCTGGGGTGGCTGCGGGACAACGGCTTTGACGCCCCTAGCGGGGAGCTGGTCTTACAGCGCCAAATCCAGCAGGGGGGACGCAACCTGTGCCGGCTCAACGGCAAGCCCATTTCGGTCACCCAGATGCAGGAACTGGGGAGACAGCTCATCAATATCCACGGCCAGCACGACGGGCAGCAGCTTTTGGACCCGGTGAGCCATCTGTCTTATCTGGACAGCTTTGGCGAGACGGAGCCGCTGCTGTCTGATTTCCAGTCCAGCTATCAGCAGGTGTCCGAGCTGAGTCGTGAAATCGGCAGACTGCAAATGGACGAGGCGGAGAAGGCACGGCGGATGGATTCGCTGGATTTTCAGATCAAAGAGCTGGAACGGGCAGAGCTGAAACCCGGCGAGGATGAAGAGCTTTCCCAGCGCCGTCAGGTATTACGCAACGCAGGCAAGCTGATGGACGGGCTCAGCGAGGCGGATTTTGCTCTCTCCGGCGGGGAGGATACCGACGGAGTGCTGAACCTGCTGGATCGTGCGGAGGGTTCCCTCCGTGCTCTGGGACGCTATTCGGAGGAACTGGCCGCCCTTGCGGAACGGCTGCTGGAAACCCGGTACGAGATTGCTGACGTGGCGGAGCTGGTGGAGCAGCAGCGGGAGTCGCTGGATGTCTCCCCGGGAGAGCTGGATCAGCTGGAGGGACGGCTGGACTTAATCTACCGCCTGCGTAAAAAATACGGCAACACAGTGGAGGAAATGCTGGCCTATCTGGAGCGCTGCAAACAGGAGCGGGAACAGATTCAGTATGCCGATGACCGGATTGTCAAGCTGGAGGCAAAGCTGAAAACCGCCGTGGCGGAAACCCGCCGCCGTGGAGAAGCTCTGACGCAGGCACGCAAAGAGGCAGCTGTGCGGATGCAGCAGCGCATCCAAAAGGAGCTGGCGGAGCTGGATATGCCAAAGGTTCGCTTTCAGGTGGATTTCGCTCCCAAAGAGGGAAAATACCACATGGACGAGACAGGCATGGACGAGGTGCAGTTCCTCATGTCCGCCAACGTGGGCGAGGATCTGAAACCCATCCACAAGATTGCCTCCGGCGGCGAGCTGGCCCGGATTATGCTGGCGCTGAAAAACGTGCTGGCGGAGAACGAAGAAATTGCCACGCTGGTCTTTGACGAGGTGGATACCGGAGTCTCCGGCCGGGCGGCGCAGAAGGTTGCCCGGAAAATGGCGCAGGTCGCCCGGGGCAAGCAGGTGCTCTGCGTCACCCATCTGCCCCAAATCGCCGCCATGGCAGATGTACACTTCTCCGTGGAAAAGGGAGAGCGGGACGGGCGTACCTATACCGCTGTGGAACAGTTGAATCAAGACCGCCGCCGGGAGGAACTGGCCAGGCTCTCCGGAGGCGAACGCATCACCGATGCGCTGCTGCGCTCCACCGGCGAGATGCTGGAACAGGCGCAGAGCTGGAAGGCAGGTCATATGGAGGATTTCCCATGAACAAACTGACCAAAACCACCAATACCATGACCCGATGGATTACCGTCTCTATCTCACTGTGTATCGTCCTGCTGATGGCAGGGATGATCCTTTTCCAGATGGGGGTTCTGGGTCTGGGCGGCGGCAATGTGGTTGCTGATATGAAAGCCCGGCTGGAACAGAGCGGCGCAGACCCGGAGAGCTACCAGTACATGACCTCCCGGACGGACAGCCTGTTTGTGGTGCTGGCCTACCGGGATGGGGAGGACGGTGCGCGTCAGGGGGGCTATGCTCTCTATGTGAACCGTCCCGGATTTGACTTTGGCTGGCATTTCCAGACCTCCGACGATTTGGGTGAGGGCGTGGTGCAGGCAGAGGTAGAAGAATACGGCTCCGTCTGGCTGTCTCTGAATCAGGAGGCAGTGATTCAGCGTGTGGTTTACGGCGACGGAACGGAACGGGCAGTCACCGGCTACCCGCTGGTGGACACCGCCTCCGAGCTGCATCTCTATGACGAAAACGATCAGGAGATCTCCGTGCTGGAAAAGCCCTGACCCTTGACATTTTCCGCTTTCCATTCTATAATTGCACCGTTGACTGCGGTGATGAGGAAGAGTAGTACGGCAGCACCTGTCCAGAGAACCCCCGGCTGGTGAAAGGGGGAGAGGAAGCCGTGTGAATACCCCTCAGAGCAGCCCCCTGAACGGTTTTCCCAGTAGGGTGTGGCCGGGTGCGCCCGTTATTGCGCGGGAGTTTGATGGAACTCCATGAGGTTCTGTGTGTGAGCGCAGAACGAACCAGAGGTGGTACCGCGTACCGAAAAAGTACGCCCTCTGTCCCAATGCGGACAGGGGGCTTTTTGTTTGCCTCCTGTCGAATCAACAATAGGAGGCTTTTTTATGGGAATCTATGAAGAACTGCAACAGCGTGGCCTGATCGCACAGGTCACCAACGAGGAAAAGGTACGGGAGATGCTCAACGAGGGCAAAGCCACCTTCTATATCGGCTTTGACCCCACGGCGGACTCCCTCCATGTGGGTCACTTTATGGCGCTGTGCCTGATGCGCCGTCTGCAAAAGGCGGGCAACCGCCCCATTGCTCTGCTGGGCGGCGGCACTGGCATGATTGGCGACCCCTCCGGCAAGAGCGAAATGCGGAAAGTGCTGACGAAAGAGACCATCCAGCACAACATCGAGTGCTTCAAAAAGCAGATGAGCCGGTTCATTGAGTTCGGCGAGGATAAGGCCATTATGGTAAACAACGCCGACTGGCTGCTGGATCTGAACTATGTGGATTTGCTGCGGGAGGTGGGAGCTTGCTTTTCGGTAAACAATATGCTCCGGGCTGAGTGCTACAAGCAGCGCATGGCCAACGGTCTCAGCTTCCTGGAGTTCAACTATATGATTATGCAGGCCTACGACTTCTACACCCTCTACCAGCGCTACGGCTGCAACTTCCAGTTTGGCGGCGACGACCAGTGGAGCAATATGCTGGCAGGTCGTGAACTGATCCGCCGTAAACTGGGAGGCGACACCGAAGACAAGGCGGAGAGCATGACCATCACCCTGCTGCTCAACTCTCAGGGACAGAAGATGGGCAAGACGGTGGGCGGCGCCGTGTGGCTGGACCCCAACAAGACCTCCCCCTATGACTTCTTCCAGTATTGGCGCAATGTGGACGATGCAGATGTGATTAAGTGCCTGAAAATGCTCACCGAGGTGCCCATGGAGGAAATTGCCCTCATGGAGACATGGAAGGACAGCAAGCTGAACGAGGCCAAGGAGATTCTGGCCTTTGAGCTGACCAAGCTGGTCCACGGCGAGGAGGAAGCCGCCAAAGCACGGGAGACCTCCCACAGCCTGTTCGGCGGCAGCGGCGCTGCGGCCAATATGCCCGAGACAGTGGTGGCGGAGAGCGACCTCACCGACGGCAGCATCTCTCTGATCAAGCTGCTCACCATGACCGGCATTGCCTCTTCCAATGGCGACGCCCGCCGTCAGATCACCAAGGATAAGTGCATCAGCGTGGACGACGCTAAGATCACCGATGCCAATGCCGCCTTTACAGCAGACCAGCTCTCCGGCGAGGGCGTGGTGCTGAAGAAGGGCAAGAAGGTCTATCACAGAGTTCACATGTAACTGAAAAGCTGCCCCTCGGCTTTCCGAAGGGGCAGCTTTGTATCGCATGGCTAGAAAGGTGGAATATTTATGCGATTAACGACGATTCTGAGAGAATATGGTTTGAATCCTGAGAAGGTAAAAGTGATTCGACACCCATTAAGCAGAGAAGATGTCAGTACAATTTATAGGGAAGGGTATCTTGAAACGTATCAGGCGCAGCAGGGGAACAGGGTTTTTGACCACACTGATTATGTTGTCTCTTTCATAGGAGAAACAGGCACAACCGGAAGGCTTTTTGGCGTTTATCAGGTAAAAGGCAGAGTGGAGGGGGAGGAAAAGCAACAGATGATGCCTGCTGGATATCCCTACCCGGAACATTTCTCTTCTGGATACTTTTACATTTTGGAAAAAACGGAGATTATGAGCGATCTTGTCAATCGTTTGGTCATAGAGTGGGACAGTAGAATCTGGCATCAGTGGGGGACAACGGATAAAAACGTTATTGCCATTGAATCCAACGTCACAATTCCTTTTCCCGGCTATGAAGACCTGATTGTTCCCTTTGAGAAATTGGATGCCATTGTTTCCGGTGATATTCGCTACGAAAAGTGGAGAGATGCACTCTCCAATGTCAATGGTGTGTATTTGATTTGTGACCTGAAGTATGATAAGCAGTATATCGGTTCTACCTATGGCTCCAAGGGGATTCTAGGCAGATGGACAGAGTATGTAAGGACATACAGCGGGGGCAATGCTGAAATAATAGATCATCTGAGCAAACACAGGGATGCCTATAAGTATTTTCAGTTTACTATTCTGAAAATACTGCCCCTTGGAGTGTTGGACAAAGAAGCAATTAAAGTCGAGACGCTTTTTAAGAAAAAGCTGAACACCCGCAATTCAAATTACGGTCTCAATAAAAACTGACCAAAAAACCAGCGCACCCACCCGGATGCGCTGGTTTTATCATATCTGTTGCTGTGCTCTGTCGGAATCAGAACTCCGTCTCCACCGGAGCCACCCCAAAGTATTCCTTGGTAACCGCCAGAGCGTCATTCAGCTCATGGCCGCTGACCAGAATGGAGATATCCACCTCCGAGGTGGTGACCAGCATCACCTGAATCCCCGCCTGCGCCAGCACAGAGAACACCTGTGCCGCCACCCCGGGGGTATGTACCATCTCCGGGTCGGAGAAGGCAAGCTTGGCGTTGCCGGGAAGAATTTCCGGCAAAATGGCGGGGTTTTCCTGACGCACCTTTGCCAATACCGCCAGAGCGTCCGCAAGGGCGCTGTCTGAAATGGTAAAGCTGAGCCGGATGGTGCCGCCCTGAGGGGCAGTCTGGGAAATCATATCCACATTGACCCCGTGCTGGGACAGGGCGGACAGCACCGCCGCCACCGCCTTGCTGTCGCAGGGCAGGGAGGACAGGGTAATCAGGGTCACATTGTGGGCATAGGCGATTTTTGCGATTGCGTGGCTCATTGTGCGCCTCCTTGGTTCTGCGCTGCCACCAGATCCTGCATATTGTACAGACCCGGTGCGGTAACGATGGACAGGAACTGAGCGGCTTTCACCGCACCGTTGGCGAAAATCTCCCGGCTCTGCGCCTCATGACGAATTTCCAGCACCTCGTCCCGCCCGGCGAAGATCACCTCATGGACGCCAACAATGGTGCCGCCCCGGACGGAGGAGAAGCCGATCTCGTTTTTGGGACGGGGTTCCCGGCGGTCATGCCGGCCATAGTTGTATTCCGGTGTGTAGTTCAGCCCCTCCTTTGCCGCATCCGCCAGCATAATGGCGGTGCCGCTGGGAGCGTCCACCTTTCGGTTGTGGTGCCGCTCTACGATCTCAATGTCGCAGGAATCCCCCAGAATGGCGGCGGCTCTGCGAATCAGATCCAGCACCACGTTGATACCCAGACTCATGTTGGCGGAGCGGAAAATGGGCACCTGCTTTGACGCTTCATCTATCTGAGCGAGCTGTTGCTCAGAGTAGCCGGTGGTAGCCAGCACCAGCGGAATGTGCCGCTCCACGGCAAAGGCCAGCAGACCGTCCAGCGCCTTGGGGCTGGAAAAGTCGATGACTGCGTCTGCTTCGCCGGTGAAGTTGGCAGGGGAGACGAACACCGGATAATCCCGCTTGGCCTGATTCACATCAAACCCGGCGACCACTTCAATATTGCCGTCCGCCTTGCAGATGGATTCCACCACCTGACCCATCTTTCCGTTGCAGCCGGAAATAATCATCTTTTGCATGACAATTCCCCCGCTTACAGCAGCCCGTACTCGGCCAGAATCTTTTTCAGGGCGGCCAAATTGCCCTCTTCCATCTCGCACATGGGCATACGGAACAGCCCTGCGTCCATGCCCATCAGGTTCATGGCGGTCTTCACCGGGATGGGGTTGACCTCCATAAACATGGCGTCGTTCAGCTTTTGCAGCCTTGCCTGCATCTTGGCAGCCTGGGCAAAGTTTCCGTCCAGACACAGATGGGCCAGCTCATGCACTGCCTTGGGCATAATGTTTGCCAGCACCGAAATGACGCCCTTGCCGCCCATAGCCATCAGGGGCACCACCTGATCGTCGTTGCCTGACCACAGGTTCAGCTCGTCGCCGCACAGCCCACGGGTCTGGGAGACAAGAGTGAAGTTGCCGCTGGCCTCCTTCACGCCGTTGATGTTGGGGTGCTTGGAGAGCTCGTAGTAGGTGGAGGCTTTAAAGCTGGTTCCGGTGCGTCCGGGGACATGGTAGAGGATGATGGGGGTATGTACCCGGTCTGCCACATAGGTGTAGTGCTGAATCAACCCCTTCTGGGTAGCTTTGTTGTAGTAGGGGGTGACCATCAGCAGTCCGTCCGCCCCGGCGCTCTCAGCGTGCTGGGAGAGAATCAGGGCGGAGTTGGTGTCGTTGCTGCCGGTTCCGGCGATGATCTTGACCCGGTGGTTGGCCTTCTGAATGGCGTACTCCACGGTAATCATGTGTTCATCCATGGTCTGGGTGGATGCCTCGCCGGTGGTGCCGCAAATGCAAATGGCGTCGGTGCCGTTTTCAATCTGGAACTCGATAAGCTGCCCCAGCTTTTCGTAGTCCACGCCGTCCGCCTTGTAGGGGGTGACAATGGCCACGCAGGAGCCGGTAAAAACGGGAGTCTTCATAGATGCGAGTCTCCTTTCCATAAGCGGTGAAAATTACTTCCGGTCAATGTACCCCTCGGCGCACAGCAGCTCTGCCAGCAGCACACCGCCGCCGGCGGCACCACGAAGGGTATTGTGGCTCAGACCCACAAACTTGTAGTCATACTGAGTGTCAGGACGCAGGCGGCCCAGAGAGATGGCCATGCCGCCCTCCAAGTCCCGCTGAAGTCTGGTCTGGGGGTAGTTGGGGTCTTCAAAGTAGTGCAGGAACTGCTTGGGAGCAGAGGGCAGCTCCAGCTCCTGTGCCCGGCCCTTGTAGCTGGCCCAGCACTCCTTGATCTCCTCCACAGAGGGCTTTACCCCATCGGGGAAGGAGAAGAACACGGCGGCCATGTGACCGTCAGACACCGGCACCCGGAGGCACTGGCTGGTGATGGCGGGAACAGTGGCGTCCTCGATGTGGTCGCTCTGAATGGTGCCCCAAAGCTTCATGGGCTCCTGTTCGCTTTTTTCCTCTTCGCCGCCGATGTAGGGGATGACGTTATCCACCATCTCAGGCCATGTGTCGAAATTCTTGCCTGCGCCGGAGATTGCCTGATAGGTGCAGACCAGCGCGTTTTTCAGCCCGTACTTTTCCCGCAGAGGGTGCAGGGCGGGAACGTAGCTTTGCAGGGAGCAGTTGCTCTTCACGGCGATAAAGCCCCGCTTGGTGCCAAGGCGCTTGCGCTGGGCGTCAATGATCTGGATGTGCTGGGGATTGATCTCCGGCACCACCATAGGTACGTCAGGGGTGTGGCGGTGGGCGGAGTTGTTGGACACCACCGGGCACTCATGCTTTGCATAGGCCTCTTCCAGCGCCTTGATTTCGTCCTTCTTCATGTTCACGGCGCAGAAGGTGAAATCCACCTTGGCGCAGTAGGCGTCCATATCCGCCTCGGCATCCATGACGATGATATTCTTCACAGACTCGGGCATGGGGGTCTTCATCAGCCAGCGGCTGCCCACTGCTTCGGCGTAGGTCTTGCCGGCGCTGCGCTTGCTGGCAGCCAGAGCGACAATCTCAAACCAGGGGTGGTTCTCCAGCAGAGTGACAAAACGCTGTCCCACCATGCCGGTACAGCCCACCACGCCAACCTTATACTTTTCCATCATGATTCCTCCAAACCAAACAGGACACAGTCCCAGTTTATGCGATACTTTGATACAGGTGCAAAAAAAGAAATCAGCCCGTTGAAAACGTGCTGATCCTGTACTATAATGTGCATTGCGTTATGCAGGCACATCCACAGTGCAGATCAGCGCAACACCGGAAGGGAAACCTGCCGGTGACAGTCAGCAGATTGTTCATCTGCTGCCCAGGCGGCTCGTCATCGCCACGCGAACCCCTTCGGCGGCGTACCCTTTCCCGCTGCCTCACGGAGCGGCGACGCTCTCAGCAGCGGTACTGATGCAAACCGCACCTCTATTCTGCTCTGTTATGATACCACGCCCCCCTTGCACCGTCAAGGCTAATATCCTGCAAAAATTGCCAATCCTGACCGGGGTTTCCCGGCACTCTGTAAACGATTTGAGGAAAGAACATTGAAAACAAGTGATTTTTACTACGACCTGCCCCCGGAGCTGATCGCCCAGACCCCTCTGGAACGCCGGGACGGCTCCCGGCTGCTGACGCTGGACAAGAATACCGGCGCCATCGGCCATCATCATTTCTACGACCTGCCCTCCTTCCTCCGCCCTGGTGACTGCCTGGTCATGAACAACTCCCGGGTGCTGCCCGCCCGGCTCATCGGCAGACGGGAGAGCGGCGGCGTGTGCGAGGTGCTGCTGCTCATTGACCGGGGAGAGAAGACATGGGAATGTCTGGTCAAGCCGGGAAAAAAGCTGCGGGAGGGAGCAAAAGTCACCTTCGGTGAGGGAGAACTCACCGCTGAAGTAACAAAGGTGCTGCCTGACGGCAACCGCCTTGTCCGCTTTGACTATGAGGGCATCTTTTTGGAGACACTGGAACGGCTGGGCAAAATGCCCCTGCCCCCTTATATCAAGGAGGAGTTGGAGGATCAGGAGCGGTACCAGACGGTGTATTCCAAAGTCACCGGCTCCGCCGCCGCCCCAACCGCCGGGCTCCACTTTACCCCGGAGCTGCTTGCCCAGATCGAAGCCATGGGGGTGCGTCTTGCCTATGTGACATTGCATGTGGGGCTGGGAACCTTCCGCCCGGTGAAGGCGGAGAACATAGAGCAGCACGATATGCACTCGGAATACTGCCTGATCCCCCCGGAGACGGCGGAAATCATCAACGAGACCAAACGCAGCGGCGGACGGGTGATCTGCGTAGGCACCACCTCCTGCCGCACGGTGGAGAGCTTTGCCAACGAGGACGGCACCGTCCGGGCAGAGGGAGGCTGGACTCAGATTTTCATTTACCCCGGCTACCGCTTCAAGACGCTGGACGCATTGGTGACCAACTTCCACCTCCCGGAGTCCACTCTGATTATGCTGGTGTCTGCGCTGGCAGGACGGGAGCATGTGCTTCATGCCTATGAAGAGGCGGTGCGGGAGCGGTATCGGTTTTTCTCCTTTGGGGACGCCATGCTGATTTCATAAAAGGAAGGTCTCAACCATGTTTGAACTGAAAAAGACCCAGGGCAGAGCCCGCCGGGGTGCCTTCACCACCCCCCACGGTACCGCCCAGACTCCGGTATTCATGAATGTGGGTACCCAAGGCGCTATCAAGGGCGCATTGGATGCGGGAGATCTGGAAGGGCTGGAATGCCAGATCGAGCTGTCCAATACCTACCACCTCCACGTCCGCCCCGGCGACGAGCTGGTGCGGGACATGGGAGGCCTGCACAGATTTATGAACTGGCACGGTCCTATCCTCACCGACAGCGGCGGCTTTCAGGTGTTCTCTCTGGCCAAACGAAAGGACATCAGGGAAGAAGGGGTCACCTTCCACTCCCATGTGGACGGCAGACACATTTTTATGGGACCGGAGGAATCCATGACCATTCAGGCCAATCTGGGCAGCGACATCGCCATGGCCTTTGATGAGTGCGTGGAAAACCCCTCCACCCATGAATATGTGGAGCAGTCGGTGCAGCGCACCCAGCGCTGGCTGGAACGGTGCATTGCCAAGCGGCAGGAGCTGGCAGAACAGGGCAGAATGGTCAACCCGGGACAGGTGCTTTTTGCCATCAATCAGGGAGGCGTGTACCCTGACCTTCGCATTTGGCACGCCAAGACCATCTCCGCCATGGAGGGGGGCTTTGCCGGAGTTGCCATCGGCGGCCTTGCGGTGGGGGAGAGCACCCAGACCATGTATGACGTGATCGACGCGGTGGAGCCCTATCTGCCCAAGGACAAGCCCCGGTATCTCATGGGGGTGGGCACGCCCTCCAATATCATAGAGGCGGTCGCCCGGGGCGTGGACTTCTTTGACTGCGTCATGCCTGCCCGCAACGCCCGCCACGGCAAACTGTATACCTGGCAGGGTACTATTAACATCAAAAACGAGAAGTATAAGCTGGACGAGCGTCCCATCGAGGAGGGGTGTGGCTGTCCTGCCTGTCGCAGCCATTCCAGAGCCTACCTGCGCCATCTGTTCAAGGCGGAGGAGATGCTGGCCATGCGCCTTGCGGTGACCCACAATCTCTGGTTCTATAACCACCTGATGACCGCCATCCGCAACGCCATTGACACCGATTCCTTTGACGATTTCCGCACTGAGTACAGCGGCAAGCTGACGCAGCGCCTGTAAATGGGAAAAAATTTCGGAAAAGCCTTGAAACACCGGGGCTTTTCCGGTATAATTAGCACACTATGTCGGCGTAAGGCCGAGTACATCTGGAGGGAACAAAAATGAGTCAGGAAATGATTTCCAGCCTTGTCATGATCGTGGCGATGGTCGCCATCTTCTATTTTATGCTGATCCGCCCGGAGAACAAGCGCAAGAAGCAGGCCGCTGAGATGCGCAACTCTCTGGCTGTGGGCGATGAAGTCACCACCATTGGCGGCATCGTGGGCACCATCTGCGCTGTGAAGAACAACTCCATCGTCATCGAGACCGGTGCTGACCGTGTCCGCATCGAGATGATGAAGTGGGCGATCTCCACCAAGGGCGTGCAGGTCACCGAGGAAGACGCCAGCGCCAAGAACTGATCTGTCAGGTATAACCCAACTGCCTCCTGAATACCCTGAACAAAAAGGGATTCAGGAGGTTTTGCTATGCCCCAGGGTAAACAGGAACAGCTCAGTCCGCTTACTGCCGCAACTGCCCTTTTGGCTGCCTCTGCCATTGCTATGGCGGTCTCCATTGGCGTTATAGCGCTGTGCGCATGGTTGGTGGCAGGGGGGAGGCTGGAAGAAGACTGGCTGGACAAAGGAAGGATTTTGGCGGCATTCGTGGGATGCTTCACAGGAGGCGGCTATGCAGTTTGCTGCCTGAGAAAGCGCACGCTGCTCACAGCACTGGGCACTGGCGGGGGATTTCTGCTGCTGTGGCTGGCAGCAAGACTGGCTTTGGGGAACGGCGCAGGGGGCGAAAACCCGGCTGCCACCGTGATTTCTGCCCTTGTTGGCGCTGCCATGGCAGGTGTTTTGCTCTCTGGCAGTAAAAAAAGAAGAAAATGATTGAAATTGCCGGGAATAGATGTTATACTAAGGGCAAGAACCTGTTGAGGAGGGAATTCCTGTGAAACACATCAAGACGCTCAATGGCGCTACTCTGAAGCAGAGCGCATGCAGTGGCGGCTGTGGCGAGTGCCAGACTTCCTGCCAGTCCGCCTGCAAGACCTCTTGCACCGTTGCCAACCAGCAGTGCGAGCAGCAGAAGTAATCAGGCATTTTTGCAGAATGGACACATTGGACTGCTCCGATGTGTCCATTCTGTATCTTATAATGACAAAGGAGAATGACCCAATATGGTACATACCTTTACCGCACTGGACTGCCCCATTGCGCTGGACGTGAATAGCGGCGCTGTCCATGTGCTGGATGAGATGACCTACAATGTGCTGCGTCAGGTGGAACACTATGAGTCTCTGCCGGACACCTGCCCGGAGCGGGTGGTGCAGCGCCTGCCTTACTCCCCGGAGGAGATTGACGAGGTCTGGAAGGAACTGAAGGAGCTGGAGCAGGCGGGGCTGCTCTTTGTCAAGTCGGACTACATCGACCCGGAGTGGGCGGTGGTAAAGGACGCTCCGGTGAAGGCTCTCTGCCTCAACGTAGCCCATGACTGCAACCTGCGGTGCAAATACTGCTTCGCCTCCACCGGCGATTTTGGCACCGGACGGAAAATCATGCCCTTCGAGACGGCGAAGGCAGCCATTGATTTTGTCATCCGCCGCTCTGGCAAGCGTCATAACATCGAGGTGGACTTCTTCGGCGGCGAGCCGCTGATGGCCTGGGATACGGTGAAGAAGACGGTGGAATATGCCCGCAGCATCGAAAAGGAGCACGGCAAAAACTTCCGCTTCACCATCACCACCAACGGTATGCTGCTGGACGAGGAGAAGATGGAATACATCAACCGGGAGATGAAAAACTGCGTTCTCTCTCTGGACGGCAGAAAAGAGGTCAATGACGACCACCGCCCCACCGCTGGCGGACAGGGCAGCTATGACCGCATCGTTCCCCGGTATCAGAAGCTGGTAGCGGGCAGGGGAGATAAGGAGTATTATGTCCGGGGTACCTACACCAAGGTGCACCCTGACTTTGCCGCCGACGTGATGCACGCTGCCGACGATCTGGGCTTCAAAAACGTCTCTGTGGAGCCTGCCACTGGCAAGCCCGGCGACCCCTTTGCCATTACCGAGGCGGAGCTTCCTGCGGCAAAAGCGGAGTACGAGAAGCTGGCACGGGAGCTGCTGCACCGCCCTGACATCAACTTCTTCCACTTCTTTGTAGACCTGGAACAGGGTCCCTGCGTCATCAAGCGGATGCGGGGCTGCGGCGCAGGCAGCGAATATGTTGCGGTCACTCCGGAAGGGGATATCTACCCCTGCCATCAGTTCGTGGGTAACGAAGACTTCCGCATGGGCAATGTCCACGAGGACACCTTCGACCAGGAGCTGGCGAACCAGTTTAATGCCCTGAACATCTACACCAAGCCCGCCTGTCAGGAGTGCTGGGCGCGGTTCTACTGCTCCGGCGGCTGCGCCGCAGGAGGATATAACGTCAACGGCGACCTTGCAGAGCCTGCGTATGTAGCCTGTGAGTTGGAGCGGAAGCGTCTGGAATGTGCCATTGCCATGAAGGCAATCCGTTCCGGTTTGGCAGATTGACGAAAAACGGAAAAAATAAGGATTTCCGCAGATAATGAATGAAATATAGTCCGAATCTGTAATATGCAGGTTCGGACTATATTTTGTTTTTGCTATCCGAAACAACCGCAACATTTGGACGGGGGAGGTAAGAAAGACAAAATAGGTACACAAGTTAACATAATACAGTAGACATAATATTCCGTCATAATGTATAAAAATGAAGGAATTGAGAAAAAACTATTGCACAAAGGAGATAATAAATGGTATAGTATTGGAAAAGAACTGGAAAAGAGAGGCTTTTTGCGCCCATTTTCCATTCAGGAGTGGAGCATATGAAGGAGTACCGGCTTGCGGTGATTGGCGCAGGCAGTATGGGCAGCGCCATTCTCAAGGGCGTTCTGGCTGCTGGCGTTATGTCACCGGAACAGATTTGGCTTTCCAATCCCCATCAGGACAAATTGACACCGTTTGGTGATATAGGGGTCCATACCACCTGCTCCAACGCAGAGGCTGTCACACAAAGTGACATTGTGATTCTTGCGGTGAAGCCCCAGCGGATAGAAGAAGTGTTGGACGAAATTGGAAGTCTCCTTTCCGGCAAATGCGTGGTGTCCATCGCTGCCGGTATTTCCAAACGCTGGCTGGAAGCGAGACTACCCGGCGCACAGGTGATCTGTGTTATGCCCAACACCCCTCTCATGCTGGGCTGCGGCGCCTGTGCCATGACGGAGCGGGGAGACATCCCGGAGGCGCTCTATGCCACCGTTCGCTCTGTCTTCGCCTGTGCCGGCGAGGTGGCGGAGATTCCAGAGAAACAGATGAACCGGATTATTCCGGTGAACGGCTCCAGCCCTGCGTTTTTCTTCCGTATGGCAGAGGAGATGGTAAATGCCGCTGCGGACACCGGAATTGACCGGGATGTGGCGCTGCGCCTTGCCGCCAAGACCATGGAGGGGGCTGCGAAGATGCTGCTGGAGAGCGGCAAAACAGCGAAGGCGCTGGAACAGCAGGTCTGTTCACCCGGCGGCACTACGCTGGCAGCCCTCACCGCCTTTGACGAGCTGGACTTTTCCCACCTGATCCGTGAGGCGTTTCGCCGCTGCACCGACCGGGCGGAGGAATTGGGCAAGAGAACATAACGCCCCGCCTTGCCGCATAGGCTGTGGCGAGGTGATACACATGGTAAGATCAGGCGCCCGTATCCGGGTGGTCAGAGTTGCGGCGCTGGGAGATGCAGCTTCATGGCTGATTCTCTCCGTTGCCTGCCTGCTGGGAGGTCTACTGGGGCATTTGCTGGCCGGGGTGGAGACGGAGCTGCTCTCGGAGCTGCTGGGGGGTGCGCCTGCGGTGGAGAGCGGATTTGATCTGCCTGCTGTGGCGGCTTCGCTGGCCCGGCTGATGACCCTTGCCGCATGGGCGGCTGCGTTCAGCTTCAGTGCCGCCGGAGTGATCGCTCTGCCCCTGCTTCTGGCCTTTCAGGGCTTTTCCGTGGGCTACGGGCTGTCTGCTTTGGTGCGAACCTGGGGCTGGACAGGCTTTCATACCGGTGCGCTCTGGATTGCCATGGGCAGGCTGGGACAGATGTGGCTGCTTCTGGCGGCGTCGGTTCCCGGCTGGCAGATCGCCCGTGGGATTGCCAGAGGCGACCGTTCCGTCCGAAGCCGGACGGTGGATTGGATGCAGGTGTTCTGCGCCGCAGTTCTGCTCTCCGGACTGTGGGACGTGATGTGTCGGTGGCTGCTCAGCCGCTGGGGCGGATAGGAAGAAAGAGAAATCAGAAAGATATAGAAGGCAATTGTTATGGAAGTTGTAGACCGGTTTAAAAACTACCTGACAACTGAAAAAAGAGCTTCTGCCAATACGGTCAGTTCGTATCTGCGGGATGTGAACCAGCTGGTAGTGTATCTGAACGCCCGGAACCGCACGCTGGAAACAGTGAATCAGGGGGAGATGCAGACTTACCTCCACTGGCTCACAGGGGCGGGAAAATCCGCCTCCACAGTAACCCGGGTGGTTGCCTCACTGAAGTGCCTGTTCAATTGGATGGTGGATCAGCAGCTGAGGCTGGACAACCCTGCCATGGGACTTCGTGTGGCAAAGGTAGAGCGGAAGCTGCCCAAAATCCTCACCAGTGCCGAGGTGGAAAAGCTGCTGGAACAGCCCAGATGCGTGGACATGAAGGGCTACCGGGATCACGCCATGCTGGAGGTGCTCTATGCCACCGGCATCCGAGTCAGCGAGTTGATCGGACTGAATGTAGGGGATGTGTTCCTCTCCGCCGGATGTATCCGCTGTGTGGGCAAGGAAAAGGTGCGGATCATTCCCATCTACGCCGCAGCCCAGAAGGCATTGACTGACTACCTGCGGGAAGTCCGTCCGAAACTGGCGGAGGAGGGGGAGGACGCCCTGTTTGTCAACATGAACGGCAGCCGTATGAGCCGTCAGGGGTTCTGGAAGCTGGTGAAGTATTATGGAGATCAGGCGGGGATTCAGTCCGAAATCACGCCCCACACGCTGCGACACTCCTTCGCTGCCCACCTGCTGGAGAACGGTGCGGACATCCACGCCATTCAGGAGATGCTGGGTCATGCGGACGTATCCTCCACTCAGGTCTATGCCAAACTGGTCAACGGCAGATTAAAAGAGGTTTATTCCCGCACCCATCCCCGTGCGGCTTCAAAAGCATAAGAAAAGGCTCTCAGCGATTTGCTGAGAGCCTTTTTGCACCGTAAAACCGCCGTCTCCCCAAAAGGAGAAACGGCGGTTGGCTTATGCCTTTTTCAGATACCTGGAGGAAGCATAGTAATACTTGCCGTTGAGCTTAAAGCGATGCCACGCAGTTCCGTTCACGTTGACAGACGCTCCGTCAACAACCTGAATCGTGGTGCCGCTGCTCAAGGTGCCTGCCAGCGTTGCGGAGGTACCGGCACCGGTGCGGTAGTTCAAAGAGCCGGTAGTGACATAGTTCACTAAAACCTCTTTGGTGCTGATAGAAGCAGTAGAGGAAATGCCGCCAGCATTGTAGCTGGAAATGGCAGAGCCATTGACAGCACGGATGGTGTAAATGTAAATGGTGCCTTTGACCAGACTGTAGCGATCGATATAGGAGGTGGAAGTAACCGTTTTCAGCAGTGCCCATTTGCTGTTGGCGACTCTCCGATACACCCGATAGCCCTTTGCGCCTGCTACTGCACTCCATTTGATGGAAATCCCACTGCTTCCGGTGGAGGTGCTGTGAAGCGTGGGTGTGCTGAGATAAAGCACAGACAGCCCAGCCTTGTCGTATCCGGAGAGGGTGTTGGAGGTAGAGATTGCACGCACGGTGTATGTATAGTTGGTGCCGGAAACGGCGGTCTTATCCTGATAGAGGACGGAGGTGGTGGTGCCAATCAGCTGCCATTTACCACCGGATACCTTCCGGTATACCCGATAGCCCTTTGCTCCGGAAACAGCGCCCCACTTGACTGCCACGCCGTTTACCGTGTTTGCGATGGCGAGCAGTGTGGGAGTGCCAAATGCTTTTGGGGTAGTTGCTGCGATACCGGCGGAAACATACCCGGAGATAGCGCTGCCGTTCAGTGCCCGGACAGTATAGATGTACTTGGTATTGGGGGTGAGGGGGGAG
The DNA here is from genome assembly GCA_000421005.1 of Clostridiales bacterium NK3B98. GTDB lineage: Bacteria > Bacillota > Clostridia > Oscillospirales > Oscillospiraceae > Onthomonas. The sequence goes on from ATWA01000002.1 coordinate 21,024, forward strand.
GTGTCGGTATAGGAGGTCACAGCACCAACCTGCTCCACTGCTTTCCAGGAACCGCCAGAGATCTTACGATAGACCCGGTAGCCCTTGGCCCCCTTGACCGCTTTCCACTGCACGACAACGCCGCCGATGTCAGGCTTTGCAGAGGTCAGAGCTGGGGTGGAGAGAAAGAGAATAGAGTAGCCTTGGGGGTCGTATCTGGAGATTTCTCCATTGCGCAGGGCACGAACGGTGTAAGTGTACTGGGTTCCTGATACAGCCTCCTTGTCCAGATAGCTGACCGTTTTGGAAACGCCGATTTTCTTCCAGGCGGAGGAACCGCTCTTGCGGTAAACATTGTAGGATGCCGCCCCGGAAACCGCCTTCCACTTTAATACGACGCCGTCAACCTGATTGGCTGCACCGGACAGAACCGGTGTGGAGAGAGGCTCCACCAGCCAGAGCGCGGAAACACCGTAGGAGTCATAGTAAGAAATGCTGTTATCTTTCAGCGCCCGTACCGTGTAGGTGTACGAAACACCTGAGGAGAGGCTGCTGGAATCCACCCAGCTGGTGGTTTTGCCCGATGTGACGGTCTGAATCAGCGTCCATCCGCTTCCGCCGGACTTGCGGTAGATCCTGTATCCGGTGGCACCGGAGACTGCATACCAGCTCAGTCGAATGCCGGAACCGGTGGCTGTAGCATCAGAGAGCAGCGGGGTGTCCAGATAGAGCAAAGTCAGCCCTGCGTGATCGTAACCCAGCAGAGAGCCATTCACTCTTGCACGCACGGTGTAGGTGTACTCTGTGTTAGACTGAACGTTATAATCCAAATAGCGGGTATCCGCAACCTCTGCAATATATTCCCAGCTTGTCCCGGGTGTTTTACGATAAACCCGGTAGCTGTCTGCTTGATTCACCGGGAACCATGTGAGTGCCACACATTCCATTCTGGGGGCAATGGCGTTGAGCACTACCGTCCCGTCGGCAGACGCCGCAGAGCTGTTTGTGGGGGTTCCGATGCTGGGACCGTTCCCCTCCTTGTCGCTGGATGCGGCTCCGGAGGAGGAGACCTTGACACCGATGGCGTCAAAGCTGCCACCGCCGCTGATGGCGAAGATGGTGCAGGTACCGCTGCCCACAGCCTTAATCAGCCCGGTGGTGGCGCTTACGGTGGCCACCGTGGGATCGCTGGTTTCGTAATAGATGGGCCCGGAGTAGCCACCGGTGACCTTGGTAACCGAGGCGATGCTTTTGGTGGAGCCGTTTTTCATGTGGTAGACCTGATTGACGCTGACACTCTGATGGTGAATATAACCGGTGTAGCTCTTGCCGGACACGGCGACCTTCACCTTGTACCAGTAAGGATAATAGATCCGGTTGATGTATACCTCAGAGCTGGTAACACTGCCGCCCACTACGGTGACTGCGCTGCCCTTGGGTACGGTGACCAGCTTGGTTCCGGTAGCGGAGGGGATGGAGTACAGGATTTCCTTTGCAGTGGTTTTACCTTTGGTGGAGGGGGTCAGAGAGACCACAGAGGTCTTATCCGGCATATTCTTGTATACCGGAATGTAGAAGGTAAAGGGACTCTCCAATGCGCCTGCCTTGTCGTAGCCGGCATAGGTGTTGCGGCTCTCGCCGGCAGCAGCGGCAGTGGCGGACATATACTGATGGGTGTAGAGATCGTACTTATGGTTGGGACTGACATTAAAGCGCATATAGTAAATGGTGTCCTGTCCCCTGTAAATGTACTTGTCTGCAAGGAAACGGACGCCGCCCTCCAACGCCAGAATGGGATTGGACCAACCCTCACTCTTTGCCTTGCGCATTCCGTTTTCGATTGCGCTTCTGCCATCGTGGTAGTAAGCGCCGATATTGAAGAAATTGTAATAGCCGGTGTAGCCGGAGTAGGTGCCGCTGATGACGCTCTTGGTGGTGTCAGCGCTGGTTTCCTGCACGATTTTGCTGGCCACAAAGTAGGGGCTGACCTTGGTGAGAATACCCAGATTGTAGATGATCTCCGGATAGGTCTTGCCGAAGTTGCTGGACAAACTGCTCAGATCCGCCTCTTTGCCGTTGGTCTTGATGTAGGTGGTGCGGTTGGCCATGCCGTACTTGTCGTTGCGGCCGCTGCGCAGTACGGCGGTAACGCCTGCCTGGGTCATGGAGCTGCTGTAAGTCTGAGCCTCAAACTGGAAGATATACTGGTCGGTAAGGAAGTTGCGGGGATCCATATAGTATGCCACTGTCGCCCGGCTGGCAGAGACAAAGCGCCCGTCCACATCTCTGTAGTGGTTGGTGTCGCTGTAACTGCTGGCATTGTAAAAACCGTCCCGGTTATTGAGCAGCAAATGACTGGCTACATTGCCCGGACCGTAGTTATACTCCATGGTGGAGTTGGTGCCCGTTTCGGCAGCAATCACCTTGTTCCAGTCCAGTCCGGTGTTCACTGCCACAAAAATCCACTTGGGGTGCTTGGAGTGGAGCGTCTTCAAAGCAGTCTGGTAGCTGGCGGGGAACTTGGCAAGCTCACTGGCATAGGACCCCGCCAACGTGCGCTGGGGCGCAGCCAGCAGGGCGCCCAGCTCTTCATCCAGCGCCTGTGTCCGAGCCAGTGCCAGTGCGTCCTCCTCGCTAAGAGACTCTTCTTCGGCAGCGTCCTCCGGTGACGCTTCCTCTGAAGGAATTTCGGATGATTCAGCGGCGGCTGTTGCGTCGTCGGAGGCTTTACGGCTCTCTGCTTCTGGCATACTCTCGTCAGAGATTTCCTCTGCCGGCTGATCTGCGGGCGTTTCCGCATCCTCGTCAACAGGGGAAAGGGTCTCTTCCTCATTTTCTCCGGCAGGAAGCGTACTGTCCTCCTGCTGGGAAGAAAGATCATCTGCCTGATTGTCAGGTGTGTCTGCATTCGCTTCTTCTGACGCAGGGTTATCTGTAACCTGCTCTGCGTCAGAAAGCGGCGCATCCTGCGGCACTTCAGCAGCGAAGCCAGAGAGAGGAAGCATCTGCCAGACCAAAATCAGCGCCAGCAGCAGGGATAATGCTCGTTGAGGGGTTCGTGTATTCATGACTTGCTCCATTTCCAGATGAGGTGATAAGAAACAACAAATTGTTACAAACTGTAACCACATTATAAACGATTTTGACCCAAAAGGCAATAGGTTCAGGGGAGAAAGGAAGACTTTTCCCGTCAGATCAAAGCGGGAAGAAAACTTTTTGGAAAACCTTGACTTTGGGGGCGGAAACGGATATACTATTCAAAGCGTTTCGGGGTGTGGCGAAGCTTGGTATCGCGCTTGGTTCGGGTCCAAGAGGCCTCGGGTTCGAATCCCGACACTCCGACTAATCCTCCGCTGAACAATTTTTCGGCGGAGGATTTTTCCTGAAAGCGGAAAAAAGAGTTGACAATTGCTCAGTAGGGGAGTATAATGCTCTTCGTTGACAATGAAATATGCGGATGTGCTGGAATTGGTAGACTGGCAAGCTTGAGGTGCTTGTGTTCGTATGGGCGTACGGGTTCGAGTCCCGTCATCCGCATGGAAAAAAGCACTTGCTATGCAAGTGCTTTTTTCATAGACAAATTCAGAAATATAACAGAAAGGCGGCCATTCATGGACTCCAAACTGGAACGCATCCTCTTGCGGGTGCAAAAGCCCGCCCGGTATACCGGGGGAGAATACAACGCCGTGGTCAAGGACAGGGGAGAGGTGGACACCCGCTTTGCCTTCTGCTTCCCGGATACCTACGAAATCGGTATGTCCAATCTGGGTATGCGCATTCTCTACGGCGTGATGAATGAAATGCCGGGAGTTTGGTGTGAGCGCTGCTTTGCACCCTGGGGGGACATGGAGACGGAGATGCGCCGGGAGGGTTTGCCCCTCTGGGCGCTGGAGAGCGGCGACCCCATCCGGGACTTTGACTTCATCGGCTTCTCTCTGGGCTACGAAATGGCCTATACCAATGTGCTGAATATGCTGGACCTTGCCGGTGTGCCTTTGCATACATGGGAGCGGGGAGAGGACGACCCCATCGTCATCGCCGGAGGCACCTGCGCCTATAACGGGGAGCCGCTGGCAGATTTTATCGACATTTTCTCTCTGGGCGAGGGGGAGGATGTGACAAAGGAAATGCTGGAGCTCTACCAGCAGTGCCGCCGGGAAGGATACAGCCGCAATGACTATCTCCGCAGAGCCGCCCAAATCCCCGGTCTCTACGTCCCTGCCCTCTACCATGTGGACTACAATGCCGACGGTACCGTGTCCTCTATCACCCCGGAGGAGGGGATCCCCCCGGTGGTGACCAAACGGATTGTGCAGGATTTGGATCAGTCCTACTTCCCGGTGAAAACCATCGTCCCTTCCACAGAGATTGTCCATGACCGGGTGATGCTGGAGGTGTTCCGGGGCTGCATCCGGGGCTGCCGATTCTGTCAGGCAGGATTCTGCTACCGTCCCGTGCGTCCCAAAAGCCCGGAAAAACTGCTGGAACAGGGCATCGCCGCCTGTCAGGACTCCGGCTATCAGGAAATTACCCTGTCCAGCCTGTCCACCAGCGACTACCGCCCCCTGCCTCAGCTCTGCGACGGGCTGCTGGACTACTGCGAGAGCCGGAACATCAACCTCTCCGTGCCCTCCCTCCGAGCGGACAACTTTTCTATGGAGCTGGAACAAAGGCTGCAAAAAGCCCGGAAAAGCTCCTTCACCTTCGCTCCCGAGGCAGGCACACAACGGCTGAGAGATACCATCAACAAAAACGTCACAGAGGAAGACCTGATGAGCGCCTGCAAGACGGTGTTTGAGGGAGGCGGCAACGCAGTCAAGCTGTACTTCATGCTGGGTCTGCCAACCGAAACCGACGAGGACGTGCTGGGCATTGCCGACCTTGCCCAAAAGGTCTATGTGAACTGGAAGCAAAACGCCAGCGTCCGTGCCCGTGGTGTGCGGATTACCGTCTCCACCTCCTTCTTCGTCCCCAAGCCCTTTACCCCCTTCCAGTGGGAGCCGCAAATCACCATGGAGGAATACCAGCGCCGGGTGAATCTGCTGCGCAGCGCTATTCGCAACAAATCCATCATCTACGACTGGCACGACCCGGACACCAGCTATATCGAAGCCATTCTCGCCCGGGGTGACCGCCGACTGGGCAAGGCCATTGAGGAGGTCTGGCGCCGTGGCGGACGTCTGGACGCCTGGAGCGAGTATTTTGACTTTGACCGCTGGATTGACAGCATCCGGGCGGTGGGACTGGACCCGGATTTTTACGCCCACCGGGCGCGAACCTTTGAGGAAGTGCTGCCGTGGAGCATGATCTCTGTGGGTGTGCGTCAGAAATACCTTTGGCGGGAGCGGGAGCAGGCGTACAAGTCGGTCATTACCCCGGACTGCCGGGTGCAGTGCATGGGCTGCGGGGCGGACAAGCTGCTGTGTGACGGCAAGTGCGACGAGATTTTGCCCATCTCCGCCCGCAGGGAAAAGGAGGCGTGAGATATGGCACAGATGCACCACCACCGCCTGCGCTATGAGAAGTCCGGTCTGGGGATCTATATCTCCCATCTGGACACCATGGCGCTGTTTCAGCGGGCATTTCTTCGGGCGGGGCTTTCCATCTGGCAGACGGAAGGCTACAACAAACACGCCTACATCTCCATCGCTCTCCCCCTGTCTCTGGGCTTTTCCAGCCGCTGTGAGGTGCTGGAATTTGACCTTGAAAGCGATATACCATTAAATGAAGTGCCGGACAGACTGAACGCTGTTCTGCCTGAGGGGGTTCGGGTGCTGGAATGCTACCCTGCCCGGGACCCCTTCAAGCTGCTGCGCACACTGGACTGGACGCTGACGCTGGAATACGACAGGGGCACCCCGGAGGGGGTGGAGGATGCGCTGGGAGAGATGCTGGCGCTGCCCTCGCTGGTGATCCAAAAGCCCTCCAAGAAGTCCAAAAAAGGGTATACCGAGCTGGACATCATTCCCATGGTGCATGAGTGGTATGTGGACCAGCGGGAGGACAACCGGCTGATGCTCAAAATGAAGCTGGCGGCCCAAAACCCCAGCCTGAACCCCCAGTTGCTGCTGGAAACCTTTTCTGACCGCTGGCCGGCGTTTCGCCCAGACTTTGTACACTATCGACGGGAAGAAATTTATTTGGAAAACGGAGAAATTTTCCGCTGAACCTCTTGCATTTTTCCTTTTTGTATGCTAATCTTTACAGGTTGAATAAAGGGCAGTCCTCTGAGCCGCCGGCGAAATACGTTGTCCGGGCAAAAAACGGATTAAGAATGCCTATATCACAGGAGGAAACATATTATGAATCTGATTCAAGCACTTGACCAGCAGAACGTCAAGCAGGAGATGCCTGTCATCGAAGTAGGCAGCACCGTCCGTGTCCACCTGAAGGTGAAGGAAGGCTCCAAGGAGCGTATCCAGATCTTTGAGGGCACCGTCATCGCCAAGAAGCACGGCGGCGTCAACGAGACGTTCACCGTCCGCCGCATTTCCTACGGCGTGGGCGTGGAGAAGGTTTTCCCTGTCCATTCCCCCAACGTGGTGAAGGTAGAGACCGTCCGCAAGGGCAAGGTTCGCCGCGCCAAGCTGTACTATCTGCGTGACCGTGTGGGCAAGTCTGCCAAGGTCAAGGAGAAGCTGTAATCGTTTTCCCAACGAGAAAAAGGAGCGGTCTGACCGCTCCTTTTTTCGTAAGCAAGAGGTGAAGTATGGACATTCAATGGTATCCCGGACACATGACCAAAACCCGCCGGATGATTGTGGAGCAGGTAAAAAATGTGGATTTGGTGGCGGAGATTGTAGATGCCCGCATCCCCATTTCCAGCCGCAACCCGGACGTGGACGCCATGGTGGGGGACAGGCCCCGGCTCATGGTGCTCAACCGCTGCGACCAGGCCGACCCGGAGAGGAACGCCCAATGGGGGGCGTACTACCGGGCAAAGGGCATGGCAGTCTTGCTCACCGACTGCAAGTCCGGCACCGGAGTGAAGCAGTTTGCTCCCACTGTGCGGGATGCCCTGCGGGACAAGCTGGCTCAATGGCAGGCCAAGGGCATGACCGGAAAGGCGGTGCGGGTGATGGTGCTGGGCGTGCCCAACGTGGGCAAGTCCACCTTTATCAATCAGGTGGCAGGGCGCAAAAGCGCCAAAGCCCAGAACAAGCCCGGCGTCACCCGGGGCAAGCAGTGGATCACGGTGGATCGTGGTCTGGAGCTGCTGGACACGCCCGGTATCCTCTGGCCCAAGTTTGAAGATCAGAGCGTGGGGCTGAATCTGGCCTATACCGGGGCGGTGAAGGATGCCATTATGGATCTGGAAACCCTGGGCTCCCGGCTGATGGGGCTGCTGTGCCGCCGCTACCCGGAGGCAGTGACCGCCCGCTACAAAATTGAAATCGACCCCTCCGCTCAGGATTGGGAGCTGCTGGAAGCCGCCGGACGAAAGCGGGGATTTCTCATTAGCGGGGGAGAGGTGGATTTGGAGCGCATGGCAAGAGTGCTGCTGGAGGAATACCGCTCCGGCAAGCTGGGACGCTTTACGCTGGAAATCCCGGAGGATGTGAAATGAGAGAGACACCTGATCTCTGGCAGGAGGAGAATCGCATTTTTGCCCAGCAGGGAGAAATTCTCCTTTGCGGCGTGGACGAAGCCGGGGCGGGTCCTCTGGCTGGTCCGGTGTACGCCGCCGCCGTGATTCTGCCCCGTGGTCTGGAACTGGAATGGCTGAACGATTCCAAAAAGCTCACAGAACGCCGCCGGGAGCTGCTCTTTCCTCAGATCAAAGAGCGGGCAGTGGCGTGGGCTGTGGCAACTGCCAGTGCGGAGGAGATTGACCAAATCAATATCCTGAACGCCCGAATGCTGGCCATGGAACGGGCAATTTCTCAATTGAACCCTCAAGCGGACTACGCCCTTATTGACGGCAACTGCAACCGGGGCATCACCTGCCCCAATGAGACGCTGGTGAAGGGGGATGCCCGCTCGGCCTCGGTTGCCGCCGCCTCCATTCTGGCCAAGGTGAGCCGTGACCACTATATGATGGAGCTGGCACAGCAGTATCCCCAGTATTGCTTTGAAAAGCACAAGGGCTACGGCACCAAACTACATTATGAAATGCTGGAACGCTTTGGCCCCTGTCCCGCCCACCGTGCCAGCTTTCTGAAAAAGTTCTATGAAAAGGGACAGTAACAAGCATCTGGGCCAGTGGGGGGAGGCCCTCTGCGCCAACTATCTCCACCGTCAGGGCTACACCATTCTGCTCCATCACTACGCTGTCCGGGGCGGAGAGATTGACCTTCTGGCGGAAAAAGGGGAGACGCTGGCGGTGGTGGAGGTCAAGCTGCGCTCAGGAAGGGATTCGTCCGGTGCGGAGGCGGTGACCGCCCATAAGCGCCAATGCCTGCGACGGGCGATGGACACCTATATCCAGTCTCACCCGGAGGCTATGGAGCGTTACATCCGTTTCGATGTGTGCCTGATTACCGCCCCCTGCGGAGTTCACACCCAAGCCCCGGAGATTGCATACTATGAAAACGCCTTCTATACCCCCTGACAGGAGGGAAAACGCCATGGGATTCTTTTTCAAACGCAAGAGCGCCGTACAGCCCATCCAGTACGACCCCCAGCGCCAGCAGCCTGCTATCCGCAAAAGCATCTGCACCGGTGAGGCGGTGGGTGGACTTCTGGACAAACGCAGCGGTGACTTCCACGAGATTCAACTTATCCGGGACGAGCGGGACAGACAGGAGTTCTGCCAGCGCACCGGCGTCACCCCTGAAGAGCTGAAAACCATCTACTGACCTGCATTTTTCGGTTGAATTCTCTATACTGCTATGGTACTATGGGAAAAATGCGCCGGATTCCGGCCTTTTTGGTGACATAATTCCGTTATCTATATCCCAATCCCCCCACAAGGGGACGCAAAGAAAGAGGGAGCAATATGTACTATGTGAGCACACGCAACAAGCTACTGAACTTCACCCCCGCCGGGGCGATCTCTCAGGGACTGAGCCGAGAGGGCGGACTGTTCCTGCCCGCCTCGCTGCCCAAACTGCCCGCCTCCGCACTGGAAACCCTGAAGGAGATGAACTACCAGCAGCGGGCGGTGTACGTCATGAGCCAGTACCTTACCGGCTTTACCACCGCTGAACTGGCTAATTTTGCCGCCAAGGCGTATGGACCGGAGAAGTTTGACACGGATGAGGTCGTCCCCGTGCGCAAGGTGGATGACAACACCTACTGTCTGGAACTGTGGCACGGACCTACCTGCGCCTTTAAGGATTTGGCGCTGCAAATGCTGCCCTATCTGCTCACTGCCTCCATGGGCAAGAACCATGATGAGCGGACGGTCTGCATTCTGGTTGCCACCTCCGGCGACACCGGAAAAGCCGCCATGGAGGGCTTCCGGGACGTGGATCAGACCCGGATTCTGGTGTTCTACCCCAAGGACGGGGTCAGCGAGGTGCAGGCACTGCAAATGAAGACCCAGGAGGGCAAAAACGTGGGTGTCTGCTCGGTGGTGGGCAACTTTGACGATGCCCAGACCGGTGTGAAAACCCTGTTCTCCGACGAAAAGCTCCGTGAAGAGCTGGCAGGGCGCAATACCTTCCTCTCCTCCGCCAACTCCATCAACTGGGGACGGGTGCTGCCTCAGATTGTCTATTACGTCTCCGCCTACTGCGATTTGCTGAAAAGCGGAGAGATCAACATGGGCGACCCCATCAACGTCTGTGTTCCCACGGGCAACTTCGGCAACATTCTGGCTGCCTACTACGCCCGGGAGATGGGTGTGCCCATTGCCAGGCTGATCTGCGCCAGCAACAGCAACAATGTCCTCACTGACTTCCTGAAAACCGGAACCTATGACCGGAACCGCCCCTTCTATAACACTGTGTCCCCCTCCATGGACATTCTCATTTCCAGCAATCTGGAACGCCTTCTCTACGCCCTCAGCGGAGGGAATGACAAAAAGGTGGCAAGCTACATGGCACAGCTCACCCAGAAGGGCAGCTACACCATTGACGAGAAAATGCTCAGGCAACTTCAGCAGGTGTTCGCCGCCGGCTGCACCGACGAGGCGCAGACCAAAGCCACCATCGGCAAAATGTGGCAGGAGCATCACTACCTGATCGACACCCACTCTGCGGTTGCCTTCCATGTGCTGGAACAGTACCGGGCGGAGACCGGGGACAATACCCCCGCCGTGGTGGCCTCTACCGCCAGCCCCTTTAAGTTCTGCGATGCCGTTCTGGAAGCCATCGGCGTGGAAGAACGGGAGCAGGGTGCTGCTCTGCTGGATCAGCTCAGCGCCGTCACCGGCGTTCCCGTACCCCGTCCGCTGGCAGGTCTGCGGGACAAGGAGATCCGCTTTGACGGCTGGGTGGAGAAGGAAGCCATGGGCGGCGTTGTCCGGGGCTTTAACCGGTAATGGCACTCTATGCCATCGGAGACCCCCATCTGTCTTTTGCCGTCAACAAGCCCATGGACATTTTCGGGGAGGTCTGGCAAAACCACCCGGAAAAGCTGAAAGCGGGTTTCACCTGCGTGTCACCGGAGGACACGGTGCTGCTCTGCGGAGATTTGAGCTGGGGCATGAATCTGCCCCAGTGTGAACAGGACTTTCGCTTTCTGGACGCTCTGCCGGGAAAGAGAAAGTACATCGTCAAAGGTAATCACGACTATTGGTGGACCACCCGGAACAAGATGGAGACCTTTTTTCAGGAAAAAGGACTGTCCACCCTGCGTATCCTTCAAAACGACTGCGCCATCTGCGGAGAGACTGCCCTTTGCGGCACCCGCGGCTGGTTTTACGAGCTGGAGCAGTCTGGACAGAGCGCCCATAACGAGAAAATGCTCAACCGGGAGTGCATCCGTCTGGAAGCGTCCCTGAAAGCGGCAGGGGAGCGGGAGAAGATTGTCTTTCTCCACTATCCCCCGGTGTACCTGAACTATCGGTGCCGCCCCATTCTGTCCCTGCTGAACCGCTACGGGGTGCGGCGGTGCTGTTACGCCCACCTCCACGGTTCCAGCCGACGCCATGCCATCGAGGGCGTGTGTGAGGGAATTGAGTACACTTTGATCTCCGCTGACCACCTGAATTTTACGCCAAAGCTGGTTTTGGCAGCAGAAATATGAACGGAGTGGAAATTTTTCCAAAAAACAGTGGAAATCTCCCTGCAAGTCTGGTACAATAAGCCACTGATGGTTTGATCACCTGCGAGAGAAAGAAAACCGTAGGATAAAAAAGAAAATCGGAGCCAAAAGGCTCTCTGAGGAGGAACAACCCCATGAACGTGAGAAATGTAGAAAAGAAAGAGCACAATACCGCTGAACTGACCATCGAGATCACCGGCGCTGAGTTTGAAAGCGCCATCAACAAGGTGTATTCCAAGGTTCGCGGTCAGATTTCCATCCCCGGCTTCCGCAAGGGCAAGGCACCCCGTAAGCTGGTGGAGAAAATGTACGGTGCCAATGTGTTCCATGAGGACGCACTGGAGGAGCTGAGCCCCGCCATCATGGCAGAGGTGGAAAAGCAGGACGATCTGGACATCGTGGGCTATCCCCAGACCAAGGTCACCAAGATGGACAAGGACGGCGTGGAGCTGGTGATGACAGTGGGTCTGATGCCGGTTGCCAAGCTGGGTCAGTACAAGGGCGTAGAGGCTCCCAAGGCGGAGTCCACCGTCACCGACGAGGAAGTGGAAGTGGCCCTCAAGCCCTACATCAGCCGTGCTACCACCCAGGTCAGCGTGGACCGTCCAGTTCAGAACGGCGACACCGCTGTCATCGACTTTGAGGGCTTTGTGGACGGCGTTGCCTTCGAGGGCGGCAAGGGTGAGAACTACGAGCTGAAGATCGGCTCCGGCTCCTTCATCCCCGGCTTTGAGGATCAGCTGGTGGGCGTGTCCGCCGGCGAGGACAAGGACGTTGTGGTCACCTTCCCTGAGGAGTATCAGGCAGAAGAGTTGGCAGGCAAAGAGGCTACCTTCAAGTGCCATGTCCACGAGGTGCGTGAGGAGCAGGCTCCCGAGCTGGACGACGAGTTCGCCAAGGATGTGTCCGAGTTCGAGACGCTGGACGAGCTGAAGGCTGACCTTCGTGCCAAGGCTCTGGAGCGCAAGCAGAACAGCGCTCAGCGGGACTTTGAGCAGGCTGTTATGACCGCTGTCATCGACAATGCCGAGATGGACATTCCCGACACCATGGTGGAGTTTGAGACCGACCGCATGATGGAGCAGTATGAGTCCCGTATGCAGGGCTCCGGCATCAGCTTTGACCAGTACCTGAACATGATGGGCACCAACCGCACCGAGTTCCGGATCACCACCCGCGCCAACGCCCTGCGTCAGATCCAGAGCGAGCTGGTACTCAAGGCCGTGGCCGAGGCAGAGGAGATTACCGTCTCTGAGGATGAGATCAACGCTCACGTCAAGGAGCTGGCCGAGCAGTACAGCATGGAAGAGGACAAGGTTCGCGAGGCACTCAGCGCCGAGTCTCTGGAGCGGGACGTGAAGCTGGACAAGGCTTCCAAGGTGCTGTATGACTCCGCTGTGGCCACCGCTGTCACTGAGGAGGAGTAATCTCCCAGCCCGTCCTTTGCTGTGTACTTCCGTTTCTGACAAAAGGTATGATTCCGGTATACCCCTGCTGGCGCGGGGGTATGCTGTATTCATCGCAGCGAAGAAACACAGTATGTATAAAGGAGTATCACTATGAGTTTAGTACCTTATGTAGTAGAGCAGACCAGCCGCGGCGAGCGCAGCTATGACATCTTCTCCCGTCTGCTCAACGACCGGATCATCTTCCTCTCTGAGGAGGTCAACGACGTAACCGCCTCTTTGGTGGTTGCCCAGCTGCTCTATCTAGAGGCGCAGGACCCGGACAAGGACATTCAGTTCTACATTAACAGCCCCGGCGGCAGCGTCACCGCAGGCATGGCCATCTATGACACCATGCAGTATATCAAGTGCGACGTGTCTACCATCTGCATCGGCATGGCCGCCAGTATGGGCGCTTTCCTGCTCTCCAGCGGCACCAAGGGCAAGCGTATCGCCCTGCCCAACGCCGAAATCATGATCCACCAGCCTTCCGCCGGAACTCAGGGCAAGGTCACGGATATGGAGATTGACGTGGAGCATGTGCTTCGCATCAAGCGCCACCTGAACGAACTGCTGGCACAGAATACCGGCAAGGACGTGGAGCAGGTGAAGAATGACACCGAGCGGGATCACTGGATGAGCGCCGAGGAGGCCAAAGAGTACGGCATTATCGACCAGATCATCCGTACCCGCTGAGTATGAGCAATAACCAACAACAGGGGAGGTATGGCTATGGCCAATAATGACGAGAGAAGAACGGTGTTCTGCTCCTTCTGCGGCAAGAGCCAGGAGAGAGTCAATCGGATCATCGCAGGTCCCAACGTGTATATCTGCAACGAATGCGTCCAGCTCTGCAACGAGATTCTGGATGATTCTGACGACTATATGGAGGACACCTACGACGGGGAAACCGTGCTCCAGGTCCCTGATGTCATCCCCACCCCCATGGAGATTCGGGAGGTTCTTGACCGGTATATCATCGGTCAGGACGAGGCAAAGGTAGCCCTCTCCGTGGCGGTCTACAACCACTATAAGCGCATCTACTTCGGCGGCGGGGAGGATGTGGAGCTGCAAAAGTCCAACATCCTGCTGTTAGGTCCTACCGGCTGCGGCAAAACCCTGCTGGCGCAGACCCTTGCCCGGACGCTGAAGGTGCCCTTCGCCATCGCCGATGCCACCACCCTCACCGAGGCGGGCTATGTGGGCGACGACGTGGAGAATATTCTCCTGCGTCTTGTGCAGGCTGCGGATTACGATGTGGAGCTTGCCCAGCGTGGCATCATCTATATCGACGAGATGGACAAAATCGCCCGTAAGAGCGAGAATACCTCCATCACCCGTGACGTCTCCGGCGAGGGTGTGCAGCAGGCGCTGCTCAAGCTGCTGGAAGGCACCGTGGCAAATGTACCCCCTCAGGGCGGGCGCAAGCATCCCCATCAGGAGTTCATCAAGGTGGACACCACCAACATCCTCTTTATCTGCGGCGGCGCTTTTGACGGTATTGAGAAGATCATCGAAGCCCGTCAGGACAAGCGGGGCATCGGCTTTGGCGCCAGCGTGCAGACAAAGCAGGAGCGGGAGTCCAACAGCGTCATCTCTCAGGTGCAGCCTCACGATTTGCTGAAATTTGGCATTATTCCGGAGCTGATTGGCCGTTTGCCGGTGATTACCACCCTGAATCCCCTGAACCGGGAGCAGCTGGTGCGTATCCTCACCGAGCCGAAAAACGCACTGGTCAAGCAGTACAAGAAGATGCTGGAATACGACCATGTGGAATTGGACTTCCAGCCCAGCGCTTTGGAGGCGGCGGCAGATCTCGCTTTGGAGCGGGGCATCGGCGCTCGAGGATTGCGGGCAGTGCTGGAAAGCGCCATGACCGACCTGATGTATTCCATTCCCTCTGACCCTGCGGTCTCCAAGGTGACCTTCACCGCGGAGAGCATCCGGGGAGAGGCAGAACCGGAGCTGACCCGGGACGAAACAAGACTGAAAAAGCCCCCAGCCCGGCTGGGTGCCAAAACAGTCCGGGAGATCCAGCGGCGCAGACGCCGTGGGGACGCTTCCTGACAGAAACAGACCTGCTCTGGCCGCAGGGTCGCCTTTCCGGACGGCCTTACGGCCAGATTCTATTATCATGGAGGATTGCCATGAGTGAAGATAAAATTGTAATCGAAGAGGGAAGAGTGCTTCCGGCCATCGCCCTGCGGGGACTGACCGTGTTCCCCAATATGATGGTGCACTTTGACGTAGCCCGGGAGATTTCCATGAAGGCGCTGGAATACGCCATGGATCAGGGGGAGGAGATTTTCCTCATCACCCAAAAGCAATTGGGCGTAGAACAGCCGGGACGGGATGACCTGTGGGATATGGGTACCGTCTGCTCGGTGCGCCAGCTGCTCCGTCTGCCCGACAACAACGTCCGGGTGATGATGGAGGGTCACTACCGGGCCAGACTGCTGGAGCTGAACCAGACCCGCCCCTACCTCACCGCCACGGTACGCACAGTAGATCAGATTTCCGTCAATGGTGCGGATTCTCCCCGGGCGGAGGCGGTGATTCGCCAGACCTACGACCTGTTTGGCCGTTATGGGGAGATGTCTGACCGGTTCTC
Organism: Clostridiales bacterium NK3B98; assembly: GCA_000421005.1. Classification (GTDB taxonomy): domain Bacteria; phylum Bacillota; class Clostridia; order Oscillospirales; family Oscillospiraceae; genus Onthomonas. Next base: position 36,210 of record ATWA01000002.1, read on the forward strand.
TCCTGAGCTGATTCTCCATGTCTTTACCAACCGGGATGCGGGGTACATTGCGGACTATATCGCCCAGAACATCCCCATCCGCACCGAGGACAAGCAGACGGTGCTGGAAGAGCTGCATCCGGTGCGCCGTCTGGAAAAAATGAACCGGATTCTCGCCCGGGAGCTTCAGGTGCTGACCATGGCACAGGATCTGGACGGCAAAATCCGGGATCACATGAATCAGGCACAGCGGGAGTATTACCTGCGGGAGCAGATGAAGGTGATCCAGAGCGAGCTGGGCGAGGGCGGAGACGACGAAATCGAAGAATACCGCCAGAAAATCCAGAAGGCAAAACTCCCCTCCGAGGTACAGGAAAAGCTGGAAAAGGAGCTGCGCCGTCTGGAAAAACAGCCCTTTGGTTCTGCGGAGGCAGCGGTGAGCCGGAACTATCTGGATGTGTGTCTGGAACTGCCGTGGACAAAAAAGACCAAGGAGCGGCTGAACGTAGAGGCAGCCCGAAAGATTCTGGACGCTGACCACTACGGGCTCACCAAGGTGAAGGAGCGGATTCTGGAGTTTCTCGCCGTCAAGCAGCTTGCCCCTCAGCTCCGGGGACAGATTCTCTGTCTCTACGGCCCTCCCGGTGTGGGTAAAACCTCAATAGCCGCCTCTATCGCCCGTGCCACCAACCGGAAAATGGCAAGGGTGTCGCTGGGCGGTATCCATGACGAGGCGGAAATCCGGGGTCACCGGAAGACCTATATCGGCGCTATGCCGGGCCGGATTATTACCGCCATCTCCCGTGCCGGAACCGCCAATCCGTTGATTCTGCTGGACGAGATTGACAAGCTGGGAGCAGACCAGCGCTCCGACCCGGCTTCCGCCCTGTTGGAGGTGCTGGACAGCGAACAGAACAGCACCTTCCGGGATCATTTTCTGGAGCTGCCCTTTGACCTGTCCGATGTGATGTTTATTACCACTGCCAACGACCTGTCCACCGTGCCCCGCCCGCTGCTGGACCGGATGGAGGTCATTGAGCTGTCCAGCTACACCGACGAGGAAAAGGTGCAGATTGCCAAGCGCCACCTGCTGCCCCGGCAGCTCAAGCGCCACGGTTTGAAAGCCAGCCAGCTTCGCATCTCTGACAGCGTGCTGCGGGAGATCATCAACGGCTACACCCGGGAATCCGGCGTGCGTCTGCTGGAACGTCAGCTGGGCAAGCTGTGCCGCAAAGCGGCTATGACGCTGGTCAGCGACGAGGAGGTCAAACGGGTCACTGTGACGGTGGACGCGCTGGAGGATCTGCTGGGCGTGCGCCGCTACCATCCGGAAAAGCTGTCCCGCACCGCTCTGGTGGGGGTGGTCAACGGCCTTGCATGGACGCAGGTGGGAGGCGAGCTGCTGGAGGTGGAGGTCAACGTGATGCCGGGCAGCGGCAAGATTGAACCCACCGGCAATCTGGGCAAGGTGATGGAGGAATCCTGCCATGCTGCCGTGTCCTATATCCGCGCCCACGCCCAACAGCTGGGGGTTGACCCGGAGTTCTATAAGAACCGGGATATCCACATCCATTTCCCCGAAGCTGCTACCCCCAAGGACGGCCCCTCCGCCGGCATTGCCATCACTACCGCCATTGTCTCCGCCCTGACTGGGGCTAAGGTGCGCTGCGGCATCGCCATGACCGGAGAGGTGACCCTGCGGGGTCGTGTGCTGGCCATCGGCGGCTTGAAGGAAAAAACCATGGCAGCCTTCCGCAACGGGATTCACACCGTTATCATCCCGGCGGAAAACGAGCCCGACCTGAAGGAGATCGACCAGACTGTCCGGGCAGGACTGCGGTTTGTCCCTGTGGAGCAGGCGGATCAGGTGCTTGCTGAGGCGCTGGACTATTCTGAGAGCGAAATCAAGCCCCAGTGGGGCGCAGATATGGCAGGCATGGGAACCGCCCTGCCTCAGGGCAGCGCCCTTCGTCAGTGAGGTATGAGATGAACTACAATCAAGCAGAGTTTTGCATCGGGGCCATGAAAAGCGGCGACTTTATCCGGGACGGACTGCCCCAGCTGGCTTTTGCGGGACGTTCCAATGTGGGCAAGAGCTCGGTCATCAACTGCCTGCTCAACCGGAAGAACTTTGCCCGGGTGGGCAGCGCCCCCGGCAAAACCAGTCAGGTGAACTTCTTCCGCATCGGCGGTGCGCTGTATCTGGTAGACCTGCCGGGCTACGGCTACGCCAAGGTGTCCAAACAGGAGCGGGAGCGCTGGGGACGGCTGATGGAGGCTTACTTCGCCTCCGGACTGATTACCACCGGTGTCCACATCGTAGACGCCCGCCACAAGCCCACAGCGGACGACGTGACCATGATAAACTGGTTCAAGTCCACCAACTGCCCGGTGATTGTGGTGGCAAACAAGCTGGACAAGTGTAAAAAGAGCGAGATTGAACCCAATCTGTTGCGCATCCGGGAGACATTGGAGCTTGCCGAGGACACGGTGCTGCTGCCCTTCTCTGCGGAAAAGGGCACCGGAGTGGAGGAGCTGCGCCGGATGCTCTTTGAAGGATAAAAACAAAACCGGACCATCCCGACTTGCGCGGGAGACAGCAGATAAAGGAGGAACGGACGATGTACCGTATTATCCAGTTAAATCCCCAGCTTGCCCCCTTTACCGGGGATATTGACCTGCGTATGGCCTGCTATCACAGCACCCGGGGCAGGCTGCTTTCCGGGGGCGGCACTCTTTACGATTTTGCCAACGCCCACGCCTACTACGGCATTTTCCACGGAGAAAACTGCTGGATCTACCGGGAATGGGCACCCGGAGCAAAGCAGCTCTGGCTCACTGGCGACTTCAACAACTGGGAGATGCCTGGCGTTGCCATGACCCGTCTGGAGCGGGGCAACTGGGAGCTGGTGCTGGAAGGGGAGGACGCTCTCTTTGAGGGCTGCCGTGTACGTACGGTGGTGGAGGAAGCGGACGGCAACCGCAGCGAGCATATCCCCGCCTACATCCGCCGGGCTGTCCGTGACGATGAGAATATGCAGTGGAACGGTCAGGTGGTGGACACCCGCAAAACCTTCCACTGGACGGATGCCAACTTCCGCCCCGAGCGGGAGATGTACATTTACGAGGCGCATGTGGGCATGGCGCAGGAAGAACCCAGAATCGGCACCTATACCGAGTTTGCCGACAAAACCCTGCCCCGGATCAAGCAGGCTGGCTATAACACCATTCAGCTCATGGCTATCATGCAGCACCCCTACTATGGCAGCTTTGGCTATCAGGTATCCAGCTTCTTTGCCGCTTCCAGCTGGTTTGGTCAGCCGGAGGAGCTGAAGTATCTGGTCAACAAGGCCCACGGAATGGGTCTGCGGGTGCTGCTGGATGTGGTGCATTCCCACGCTGCCCCCAATACCGTGGAGGGCCTGAACCGCTTTGACGGCACAGACTACCAGTATTTCCACCGGAGCCCGCGGGGCGACCACCCCGCATGGGGCACCAAGTGCTTTAACTACGGCAAGGACGAGGTCATCCACTTCCTGCTGTCCAACCTGAAATTCTGGCTGGAGGAATACCACTTCGACGGCTTCCGGTTCGACGGCGTCACCTCCATGCTCTACCATGACCATGCTCTTGGCACCGACTTCAACGACAACCACCGCTACTTCTCCATGAACACCGACGTAGAGGCGGTGACCTATCTCCAACTGGCCAATGAGCTGATCCGTCAGGTGAAGCCCTGGGCGGTGACCATTGCGGAGGATATGTCCGGTATGCCGGGCATGTGCCTGCCCATTTCTGACGGCGGCATCGGCTTTGACTACCGTCTGGGCATGGGGCTGCCGGACATGTGGATTCGCATGGTGAAGGAGCAGCGGGACGAGGATTGGAGCATGGGCAAGATGTGGGGCGAAATGTGCCTGCGCCGCCCCGGCGAGGACACGGTGGCCTATGTGGAAAGCCACGATCAGGCGCTGGTAGGGGACAAGACCATGATGTTCCGTCTGGCGGATGCCGCCATGTATACCGAGATGGAGAAGAACTGCCATACCCCGGTGATTGACCGCGCTGTGGCGCTGCATAAGATGATCCGCCTGTTCACGCTGGGCAGCGGCGGCGAGAGCTACCTGAACTTTATGGGGAACGAGTTCGGCCACCCGGAGTGGATCGACTTCCCCAGAGACGGTAACGGCTGGAGCTTCCACTATTGCCGCCGCCAATGGAGCCTTCGGGACAACAGCAGCCTGAAATATCAATGGCTGGGTGAGTTTGACGAGGATATGGTGAAGCTGGCCAAGCGCCGCAGCCTGTTCAGCCAGCACTTTGGCGATCTGTGCCTCCTTGACGAGGAGCGCAAGCTGATCGCCTTCCAGCGTAAGGGGATGCTGTTTGCCTTCAACTTCCATCCCAGCCAGTCCTATCCCGACCTGACCATCCCGGTGTACGGGACAGGGGCATATACGGTGGAACTATCCACCGATGATGAGCGCTACGGCGGTCAGAACCGCATTGCTCACATGGATTATCCCGTCACCGGCGAGGGTGATGGACGCCACGTTCAGCTCTATCTGCCTGCCCGTACTGCCGTGGTGCTGCGGGAGTGCCGCAGCCGCAAGGGAAACTGAGGGAGTAACGCTATGGGTATCACATTTTCATGGTCGCACCGCCGCCGGCTCAAGCCGGGGGAGCATCTCTGGTGCAGCGCCATTATTGTTGCCGCAGGCAGCGCCACCCGAATGGGAGGCATTGACAAGATTATGACCAATCTGGGTGACCGCCCGGTGATCGTCCACTCTGTACAGGCATTTCAACAGTGTCCGCTGGTAGATGAGATCATTGTGGTCACCCGGGAGGAACTGATGGAGGACATCAACCAGCTTGTCCAGCAATGGAGCTGCACCAAGGTCAGCCGGATTGTCCGGGGTGGCAGCAACCGAATGGAGTCTGTCACCATTGGTCTCAGCCGGGTGGATCAAAAGGCCAGATTGGTGGCCATCCACGATGGAGCCAGACCGCTGGTTTCCCAGAAGGTACTGGAGCAGGTGCTGACCACCGCCGCCGAAACCGCCGCCGCCGCTCCCGCCATTCCGGTGAAGGACACTATCAAACGGGTGGACAACCGGGAGCTGATTTTGGAGACAGTGCCCAGAGAGGCTCTACGGGCGGTGCAGACCCCTCAGGTCTTTGACCGGGATCTCATCGCCGCCGCGTTGCAAAAGGCGAAGGAGGGCGGACAGCCCCTCACCGACGACTGCGCCGCCGTAGAGGCGCTGGGCATGAAAGTGACCCTGACGCCGGGCAGCGAGCGGAACCTGAAAATCACCACACCGGTAGATCTTGCCATAGGGGAGGCGTTGTTATGTCAACAAGACTGAGGATTGGCCACGGCTACGATGTCCACCGCCTTACCGAGGGTCGCCGCCTGATTTTGGGCGGGGTGGATATTCCCTGGGAGCGGGGACTGCTGGGGCACTCTGACGCAGATGTGGTCACCCACGCCATTATGGATGCCCTGCTGGGGGCTGCTGGACTGTGGGACATCGGTCACGCCTTTCCTGACACCGACCCGGAGCTGAAGGACATTTCCAGCATGATTTTGCTGGAGCGCACCGTGGAGCTGATTCGGGCGAAGGGCTTTGAGACGGTGAACGTAGATGCCACCATTCTCGCCCAGCAGCCCAAGCTGGCGCCCCATATCCCCCAAATGCGGGAAAATATCGCCCGGCGGCTGGGCATTGACCCGGCGCTGGTCAACATCAAAGCCACCACGGAGGAACATCTGGGCTTCACCGGAGCCGGGGAGGGCATGGCCGCCCATGCCGTGGCGCTGCTGGAAAAAACGACAGACTGAGACAAATCACGCTTCTTTTCCCCTGCGCATAGCATGGGTCAGGCGCAGTATCTGCGCATGGAAAAGGAGCGTGATTTTTTTGACCTATTATCTCATTGTATGCCGCTCGCTGACCTTCGCCCAGCGCACAGCGGCTGCTTTGGAGCGGCAGGGGATTCCCGCCCACATTCTCCGCACGCCAGCTGTGATCTCCAAGCGGGGATGCAGCCATAGCGTGAAAATCTCCCAACGCCACCTCACTGGGGCGCTGGTGGCATTGAACCGGGCAGGACTGAGTGCAGGACAGGTCTTTCTCACCGAAGGAGACGGAAGCTATCGGGAGGTATCCCTGTGATCTATCTGGACAGTGCTGCCACTACCCTGCAAAAGCCCCCGGCTGTCGCCCGTGCCATGGCAAAGGCGGTTTGTCAATTGGCAAGCCCGGGGCGGGGCGGATATCCGGCCTCCATGCAGGCGGCGGAGGTTGCCTTTCGCTGCCGGGAAAAACTGGCAGAGCTGCTGGATGCTGAGGGGCCGGAGCAGGTCGTTTTTACCTCTTCCGCCACCCATGGCCTGAATATCGCCATCCGTTCGCTGGTAAAACCGGGAGCCAGAGTGGTGGTTTCGGGCTATGAGCACAACGCCGTCACCCGGACGCTGGCAGATATTCCCGATGTACAGGTGGTGCGGGCGGCAGGGGAGCTGTTTGACCCGGAGGGTGACCTTGCCGCGTTTGCCTCTGCCTTGGAGCAGCCTGTAGACGCAGTCATCTGCAACCATGTCTCCAACGTGTTCGGATATGTGCTGCCTGTAGAGAAAATTGCCGCCCTTTGCAGGGACAGGGGGGTTCCTTTGATTGTAGATGCCAGCCAGTCTGCGGGAATACTGGATGTGAAAGCGGGTCAATGGGGAGCGGCCTATGTGGCAATGCCGGGACACAAGGGACTTTACGGTCCACAGGGGACAGGAGTGCTGGTGTGCGGAGCGAATCAAATGCCTGTTGCCCTTCTCACAGGCGGCACCGGCAGCGCCTCCAGAGAGCAGAATATGCCGGAGGAACTGCCTGACCGGCTGGAAGCCGGTACCCATAATATGCCGGGAATTGCGGGGCTTTCGGCAGGGGTTTCCTTTGTGCGCTCAGTGAAGACCAATCGAATTTTGCAGCACGAACGTTCACTTGCGGAGATGCTGAAGCTGGGGCTGTCCCGGCTGGACAGAGTGGAGGTCATCGCACCCCCTGCGTCCTGCGGAACCGGGGTGATTTCCTTCCGCATCCGGGGCATGGACTGCGAAACAGCTTCGGAGGGACTGGCCAGATGCGGATTCTGCCTGCGTGCCGGGCTCCACTGCGCTCCCTTTGCCCACGAGACAGCGGGGACGCTGGACACCGGAACCATCCGAGCCAGCTTCAGCGTATTCAATACCCAGCGAGAAGTGGAACAGCTGGTATATGCAGTTCGTTCCGTTGCGGAAAAATGATAACTTATCCGCTTGCCATGTCCGGGTTTTGGTTGTATACTAACTCTGTGTTGTTATGTAGACGCCTGCCTGCGGGCATGGCAAGTACCTATTCTTCGGAGTGAAGCGATATGCTGCAATTAACCATAGCCGCCCAGCAGGCTTTGCAACTGGGGCTGTTTCAGCGGGCGGCTCGATACATACAGACCATCTCCCTGTCCGACCTGGTGGACGTGGCCATTATTGCCTATATTATCTACCGTCTCATGCTGTTTATGAGAAACTCTCAGGCAGCGCAGGCGATCAAGGGCATTTTCTTTGTCGTCATCCTTCAGGGCCTTTCAGACGTAATGCAGCTTCATGTGCTGAATTTCGTCCTGAAAAGCGTGGTGCAGGTGGGCTTTATTGCTCTGATTGTGGTCTTTCAGCCTGAAATCCGCCATTTTTTGGGGCAGATGGGCAACAACAACCTGCGTCGGCTGCTGATGAACGATGAGGACACCGGAATCCTCGACCAGACCATCCGTGAAACCGTGAGCGCCTATCGGCAGATGTCTCAGGACAAGGTTGGCGCACTGACTGTATTTGAGCGCAGCAGCCTGCTCTCAGACCAGATTCGCAACGGAAACGCACTGGATGCCGCCGTGTCGGACGAGCTGCTGAAAAACATTTTCTATCCCAAAGCGCCCCTTCATGACGGTGCGGTGATTATCCGGGAAGGCCGGATTGTGGCGGCTGGATGTGTGCTGCCCCTATCCGAGAACCCCAATATCAGCCGGGAACTGGGTACCCGCCATCGTGCTGGTCTGGGTATCACCGAGCATACAGATGCGCTGGTGGTGATCTGCTCGGAGGAGACCGGCTCCATCTCTGTGGCCACCGGGGGCGTGCTCAAGCGCCACCTCGCCCCGGAGACGCTGGAACGCCTGCTCCGGGCGGAGCTGATTACCGATCTGGAGGAGAAAAAGACCCTGTTCAACAACCTGACCACGAAAAACATCCTGAACTGGATCAAGGGCAGGAAGGAGGATGATGAGCATGGGGTATAGAGTGCTTCACTCAAGGGCGTTTTATATGGTCACCTCTATTCTGATGGCCATTGTCTTTTGGCTTTATGTGGACATTGCCCAGCCATCAGAGGCGGAGGTTCCCATCCGCAACATTCCCGTCACCTTTATCGGCTCCGAGACCCTGGAGGAAGAGGGCTTGCTTATTCTGGGGGACTCGCCTACCATTGATATCCGGGTTTCCGGTCCCCGCAGCGTGATCACCCGGTTGAACCAGAGCAATATCACCGTTACCGCCAATACAGGGGAAATCACCGAGGCTGGTGTGTTCAGCCTGGACCTGAACGTCAATCTGCCCAGCTCTGTCACCAGCACCACCACCCAGACGGTGCGTACCGTCTACCGCAGTGCCACAGCTGTGGACGTGACGGTGGTGAAGATGGTGAGTAAGACGGTGGACATTGTGCCGGAGTTCACTGGTTCCGTGGCGGAAAACCGATTCTATGACGAGAACAGCTTTGCCCTGCAACAGCGAAAGCTGGTGATTCAAGGCGAGGAAAGCGAGGTGGAGTCGGTCAGCTATGCCCGTGTGGAGCTGGACGAGCAGGAATTGTCCAGCACATGGACAGGCTGGCTGGGGATTGTTCTCTGCGACAAGGAGGGGAACCCAGTGGAGACGGAGAACATCACCATGGAGACCAACTCCATCTCAGTGGCCTTCTATGTAGACTGCCAGAAGGAATTGCCCCTCACAGTGACCTTCCTCTCCGGCGGCGGCGCCACCTCTGCCAATGTGGACTATTCTGTCAGTCCGAAGACGGTGACGGTGACCGGACAGGAGATTCAGCTGGACGATCTCACCGAGATTAACTTGGGTTCCGTAGATCTGAGCAAGGTGATTACCACCGGAATCTATGACTTTGACATCGTTCTGCCTTCCGGTGTCAGCAGCAAGAACCCTGAGCAGACCACCGCCCATGTGGACGTGAGCATTCACGGTCTGGAAACACGGCGGATCACGGTGAGTAACATTCTGTTGAAAAATGCTCCGGAGGGGCACGTCTACCAGCCCCGCAGCTTTGAAGTGCGGGTGCGTGGCAAAGCGGATGCCTTTGATCTGCTGATGAGCGACGATATTCAGGTCACCGCCGACCTCAGCGGAGTGGACGTGGTGGATGGCACCTCAGTGACCGTCCCTGCGGAATTGGAGCTGGAAGGCATCTCTGAGCTGGGACTTTTGGGCAATTATAACGTAGAGGTGGCGGTGCTGCCTCAAAACGACACTCCTGCGGAGGAGAATACGCCGGACGGCAACGGATAGCCCTTTACAGATAGCAGTCTTCTTGCTATAATAAACTGTTGAACGATTCTTGTTCCAGCCCGTTCCGGGGCGTTTTGTACAGAGGAGAAGATGGCATGATAAAAAGCATGACGGGCTATGGCCGCAGCGAGGCGGTGCTTCACAACCACGCCATTGTGGTGGAGCTGCGCAGCGTCAATAACCGCTATCTGGACTGCAACGTTCGTATTCCCCGCATCTATGCCTGCGCTGAGGAGGCAGTGCTTTCCGAGGTGAAAGCCGGTGTCTCCCGGGGCAAGGTAGATGTGATGGTGACGGTGGAGCAGCAGGGCGGCGAGGCGGTTTCTGTGCAGTTGAACCAGCCGGTAGCGGCGGGATATTTGCAGGCGCTGGAACAGATGCGGCAGCTCTACGGGCTGCGGGAGGAAGTGTCTCTGTCTCTGCTGTCCCGGTTTCCGGATGTGTTCCGGGTGGAGAAGACCCCGGAGGATTTGGAGCAGCTTACTGCGGATATCCGAAGCGTGGCAAAAAACGCCGTGGCGGACTTTAACGCCATGCGCCAGCGGGAGGGCGGCAAGCTGGCAGAGGATCTGCTCAGCCGACTGGACACGTTGGAACAGCTCACCCAGCAGGTGGAGCGCCGCTCCCCGGAGACGGTGGAGGCATACCGCCAGCGTCTCACCGCCCGGATTCAGGAGGTGCTGGCCGAGCGGCAGATTGAGGAGAGCCGTATTCTCACCGAGGCTGCCATCTATGCCGATAAGGTTGCTGTGGCGGAGGAGACGGTTCGTCTCCACAGCCATATCGGTCAATTCCGGGATATGGTCGCCTCCGGCGGGGTGATTGGCAGAAAACTGGACTTTCTCATTCAGGAGATGAACCGGGAGACCAACACCACCGGCTCCAAGTGCAACGATCTGGAACTGTCCACCATTGTGGTTGACATGAAGGCGGAGCTGGAAAAAATCCGAGAGCAGGTTCAGAACGTGGAGTGACGGAGGGAGACCATGCAGCTATTGAACATTGGCTATGGTAATCTGGTTTCCGCAGAGCGGATTATTGCCATTGTCAGCCCGGACTCCGCACCCATCAAGCGAATGGTGCAGGAGAGCCGGGAACGGGGCGCACTGATCGACGCCACTTACGGACGGCGTACCCGGGCGGTGCTGCTTACAGATACAGACCATGTAGTGCTCTCTGCCCTTACCCCTGAGACCATCTCAGGACGATTGGAGGGCAGAGGCGGCGAGAAGGAGGAAACAGATGAAGGGTAACGTCAAACGTGGACAACTGGTGGTGATTTCCGGGCCTTCCGGCAGCGGAAAGAGCACAGTCATCAAAGAGGTATACAGACAGCGCAGCGGGCTGCATTTTTCCGTCTCCTATACCACCCGCCCCCCCCGTCCCGGAGAGGAGAACGGCGTCCACTACCACTTTATCAGCCGGGAGCGCTTTGAAGAACTGATCGGTCAGGGGATGTTCCTGGAATATGCCCAGTATCAGGGAAACTACTACGGAACCGGCAGGGACGTGGTGGAGGATATGCTGGCAAAGGGGCAGGACGTGCTGCTGGACATTGAGGTTCAGGGCGCTGCGTCTGTGCGAAAGCTGTTTCCCGAGGCTACGCTGATCTTTATGATTCCGCCCTCCTTTGCAGAGCTTGCCCGCCGTTTGAGGGGGCGCAACAGTGAGGATGAGACGGTGATTCAGGGACGTCTTGCCCGTGCCCGGGAGGAATACAAACAGATTCCCATGTATGACTATCTGGTGATTAACGACAAGATTGACGACGCCGCCAGCGAGGTGCTGGCTATTTTGAAGGCACAGGACTGCCGGGTTTCTGCCCGGATTGATTTCATTAAGGAGGATATCAGCTTATGATTCTCTATCCCATGGAAGAGCTGCTGCAGGACAAGATCGGCAGCCGTTACGAACTGGTCAATCTGGTTGCCCATCGTGCCAGAGAGATTGCCCGTGAGGAAACCGACGAGGAGCCGCTGACCGAAAAGCCGGTGACGATGGCGCTGAACGAGGCCAGAGCCGGTAAATTGGTGGTTCCCGATACCGAGACCGACAGCGCAGCGTTCTGAGTTCAAACAGAGAAAACACAAGAGAGCAAGGGGTAGATGCGGCTTTGCTGCTGCCGCTTGCTCTTTTGTCACAGAGAGGGGAGAGGACATGGCAGCCGGGATGTGCTGCAAGGTGGCAGTGGAAGCCGCCACCTATGCCATAGACAAGCCCTATACCTATCTGATTCCGGACGCCTTGTCGGAACGTGTTCTGCCGGGTATGCGTGTGACGGTGCCTTTCGGACGGGGCAACCGCAGCGCAGAGGGAATCGTGCTGGATGTGCTGGACACGCATCCCGAGGGCAGGCTGAAGTGGCTGAGCTGTCTTCTGGACGAGGAACCGGTGGTGGACGCTGCTGGTCTGCGCCTTGCCCTTTGGATGCGGGAGCGGTACTACTGTACCGTCTTCGACGCAGTCAAAGCCATGCTCCCGGCAGGGCTCTATTACAACCTTCAGGACTGGTTCCGCCTTGCACCGGAGGCAGAGATGCCCGAGGAACCCAGCCCCCAGCAGCAGCGTGTTTTGGAGCTGGTAGAAGGAGCGGGGGGCAGTATGCAGCGCAGGGAGCTTTGGGCTGCCTTTGGCCAGACCAGCCCTGCCCGGGCAGTATCCCAGCTGCTGGAACAGGGGATTTTGCTGCTGGAAACCAGCGCCCAGCGCGGTGTGGGTGACAGGAGCGAGGAAGTAGCCGCTCTTGCCGTTTCCACGGAGGATGCCGCCCAGATGGTGGGAAGGGACCGCTCCAAGCGCCGCCGTCAGGTGGTGGAGCTGCTCTGCGCCACCGGACAGGCATCCCTGAAGGAGCTTCGCTACTACACCGGGGCGACCCGGGCAACCCTGAAGCCTTTGGAGGAAAAAGGGATTATCACCCTGTTTCGGCGGGAGGTCTTTCGCCGACCCGACCCGGGGCAGGTGAACCGCCAGAGCTGTCCGGAGCTGAACCGGGAGCAGCAGCAGGCGTGTGACGGACTGGCTGCCATGATGGACAGCGGAAAACCCGGCTGCGCTCTGCTGTACGGGGTGACCGGCTCGGGCAAAACCGCTGTGTATATCAATTTGATTCACCGACTGTTGGCAGAGGGTAAATCGGCGCTGGTGCTGGTGCCGGAAATCGGACTGACCCCCCAGCTTCTGACCCAGTTTACCGCACAGTTTGGGGATTTGGTGGCAGTGCTGCACAGCTCCCTTCCCGCAGGAGAACGGTATGACGAGTGGAAACGGATTCGCCGGGGAACGGCGAGGGTGGTGATCGGTACCCGCTCCGCCATTTTTGCCCCGGTGAACCGTCTGGGACTGGTGATTCTGGACGAGGAACAGGAGGCCAGCTATAAGTCGGAAAACGCTCCCCGTTATCACGCAAGGGAGATTGCTCAATACCGCTGTGCACAGGAGAACGCCCTGCTGGTACTGGGTTCCGCAACGCCCAGTGTGGAGAGCCGTTATCTGGCGGATGTGGGGCGATATCATCTGTTTTCGCTGCCCAACCGTTTCAACGGTCAGGCGCTCCCGGAGGTACGCATTGCTGATATGCGGGAAGAATTGCGGCAAGGCAACGGCAGCGCCCTCAGCGGCGTGCTCCGGGAGGAGTTGCAGCGCAATCTGGACCGGGGAGAGCAGTCGATCCTGCTGCTCAACCGCCGGGGCAGCAGCCGCATGGTGGTGTGTACCCAGTGCGGCTGGGTGCCGGAGTGTGAGCGATGCTCAGTGAAGCTCACCTATCACGCTGCCAACCATCGGCTCATGTGCCACTATTGCGGACACAGCGAACCGGAGCCGGAATACTGCCCGGAGTGCGGCGGCGCGCTCAGCTTTCAGGGCTGGGGCACTCAGCGGGTGGAGGAAGAGCTGCACATCGTTTTTCCCGGTGCGGAGGTGCTTCGTATGGACGCAGACACCATTTCCGCCACCCATACCCATCGGGAGATGCTGAACCGATTCCGGGAAGAGCGGATTCCCATACTCATCGGCACGCAGATGGTTGCCAAGGGGCTGGATTTCCCCAACGTAACCCTTGCCGCTGTGATTGATGCGGATTTGAACCTGTATGTGGACGACTTCAGAGCCGCCGAACGCACCTTCTCTCTGCTGACGCAGGTGGTAGGACGGGCCGGACGGGGCGAACACCCCGGCCGGGCAGTGATTCAGACCTGCACCCCCAATCATGAGGTCATCCGTACCGCAGCCCGGCAGGATTATGACCAGTTCTACACCCGGGAGATTGCGCTGCGTGAATCCCTGGGCTATCCTCCCTTCGGAGATTTGGTGGTGTTTACCGTCTCCGGCACAGAGGAAGGGGCGGTGCTCCGGGGGAGTATGCGGCTGCGGGAAGGGCTGGAATCCTGGCAGGGAAGCCCGGCGCTGGAGGGAATGACCTTCCGCATTCTGGGTCCCGCCCCGGCAAATATCGTGAAAATCAACGGACGTTACCGCTACTGCATTACGGTATGCGGAAGCTATAACCGCCTGATGCGGAATATGACTGCCCGGCTGCTTCATGCCGCGGCAGAGGATAAGCAAAACCGGGGGATTACCGTCTCAGCGGACGTGAATCCCATGGATTGACAGGAGGACGGGAAATGTTACGCAAGATTGTTGAAAAAGGGGATGCAGTGCTGACCAAGCGCTGCCATCCCGTGACCAAATTTGACCGCAAGCTGTCCCTGCTGCTGGACGATATGCGCCAGACGCTGCTGGAATCCGGCGGTGTGGGACTGGCCGCCCCGCAGGTGGGGATTCTCCGCCGGGTGGTGCTGGTGATGAACGAGCAGGAGGAAATTCACGAGCTGGTGAACCCGGAAATCGTCTCCACCTCCGGCGAGCAGACTGGCTGGGAGGGCTGTCTCTCTCTGCCCGGACGCTACGGCATGGTCACCCGTCCCATGCGGGTGCGGGTGCGGGCACAGAACCGCCATGGAGAGTGGTATGAGGTGGAGGACGAGGGACTGACTGCCCGGTGTTTCTGCCACGAAATCGACCATTTGGACGGGCATATGTTCGACGAAATGTGCGACACCACCTACACCAGTGAGGAACTGGAAGCCATGGAGGCGGAGCAGCAGGAGGCAGAGGGGAGCGAGGAATAATGCGCATCGTTTTTATGGGTACGCCGGATTTTGCTGTGCCCTCTCTCCAACGGCTGATTGATGACGGACATGAGGTGGTGGCGGTCTATACCCAGCCGGACAAGCCCAAAAACCGGGGTATGAAGCTGGTCGCCCCTCCGGTGAAGCAGTGCGCCATCGCCCATGGTATTCCGGTGGAGCAGCCGGAGCGGGTGCGGGAGCAGGCGGTGCTGGATCAGTTGGCTGCCTACGCACCCGAGCTGATTGTGGTTGCTGCCTACGGAAAGATTCTGCCAAAGGCGCTTATCGACCTGCCCCCGAAAGGATGTATCAATGTCCATTCCTCTCTTCTGCCTAAGTACCGTGGTGCCGCCCCTATCCACTGGGCGATTCTCAACGGCGAGCGGGAGACCGGTGTGACCATTATGGACATTGCTGAGGCGCTGGATGCGGGAGACATTCTCTCCCAGTCTGCCACCCCCATTGACCCGGACGAGACGGTGGAGACCCTTCATGACCGTCTGGCGGAGATGGGCGCTGACCTGCTCAGTGAGACGGTGAAGGCAATTGAGGCGGGTACAGTGAGGCGTATCCCTCAGGACGACAGCCAGTCTACCTATGCCCCCATGCTGTCCCGGGAGCTGTCTCCCATGGATTGGAGTCGCAGCGCAAAGCAATTGCACGATCAGGTGCGGGGGCTGACCCCATGGCCTGCCTGCTCGGTGGAAATCGGCGGTCAGAGCTTTAAAGTGTTTGCCAGCGAGATCACTGACCAGACCACGTCGAAAGCGCCGGGTACGCTGGTAGGTACCGATCAAAAGGGCATTCTCATGGCCTGCGGCGACGGGCGTGTGCTTCGCATCACTCAGGTGCAGGCGGCAGGAAAAAAGCGGATGTCCGCTGCGGATTATCTCCGGGGTCATCCCCTTGTATAAGGAGTAAAGACATGGATCTTTCACCCAAACACTATATCGTAGAACAGATTTCTGGGGACTATGCCATGCTTCGCCGCACCGACGCCCCGGCACAGGGGCTGAATCAGGTGGCGCTGGCGCTGCTGCCTGAGCATATCGAGGTGGGAACCCGGCTGTGCTGGGAGAGCTTCACCTATTCGGTGGAAGCCTGATGGGCACGGGGAAAAAAGCGGTCTCTGCCCGTGGGGTGGCGTTGCAGGTGCTGGTAAACTGCCGCCGCCGAGGGGCATGGTCGGACAGCGCATTGTCCTCTGCCATTCGCAGCGCCGGTCTTTCTCACCGGGATGCCGCCCTTGCCAGCCGAATCTGTTACGGTGTGCAGCAAAACCAGATGCTTCTGGACTTCTGGCTGGGCAAGCTCTGCTCTGTCCCTGTGGACAAGCTGGAGCTGCCGGTGTGCTGTGCCATGGAATTGGCCATGTACCAGATTACCTTTTTGGAACGGATCCCCGATGCTGCGGCGGTGAACGAGAGCGTAGAGCTGGCACGGTTCAACAGCCGCAATTCCAACTCTCCCCGGCTGGTCAACGGGGTGCTGCGCAGCTTTGTGCGGCAGAGGGAGAACCTTCCCCACCCGGACAGCCTCAGCGTGGCGTACAGCCATCCCCAATGGCTGGTGGAGCTGTTTGCACAGGAGCTGGAAGGGGAAGGGGTGGAAGCCCTGCTGGCTGCCGACAACAGCCAGCCCCCTACGGTGATCCACACCAACCCTTTAAAAACCAGCCCAGAGCAATTGAGACGGAGGCTGGAGGAAGAAGGGGTGACAGTAGGGGAGAATCCCTACTTTGCCGAAAGCTTCACCCTCTCCGGTTCAGGCGATTTGGAACACTTAGGCAGTTTCCGGGAAGGCTGGTTTCTGGTGCAGGACACCGCCGCCCGGCTTGCTGTGGAGGCGGCAGGGGTGCAGAGCGGCATGGAGGCGCTGGATGTCTGTGCCGCCCCCGGAGGAAAGAGCTTCCAAATGGCCATGCAAATGGGTGACCAGGGCAGCATCATCTCCTGTGATTTGCAGGAGAAAAAGCTGAAACGGCTCACAGAGGGTGCCAGCCGCCTTGGCATTGGCTGCATTCAGGCGCAGGCGGCGGACGGGCGAGTGTTTCAAGAGCGGTGGGAGAACCGGTTTGATGTGGTGCTCACCGATGTACCCTGCTCCGGTCTTGGCATTATCCGAAAAAAACCGGATATTCGGTATAAGGAGCCCCAGCCGCTGTCTGCCCTTCCCGCCATTCAGCGGGATATTCTGACAAATGCCAGCCGTTATGTAAAGCCGGGCGGCGTGCTGGCCTACTCCACCTGTACCGTCCTGCGGCGGGAAAATCAGCAGGTGGTAGAGGACTTTTTGGAGAGCCACAAGGACTTCAAGCTGGAGCCCTTTGTGCTTCCAGTGATAGGGGAATGTGACGGCATGATAACCCTTTGGCCGCACATCCACCAGACAGACGGATTTTTTATGGCAAAGCTGAGGAAACAATTATGATGGAGATCAAATCCTGTTCCCGGGAGGAGCTGTCCGCTCTGATGAAGGAGCTGGGGCAGCCTGCGTTTCGAGCAAAACAGGTCTTTCAGTGGCTGCACCGGGGAGTGGAGTCCTTTGACGAGATGTCCAACCTTCCCAAAGACCTGCGAGAGCGCCTGAAAGCCCAATATGTGCTGACGGTACCTCAGGTGGAGCGCAAACAGGTGTCCAAGCTGGACGGCACCATCAAATATCTATGGCGGCTTCAGGATGGCAACTGTGTGGAGTCGGTGCTGATGCACTACCAGCATGGCAATACCATCTGCGTCTCCTGTGAGGTGGGCTGTCTCATGGGCTGTGCCTTCTGTGCTTCTACGCTGGGGGGATTGGTGCGTCGGCTCAGTGCCGGAGAGATTCTGGATCAGGTGATTTTTGTCCAGAAGGAATCCGGACAGCCCATCCACAATATTGTGATGATGGGAATAGGCGAGCCGCTGGATAACTTCGATGCGGTGCTGCGCTTTCTGGAGCTGGTGAATGACCCGGACGGAGTGAACATCGGTATGCGCCACATCTCGGTTTCCACCTGTGGATTAACGGATAAAATTGACAAACTGGCCTCCCATCAGTTACAATTAACTCTGTCAGTATCCCTCCATGCCCCGGACGACGAGACCCGCTCCCGGTTGATGCCGGTGAACCGCTCCGTGGGGGTGGATAAGCTGTTTGCGTGCTGCAAACGGTACTTCGAGACCACGGGACGGCGTATCTCCTATGAGTATGCCATGGTAGACGGCGTAAACGACCACGACTGGCAGGCGGATCTGCTGGCAAAGCGTCTAAAGGGAGTGCCGGGACACGTCAATCTGATTCCTCTGAACGACGTGCGGGAGAGCCCGCTGAAGCCCAGCCGCCGGGTGCGGCAGTTCCAGCAGCGTCTGGAACAACAGGGCGTGACGGTGACGGTGCGCCGCAAGCTGGGTGGCGACATAGACGCCTCTTGTGGCCAGTTGCGGAGAAAGAGAATGGAAGAGATACAGAATTGCTGATCTCATTGGAAAGCAGGGAAGGATATGCAGGTCAGAGCATGGAGCAAAACGGATGTGGGCTGTGTGCGGCGTCAAAATGAGGATGCCTGCATCACAGTGATTCAGCCGGATCGTGCCTTAGGCATGGTTTGTGACGGTATGGGAGGCGCAAACGCCGGCGAAGTGGCCAGCGAGATGGCCTCGCAGATCTTCTCCGGTGTGATTACCACAGGGGACGATACGCCGGAAGAACTCATGCGGCTGGGCTTGGAACAGGCCAACGCTGCGGTTTACCGCCACAGCCTGAGCCATACGGAATGCCGGGGTATGGGTACCACTTTGGTGGCGGCGATGGTGATAGACGATACGGCCTATGTCCTGAATGTGGGAGACAGCCGTGCCTATACCATTGCCGGGGGCTCCATTCGCCAGCTTACGCAGGATCATTCTCTGGTGCAGGAGCTGGTGCGGGCAGGAACGATCTCCCCGGAGGAGGCAGCCTATCATCCCCATCGCAATATCATTACCCGTGCCCTTGGCACAGAGCGGAAGGTGGTAGGCGATTTGTTTGTCCACCGGTTGATTCCGGGGGAGCGGCTGCTGCTCTGTTCTGACGGCTTAAGCAATGAGCTGGGGGAAGAGGATTTGCTGACACTGATGGAGACGGGGCCTGTGGAGCAGAGCTGCGACAGGCTGATAGAGGCTGCGCTGGCACACGGCGCAAGAGATAATGTGACAGCAGTGGTCATGGAGCTGGCGGACAGCTCAGAAGGATAAGGAAGGCTTGCCATGGATCAATACATCGGTAAAATGTTAGACAATCGCTATGAAATTCTGGAGCTGATTGGCAGCGGCGGTATGGCTATGGTTTATAAGGCCATGGATCTCCGGCTCAACCGGACGGTTGCTGTGAAAATCCTCCGGGAGAACATGATGACCGACGACGACATTCGCCGCCGCTTCCACAACGAGGCGCAGGCGGTTGCTATGCTGTCCAGCCCCAACATTGTTGGGGTCTATGATGTGGGAGAGTATGAGGGTGCAGACTACATCGTGATGGAACTGATTGAGGGAATCACCCTCAAGGAGTACATGGAGAAGCGGGGCACCCGGCTGAGCTGGCAGGAGGCGCATCACTTCATGACCCAGATCATGCAGGCGCTGCGTCACGCCCACAGTAAGGGTATTGTCCACCGGGACATCAAGCCCCAGAATATTATGGTGTTGACAGACGGCAGCGTCAAGGTGGCCGATTTTGGCATTGCCCGTTTCATGGATCAGAAGCGGACCATTACCACAGAGGCACTGGGCAGCGTCCACTATGTCTCTCCGGAGCAGGCCAAGGGTCTGCGAGTAGACGAGCGCAGTGATATCTATTCTGCCGGCGTGGTGCTGTATGAGATGCTCACGGATGTGCTTCCCTTTGACGGGGATACGCCGGTGTCTATCGCTTTGCAGCATATCAATGCCATCCCCACTACCCCCCGTGATCTGAACCCGGACATTCCTGTTGGCATGGAGCAGATCTGCAAAAAGGCGATGTGTGCCCGACTGGATTTGCGCTATCCCAATGCAGAGGCGGTGCTGGACGATTTGGCTGCACTTTGGCATGACCCGGAGATTGTCTTCCCCTATCCTGACCCCTGGTCCGTGGAGGAAGAAGATGTCAAAATTGCTCCGCCCGTTGGTCGGAAATCCTCCCGCAAGTCAGGGGAGGACGAGACTCAGTATTTCCGCCAGAATCCTGCGGTGATCGCTCAGGCAGAGGCGGAAGCGGAGGAATTGGAGGAACGGAGCCGAATTAAAAAACGCAACGCCATCTTTACCGGTGCTGTGGTAGCCATTGTGGCGGTGATTTTTATCATTCTGTTTATGTTCTACCGCAGCTTCCTCTCCCAGATTCTCAGCCCGTCAGAGGTTCATGAGGTACCCAATCTGGTGAATATGACCATGGACGAGGCAAAAGAGACCATTGCCAGAAATTATGGTGGATTCTTTGATGTTACCTGCACCAAAGCACAGTTTGACAACCAGATTGAGGCAGGACATATTATTTCCCAGTCTCCGGAGGGCGGCACCAGCGCCAAGGGTGAGCGCACCGAGATCAAGGTGGTCATCAGCTCCGGCATCCAGCAGGATGACACACTCTATATGCCCAGTCTCACCAATCAGGACTATCGGACTGCGGAAACCATGCTGAAAAATGAGTACGGAGTGGAGGTCAGCTACGCAGACCGTGTTTACTCCGATGCGATCCCGGAAGGTCAGATTGTCACCACCGATCCCATTGCCGGAACGCCTTTGGAAGAGGGACAGACGGTAATCCTGTATGTCAGTCAGGGTCCGGAGAACCGGAAGATTCAGATGCCGCTGTTCATTGGTCAGGATCGGGATTCCGCAAAAGAATCCGCTGAACAGGTAGGTCTTGAGATTGGCTCCATTATTACGGTTGCCAGCAGTGAGCCGGAGGGCAAGGTAATCTATCAGAGCATTACCGCCTTCTCTGAGGTTGAACCGGGTACTGTCATTTATCTCCAGGTCAGTGATGGCTCCGGAAACGATGCCAGTGAGCAAACAGAGGAAGAGTCAGAAGCGGTTGGGGAGCAGCAGGAGGATTACCGCCCTGCGCAGGATCCCACCGTTACCGAGGAACAAACCTCTGAGCCGGTTTACCAAATCAATGTCCCTGTGAGCCAGGATGTGTTGACTGCTGACATGGTTCCTGAGGGGGAGAGCGCCAGTGAAGTGACTGTCACGGTAGAGGTGAATGGCGAGACGGTGCTGAATATGTCCTGCGAAACCAGCTCCAATCAGGTTACCTCTGTTTACAAGGGCGAAATCAACGACATTACCGTGATGATTAACGGTGTTCAGACCAGTAACTTTGAGTATATGGAGATTGGCTAGTGATGACCGGCGTAATTGTGCGCTCCCTCAGCGGGTTTTACGATGTGGACTGTCAGGGGCAGCGCCTTCGCTGCCGTGGCAGGGGAAAGCTGCGCTATCTGAAATCCAAGCCGCTGGTGGGAGACAGGGTCAACATAACGCCCATCAGTGAGACAGAGGGGGCGTTGGACGAGGTCTTGCCCCGGCTCAATTCCTTCGACCGTCCTGCTGTGGCGAATATGGAACAGCTGGTCATTGTCGCCTCCGGTGCCGTTCCGGTGACAGACCCCTTTCTCATAGATCGACTGACAGCACTTGCAGTAGGCAAGGGCTGTGAACCTGTGATCGTTTGGAATAAGTGGGACCTGTGTCAGGCACCGGAGCTGAGTGAGGTTTACCGTAAGGCAGGCTTTCCGGTAATCTGTTGCAGTGCTGTCACTGGACAGGGCATTGAAGAACTGCGGACACAACTGACCGGAAAGTTATCTGCCTTTACAGGTAATACCGGCGTAGGGAAATCCAGTATCCTAAACGCCCTCGCCCCGGATTTTGACCTGCCCACCGGCGAGGTGAGCGCCAAGCTGGGGCGTGGACGGCATACCACCCGCCATGTGGAGCTGTTCCGCCTTCCGGGTGATATCCTCATTGCAGATACCCCCGGTTTTGCCTCCTTTGAGGAGGAGCGGAGCAGCGGGGATGACCCTGCGGAACTGGCAGCCTGTTTTCCGGAATTTCGCCCCTATCTGGATGGGTGCCGATTTCTGGACTGCGCCCATGTGAAGGAGCAAGGCTGCAAGCTGCTGGATGCGGTACATGCGGGAGAGGTTTCTGCCGTCCGACACGAGAGCTATGTGCGTCTCTATCAACAGGCAAAGGAGCAATACCGTCCATGGGAGAACAAACAGAGATGATAAAGAACCGACGTGCGATCATTGTAGGCGCTGCCCCCGGGGAGCTGCCACTGAGCCGGCTGAACATTGTGCCGGAGGATATCCTGATCTGTGCCGACGGAGGCAGAGACAAGCTGGAAGAGCAGGGTCTGACCCCGGACTGGTATGTGGGGGACAACGACTCCGGCGGTTCGCCGGAGGGTCTTCCCAGTGTTCTGCTCCCGGCAGAGAAGGACGTGTCCGATCTGGAAATGGCGCTGGATAAGGCGCTGGAACTGGACTGTGGACGCATCGTCTTTATTGGCTGCACTGGTGGGAGGATGGATCACGCCCTTGCAAATCTGTCCCTGCTGGAAGCCTGCGCAGAGCGGGGAGTAGTGGCCGCACTGATAGACATGGAAAATGAGGTGCGTTTTCTTGGCCCGGGCAGCTATCGGATTGCCAATGAACCTGCCTACCGCTATCTTGGCCTGATCCCGCTGGACTGGCAGGTGGAGGGACTGACCCTCACCGGGGTGAAATACCCTCTACAAAACTTTAACGCCCGCTGCTGCTCCACACGCACCATCAGCAACGAGATTCTCCCCGGCAAACAGGCTGAAATCTCCTTTACCGCCGGGCGGATGCTGCTAATCCGCTCTCTGCCCATTGAAAACCCGTAACCCACAACCGCCTCTCCGCATATCCTGAGTTAGCAGGAAGTGCAGGGGAGGCGGTTGTTTTGCTGCATCGACGAAGTACCCGGGGGATTTGCGCCATCTCCCTTGGAGCGGGGATTCTGCTGGCGCAGGTGCTTCCGGTCCATGTAATCATCTTTTGCGCCGGGGTGTCATTGATTATTTTGGGCTTCACTTGGATGAAGCGGTGCTGATGGAAAGGGGTCAAAGGAAATGAAGATTGTGGTTGTGCGTTCTCCCAAGATACTTGCCGGGCTGCTGCGAATGATTTTCCACATTCAGGCATGAATCTGCCATGAGGCACATACCCTCTCATAGAACCATGTCCGGCCCGGCCGGGCGTAAAGGAGAGGATGCCTTTTGGAATTCAATCAGGTCAGAAGTGAGATCCGCTGCTGTACCCTGGTACAGAGCACCGAGTGCGGCCGGGAGGAGACGATGGAGACCATCGTACCCGATGCCTGCCCGGACATTGCCCGGATTTTAGACACCACCGGCTTTTGCCGTCTGAACCGCCGGGAAATCACTGACGCAGGCGTGCTGCTGGCGGGGACGGTACAGGTGGTCACCCTGTACCGTCCCGAGGGAGAGGACAACGTCCGGCGTCTGGAGGCGGAGGTGCCATTCCAGTATGTCCATGAATGCCGTCAGAGCGGAGAGAATTGTACCCTTCTGGCACAGGCGTGGGTCAGTAATGCCGAGACAAGGGTGGTCAATCCCCGAAAGGTACTGCTGCGGGTAGAAATTGCCCAGCGGTATCAGATATACTGCCCGAGCTGCCTCACGGTGTGCAGCGCAGTGGAAGCGGAAGGGGAGCAGGGGGTGCAGCAAAAGCTGGACGGGTGCCAGACTACCCTTCCGGTAGCGATTACAGAGAAAGCGTTCACCCTGAACGACGAGCTGTCTTTGAACCCGGGAAGACGTGGTGCTTCTCAGGTGCTTCGGATTCTGCCTGCGGCTCAGTGCTTGGAAGAACGGCTGATGGGTACCCGGCTGGTAATAAAGGGAAGCGTCAGCGCCAATGTGCTGCTGTGCAGCGAAGAGGGACAACTCTACACCATAGACACTGAGCTGCCCTTCTCCCAAATGCTGGACGGAGTGGAGACAGAAGGAGAGTTGCAGTGCAAGACGCTGGTGCAGGTCACCGGAATCAGCTGGGGACAGCTTTCAGATGACGGGCGAACCCTTCCCGTGAGTGTGGAGCTGCTGGCAAGCGGCGTATTCTACGAGACAATGTCCTTCCGGCTGCTCTCTGACCTGTTCAGCACCCGTTATGTGGTCGCCATGGAACAGCAGCCCTTTGCTGTTTGCAGCAGAAACTGCCAGCGGGAGCGGCTGGTGGTTCGGGAGCAGATTCCCCTTCAGGAGGGAGTGGCGGCGGTTTCCGGCTGTCATACGGAATTGGGTCAGCCAATGGTGAACAGGGAGGGCGGACAGGTGACTGTCACCGTACCGTTGCAGGCGGGCATCCTCTATCTGACTGAGGATAACTCTCTGCGCTGCGCCAGCCACACGTTCTCTGTCCAGACGACGCTGCAAATCCCGGAGGGGGACAGCATAGACCTGACCGCCGAGTCCCGGCAGATGGAGGCATTGTCCTCTGCCTCCGGTCTGGAGCTGCGGGGCAGCGTGGAATTGAATGTGTGCAGCACACAGAAGGATGAGTGCAGCATGGTAGTCTCTGCCCGCATTGATCTGGAGACCCCTTGCAGCGGAGAGGGACAGCCCTCGGTGGTGCTCTTTCGTCCCAGCGGTGGAGAGAGCGTTTGGGATATCGCCAAACGGTACCACACGACCTGCGAGGATATTCTCACTGCCAACGGTCTGACGGCAGAGCAACCCTTGCAGGCACAGATGCTGTTGGTTCCCCGCAGCCGGTAAGGAGGTGCAGCAGATGGAACAGGTGAAGCTCTATGAGGAAATCGCCCAGCGAACCGAGGGCGACATTTATATCGGGGTAGTCGGGCCGGTACGGACGGGAAAATCCACCTTTATCAAGCGTTTTATGGAAACGCTGGTGATTCCCAATATCGAAAACGTGTACAAGCGGGAGCGTGCCAGAGACGAGCTGCCCCAGTCAGGCAGCGGCCGCACCATAATGACAGCAGAGCCGAAGTTTGTCCCGGAGGAGGCGGCACAGGTCAGTCTGGAAGGAGGCGCCAGCTTTTCTGTCCGGCTGATTGACTCGGTGGGCTATCTCATTGGCGGAGCGGTGGGACAAATGGAGAACGACGCTCCCCGGATGGTGACGACACCGTGGTTTGACCACGAGGTATCCATGGCAGAGGCAGCGGAAATCGGCACCCGGAAGGTGATTGTAGAGCATTCCACCATCGGTATTGTCATCACCACCGACGGCTCCATCACCGACATTCCCCGGGAAGACTATATTCAGGCGGAACAGCGGGTGATTGACGAGCTTAAGGCGCTGAACAAGCCTTTTCTGGTTTTGGTCAACTCCCAGCAGCCCCAGTCGGAGCAGGCGCAGGGGCTGGCAGGAGAGCTGTCTGAACGGTACGGGGTGAGCTGTCTTGCGGTGAACTGTCTGGAATTGCAGGAGCAGGACGTGACTGCTATCCTCCAATCCGTACTGTACGAATTTCCCCTGCGGGAGCTGGAGCTGCATCTCCCAGCATGGGTGGATGCACTGGACTATGACCATCCCATGAAGGCAGAGCTCTATCAGGCCATCCGCACGGTGGGCGGGTCGCTGTGCCAGGTGCGGCAGCTTCAGGGATGCCTGAGCGCACTGGGGGATTGCCCGTCGGTGAGCCGCTGTGAGCTAACCGGCATGGACTTGGGCAGGGGAGTGGCACAGGCCGGGGTAGAGGTGCCAAGAGGACTGTTCTACCAGACTTTGAGCCAGCAGTCCGGCCTGTCCGTGCAGGACGACGGAGATTTGATGACCCTGCTCACCCATCTGGCGGGCGTGAAGCGAGAATATGACAAGGTGAGCGCCGCCTTGCAGGAGGTACGGGAGACAGGTTACGGCATTGTTGTCCCCTCCATCGACGATCTTACGCTGGAAGAGCCGGAGATCATGCGGCAGGGGGGACGTTACGGCGTCCGTCTCAAAGCAAGCGCTCCCTCCATTCATATGCTTCGGGCGGACATCGAAACGGTTCTGTCACCCATCGTAGGCAGCGAAAAGCAGAGCGAGGAAATGATCCGATACCTGCTTCAGGAGTTTGAAGGGGACACCAAGAAAATCTGGGAGTCCAACATTTTCGGCAAGTCCTTCCATGCGCTGGTCAACGAGGACTTGCAGGCGAAACTGGGACGAATGCCCGAGGATGCAAGGGTAAAGCTCCGGGAGACATTGGAACGGATTATCAACGAAGGCACCGGAGGACTGATCTGTATCATTCTCTGATAGTTGACATAATAATACCTCCCTGTACCGGTTTGGTGTACAGGGAGGTTGTTAATAATTTCACAATTATTCTTTCTTCTCGGTGTGCAGGTGGGCGAGGGGATTCATCTGGGCGGCATCCGCCAGATTCTCACTGCTCACATGGGTATAGATCTGGGTGGTATTCAGGTGGTCATGACCGAGAACCTCCTGAAGGGTACGCACGTCCAAACCGCTTTGCAGCATCAGGGTTGCGGCGGTATGTCGCAGCTTGTGGGCGGAATACAGCGCCGGGTCCAGCCCAGCGGCGGCCAGATTGTTTTTTACCAGTAGATGGACGGCGCTTTTGGAGATGCGCTTTCGCTGGTTGCTGACAAAAAGCGCCTCGGGCTCTATGAGCGTCATTGCATTTCTGACGACAAAATAGCTGTCTAAAGCGTCCATACAACTGTCATTTAAGTACAAAATCCGCTCTTTATTGCCCTTGCCCAGCACCCGGATCCGGTTGCCGTGGATGTCGCTGCAATTCAATCCCACCAGCTCAGAGATCCGAAGCCCGCAGTTGAGAAAGAGCATGAGGATGCAGTAGTCCCGCTCCGGATATTTGCCCTGCACTGATTCCAGCAGCCGCACCGATTCCTCCAAGGTGAGATACCGGGGCAGCGACTTGCGGATTTTGGGAGAATCCAGATCCTGTACCGGATTTTCGGAAAGCTGATGGGTTTTCACAGTGAGGTACTTGTACAGTGACCGGATGGCAGAGATTTTCCGTGCCCGGGAGGCTTCGTTTAAACCTTTTTCCCGGTTCAGGTAGCTGAGATAACTGTACACGTCGCTGAGGAAGATTTCCCGCACCAGCGGCAAATCCACATCTCCCATGGAGATTTCAGCGTCTGGGGTGTCTCTGGGAACAATCCGCTTCAAACGCTTGATGTAGCGGAAAAAGCTGCGCAGGTCTAAATAGTATTCATCTACTGTGTGATTGGAATGTCCTTTCACCGACTCGTGATAGGACAGGAAATCCCGCAGCAGCGGGGATGCCTCGTCTCGATAGTCCATATATGCCCCTGTACCGGGTTTTTACCTCCCTCAACCTGAACAAAATTTTTATTTTGTTCAGGTTTGTCTGTCGTACCCGAGGGAGGATGGTTCCCTCCCTCGGCGTCAACGCTATGTTACTCTTTTGCTTTTCTCAATACCCCGTCCGGCATAGTGGGAAGAATCAGATCACCGCTGATGCAATGCTCCTCCGCCCAGTACATCACATCGGACAAAGTGTGATACTCAGCCTCGCAGGTTTGCAGGTCGTGGAGCCGCTGCTGTGCATCTGTGGCGTTCTTTACAGGCAGCGACGAAGCCAGTGAATGATTGTTCAGTGCTTCTCGGCGGCTTTTTCTGAGAAAAGCCTTCAGCTCCTTATAGGATATATAACGTTCCATCAGGCTTGCCCTCGTCCCAGCACTGCCAGCGCCTCCCGAATGTTCCGTACCGGAATGAGCTGCAATCCCGGAATATCCAAGTCCTTTGCGCCACGCACCGGAACCAGACATTTCTGAAAGCCCAGCCGACGAATTTCACTGAGCCGCTGCCCCAGTACGCTGACGCTGCGAATCTCTCCGGTGAGTCCTACCTCGCCCACAGCGGCCAAGTCCTCTGGAACAGGCAGATCCCGGAAACAGGACGCCAGCGCCAGTACCACTGCCAAGTCAGCGGCAGGTTCGTTCAGGTTCAACCCGCCAATGACGTTGATAAAGGCGTCACAGTTGCCAATACGCAGACCTCCGCGCTTTTCTAAAACTGCCAATAAAAGCGTTGCGCGGTTGTAATCAATACCATTGCTGGTGCGCCGTGGCACGGAATAGCTGGTGGGAGCGACCAGTGCCTGAATCTCCGCCAGCACCGGGCGAATGCCCTCCATCACACAGGTGACGCAGCTTCCCGGTGTGCCTGTGGGACGCTCGGAGAGCAGCAGCTCAGAGGGGTTTGGCACCTCCCGAAGTCCTGCGTCCATCATCTCAAAAACGCCGATCTCATTGGTGGCACCAAAGCGGTTTTTGGTGGCACGGAGAATCCGATAGGCCAGGTTTTCCTCTCCCTCAAAGGAGAGCACGCAGTCCACTATGTGCTCCAGCACCTTGGGCCCTGCGATAGAGCCTTCCTTGTTGATATGACCGATGACAAAGACGGTGATGCCTCTCCCCTTTGCCAGCTCCATCAGGCTCATGGCGCAGGCTTTGACCTGTGCCACGCTGCCGGGAAGAGAATCGGAACCCTCCTGATACATGGTCTGGATGGAGTCCACAATCAAAATATCCGGAGACATCTGCTCCAGCGTGTCCATCACCCGGGTGAGGTTGGTCTCTGCAAGCAGATACATCCCCTCCCCTGCAACCCCCAAACGCTGGGCACGGAGCTTGATTTGCCGGGCGGATTCTTCGCCGGAGACATATAGTACCCGATAGCTGTGGGACAGGGTATCGCAGATTTGCAGCATCAGGGTGGATTTGCCGATGCCGGGGCTTCCGCCCACCAGCACCAGCGAGCCCTGCACCGCACCGCCGCCCAGCACCCGGTCCAGCTCACCCATCCCGGTGGCAAAGCGAAGCTCCTGTGCAGTCTCCACCTCGTCCAGCCGCATGGCGCGGGGAATCCCCCGGGCAGGGGCGGCCGAGACTGGGGATTTGGAGGCGGCAGGCTGCTCCACAATGGTATTCCAACTGCCGCAGCCGGGGCACCTCCCCTGCCACTTGGGAAACTCATTGCCGCATTGGGTGCAGTAAAACACGGTTTTTGCCTTCATTTGGGTATAATACCCTCCTCTGTGGTTTGAGTGAGAAAGCCGCCCATAAGCAGAACGGCCAGCTTTTTCTGATAGTCCTCCTGCTGCAAAAGAGCATCTTCCTCTGGATTGGAGAGAAAGCCGCACTCCACCAGAATGGCGGGACAGGACACATGAGACATCAGGTAGATGGACTCCGGGATTTCTTTGACAACCCGATGATTTCCCGGGTCCAATTGCTCCCGGAGCAATGCCTGTACAAGCTCCGCCCATCCTTTACTTTCCTCTGAAGGGCGGTAAAACACCTGAGCCCCACGGGAAGAGGGCTGTTCAAATTTGTTCTGGTGGATGCTGAGCAGCCAACCATTGGGCGTCTGCTGGGTGACCTCCACCCGACGCATCAAGTCCCCTCGCTTTTTCTCCCGCAGGCTGTCCGCCTCCGGTGGCGCAAGAGAACAGTCCTCACTGCGCAGCAGTACCACCGGAACGCCCAGCAGCCCCGCCGCCTGATCGCATTTCAGGGCGATGCTGAGATTCACCTGACTCTCAGATACGCCGGAGACAGATACCGCCCCGCCGTCCTCTCCACCGTGTCCCGGGTCAATGACCAATGTTCGGGAAATCCGGCTGGACGGCGCAAAGACAGGCTTGGCGCTATCCCTTCCCACGGTACGAACCACGGAAAAAACAGCGGTAAACAGCGTGAGACACAGCAGAGAACAAGCGATTTTCTGTTTCATGGAACACCCCTCCCCTTTTAGGTGATTCTATGAGGGAGGGGGCGGTATTACGCCCGGAACATTATAGCGCAGCGGCGGGCATTTTTCAACCGTCCTCCTCGCTCAGACAGATCAGCGGGGCGATCTCTTCCTTGATCTGAGCGCCAATGCCCGGAACCTGTTCCACTTCCTCCACAGAGGAAAACGGCCCGTGTTCCGTCCTGTAATCTACGATAGCCTGTGCTTTGACCTCTCCAATGCCGGGGAGCAGCTGCAACTGCTCTGCATCGGCGGTGTTGATGCAAATGGGATAAACGGAGGACAGGGGACGGTTTGCCTGTTCGATTGCGTCCTGTTCCTCCCATGTCATATCTGTCTTGGTGCGTTGGGCGGAGATGGTAAAGTCCTGCCGTCCATGCTGCCCGATTTTCAGACCGATACCAAAGGCAAAAAAGGAGGTAAACGCAACGAGAAGCAGTATTTTTACCCATAATGGGGTCTTTTGACTTGCTTTTCCTGCCATAGTTTCACCTCAGTGCCAACCCCGGCGGGCAGGGTCAAGGGTATCCGTGGCAATATAGAGCAGGGCGTTGACCACGGCGGCAGCCACCGTACTGCCCCCTTTTCGTCCCATGACAAAGATACCGGGGATGTCCCACTGCTCACAGGCGGACAGCATTTCTTCCTTGCTCTCCACTACGTTGACAAAGCCAACCGGCACGCCAATCACCCCGGCAGGGCGAAATCCCTGTTCCGTCATGGCAGATAACTCCAAAAGCGCCGTGGGGGCGTTTCCAATGACATAGAGTGCGTTGGGATACCGCTCAGAAGCCAAACGCATGGAGGCAACCGCCCGGGTAATTCCCTGCTCAGCCGCCAGTTCCGCCACGTCGGCGTCACCCATGAGACAGTGAACCCCGCAGCCCAGCTGCTCCAGCGCCCGCTTGCTGATGCCGGAGCGAGCCATGTTGGTGTCGGTGACAATGACTGTACCCTGTCTCAGCCTCTCTACCAGCCGCTCCACGCTGTCGGGCGTGAAGCGGAGTTGATTCACATAGTCGAAATCTGCTGTGGCGTGAATCACCCGGCGCACCACCGGGGCTTGGGAGGGATGCAGAACAATGCCCTGCTCTGCCAGCTCAGCGGAGATGATTTCCATGCTGGTGCGCTCAATGTCGGCAGGTGTTTTATGCTTCATCAAAACTCAATCCCCCTTCTGGCGGTTATGCCCTGTTGATAGGGGTGGGCGTGAGGTACCATCTGGGTGGAATAGTCCGACACTTCCCGCATCCACGGTGCAGGATGCCGCCCGGTGAGCACCACCTCCCGCCCTGCGGGGCGGTTCGTTACGGCCTGTTGGAGCAGCGCTCTGTCCACCGTACTCATCTCCCACGCTCCGCAAGCCTCGTCCAAAATCAGCAGGTCACAGGGCTGCACCAATGCGTCACGAAACAGTTGCGTTTGCTGGATACAGGCGGCGCTTCGGGTATCCTCGTCCTCGTGGGAGAGAAAACCTGTCCAGCATTTTTCCGCCCAAACCTTTGCCCCCAGCTTTCGCAAAAGGGCAATCTCTCCGCTGGTCCCGTCCTTGAGAAACTGGACAACGCTCACCTGCAATCCATGCCCCAATGCCCGCAGCGCCAGACCCATGGCAGCGGTGGTTTTGCCTTTCCCGTCTCCCCAGTAGAGATGCACCAATCCCAGCTCATTTTCCATGAAACCGCTCCATTTCCCGGTAGATTCGTTCCATATCCAGACTGTTTTCTACCAAATCTGCCATTTTATCGTACTGCTGCTGACGGTAGGCGAATTGATCTTCCATCACCTGCCCGGTGGGCAAAAGCCCTTTTGCCAAGAGCAGACGCTCTGCCAAAGCGTTCACCATAGGAGCGGAATCGAACAGCCCGTGGAGGTAAGTACCCCATACCCTGTCTGTGACCGCTCCTTCCGGGGTTCCGTCTCTTCTGCGGCAGAACGGGTGTGCAGAGGGGGAACAGGTGGTTGTCCCCATATGCAGCTCGTATCCGGTGACGGGAATCCCTTCCATGCCGGAGAGGGCACACATACCCTCCACCTGCATCCGTGTTTTTCGGGGAGAGAACACGGTCTCAGTGGGGAGAAGTCCCATTCCGGGCATATCCCCCCTCTGTTCCACCCCTTCCGAGTCGGAGAGCCGCTGTCCCAGCATTTGATAGCCGCCGCAAACCCCCAGAATGAGGACACCCTGTTTCCACAAACTGCGAATAGTGTCTTCCAATCCCTGCTTACGAATCCACTGCAAATCCGCCATGGTGCTCTTGGTGCCGGGGAGGATCACCAAATCGGGAAAGCCCAGCTGGGAAGATTTGGAGACATATCGAATCCCAATGTCCGGATGCCGCTCCAAGGGGGCAAAGTCCGTGAAGTTGGAGAGGTGAGGCAGCCGGATGATTGCCACATCCACCCCGCACCCGGCGGTATCGGTGGGACGCAGCCGGGAAGACAGGGAGTCTTCGTCGTCCAGCTCCACCCTGGCATAGGGTACCACCCCCAGCACTGGAACACCAGTGAGGGATTCCAGCTGTGCCAGCCCCGGACGAAGCAGGGACACATCGCCTCGGAATCGGTTGATGACGGTGCCGATGACACGCCGCCGCTCCTGCTCAGAGAGCAGCATCATGGTGCCGTAGAGCTGGGCAAATACGCCTCCCGGGTCAATGTCCCCCGCCAGCAGCACCGGGGCGTCTACCAGCTCCGCAAGCCCCATGTTGACAATGTCGTTGTCCCGGAGATTGATTTCCGCAGGGCTGCCCGCCCCTTCGATTACAATGATGTCGTTTTCAGCGGCAAGGCTCTGGTAGGCCGCCAGAATGTCCGGTACCAGCGAGGGCTTCATGGCAAAGTATTCTCTGGCGGGGTAATTGCCCCGGACAGTGCCGTTGACAATCAGCTGACTGCCTGTGTCACTATTGGGCTTGAGGAGAATGGGATTCATCCGCACATCCGGTGCAATACCTGCCGCCTCTGCCTGCGCCGCCTGCGCCCGTC
Organism: Clostridiales bacterium NK3B98; assembly: GCA_000421005.1. Taxonomy (GTDB): domain Bacteria; phylum Bacillota; class Clostridia; order Oscillospirales; family Oscillospiraceae; genus Onthomonas. The sequence continues at coordinate 68,701 of ATWA01000002.1, forward strand.
CGATTTCCAACCCGTCGGCGGTGATGTAGCTGTTCAAAGCCATATTCTGGCTCTTAAAGGGAGCCACGCGGTAGCCCTTTCGGGCAAAGATACGGCACAGAGCGGTGACCAGAAAGCTCTTCCCCGCCCCGGACATGGTGCCCTGTACCATAATGCACTTAGCCATAGAGTACCTCCCGCAAAACCTCCAGCAGACGGCGGTTTTCCGCCCCTGTGCGGACTGCCACCCGGTAATACCCCGGTGACAGCCCCACATAATTGCTGCAATCCCGAATGAGAACCCCTTTTTCCCGGGTTTTTTCCGCCAAGTCTGTCACAGGAGCGAAAAAGAGCAGATAGTTGGCCTCACCGGGGGTCACGTCCAGCTCCAGCGCATTCAGACCTCTGGACAACCGGGGGCGTTCCCGTTCCAACAGCTCCACCAGCCGGGGTAGATAGGTTTCATCTTCCAGTGCCGCCAGTCCTGCCGCCTGCGCCGCATGAGACACATTCCAAGGCGGACCAGCCTGCGCCATGCCTTTCAGCAGGGAGTGATTGCGGCTTACCGCCCACCCCAGCCGCAGACCTGCCAGAGCATGGGTTTTGGTGAAGCTGCGAAAGAGAATCAGGCAGGAATACCGGGACAACAGCGGCAGAGCGGACAGTGCATCTCCCACGCTGAGCATGGGCAAAAAACTCTCGTCTACTGCCAGTACCGCCCCCCGCTGCTGGCAACGTTTCGCAATTGCCTCTACCAGCGCTGACGGAACGGTGCGCCCGGTGGGGTTGTTGGGCTGACAGAGAATGACCAGTTGGGTGTTCGTAGAAATATCGTCTAAAAAATCCTCTGTGAGCGCAAAACCGTTCTCCTTCAGGAGAATGTGGTGCCTGATATTACAGCCCACCAGACGCAACGCATCCTCATATTCGGAAAAGGTGGGCACAGGAATGAGAGCGTTTTTCGGCCGAAGCGCCAGCCCAAGGCGGTAGAGCAAATCAGACACGCCCGCCCCGCAGAGTATATCCCGCTCCTCTGCCTCGTGAAACGCCGCCAGCTTACGCCGAAGGGCACGGCAGAAGGGGTCGGGATATCGGTCACTCTCTAAAACAGCCTGCGCTGCGGCATCCGCAACCCCCTTCGGCAGACCCAGTGGGCTGACGTTGGCGGAAAAGTCCAGCATAGTGGCTGAATGGGCAGCCCAGTCGCCGCCGTGGGAAAAGATCATTACAGGACACCGCCTTTTTTCAGCAGAAATAGGACGCCTAACCGAATGGCAGACAGAATCACCAGCCCCAGAAATCCCCCGGCATACATGAGACGGTTGGCACGGGCAATGTGCTGGGGGGTGACGGGTTGCAGAGCATCCCCGATGGTGGGCTTGGGATGGAATACGCCGAAATAGCTGGCACCGCCTCCCAATTGAACCCCCAGTATCCCTGCCATGGCAGACTCTCCCTGTGCGGAGTTGGGACTGGGGTGGTTGCGGCGGTCTCTGCGCCAGATGCGCCGGCCCCCTCTGGCATTTTGTCCAGTGAGGGCGGCGGCGAGAATCAACAGAAGCGCCGAAAGCCGGGCGGGAATGAAGCCCGCAAGATCGTCCAGCTTTGCCGCCCCGGTGCCGAAACAGCGGTAGCGGTCATTGCGATAGCCCACCATAGAGTCCATGGTGTTGACCGCCTTATACCACAGCCCCAGCGGCGCACCGCCCAGCATCAGGTAGCAGAGGGGAGCAATCACTCCGTCAGAGAAATTCTCCGCCACCGTCTCCACCGCCGCTTTGGTAACTCCCTCCCGGGTGAGAGCGTCTGTGTCCCGTCCCACGATTCGTCCCACGGCAGCCCGGGCAGCAGTCAGGTCGTTGGATTCCAGCTCCGTTTGTACCAAACTGCTCTCCACCTTCAAATCCCGCATAGCCAGCGCCTGCCAGCACCAGAACACAGACAAAACGAAGGAAAGCACCGGGTGTAAACAGGCAAGCAGCCGCAGCAACAGGACAGACAAAGCCAGCGTTCCCCCAGACATACAAACTGCCAGAGCAATCCCCGCTGCCCGCTCCCCGGCATCCGTTTTTGGGAAAATACGACGCAAAAACCCTTCCAGCGCCGTGATACAACGTCCCATCACTACAACTGTATGAGGGACAGGCAGAACAGGGTCACCCAGGAGCAAATCCAGAACGAAACCGCAGACCACCGTACCCAGCGTCAGCATATTCCCTCCCGGAGATAGCGCACCTCTCCCACCAGACGCAGGGTTTTGCTTTGCTGCCATTCCCCGGTATCCAGCACAAAACCGCAGCCGTTTCCGGTGATCCAGCGGTAATAAGGCCGCTTCGGCTGACCGTAGGCCTCCAGAATCGACATCTGCGTGCCCCCGTGCGCCACGAGATACAACGCATCTGCACCCTGAGCAATGGCCTGATCCACCAGCGGGACAAAGGCAGCACACACCCGGCGGCAGAACGCTTTCCGATTTTCGCCCCCGGGGCAGCGCCCCTCGCAGCCGCCTGCTACCCATTGCCGGTAGGCGGAATCGTACTCCATATCGTTTGCTGAACGTCCCTCAAAGATGCCGAAGTTCATCTCTTCCAAACCGGGAACGGGTATCAGTGTGGCATGGGGAAAGAGAAGCGCCGCAGTCTCCACTGCCCGGAGCAGAGGCGAGACGTAAACCGTGGAGGGGCAATCCTCCGGCGGGCGCAGCATAGCCCTCCCCTGAACGGAGAGGGGCGTGTCCGTTGCACCCTGATAGCGTCGGTCACGGTTGAAGTCAGTCTCTCCATGACGTATGAGATAGATTAACATAATGTTCCTTTCAATACCTGCCCCAGACCACAGCACACCCGGACCACCGTGTCCGCCTGAGCCGCCAGCAGACAGGCAAGCCGTCCCGCCTGTTCTCTTGCGTGGCGGGCGTTGGGGTCCATGGGGACAACGCCGCAGCCCATCTCATTGGCAATGACAATTTCGTATTGAGACAGACGCTGAGCAAGGGCAGGGAGATCATCGCATTGGGCAGCCAGCCGCTCCACGTCCCAAATGGCGCAGGCGGAAAAATCCGCCTCGTTCAGTCCCAGCGCATTGCGAATAAAGTCCCGCTTGCCTGCAAACAGACCTCCGGTGACAAAAATCATTTCCATTCCCCCTCAGAACACCAACGGACAGAGACACAGCGCCAAAAGCATCCATGTCTCCCCGGTCTCCAAAAACCACCCTGCCAGATCACCGGACAGCCCGCCAAACTCCGCGACAGTAAGACGGTAATACCGCCCGAAAACCGCCCAACCGGCAGCGGCGCATACCGCACCGGGCAATCCACAAAACGCCAGTACCACAGTCAGAAGGACAGCCAACGCCAAAAGAATGCGCCGCACGTTGGTTTTGTGGGCGGAGGTGGCAAAGGTGTGGACAAGTCCGGTGTTTTTCGCCAGGGGAAAGGCTGCCACGGACAGCCCGGACAGGGTGCGGGACAGACAGAACACCGCTGTCACCGCCACCGGGTCATATTCCGGCATAGTACACCACAGGGCAAAACGGATGACAAACAGGACGCACAGCCGAATGACGGCAAAGGTGCCGATGTGGGGGTCTTTCAAAATCTCTGCCCGGCGTTCCGGTGAGGTGTGACTGCTCCGGGCGTCCCATGTATCAGCGTAGCCGTCCAAATGAATCCCACCGGTGACCAGCACCGGAAGCAAAGTAAGACCTGCACCCTGTATCAGAACAGGAAGGGCAAGCAGCTGGCACAGCCACACCCAAAGGGCGCACAGACCGCCCAATACAACCCCAATCAGGGGAAAGGCACACATGGCATAGCGCAGGTTTTCCGGTTTCCACTCCACCATTGGCATAGGCAGAGCGGAGTACATGGAGAAGGCAACGGCAATCGTCTCGAAAATCACCATCACAGCCCATCCCCTTTTAACACATTAGCCAGACCGCAGACGATTTCCACCACGTTGTCCGCTTCCCTTGCCAGCGTCCGGTTCAGGTTTGCAAGGGTGCGAAGATAAGCCATGGTGTCCGGGTCATAGTCACAGCCGTCGGAAAACACTTCGTTTGTCACTACGGTCAGGTGGCGGCTTTGTCCATGGAGAGAGCGGATGCCCTCCAAGACCGAAACAGCCCCTCCCCCATGGGGAGCGTACAGCTCATTGGCCAGCAGGTTGGACAAATCCTCCACCAATACGTTAGCATTTTCCGGGAGAGAGACGGAGAATAGGTTCGTCTCCTGTTCCAAGGTGACAAATCCCATATCCGCCCGACGCAGACGATGCTTGCGGATGCGGTCAAGGCACTCCCTGTCAGTGGGGTGCATGGTTGCCACATAGACCCGCTTTCCGTCCAGACGACAGCAAAGCGCTTCGGCATATTCACTTTTTCCGCTGGCAGAGCCGGCAACAATCAGGGAAAACATGGAAAAACCTCACTCTTGCGGGGTATAGGCGTCAATGCCCAGTACATCGAAGGTATGACCGCTGTGATAGACCGCCAGCGCCTGCTCCAAAAGCGGAACCAGCGCCACCGCTCCGGTGCCCTCTCCCATGTGCATTCCCGCTGTCAGCGGGGCGCAAAGCCCCAGCGCTTGAAGCAGAAGCGTCCCGCAGGGCTCGCTGGAACAGTGACTGGCCAGCATGGCATCTCGGGCGGAGGGACAGAGCCTTGATGCACAGAGGGCGGCGGCGGCGCTGATGGCACCGTCGATGACCACCGGAACCCGTGCCAGCCCGCCCCCCAGAAACAGCCCGCAAAGCCCAGCCAGATCATACCCGCCCACCTTGGAGAGCAGGTCAATGGGGTCGTCCGGATTTGGGTGATTGACAGAGATTGCCCGCTTCACTGCGGCGATTTTCCGCTTCAGCCCGGCGCTGTCCAATCCTGCGCCCCGTCCGGTGACCTCTGCCGGGGACTTGTCCAGCAGGACGCAGGACACAGCGGCAGTGGTGGTGGTGTTGCCAATGCCCATCTCCCCGGTGAGAATCAGATCATGACCCTTTGCGGCAAAGTCCAGCGCAAGGTCAATCCCTGTCTCTACGGCACGCACACACTCCGAGCGGCTCATGGCAGGCCCCTGAGTGATGTCCCCGGTGCCATTCCCCATGGGACGGGAGAGCACACCGGGGACAGGGGAAAAATCCACAATCCCCATATCCACCGGAACTACCCGGCAATGCGCCTGCTTGGCCATATAGCACACGGTACTTGTCCCCTCTGCCAGTGCCCGTGCCACCTGTGCGGTGACTTCACTGCCACACTGGCTGACCCCCTGCGACACCACGCCGTTGTCCGCACACAGCACCGCCAGCACGGGATGCAGAGGAAGCGAAGGAGGTTTCTCTCCAAGGGCAGCCATCCGGGTCACCAGCTCTTCCAGCAGCCCCAGACCGCCCAGCGGTTTGGCGAGGCTGTTCCAGTGGGCTTTGGCACGCTGAATTGCTGCGGGGTCGGCGGGACGAATATCCGCAATTGCCTGTTCTAATCGGTACATAAAGCCTCCAAATAGGTTCGAGCGGCGTTGACAAACCGCTGCGCCAGCGGCAGTTCCCCGCCCAGATGGAGATGGGGAAAGGCGGCGTAGAGGGTGGGCGAGGTATAGCCGCACCTCCAGCGGCGACGCGACAGGGGCTTTTCGCAGAGAATCGAAGTGCCGTTTTCCGTGCTGTCCCAGTAGTGAAACTCATGGGCGGGAATCTGTTCCCCGGCGCGAAACAGCATACTGTCTTCCTCCGGGCAAAGATGAAGATAACCAAAGCGCTGCAAGCGCCCGGTGGCAAACCCCTCTCCGGGAAACACCCCAGCCATGGGAAACGCCCGATTGCTTTCGTTTTGCAGCGTTTTCTGCAAATAAAGAAATCCGCCGCACTCTGCAATGGTTGGCAATCCGGAGGAAACGGCATCTCCAATGGCGGATCGCATGGCGGCGTTGTCGGAGAGGCCTTCGGCGTACAGCTCCGGGTAGCCACCCCCCAGATACAGCCCGCCTATCCCTCCGGGCAGCCTGCTATCATGGAGGGGGGAGAAAAAGCGAAGCTCTGCGCCGCTGCGCTCCAAAGCGTCCAGCGATTCCTGATAATAAAAGCAAAATGCCTCATCCCGGGCGACGGCGATAGGAGTGGCTTTCTTCGTGCTGGCAATCGGCTGAAACGTTGGCAAAGGAGCATCTGCGGACAGGGCGAGCAGCGTTTCCGCAGAGAGGGTCTGCTGCAACTGCTCTGCCACTTCCTCAAACCGTTTGGAAAGGTGGTCAATCTCCCCTGCGGTGACCAGCCCCAGATGCCGGCTGGGCAGAGCAGCCGCCTCCATGGGGGGAAGGCAGCCCACTACGTCCAGTCCCGTCTCCCTCTTCAGAATGGGGGCGAGATAGGCGGCGAGGGAGGGCTTGCAGCGGTTGAGAAAGAGACCTGCCAGCATATCCGGTTTTCGAAAACCCTGCAAGCCCTGAATTTGCGCCGCCAGCGTCAGCGCAGAACCCTTAGGCGTGACCACCAGCAGTACCGGGGTATCTGTAAGCGCAGCCAGTGCGTAAGAGCTGGCCTGTTCCGTTCCCCCTACCCCGTCAAACAGCCCCATAGCACCTTCCATCAGGGCAAAGCTGCTGCCAGACCGGTCGAGAGTTTGAAGCACTCCCCGCTCTCCCTGCAAAAACAGATCCAGATTGTGTCCCGGTCTGCCCAAAATGCGGGTATGGTACATAGGGTCAATATAGTCCGGCCCACACTTGAACGCCTGCACCGGAATGCCCTGCTTGCGCAGCAGGGACAAAAGAGCGCAGGTGACGGTGGTTTTCCCGCCTCCGCTTTCCATGGCGGCAATCATCAGCCGTCGCACGGTACGGCTCCTGTGATGAGAAAGACGGGATTCTGCGCCTGCATGAGATGCAGCTCTCCCACTGTTTTATCCCGGCTGACGGAAAGCTGGCAGACCTCCACCTCATAGCCCAGCTCGTTCAGCGTTTTCTGGGCGGCATGCAGCGTCTCCAAGGCAATGGCGGAGACGCAGACCCGGGCAGCGGGGTTGGCGGCGTGTACGGCGGTGAGAATCTCCGCCAGATGTCCTCCGCTGCCCCCTACGAAAACAGCGTCCGGTTTGGGCAGTCCGTCCAGCGCCTCCGGGGCGGTGCCGTGGACAATGTGCAGCTTCCATGCGCACAGGCGGGTGCGGTTTTCCTCCATCAGAGCCAGTGCTTCCGGCTTGTGTTCCACTGACCACACGGCTTTTGCCTGATGCGCCATGGCGATAGCCACACTGCCTGTGCCACCGCCGATGTCCCAGCAGCAGTCATTTTCGGTGATTCCCAGTTTGGCGAGAGCCACCCAGCGCACCTCCTGCTTGGTCATGGGGACATTGCCCCGAAGGAAACACCCATCTGTCAGCACCGGTACAGGACAGACCGGCGCAGGAGGACAGAGCAGCAGAGATAAAACGGCAAACCGCTGGACAGCGATTTTCTTTGCCGGCTGGGTGATGATACGCTGATTGGGAAGGGTGAGGTTTTCCCCAACCGCCACGGGCAGGTCGCCAAGCCCCGCCTTGTTCAGCGCTGCGCAGAGCCGGGCGGGACTTCCCGCCTTGGAATCTGTGAGAAAGCACACGGCATTTCCCCGGCACACTTCGGCAACCGGGTCAACGTTCTTTCCGTGGGCGGAGACCAACCGCCAGCTTTGCCACGGCTGTCCCAGCGCGGCGGCAAATGCCTGAATGCTGGAAATGCCGGGGAGCACCCGGGCGGAAATCTTCTTTTGCTCCAGCAGGGGCAGCAGCGTCTGTGCGCCGGAGTAAAAGCCGGAGTCTCCGCTGTATACCACGCAGATTTGCGCTTTTCCCGTGCCTGTGATGTAATCCAGCGCCTCAATGGCGGTATTGGCAGGGACGCACCTTGCCTTGGAAGGCAGAGTCAGCCCCTCCACCAGCCGCCTTGCGCCGATGACGATGTCCGCCTGAGCCAGTGCGGATTGTGCTTCCTTTGTCAGCGTGGCATCCGTGCCGCAGCCTGCGCCGATTAACGTGACCATTTGGTCAACACCTCCTGAAAAATTGTGTCCAAATCCTGACCCTGCTCCCGTGGACGGCGCAGCAACAGCAGCTCCGCCCCAGCATCCCGGGCAGCGTCCCGCTTTTCCCCGAAGCCTCCGGCCCTGCCGCCGTCCTTACTTACCAGATAGCGGATGTGATACTGCCGCAGCATGGCCAGATTCATCTCGTAGGAGAACGGGCCTTGCAGGGCAAGAATGTTCCCATGGGGCAGCCCAAGCCCTTCGCAGGTATCCAGAGCGGCGTGGGTGGGCAGCACCCGGGCATAGAGCCGGGCAGGGTCGAGCCGGGCGAATGCCCCAAGCTCCTTGGTCCCGGTGGTGAGCAGTATGTTCCCGGTTGTCCCGGCAAGAAATTCAGCAGCGTTCTCAGCGCTGTCAAAGCAGCGAAGAGAGGAGAAATCGCTCTCCTGCCGCAGCAGCCGATACAGGGGAATCCCTGCCGATTGACAGGCGGAGGCAATGTTTGCGCTGGCTTCTACGGCATAGGGATGGGTGGCATCCACGCAGAGGGAGTAATCCTCCGCCAGCACAGACATCTCCTCAGCGCTGCGCCGCCCTACAAGCACGGTGATGTCTGCAATACCGGAAAGCACCTCCGCACCTAACTCCGTGGCAACGCTTACTGTCACCGGAATACCTGCCGCCGCCAGCTTTGCGGACAGCACCCGCCCCTCGGTGGTGCCGCCAAAAAGTAAAACAGGCTTCATAGCTGTTCCTCCCTGCTGTGGGTGGCATATCCCCGGGGAGTGACCAGCCTGCCGCCTTTTACTGCGGTCTGGGAATTGCCAATAAACACGGTGGTGAACATATCTGCCGAAAAGGTGGAGAGCTCTTTCAGCGTGAAAATCCCCTTTTCCGTGCCCGGGCGGCCGATGTTTCGCACCCAGCCGCAGGGTGTTTCCGGGGATTTGCCTGCATTCAGGAGAATCTCACACGCTTTGCGCAAATGCCCCTGTCGGCGGTGTGAGCCGGGGTTATAGAGACAGAGCACAAAATCCCCCAGCGCCGCTGCCTGTAGCCGACGCTCGATCACCGCCCACGGGGTGAGCAGGTCGGACAGGGAGAGCACGCAGAAGTCGTGCATCAGCGGGGCTCCTAACTCCGCTGCCCCGGACAGGGCGGCGGTAATCCCGGGCACTACTGCAATCTCCACCTCCGGGTAGTCGGGAGCAAGCTCCAACACCGGACCCGCCATGCCGTAGACTCCCGGGTCACCGCTGCACAGCATGGAAACCGTCTTTCCCTCTGCGGCGGCGTCCAGTGCCAGTCTGCACCGGCGCAGTTCCTGACGCATGGGAGTGGACAGGGTGGGCTTGCCCGGAAACAGGGGGGCGATCAAATCCAGATAGACCCCGTAACCACAGAGCAGGTCGCTCTCTGACAGCGCCATATGCGCCTGCGGGGTAAGCTGTGCCGGGTCGCCGGGGCCGATGCCCACCAGATACAGCTTATTCATTGCGCCACCTCCAATCTGGGGAAAAGGGCTGTTCCGCCAGCGCCATGGTGACCCCTGGGAAAACATATTTCCGGGTGAGCAGCCGCCCGCCTCCGCTGCCTGCCACGGCGCTTCGCTGACATACATTGTCTACCCCGGTGGTCTGTGCCACAAAATCGGATGGGGTAAAGTGGCCGGGCTGTGCGGCTAATGTCTCGGCGGGAAATGTCTTCAGCGTCCAGCCATGGGTGGCGCAGAAAGCCAGCAAACCCGGCTCGTTGGCTTTCAAATCAATGCTGCACACCCTGCAAATTGCCTGTGCCGGGATGCCCTCTGCCTCCATGAGAGAGGCGAAGGCGGCTTCTATGTCCTCCTGACAGGCATTTCTGCGGCAGCCAATTCCCAGCACCACAATACGGGGCACCAGCGTCAGGCAATCCCCGTGGGGACGAAGGGTCAATTGGATGTCGCAGGGGTGGGCATCGGTTACCTGCACCTGCGCCGGTGAAGTGCCGGAGATAGGCCAGTCAGAACACAGCGTGACCGTCTCCCCTTCCAAAAGACGGGAGGACACGGGGCGAATCCCCTCCGGGCGGGGAATGTACATTCCCTGAGCCCTTGCCCATGCGTCCGGGGAGAAGATACCGTGGATGTCGGTGGCAGTGGTAATAATGGGCTGAGCGCCAATGGCAGCGGCGATTTCCTCCGCCAAAGCGTTGGCACCTCCCAGATGACCGCTGAGAATGGGAATGGCATACCGGCCCAACTCATCCACCACCACCACAGCGGGGTCAGTTGCTTTGCTATTGACATATGGGGCAATGGCTCGCACGGCAATGCCCGCCGCCCCCACAAAAATCAGCCCATGGGAGACGGGAAACCGGTCAGCCGTCCAATGGGAGAGGGTACAGCCCTCGCCGCAGCGTACAGCGTCAGCGTCCAGCAGCGCCGCCAAACGGTTTGCCAGCCCCTCCCCTTTCCGGGAAAAGGCAATGATTTGCCGCTCTTTCATGGCTGTGCCTCCCGAAAGAGGGTGGAAAAACCGGGATGATAGAGCAGGCTCCGCTCCCCGCTTTTGCTCAGAAAGTCCCCCACCAACACCAGTGCTGTGGAGGAAATCCCTGCCTCCGCACCTGCTTTGGCAAGGGTGCCAACGGTGCAGCACACCCTCTTTTCCTCCGGCCAGCTTGCCTTATACACCAGCGCCGCCGGGGTATCCATGGTGTACGTCCCGCCACGCAGCAGCTCCTCTTGCAGCCGTTCCAGCATTCCGGCGGAGAGGAAAACTGCCATGGACACCCCCATCCCTGCCAGCCGGGAGAAATCCTCCGGGCTGGGGGTGCGCCCTGCCAGCCGGGTGAGAATCAATGTCTGACTGACTCCGGGTAGGGTGTACTCTGCGGGAAGGGCGGCTGCGGCGGCGCAAAAGCTGGATACGCCGGGGGTTACGTCGTAGGATATACCCCGTGCGTCCAGTGCAGACATCTGCTCGGCAATGGCACCATAGAGGGAAGGGTCGCCAGTGTGGAGACGCACAGTGTCCCCTCCTGCCTGTTCCGTTTCCTCCATCCGGGCAATCACCTGTTCCAGCGTCATTTGTGCGCTGTTATATATCTTGCAGGAGGGTTTGCACCGTTTCAGCAGCGCCGGGTTGACCAAGCTTCCGGCGTAAATCACGCAGTCCGCTTTTTCCAGCAGCGCAGCGCCACGAAGGGTAATCAAATCCGCTGCGCCGGGACCTGCGCCTACAAAGTGAATCATCTCTCCCGCTCCTTTACAATGACGGTGGTGAAGTACCCGCTGCGCTCCGGGAAGTCAGAAAGGGCGGAATAAACCCGCTCCCCTTCCAGCCCGCACCGCTCCACCATGGCGGCAGACTGCCCTGCAAGGGCGGCTTTCAGGCTGGAAAGATTCCGGGAGGGCTTCATCAGCACTTTGGTTCCGGGCAGAGACAGCATACGGGCAGTTTCCGGACTGTTTGCCGGGAGCACCAGCAGGGGTTGTTCGCCCTGCACCAGCGGCTGACCCAGCCGGGCGGCAGCGGCACAGAAGCTGGGTATGCCGGGAACCATTTCCGTGTGGTATCCCTGCTTTTGCAGCAGAGCGGTAATGGGAGCGCTGGTGGCGTAGAGGGACACATCCCCCAGATTGACCATCGCCACATCTTCTCCCTTGTCCAGAAATGCCGCAATCTGCTCTGCTGCATCTGCGTAAGCCCTGTCCATCTGTCCCCGATTTCGAGTCATGGGCAGAGACAGAGGAAGCATACGGTGTCCGTCCAGCGGCACCACAGGGCGAACAATGTCCAGTGCCAGCATTTGACCGGAATCGGTCTGAGGCGCTGCGATGACCGGACAGGCGGTGAGAATCCGCACTGCCTTGCAGGTAAGCAGCTCCGAATCGCCGGGTCCTACCCCTACGGCGTAGAAGACGCCTGTTTTGATGTCCATTGTGCAATCATCTCCTGTGCTTCCTGAGTCATGCCCCATAACCCGGAGCGGTTGGAAAAGAACACCGCTCCGGCTGTAACCTGCGCCCCCGCCCGATGGGTGATTTGGCGGCAGATGGCTTGGGTCAGGCTGTCTGCTACGGCGTCCCAAAGCCCTGCCTGTGCCAGAAGGTCATGGGCGGCATCGCAGGTGACGCAGTCCATCACCTGACGGCACAAATCCGCCCCCGCTCCAGAGAGGGCAGCGTGGGCGCAGAGCAGCTCCATCCGGCAGTCGGCGGTGCGGCTGTGGGTGTTGAAGATGCCCCCTGCCAGCTTGACCAGCTTCCCGGCGTGACCCACCAGAAGCACATGAGAAAAGCCCTGTATGCCAGCCTCGTCTATGGCAAAGCCGATAAAGTTGGAGCAGCGCACCACCGGAACGCCCAAAGCGTCCCACCCCTGAGCGGTGAGAAAATCCAAGCCATAGTTGCCGGGGGTGAGAATCACCCGATGATGACCCAGCGCCCGAGCCTGACCCAGCTCCAAAGCAATGGTATCGGTCAGCGCCTCCCGGCTCATAGGCTCTACAATGCCGGAAGTGCCCAGAATGGATAGCCCGCCCACAATACCCATGTGGGGATTGAAGGTCTTTTCCGCGGCCTTCGCCCCGCCGGGGATGGAGATGGCGACGGTGAGACCTCCGGTGTAGCCTGCCTCCCGGCAGACCCGCTCCACGGCTTGGGTAATCATGGTACGGGGCACCGAGTTGATGGCCGCCGCCCCCACCGGCTGGTCAAGCCCCGGCTTGGTGACGGTGCCAACCCCTTCCCCGCCTTGAATGAGAATGCCGGGTTCCGGGGCTTTCGCAACCGTAGCATAGATGCGCAGCCCGTCGGTGACGTCGCAGTCATCCCCGGCGTCCTTTGCCACGGCGGCACTGGCGCAATCGGTATTTCGCTGCAAATCCAGCATTTCGCACTCCACCCAAATGCCCTTGGGGGTACGAATGCCCATAAATGGGGGAACGCTCCCGGTGAGCAGCAGCGTTGCGGCACCGGAAGCCGCAAGGGCGGCACAGGTGCCGGTGGTATAGCCGCAGCGGAGCCGTTTTCCCTCACTGTGGATGTAATAGTCAAGTGCCATGCCGTCCTCCTGTGGGAGACAATTGCTCTAAAGTGGTCAGCCTGTCCCCGGCAAGAGTCAGCAGGCGGCGGTTGCCCTGATTCATTGAGCCAAACTGATTCAGGGGGCAGAGAACCTTTGTACAGCCCTCCAAAGCGGATGCAGCGGCAGAGAGGGCGGTTCCTGTCAGCGGTTCAAAGGGGGGTGAGATAAATACCAGGGCAGCCAGTGAAGAGGCAACAGGCAGTTCTATGTCATTTTCGTGGAGTACCCCGGCATAGAAGGGGATGCTCTGGCGCTGCAAAGCCCGATAGACAGGGATACCCGCCCCGCCTCCCCCAATGACAAAGAGGTCAGGCGTTCCCTTTGGGGCAGACAGCTCCAATGTGCCCAGCAGGGGATTGTAACTGTCAGGGGGCAGGTCGTAGAGGGTGCGGATGTACTCCCCCTGAAAGATTTCCTCCGGAGTACCCAGACGCTGGGCGTGTCCGTCCTTGACGCAAAGCACCATGTCGGCACACCGCTGCGCCAGCTCCAATTCGTGGAGGGTGAGAATGACCGCTGTTCCTTCCGCTGCCAGCGAGCGGAGAATGTCCAGCAGCTCCAGCTTGTAACGAATATCCAAATAGGAGGTAGGCTCGTCCAGTACCAGCACCTTTGGCTGCTGGCAGATGGCACGGGCCAGCATGACCCGCTGACGCTGCCCGTCGCTGAGGGTGGAAAAGAGCCTTTGGGCGAGAGTGTCTACCCCAACAAGGGACATGGCACGCTCCACCTGCATCCAATCCTCTTGGGAGAGCAGCCCCAGCATTCCGGTATAGGGATACCGCCCGGCGCTGACTACCTCCTCGCAGGTCATCCGCTCCGGATGAACCTGTCCGGTGAGCACCACGGACATCTCCCTTGCCAGCGCCTTGGGAGAGAGGGCGGCGAGGGGCGTTCCGTCCAGCACAATGGTACCGGACAGAGGCGAAAGCTGACGAATCAGACCCTTTAGCACGGTGGATTTGCCTGCGCCATTGGGGCCAATGAGGGCGAGAATTTCTCCGGCGTGCAGAGGAATCTCCACATCCTGCACCACCGGTTTTCCCTGATAGCCCAGCGCCAAAGCCTGAGCGTGGAGAAGCAGCTTATCCATGTTCTCCCCCTCTCTCACGGCTGAGCACGGCCCAGACCACCACAGGAGCGCCAAAAACGGCGGTGACTGCGCTGACGCTCACCTCAGCCGGGGCAAACAGAGTGCGGCAAAGCAGGTCGCATAGCAGGCAGAAATCCGCTCCCCCCAAAAAACAGGCGGGCAGCAGTACCAGCGGACGGGCAGTTCGAAACAGCCGCTTCATCAGATGGGGTACCGCAATGCCCACAAAGGAGATAGGTCCGGCGTAGGCAGTGACCAGAGCGGAGAGCAGACTGGACAGCAGAATCAGCCAAAGACGAAGACGCTGTACAGATACTCCCATGCTTCCGGCATAGGCCTCTCCCAGCAGATAGGCCTGCATGGGCTTGGACAGGGCAATGCAGCCCAGCAGCACGGGAAGCACGAGGGCGGTAATCACCCCCACATTCTCCCAGCGCATCCCGGAGAAGCTGCCCATGGACCAGCTATGTAAGTTGACGATATTGGCGTCGTCCGCAAAAGTGATCAGAAACTCAGTGACCGCTGAGCAGAGATAACCGATCATCACGCCGCAGACAATGAGTGCGCTCATCCGTTCAATCCGACGGGAGAGCAGCAGCACCGTCCCCATAGCTGCCAGCGCCCCCGCAAAGGCGGCACTCACCAGCACTGCCCCGGGCAATGCCCGTCCCCGGGAGAGAAAATACACCAGCGTCATGGCCACGGTGAGCTTTGCACCGGAAGAAATGCCCAGCACAAATGGCCCTGCAATGGGATTTCCGAAGAACACCTGAAGAAGGTAGCCGGACAGCGCCAGCGCTCCACCCAACAGAGCGGCGCACAGCATCCGGGGCAGACGAATCTCCCAGAGAATCCGAAGGGCGGTTTTCTCGCCGTTGCGATTCAGCAGCAGAGACATCAGTGTTCCTCGGTCAATTTCCACACTGCCGGCACGGAGATTGCCCCACAAAAGGGCAAAAAGGAGGCACAGCAGAGCGGCATAGGCCGGCCAAATGCGCCGGGATGTGCTTCTCATGGCAGTACCTCCTTGGAGATTATTGCTTCACAGGCTGTAATTGGGTGACAGCGTCCACGCCCTCACCTGTGAGTATGGCGTGGATGTCCAGAATCATATCCGCCACCCCGGCACTTTTCTGGAACAGGTTTTGCCCGGTACACCAGACGTTTCCCTGTTCTACGGCGGTAAAGTCGGCAAAGAGCGGGCTGAGGGCCAGCAGATCGTCTATGGTCTCAATCTCCCCGCCTACGGTGCTGTTGTAGATGAGCACGTCCGCATCCTTTGCCCCGGCGTAAAAGTCTTCCATCTGCATAGTGACAGTGGAGCGGGCAGTTTCGTCCCCGTCCAGATGGTCAAAGGCGTACTCCCCCCCGGCAAGGCGAATCATCTCCGCCACATAGTCCCCGCTGCGGCGCACGTTTACCGCACCGTTGGCAGTGACGTAGAAGAAAGCCACCTGTTTTCCGGTAGGGGCAGCCGTCTGTAAATCGGACACCGCCCTCGCCTGTGCATCAAAGCAGGCATCCGCCTCCTGTTGATGCCCGGTGAGCAGCCCATAGAGGCGAATCCATTCCAGCCGACCCAGCGGATGGGACTCGTAGCTGGCGTAGTCCACCAGCACAGGAAACCCCAGAGACTCCAACTGCTCCTTGACGGCAGGCTTGTGGAAGATCATGGTGTTTTCCACCACCAGATCGCAGTTCTCGCTCAGCACCTGTTCGTAGTCCGGGGCGTTGTACTTGCCCACATAGCCAAGTGTTCCCGCCTCCATCCGGGCAGCTACCTCCGGCAGCGTCCAGTCCTCTGCCCGGGTGCTGGTGAGACGCACAGCGTCCAGCGCATCCAGTTGGGCGAACAAATCCATGGCGGCGGAGTTAGCCAGATAGATGGACTGACAGGGGATGTGTATCACCGAAATATCCCCGTCCAGCCCCTCCGGTGGTTCAGTGCCTTTGGGAAGGAGCAGAAAACGCTGGTCTTCCCCAATGGTCACCAGCGACAGCCCGCCGGAGTATTCGTCCACGGAAAAGGCGGTTGCATAGGCAAGCTCCATCTGCCGGGTGGGCTGCATTTCTGACCACTGGCTGTTTTTCCTGTCCCTGGAAGTACAGCCGCACAGCAGGAGCAGCGCGGCGAACAGCGCGAGTATCCTTCTCATGAAGCGGGGGTGATGGTGTCAGCGTGGAAGGTGAGGGTGTATGCCACCTCGTGAGGGGTACTCATGGCGGTGGTGTCCGCTATGACGGAGACAGGGAAATCAAATATGGTAATCGGAAGCAGAAACACGGAGGTCTCCTCCCCTTCCAGCGGGAGAAGCTTTTCCCCGTCCAGAATCATATAGTCATAGTTGGCGCTGCTCCACACAATGCGGGCGGTACAGCTTCCGTCCTCCACATGGAGCGAAACGGGAGATTCCACACTTGCCCGGCCAGAGCCGCCGGTGAGGGTGACCTCAGCGGTGTAGTCCCCGTCTCCCAAGGACAGGGATTCCAATGTCACCAAGCTGCCCTCAGCATAGGCATCTATAGGCAGACTGTCCGAGCGAAAGAGCAGCGTGCGGTCATACCACATCTCCTTCCGACCGCTGTACGCGGCGCAGTCCACCGGGACATTCAGAGCGGAGACGGGTATGGTAAAGCTGTGGGTGCCGTCGGCATTTTCCTCGTAAGGAATCAGGGCATCCTCGGCAGCTTCGGCGGCCTGTTGGGCAGAGCCGGGATAGAGATAGAGATAGGTGGCGCTGCTCATGTCCAACCGGGCGGTGAGAGTGCCATTTTCTACGGTGAGGGTACATCCGGTGATGCGGAACATGGAGGAGCTGCAATCCACGGCGATTTCATAACTGCCATCCTGGAGCATTTCGGCTCCCACAGGCGCTAAGCCTTCGGTGTCAATCTCCACCGGGGCGGCCATGTCCCCCTCCCCTGCAACCGCAGAGGAAGGCGCTTCCCCTTGGGCGGATTCCTGCTGGACTTCTGACGCAGCGGAGCCGGGTTCCTCACTTTCAGAGGACTGCTGCGCAGGGGCGCAGGCGGAAAGCATCATCAGCAGCGCCAGCAGCAGCGCAAAGAGACGTAATTTCATCCCAATTCCTCTACGGCAGCCTGCACATGGGAGACCAGCAGGTTACGCACCGCTTCTACCTCGCCCAGACCGTGCAGCACGCATTCCACCTCATAGCCTGCGCCGGTAAAGACAGACTTCCAGGAGTCCTCCTCGTCTCCAGCCATATCATTGTTGGCGTGGTCACCGGCTACGATCATCAGGGGCTGTAAGACGACCTTCGTGTACTCACCCTGCTGTACCAGAGCCAGCACGTCCTCCACAGAGGGAGTGGCCTCTACGGTGCCGACATAGTAATGGCTGTTGCCTGCGTCGGTGAGCAACTGCTGCATTTTGGCATAGACGGCATTGGAGTCCGCCTCGGTGCCGTGACCCATAAAGACAATGGCGGTGTTTCCATCGTCAAAGGAAGCGGTGTCCTCCACAATGGCAGCACGGAGGGTCTCAAAATCTTCCTCCGAGGTGAGCAAAGGCAGACCAATGGACACGGACTCAAAGGCATCCGCAAAGGCAGCCACTTCCTCCACCAAGTCGTGGTATTCCAGACCGTTCATCAAGTGCGTGGGCTGCACCACCAGACGGCGCACCCCGTTGTCAGCAGCACGGTTCAGCGCCTGTTCCACATTGTCAATGGCGATACCGTCCCGGCTTTGAACATGGTCAATGATAATCTGGCTGGTGAAGGCACGGCGGACACTCCAATCCGGGAAAGCGTCGGCCACAGCCTGCTCCATGGCTCCGATGGTAAGGCGGCGGCTGTCGTTATAGCTGGTGCCGAAGCTGACCACCAGAATTTCCTGCTCTCCGATGTCATCCTGATTCCGGGGGTCATCCAGAGAGGCGTCGCCGGTGTCATAATTCTCCTCGTCCTCAGCTTCAACGTCCTCAGGCACTTCGGTTTCCTTGGGCTGTTCTTCCGGGGATGCGGTTTCTTCCGTATCGGCGGCAGGCTCGGTTTGCGCCTCTGGGGCAGACTGGCTGCTGCCGCAGGCGGAGAGCATGGCCAGCAGCATGGCAAGGGACAGCAGGATGGAAATGGTTCGTTTCATGGGGATAGCTCCTTTCTTTCTCCGGGCAGCGAAAAACCCTTCGTCACAGGCGAAGGGCAACACCAAAAGACCCTGCCCGGTGAGCAGAATCGGAACATGGTACAGCCAATGCCTCGTGACCTGGGAGTTTTGCTCCCCGTACCGATGCACGGCAGGTTTCCTGACTTACAGATCATCACCCTCTGCCGCCTTCCCGGCTTTCGCCAGTGACCTTTTGACAGAGCGCTCCCTGTATACAGTGACGAGATCGTGGAGGACTTGCACCTCCTTCCCTTTTACCCTCCGGCCTGAGCAAACGCCCATCGGAGGCACCGTACATCTGTGGAATTGTTAAGAACGATTATACCACAAATCAGGAAAACTGCAACACAATAGAAGCACAACAGAAAAAAGAGCCGGGTCTCCGGCTCTTTTCAAGGTCAATCAGGAAAATGCAGTGTCACCCGCCTGCCGCTTTTCCCCAGAGAGGTATTGGGGAAGATGCTCCGGGCATCCTCCAGATAGTCCTCCGGGCGGGACAGAGAGGGGCTGAAATGGGTGAGCCACAGCTCTTTGACCTCTGACCGAAGGGCGGTTTTGGCCGCCTCCCGGAAGGTCATATGGCAGGTTTCCTTCGCCTTGGCCACCTTGTCCGGCTCGCCATACATCCCCTCGCAGATGAGCAGGTCAGCGTTTGCGGCGCACTTGTACAGCTCCTTGGCAGGGCGGGTGTCGGTGGAATAGACCAGCTTAATGCCCTGACGGGGCGGCCCCAGAACCTGATCCGGGGTAAAGCCCTCCACCGTCTCCCCTGCCTGCAAATGCCGCCAGAGGGGCTTGGGGATGTTCAGGGCAATCGCCTTTTGAGGGTCAAACTTGCCCGCTCTCGGTACGGCTGCCTGATAGCCAAAGCAGGGGACGGTGTGGTTCACCGGAAAGGCGGTGATCTCCCAATCTCCCAGAGGGATGGTCTGTACGGTGTTGGGCTCCAGCTCCATCACCCACACGGGAAACACCAGCTCCGGGGCGATCACCTTTACCGCCTCCAACAGGCGGCGGGTGCCTTTGGGACCGATGACAGTTACCGGCTCGGTGCGATCCATATTGCCCATGGTGAGCAGCAAACCGGGCAGACCGGCGGTGTGGTCAGCGTGAAGGTGGGTGAGACAGATGGTGTCCAGATTTTTGAAGCTGCACCCTGCCTCACGGGCGGCGATCTGGGTGCCCTCTCCTGCGTCAATGAGCAAGCTGCGCCCGTTGACCCGCAGCACCAGCGAGGTCAGCCACCGCCCCGGCAGGGGCATAGTGCCTCCCGCACCCAGCAGACACACATCCAGCATCCTTCCACCTCTTTCCTGTTGCGATTAAACCCGCAGTACCACCTTGTCTCCCTCTGCTGTGGCGGAGAGGGTAGTGATATTGCGCTGATAGTTCTGAATGAGATACATGGCGATCTCGTCCTCCAACTCCCGCTGAATCAGCCGACGCAAATTCCGTGCGCCGTAGGTCTGGGAGTAGGACTTATGGGTGAGATAATCCACCAGTGCGTCATCCCATGTGAAGGTGATCTCCCGATCAGCCAGAGAATCCCGCAGCTCGGAGAGCATAATGCCGGTGATGGCCTTGAAGTTCTCCTCCGTGAGGTGATTGAAGCAGACAATCTCGTCCACCCGGTTGATGAACTCAGGACGGAGGAAGGATTGCAGCGCCTTCATGGTCTTTTCCTTCTCCTGCTCGTTGGCGGAGCGTCCAAAGCCTACGCTGCCTGCGGCGTTGCTGCTGCCGGCGTTGGAGGTCATGACGATGACGGTATTCTCAAAGTTTACCTTCCGTCCATGGGCGTCGGTGATCTGCCCGTCGTCCAGAATTTGCAGCAGCACATTGAGCACATCCGGGTGCGCTTTTTCAATCTCGTCGAACAGCACCACAGAATAGGGCTTGCGGCGAATTTTCTCGGTGAGCTGTCCTGCCTCGTCATAGCCCACATATCCGGGGGGAGAGCCTACAATCCGGGAAACGGCGTGCTTCTCCATAAACTCAGACATATCCAGACGAATCAGCGACTCAGGGGAGTTGAACAGGTCCTGTGCCAGCTGCTTCACCAGCTCGGTTTTGCCTACGCCGGTGGGTCCCACAAAGATGAAGGAGACCGGCTTGTGCTTGGGGGAAATTCCCACCCGGTTGCGGCGGATGGCACGGGTGACGGCGTCCACTGCCTCGTCCTGACCCACAATGTGCCGTTTCAGCCGCACATCCAGCTCATTAAGCCGGGAGAATTCCTCCTCCTGAATCCGGCTTGCGGGAATGCCCGTCCAAAGCTCAATCACCCGGGCCAGATTCTCCATACCCAGCACCGGCTCGCCCTCTGCCTGCAAGGCAGAGGCCTCCTCGTCCAGCCGCAGCTCCTGAGAACGGAGATGGGCGATGCGGGCATATGCCTTATCATCCTCCGGGGGGTTCTGAAGGGTGTTGCGCTCTCCCTGGAGCCCCTGCATCTCCTCACCCAGACGGCTGAGACGGCGGCGCAGCAGGTTGAGACGTTCCTCCCGCTTGACAGGATCCATGTCCTGATTGACGGACAGGGTGCTCAGCTCCCGGTTGACAGCGCCAAGCTGCTGACGCACCCGGGATAGCTTTTGCTCATTCTCTTTCAGTTGAGCGGAGCGCTCAGAAGACTGCTGGCTCTGAGTGGCAGCAATCAGCTCCCGCTCCCGGTTCAGGTCCGCCCGCTCCTTCTCGATGGCGGCCAGACGGGCCAGCGTCTTGTTGTGCAGGTTTACATCGGAGCAGGCCTCGTCAATCAGGTCAATGGCCTTGTCCGGCAGATAACGGTCGGTGATATACCGCTCAGACAGGGACACGGCGGTGTGCAGCAGCAGCGGGGGAATGCGCACATGGTGATAGTCCTCGTAGAAGTGGGCAATGCCCGCCAGAATTTTCTCGGAATCCTCCAGAGAGGGCTCTGCCACGTTTACCGGCTGGAAGCGGCGCTCCAATGCTGAGTCCTTTTCAATGTACTTGCGGTACTCGTTATAGGTGGTAGCGCCGATGACCTGAATCTCCCCCCGGCTGAGGGCAGGCTTCAGGATATTGGCGGCGTTCATGGAACCCTCCGCGTCACCGGCACCTACAATATTATGCACCTCGTCAATCACCAGAATGATATTGCCGATGCGCTTGACCTCTTCAATCAGACCCTTCATCCGGCTTTCAAACTGCCCACGGAACTGGGTGCCAGCCACCAGTGCGGTGAGGTCCAGCAGGTAAACCTCCTTGTCCACCAGCTTATAAGGCACTTCACCCTTGACGATGCGCTGGGCAAGCCCCTCCGCAATGGCGGTTTTACCCACGCCCGGCTCGCCGATGAGACAGGGATTGTTTTTCTGACGGCGGTTGAGAATCTGCATCACCCGGGAGATTTCCTCCTCCCTGCCGATGACACCGTCCAGCTTGCCCTCCCGGGCGCGGCGGGTCAGGTTGATGCAGTAGGTATCCAGAAACTTCCGCTTCTGGTTTTTGGGGGCGGGGCCGTCCTTGCGGCGCTCTTGCGTCTTTTCTCCGTCGGCAGGGGCGGATTCCTCCCGCTGCTGATTGTTCTGACCGCCGAACAGACGGTTGAGGAAGGGGAAGGTGGCAGTTTTGCCCTCCTCCTGTTCTCCATCCTCATCGTCAGAATTGTTCTGGTTCTCCATGAGAGACTCCAACGCCTCAGGTCCGCCAAATGCGGACATCATCTCGTTGGTGAGATTGTCCACATCGTCCTCAGAAATCCCCATCTTGGACAGCAGGTCGTCTACCGGCTTGATTCCCATGCTCTTGGCACAGCTCAGGCAATAGCCCTCGTTTTTCGACTCGGTGCCATCCATCCGGGTGACAAAAATGACAGCCATATTCTTATGGCATTTGGAACACAGTACGGGCTGCATAGCATTCTCCTTCTTTGAGCGATTCCGCTCAAGTTACAGTTTTGCACATAACCTACCATACAAATATGAATAAATCTTGTAGAAACGAAAAAAATTCACACTGGCATGGACTGGAAGCCTGCGAACACTGCCAGCAGGCTGTCTTTGGGCAGGTCTTGGAGGTGAATAATGCCCAGCGACGCTGCGATGGAGCAGATGACCACCAGCACCACAGCGCCGTGAACAAAGCCCAGAAGACCGCCCAGCAGACGGTTTGCCGTGCGGATCAGAGGGAGCTTCGCCGCCAGATCCAGCACTTTTATCACCACATGGCTCAACAGGTTAATCAGCACGAAGACCACAATAAACACCGCCAGCCATGGGAAGGTATCTGACAGTACGCCGGCAAAGATGGCAGCGCCAATCCAGGCGGCGATGGAAAAGACCAGGTTGCACACCGTGGCGATGAGCCCGCGCCAGGCGCCGAAGATGGTGTAGCCCAACAGAATGATGAGCAGGATGATATCAGAAGTATACATGGTGATTACGGGAGGTAGACCCCCGCCTCCTCTCCTTCAATTAGCATAGCGGTTCCGTCCGGGCGCATCAGGGCGGACAGAATGCCGCTGTCGTTGCTCAGCGTGGCATACTGGGTGAAATCGGAAGTATAGATGGAAAGCTGAGTGCCGGTGAGCACAGCGATATACCGCCCTGCGGCAGTGACCGAGAGAATTTCCCGGCTGATGTTCATGGTTCCCAGCACATTGCCGGAGGTATCCACCGACACCAGCTGCGCCAGCGACCCGGAACGATCCCGGCTGAAATATTCCACCGCAAAGCCATCACCGCCCAGAGAGTAGCCCTGCAAATACAGAGAGACGTTGTTCCAGTTGGTGACACGCTCCAGATGATTGTTGACACGGATGATGCCAAACTGATGCTGAAGCCAAAGCCCGCTGTTATCCCATTGCAGATCCAGAATGGGACTGTCAGCCACTACGGCTGAAGCGGACTGCGTGCCGTCGGAGGTCTGGTAGAGGGTGATGGTAGAGGCAAAGTCTGTCCCGTCCTGACCAATGGTGAGCACTGCCACCTGCCTGTTGTCCGGAGAGACTGCCGCGTCCGAGACAAACTGGGAGGAAATCCGCTCGGTAACTACCGGCTCCTGATGGTCGTTGTATATCGTTACCGAGCCCTTGTACCCGGAAGCCTGCTCCACCACACTGAGCCATCCCCGGGCATTCACCCGGGCGGAGATCAGGGCATAGCCGCTCTCGGACGTGTAATGAAAGATGGACTGACGGTCTGCAAAGAGATAGAGCTCATTTCCCCCGGCGTCATAGACTACGGTGTAATCCGAAGCGGTCTGGATGACCGGATGCTTGAGGATACAGGAGATGTCCTCATAGAGCACGCCGCCGTCAGAATAGACCTGAATCCGATTCTGACTGCACAGCACCACTGCGTCACTGATGGTGGCGTAGCACAGCTCGTCATCCTGTCCGATGGAGAAGGAGGGCGCACGCCCGCCGTCTGAGCGTTCCAGAGAGCGGTAGGTGAGATAGCGCTTCAGAGAGTCCAGATTGAAGCGGTCCCGATTGACCACCAGATAGACAGACAGGGCGATGAGCAAAACGGTGAGGACACTGGTGAGAATCCGGAGCAAAATGGGCAGAACACGGTTCATTTTACCGGTTTTCGGCTGCTCAGAGACAGGTTTCTCCGGCGAAACGGATTTATTCTCGTCCATGCTGCGTCCCTCCTTCCAAATGGCACACCTCCGGGTCTGTGTCCAGACCCACCGGCTCCTTGTACCATAGCTTTGTCATATACAGTCCCCCGGGAGGTACCGTAGGGCCTGCCTCCACCCGGTTGCCCCGGAGGAGAATGTCAGAAATTCCGTCCGGGGTCAGCTTGCCCTCGGCGGCGTAAAGAACGGTGCCCACCATAATGCGCACCATATTATAGAGAAATCCGTTGGCGCAGACCTTGAGGGTAATCAAATCCCCCTCCCGCTCCACGTCAAAATAATGCACCGTCCGCACGGTGGAGCGGACATTGGTGCCCACATCCCGGACGGCGGCGAAGTCGTGGGTGCCCACAAAACGGGCGGCGGCCTCTGCCATCACAGCCTCGTCCAGATGCTTGGGATAGAAATAGGCTCTGTCCACATAAAATGCGTTGCGGATACGGGAGTTATACACCTGATAGGTGTACTCCTTTTTGGCGCAGGACAGAATGGCATTAAAATCCCGGTTCACCTCCCGGGCGGAGACAATCACAATATCCTCCGGAAGCCGGGCATTGAAGGCAAGGGGCATACGGTCGCAGGGGATGGTGCAGGTGGTGCGGAAGTTGGCAATATAGACCCGGGCGTGTACCCCTGCGTCGGTACGGCCTGCCCCGGTAAAATGCACCGGGTGCTTCACTACCTTCGCCACGCACTGTTCCAGCGTCTCCTGTACGGTGACAGCGTTTTTTTGCCGCTGCCAGCCGTGATAAGCGGTGCCTACATACATCAGATGCAGGGCGATATTTCTCTCCTCCATGCCTTACCACCCAAAGCCGTAGGCCAGCACGCAAACCGCAACCAGCACTGCGCCGCCAATGGCCAGCGCAGCCCAGTCGATTCCTGCATAGGCAAGCTGACGCAGGCGGGTGCGACCCTCGCCGCCGTGATAGCAGCGGCACTCCATGGCAGTTGCCAGCTCGTCCGCCCGCCGAAAGGCGGAGACAAACAGGGGCACCAACAGAGGCACCAGTGCCTTGGCCTTGTCCAGCAGGTTGCCGGAATCAAAATCAGCCCCTCTCGCCTTCTGGGCGGACATGATTTTGTCCGTCTCCTCAATCAGGGTGGGAATAAAGCGCAGGGCAATGGACATCATCATGGCCAGCTCATGTACCGGAACCTTCACCTTTTTCAGGGGGGAGAGCAGATTCTCCAGCCCATCGGTGAGCAAAATGGGTGAAGTGGTATAGGTGAGCAGGAAGGTGCCGGAAATCAGCATGAGGATACGCACAATCATAAAGAAGGCGGTTTTCACACCTCCGGTGGTAATGGTGAGAATCCCCCAGTGAAACAGCTCCCGTCCGGTGGTGCCGTAGAACAGGTTCAGAATGCCGGTGAAAATGAGAATCACCACCACCGGCTTCATGCCACGAAGCAGCGCTTTTGCGCCTACCTTGGACAGGCGCACGGAGACCAGCAGGAAAACCAGCAGTATTCCGTAGCTGACAAAGCTTTTCGCCTGAAACAGGGCGATAATGTACACCAGCACCAGCAGTATCTTGGTACGGGGGTCCAGACGATGGACGACGGTATTGCCCGGGAAATACTGCCCCAGGGTAATATCCTTCAGCATCAGGCCCGCCCCCCTTTCCGCAGCTCCAGCAGCGCCTTCACGGCGTCCTCCATGGTGTACACACAGTCGTCCTCAATCGGCATACCCATCTCACGCAGACGCTGGAACACCTGTGTCACCTGAGGGATGCCAAGCCCCATCTTCCGCAGCTCGTCGCTGTGGGAGAATACCTCCCGGGGTGTGCCGCTAAAGGGGATGACGGCATCGTTGACCACCACAATCCGGTCTACACTGCGGGCGACCTCCTCCATGGAGTGGGACACCAGAATAATAGTGGCGTTGTTGGACTGCTGATAGTCCCGAATGTTGGCCAGAATGGCATCCCGGGCGGCGGGGTCCAGTCCGGCGGTGGGCTCATCCAGAATGAGCACCTCCGGCTCCATGGCGATCACCCCGGCGATCGCCACTCGGCGTTTTTGTCCGCCAGAGAGTTCAAAGGGGGATTTTTGCAGCTGATCCTCCCGCAATCCCACAAACCCGGCAGCCTGACGCACCCGGCGGTCGATTTCGTCAGTGGAGAGCTTCATATTCTTCGGACCAAAGGCAATGTCCTGATAGACGGTCTCCTCAAAAAGCTGATATTCCGGGTACTGGAATACCAGTCCCACATGGAATTTTGCCTGACGGACGCTGGCTTTGCTCTCCCAAATGTCCTTGCCATGGAGCAGTACCTGCCCGTCGGTGGGCTTGAGCAGCCCGTTGAGATGCTGAATCAGGGTGGATTTTCCTGACCCGGTGTGACCAATGATGCCCACATATTCCCCGGGATAGGCCTGAAAATCCACATGATCCAGCGCAGTATGCTGAAAAGGGGTGCCCTGACTATAAACACAGCAGAGCCCTCTGGTTTCAAGTATCGGTTCCAATCTGTATTCCTCACTTTTCCGGTGCCGCTTTCCTGAGAAATGCAGCCCACAAGCAGATTACGCCTGATATGCCTGATAGATGACCTTGGCACACTCTTCCACAGAGAGGGCATCCAGCGGCAGGCGCTCCCCTGCCTGATTGAGTCGGTAGAGCAGCTCCACCGTCTCCGGCACGGTCAGCCCCACAGCCTTCAATGCCTCCACCTGCTGAAAGACCTCCCGGGGCGGGCCGTCCTGAATGACCTTGCCCCGGTTCATGACCACCAGACGGTCAGCCCGGGCGGCTTCGTCCATATGGTGGGTAATCAGTACCACGGTGATGCCCTGCTCCCGGTTGAGCCGGGTGATGGTACGCAGCACATCCTCCCGCCCGATGGGATCCAGCATGGCGGTGGGTTCATCCAGCACGATGCACCGGGGGTGCATGGCGATGACACCGGCAATGGCAATGCGCTGCTTTTGTCCCCCGGAGAGACGGTGGGGGGCGTGCTTGGCGTATTTGCTCATACCCACCAGCTTCAGGGTTGCATCCACCCGGCGGCGAATCTCCTCTGAGGGAACGCCCAGATTCTCCGGAGCAAAGGCCACATCCTCCTCCACCACGTTTGCCACAATCTGGTTATCCGGGTTTTGGAACACCATGCCCACCGTGCGGCGGATGTCCAGCAGCCGTTCCTCGTCAGCGGTGGAGATGCCATCTACATACACGCTGCCCCCGGCGGGGAGCAGGATTGCGTTCATATGCTTTGCCAGCGTGGATTTACCAGAGCCGTTGTGCCCCAGCACTGCCACAAAGCTGCCCTGTGCAATGGCCAGGGTCACCCCGTCCAGCACCAGTCTCCCCTGCCGCTCCTCATCGGTATAGCGGAAGGAGACGTTATCCAGTTCAATAATATGATTCACGTTGCGCTCCTTACGGACGATACATCCAGCGTCCGGTGGAGCCGCAGGGCAGCACCAGACCACTTTGAGTTACCGGAAGTCCCAGCTCACCGCACTCGCTGTGACCGCCCCACCGGGAGGTCACCAGCGTATCCAGCAGATAGCCCAGCACCGAGGGGGCAAGTCCGGTGGTATAGGAGTTGATGATGAAAAACAGAGGCTTGTCGCTGAGTACCTGCACCACCAGCTCCAAAAACGGATAGAGGTTGTCCTCCAGCTTCCAGATTTCCCCGGAGGGACCTCTGCCATAGGAGGGCGGATCCATGATAATGGCGTCGTACCGTCTCCCCCGTCGAATCTCCCGCTCTACGAATTTGCCGCAGTCGTCCACAATCCAGCGGATGGGGGCGTTGGTGAGACCGGACAGGGCGGCATTTTCCCTCGCCCACGCCACCATACCCTTGGCGGCATCCACATGGCACACCTGAGCCCCGGCGCTGGCGCAGGCGACGGTTGCTCCTCCGGTATAGGCAAAGAGATTGAGCACGCTCACCGGGCGATCTGCGGTGCGGATCATCTCCCGGGCGAAATCCCAGTTGGCGGCCTGCTCGGGAAACAGCCCGGTATGCTTGAAGTTCATGGCGCCTACCTTGAAGGTAAGGTCGTCATAATGCACCTGCCAGTGCTCCGGCATACGGCCCCGCTCCCAGTGCCCGCCCCCGGTTTTGGAGCGGAAATACCGCCCGTCAGGGTGCTTCCACTCCCGTCTGCGCCGGGGGGTGTTCCAGATTGCCTGAGGGTCAGGGCGCACCAGCACCGTCTTGTCCCAGCGTTCCAGCTTCTCCCCGCCTCCGCAGTCCAAAAGCTCATAGTCCTTCCAACGATCTGCAATCCACATAGCAAAACCTCATAACACTAATATATCCTTGCTATTTTAGCACCGGCGGGGGAATGCCGTCAATGCCGGGAAAGTCAATTCCCCTGATTTCACCGGGCGGAAACTGTGGGATTTGTCAAAAGACAGAAAAAACCCATCCGGAAGAAATCCGGATGGGTAAAAGATTGGGGTTGAGAATTACTCCTCGTCCTCTTCCACAGCGCCCTGCAGAACAGCGCGGCGGGACAGGGACACCTTGCGGGTCTCCAGATTGACGTCGGTGATCTTGACCTCCACCACATCGCCTTCCTTCAGCTCGTCCTCAGGCTTCTCCACCCGATGATCGGCGATCTGGGAGATGTGAATCAGGCCGTCCACACCGGGAACCACCTCGGCGAAAGCGCCGAAGCTCATCAGCTTGACCACCTTGACGGAAGCGGTATCGCCCACGTTATAGGTGCGCAGGAAGGTCTCCCAGGGATTCTCGTTGGGATCCTTCATACCCAAGGAAATCTTCTTCCGCTCGGGATCATACTTGATGACATACACGTCCACGGGATCGCCCACAGAGACCACCTCGGAGGGATGCTTGATGCGGCTCCAGGACAGCTCGGAGATGTGAACCATGCCGTCCACGCCACCGATGTCCACGAATGCGCCGTAAGAGGTCAGGCTCTTGACAACGCCGGAATAGTGCTTGCCCACCTCGATGGTGTCCCACACTTCCTTGCTGCGGGCGGCACGCTCCTCGCTGCTGACGCTGCGGATGGAGCCCACCACACGGCGGCGGCTGCGGTTGACCTCGGTGATGTGCATACGGGCAGTGGTACCCACCAGAGCGGTCATAGGCTCATTGCGGCGCAGACCGGTCTGAGAAGCGGGGATGAAGACACGAACGCCCTTGTAGTTGGCCACGACGCCGCCCTTGTTCTCCTCACGGATGACGGCCTCGATGACAGCCTTCTCTTCCTTGGCAGCCTCGATCTCTTCCCAGTTCTTGTTGGCGTCCAGACGCTTCTTGGACAGGGTGACAACGCCGTCGCCGTCGTTGACACGCATAACCTGAACCTCGATCTGATCGCCTACATGGAGGACTTCCTCCACCTTGACAGCGGGATCATCAGAGAACTCGCTGACAGGAAGATAGCCGGCATGCTTGGTGCCCAGGTCTACTTCGATCTCGGTGGGGGTGATCTGTGCCACGGTACCCACGACCTTATCTCCTGTATTTAAAGTTTTGATCGACTTCTCCAGCATTTCGGCGAAGGATTCCTCGATCTCCATGTTGACTTCGTTAGACATATTGGTTTTGACCTCCTTTATTATCCACCCGGGGGTTGATGCTCCCGCAGTGATTCCAATACGCAATGCCCCTGCATCCAGATGCTCCGGTAGCTCTTGCGCCGTCTCGATCCAGCAGACACGGCTGCATTTCTCCTGACACAGTTCGGCCAGATGACGGGTGTTTGAGCTTTTATGGTCTCCAATGACGATCATGACGTCGCTCTCGGCGGCCAATTCCTGAGCCTCAAGCTGTCTATGAGCAGTAGCATTGCATATTGTATCAAATATTTCTCCGTTTGTACACTGTTTTTTTGCAAGAATTTCACATTTTTTCCAGACCGACCGGGTTGAGGTGGTCTGAAATACGAAAGAAAGGGGTAATTTTGACCGATTCGGGTCCTCTGCCAGCCATGCTTCCAGCGCTTTGTCGTCCTGAAGCACCACCGGATTGCGGCACCAGCCTGCAATGGCCCGCACCTCCGGGTGGCTGGGCAGTCCGATGATGACCGGGACACGTCCGTTCTCCTCCGCCTGCTGCACCAGCTTGTGGATTCTTGCCACGCTGGGACAGGTGGCGTCAATCACATTGGCACCGGATGCTTTCAGTGCGTCATGTACCGATTTTGCCTCTCCATGGGAGCGAATCAGTACGCTGTACCCCTCTGGAACCTGCTCTGGGGTGTCCACCTGACCCATGCCCTGAGCCTTGAGATGCTCCACCACATGCTCGTTGTGAATGATGGAACCCAGCATTACACAGGGGGTGCCGGACTGGGCGGTCTTCTCCGCCAGCTCCACAGCCCGTTTCACGCCGTAACAGAACCCGGCGGTCTTTGCCAGCGTCACACTCATGCTACCTGTGCCTCCAAAGCATAGATTTTTGCCAGCAGTTCATCAGCCAGCGCCCGGTACTCCTGAGGGGTAGCCCGCTTCCCGGCGATTTGGGGATGATAGGGCTGACCCACCACCATGGTCATCCGGTGAAACCGTTTGGCACGGGTGAGATACACCGGCACCAGCGGCACCCCTGCTTTCAAGGCGAACATGATGGCTCCGGTCTGGGCTTCGGCGGTCTCCCCTTCGTGGACACGGTGTCCCTCCGGGAAAATGATAAGCTGACTGCCCTCCTTCAGGCATTTTAGGCCGTTGCGGATGGGCGCAATGTCATTCTCTCCCCGGCGCACGCCGAAGACCCCGATTTTGTAGAGAATCTTCCCCAGCACCGGGATTTGCAGCAGCTCCATCTTGGCGATGATCCGGGGATGGCGGCGCAGGGTCATGCCGATGCACACCATGGGAGGGTCCACCGCCGAGCAGTGCCGGGGGCAGATGACGGCGGGGGTATCCGGCAGATTCTCTCTGCCAATCACCCGCAGGGGATAAATCAGCTGGTAGAGGATATACACCACCGAATACACCACCCGATACCAGGGAAGACACTGCTCCTTTGTCCGGTACGGGAAGGGGTTCTCCTTCTTTGACGGCTTGTTATCCGGACGGGGGGCGGGGGTGTTGTTGGTTATTTCGTCCATCCGGTGACACGCTCCTTTATAATGCTGTCCAGCAGGTCAACGCTCTCCTCCAGATTCAGGTTGGAGGTATCCGCCAGAACGGCATCCTCCGCCTGACGGAGGGGGGCGACTGCCCGGTGCGTGTCCTGCTCGTCCCGCTGAATCACGTCCGCCAGCACCGCTTCAAAGGGCTGGTCGTTTCCCTTCTGCTGCTGTTCCAGCCAGCGGCGGCGGGCACGGATTTCCGCAGAGGCGGTGAGAAAAATCTTTACGCTGGCATGGGGCAGCACCACGGTGCCGATGTCCCGCCCGTCCATGACCACGTTGCGGGTGCGGGCAAGGGAACGCTGCATTTCCAGCAGGTAGCTGCGCACAGCGGCGTGGGCGGAGACGGCGGAGGCGTACATGGAAATCTCCGGGGTGCGGATGTCGCTGGTGACATCCTCTCCGTCCAGGTACATATGCTGTACCCCGTCCCCTTCCACCTGCATCTGAATGTCCAGCTCAGGGAGAATGCCCTTTACAGCGTCTGCGTCTTTGGGGTCAATGCCGTGGCGCAGGGTGTAAAGACCTACGGTGCGGTAGATGGCCCCGGTATCCACATAGAGCCAGCCGTGGCGTGCTGCCAGCGACTTGGCAATGGTGCTTTTTCCGGCTCCGGCGGGGCCGTCAATGGCAATGCTGATATATGACATATTATATCTCCTCTCAAATTCAGGGCTATCCCCACGCCGCCCAGCATCCGGCGGCATATCCGGTGGCCCATGCGATTTGCAGATTAAAACCCCCGGTGTAGGCATCCACATCCAGCACCTCGCCGGCAAAGTACAGACCGTTTACCAGCTTGGAGCCCATGGTGGAGGGGTTGACCTCACTGACGGTGACGCCGCCGGAGGTGATGATGGCATCCCGCACCGGACGGGGTCCGTCAATGCGGACGGTGAAATTCTTCAGAACGGACAGCAGGGCGTGACGCTGTGCCCGGGTGATGTCGTGTACCTTGGTTTCCGGGGGAATACCGGAGCGGCGAATCACCTCTCCGATCAGCTTTCGGGGCAGCAGAGCGTCCAGCCCATTCTGAAAGTCCCGGTTGGCATTTTTTTGAAAATCCCGGATGAGCCGTTCGTCCAGCGTTTTTTCGTCCAGAGCGGGCTTCAGGTCGATG
Organism: Clostridiales bacterium NK3B98; assembly: GCA_000421005.1. GTDB lineage: Bacteria > Bacillota > Clostridia > Oscillospirales > Oscillospiraceae > Onthomonas. The sequence continues at coordinate 100,780 of ATWA01000002.1, forward strand.
GCTACGGTATATTGGTGGTGCTCAAAATCCCGCATATGGGCGCTGGCAGAGAGAATCACCGGTCCGGACAGCCCAAAGTGGGTGAACAGCAGCTCTCCAAAGTCCCGGTAGAGGGTTTTGCCGCCCTCGTCCTCCACCCGGATGGCGATATTGCGCAGGCTGAGCCCCTGCAGCTCTCCGCAGCAGTCCTCCCCTTCCAGCGGCACCAGTGAGCCACGGGGATTGACCACCGTATGCCCCAGCGCTTTGGCGAGCCTGTAACCGTCCCCGGTGGAGCCGGTGGCGGGGTAGCTGACCCCTCCGGTGGCGATGATGACCGCATCTGCGGTGAGCCTGCTGCCGCTTTCCAGCTTAACCCCGGACACGGTTCCGCTTTCTGTCAGCACAGCGGTGACCCGCCCGGTTTTCACCTGCACCCCCTCCCGATTCAGGGCATGGCGCAGGGCGTCGGCAATGTCATGGGCGCTGTCCGACTGGGGGAAAACCCGGTTGCCCCGCTCGGTTTTCAGGGGGACGCCCAAGTCGTCTTGAAAGAAGTCCTTTACGTCGGCGGGAGAGAGCTGGCTCAGAGCGCTGTGGAGAAAGCGTCCGTTCCGTGGGATGTTTTGCAGCACGGTGGCCACGTCGCAGTCGTTGGTGACGTTGCACCGCCCTTTTCCGGTGATACGCAGCTTTTTCCCCAGAGTGCGGTTGCGTTCCACCAGTGTGACCTCCGCCCCCTGACGGGCGGCAGTAAGGGCGGCCATCATACCTGCTGCCCCGCCGCCAATGACGACAATTCGCTTTGTCTCCATCATTCGTTCCCCGGACGGTCGTAGACCTCATATTTTGCCCAGATTTCCTCCAGCTTGGTGAGGGTCTGCTGTAATTCCGTGCCCTTCTTCCGGCTCACCGCCACAATCAGGGCGTTGACCAGACTGAGGGGGGCAACCAGCGAGTCCACAAAGGAGGCCATGTCGCTTTTGGCGATCAGGGCGTGATCTGCCAGCGGCACCAGCGGCGAGGCGTTGGAGTCGGTGATGGCAATGACAGTGGCGCCCCTGCCCTTGGCATACTCCATAGCGGTGATGGTGCGCTTGGAGTAGCGGGGAAAGGACAGACCGATAAACACATCCTCCGAACCCACATGGATGGTCTGCTCAAAGACTTCACTGATGGAGACGGTGTCAATGTTCACCACCCGCTCGAAGATATACTGAAAATAGAAGGCGAGGAAGTTTGCCAGAACGCTGGCAGAGCGCACCCCCAGAATATAGAGGTTGCGGGCGTTGCAGATAGCATCTACGGCGGCGGAAAAGCTGGCTCGGTCGGTTTCCTCCAGGGTCATGCGGATTTTGTCCATATCCGAGTGCATCACCATGCTCAGTACGTCCTGATTGCCGATACGGTCATTGGACACTTCCATGCGCTGCACCGAGGTGAGCTTGTTGCGAATCATCTCCTGCAGTGCCTTCTGCATATTGGGATAGCCGTCAAAGCCCAGCTCAGAGGCAAAGCGAACTACGGTGGATTCGCTGACATGGACGGTCTTGCCCAGCTTGCTGGCGGTCATAAAGGCGGCCTTGTCATAGTTGTCCAGAATAAAATGGGCGATCAGCTTCTGCCCCTTGGAAAAGGAGGGCAGCTCGTCCTGAATCAGGGTCAAAATGTCACGGTTCATGGTGTTTCCTCTGCCTTTTTCTTATGCGCTCCCAGTGTCAGAGAGAATAAAAGCAGGCCCCGGGTGAAACGCCCAGACGGCCTGCTGAAGTGGAGTGGAACGGGTCTTAGCGTAGAACTAATCATAACCAACGTGACGGGAAAATGCAAGTACAAATTGCAGGTTTTCCATCATCATCTTGCTTTTTACTTCCTCAGAAGGGCGATTTCCTCCGCTGTCAGCCACCGCCACTGTCCGGATGGAAGCTCACCCAGCGTCAGCCTGCCTTCCCGCACCCGGCGGAGGCGATGCACAGTCAATCCAGCCGCCTTGCACATCCTTCTTACCTGACGGTTTTTCCCCTGATGGATGGTGACTGAGAGCAGGGCACTGTCCTGTCCTGCGTGGAGCAGCTTGGCACGGGCGGCCTGAAAGAACTCCCCATCCACTGTCATGTCCCGGTTGAGCACAGGCAGCGCCCGGCGCACCGGACCGGTGACCCGGACGTGGTACTCCTTTTCCACCGCATGACTGGGGTGGGTCAGATGATAAGCCAGATCACCGTCGTTGGTCATCAGCAGCAGCCCCTCCGAGTTGAGGTCCAGCCGTCCCACCGGATAGAGCCGGTAGCCGCAGTCCGCCACCAGATCCGCCACACAGGGTCTCCCCTGTTCGTCGGAGCGGGTGGTCACATAGCCTCTGGGCTTGTGGAGCATGAGACAGACGGTGTCCGGCTGAGGGGCAAGGGGGCTGCCGTCTACCAGAATCGTGTCCTGAGCCGGGTCGGCCTTCTGCCCCAGCTGGGCAGCCGTTCCGTTCACGGTAACCCGGCCCTGCCGGATCATCTCCTCTGCCTGACGGCGGGAGGCCACGCCAAACCGGGAGAGCAGCTTGCTCAGCCGTTCCTCCATCAGTTCACCACAAAGGTGGAGAAGAGCAGATCCACCGTGTCCAATACCTCACCGTTGAGGTAATAGGTGGCAGTTCCTGCCACAGAGCCCTGAGCAACTGCGCCGGTCACCACGCCGGGGAGACGCAGATCGCAGGTAATGGAGCCATCTGTGGTGGAGGAGGCAACCACCGTCTTAGAGGCGGTGAGGGGCACCTCCATGCCGTTCATACGCAGGGTGGTGACAGTTGCGTCCTTGGCGCAAAGCACATGGGCGGGGTAGTTCTCAAAAGCCCAGTTATAGAGGGCTTTGTGGTCTGCAAACTGGTTGTTGTCGTTGAGGGTGACCACAATGAATTTGGAGCCGTCCCGCTGGGCGCAGGAGACCAGCGTAGAGCCTGCCAGCGTGGTGAAGCCGGTCTTGATACCCAGACACTCCCCCTTCATGTCCTGCAAAAGCTGGTTGTGGTTCTCAATTTTGAACTCGCCCAGCTCAATGTACCAGGTACCCACCACCTTGGCGAACAGCTCGTTCTCCATGGCCGCCTTTGCCAGCTTGGCAAGGTCACGGGCGGTGGAATAGTTGTCCTCGTCAATCAGACCGCTGGGGTTGCTGTAATGGGTGTGTTCCATCCCCAGCTCCTGCGCCTTTTCGTTCATCTTGTCGATAAAGGCATCCTCGTCACCGTCGCAGATGGCCTCTGCCAGCGCCACGGCGGCGTCGTTGCCGGAGCGGAGCATGGTGCCGTAGAGCAGCTCCTCATAGGTCACTTCCTGATCTGCTAGCAAATAGAGAGAGGTGCCGTCCTTGTCCGAGTCGGCGGCATGCTGGGAGACAGTGAAGGTCTCGTCCAGACGCTTGTCGTCCAGCGCCAGGCCCTCGCAGGCCAGATAGCCGGTCATCATCTTGGTGACGCTGGCAATGGCACGTTCCTCGTCAATATTTTCTTCAAAGATGATCTCCCCGGTGTAGGCGTCCGCCACCAGTGCGGAGGTTGCGGTGATGTCAGGCGGGTCGTCCACCGCCCGGGCGGGGGCAGGGAGCAGCGCCAGCACCAGCGCCAGTGCCGGGATCAGTGCGGTCAGTCGTTTCTTGGATGTCAATGCTTTCACCTCAGTTGTTTTCACTCTCGTCAGCGGCCTTCCTGCCGCCTACCAATCCGGAGACCTTGTCCACCAGATCGGGCACCAGATCAATCACCTTTTCCACAGGACCGCAGGGACCGGGGTCGGCATTGATGATCCGCACATTCTCTCCCTTGATAATCAGGAAGGAGACGGGGATAATGTTCACTCCTGCGCCGGTGCCGCCACCGAAGCAGTTGGGCTTGTCGGCGCTGAGATGCTTGGGGGCAAAGTCGGACCCGCCGGAGGCAAACCCGATGCTGACCTTGGAGATGGGAACTACCGTCACGCCGTCCGGGGTGGTGATGGGGGTGCCCACGACCGTGTTTACGTCCACCATTTCCTTCAGCTTTTCCATGGTGAGACCCAGTACCTCGTTGATTTGGTGCTTCTGTTCCATATTATCTTCCCTCCTGAGTTTGTTTATCTGCTTTTTTCTTTGCAAAATACGCTTTTAAGAACCGGATTGCCACCGCAATGCCAATGGACAGGAGCTGTCCCACCCGGATGGACAGGGCAAGCTGGAGCCAGATCAGAGATTGATCGGAGTCAAAATCGATCCATGCCCGAATCTCCCGGTGGCGGATGCGGTAGAAGGTGTTTTCCAGTGCCGGAACAATGGCGCCGCCCCCGGCGTAGAGACTGCCGTAGAGGATGGAAGCGCCTGCCGGGTCGCTTCTGCCGCCAATGAGGTATTCCACCTCCATATTGTCAATCTGAAGCCGGGCGAGAAAACGCCCTGCGGCGTCAATCCCCAGAGAGATCAGCTCGGTGAGGGGGATGGGAAGTCCTCCCCGCTGCGGGGGATTCTGTTCTTCCGTTTTGGGTTTTTCTTCGTCGGGCTTCTCTTCCTCGTTTGTTTTGTCTTTTGCCGATTTTGGCTCATTCTTTTTCGACTGCTCTTGAGAACCGCTGCCCTTTTCCGCCTCCCCTGACTTTTCTGTTGAGGGCTTTTTCGGCTTTTTGGGCTTTCGGGGCAGCAGGGTGATCCAGATTTTTCCCGCACGCACCCGCAGCCGAAGACCTTCCTCTCCGTAGGTGACCTCAGCACCCAGGCGAATCAGAGTCAGGGCAAAGAGCACCAGAAGGATCAGGGCAAAGATGATCCATCCATTCATGTGCCTCCTCCCTCCTCAGGCGGCTGCTCCGGAGCGTTTTGCTGTTCCAAAGCGCTTTGCAGCTCGGCGGCCAGTTTTTCCTCTTCGTCGCTCTGGGGCAGCGGGGGCAGCGCCTCCAGTGAGGGGAGGTTGAAGCAGCGCAGAAACAGCTCGGTGGTCTGAAACAGTACCGGTCTGCCCGGGGCTTCCATTCTGCCTGCCTCCTCAATCAGTCCCCGCTCCAGCAGCAGATTGACGGTATAGGAGGAATCCACCCCCCGCACCTGCTCCACATAGGCACGGGTGGTAGGCTGATAATAGGCGATGATGGACAGCACCTCCAGCGCCGGCTGAGAGAGCTGGGGCGGCTTGCGCCGTTCCAGTGCCTTGCGGATGGCGTCGGCGTACTCCGGGGCGGAACAGAGCTGATAGCTGTCGTTCAGCCGCAGCAGACGCACCCCCCGGCGCTGATAGCTGTATTCATCTGCCAGCGCCTTGCACCCGGCTTCTACCTGCTCCCGGTCAGCGTCCAGCGCCAGACAGATGCGGGAGATGGGGATAGGCTCCCCGGCGGCAAAAATCACGGCCTCCAAGGCGGCGGCAAAGGCTTTCTCTTCCAGTTTTTCCATACCTGCTCCTCTTTATGCCTGATCTTCCGGTTCCTCGCCGTTGGACTGGGTGACGGTACAATCCTCCCCGGCGCCTGCCAGCAGAATCCGGTTGGATTTGCACAGCTCCAGCACTGCCAGAAAGGTGGCCACCAGCTCGGAGCGGCTCTTGCTGGTGGAAAACAGGGATTTCAGCCGGGACACCCCGTTTTTCACCAGCCGGGAGAGAATCTCCTTTGCCTTGTTGCCCACAGGATAAGGCTCCCGACCCACGATGCCCTGAAAGGCACGCTCCGGCTGGGGCACCTGCTCCTTAGAGCGCTGCAACACGGCGGTGAGGGTGCGCAGCAAATCGGCGGGGTCGTGGCGGTAGCGGTAGGTCTTGTCCGGGTTTACCGTCTCCTGAGGGCGGGACTGGTAGTCTCTCCCCTGCCGGAACCGTTCGTCCATGGCCGGCACCACCGCTTTGATCTTTTTGAAGTTCTCATGGCGCTGACGTTCCTCCAGTGAAGCAATCAGCTCCTCCATCTCGGAGACGGCTTCCTCGTCGTGGATACTCAGCAGCATACGGGTCTTGATATAGACCAGCTGAGCCGCCATGGTGACAAACTCGCTGGCAATTTCCAGATCCATCTCTTTCCGCCGATCCATCCACGCCATATACTGATCCAGAATCAGAGAAATCTGAATATCCTGAATCTCCATTTTGTTCTTGCTCAGCAGGGCAAGAATCAGATCCAGCGGCCCGTCAAAGTTTTCGCTTTTGTCCTTGCTTTTGACCACATGGTCAAGGTGATAAATCGGTACTTCCATGCTCTATCCTGTCAGTAATAGTAATCGTTCAGCAGCGTCCCCAGCACGTTCAGGGGCAGTCCGGTGATGGCGCACAGCCCCCGCACCACGGTATTCACCAGAAAGCTCAGCGGCGTATCCAATACCCCCAGAAAGACCATGCCAAACAGAACGATCATCACATACCGCTCATAGCGGAGTATGGTGCCATAGATTTTGTCCGGCAGCACGGAGAAGGCGATTTTGGAACCGTCCAGCGGGGGTATGGGAAAAAGGTTAAAGATTCCCAGACCCACATTGAGCATCAGCATCACGGAGAAAAAGACCATCACCCAGAAGCCAGCCTCTACCGTTCCTGCTCCCAGCTCATAGAGCAGCCGCAGCAGCACGGCGGAGATCAGCGCCAGAATAAAGTTGGACGCAGGCCCGGCCAGCGAGGTGATTGCCATGCCCTGCTTGGGCTGACGGAAATAGCGGGGGTCTACCGGAACCGGCTTTGCCCAGCCGAAACCGGCGGTAATCAGCAGCAGCAGACCCATGGGGTCGATATGGTGGATGGGATTCAGGGACAGCCGCCCCATACGCTTGGCCGTGGGGTCGCCCAACTGATAGGCGGCAAGACCGTGGCTGGTCTCATGGATGGAAATGCTCAGCAAGGATGCCACCACACGAATGAGCAGGATGATGATAAGCTGATAGTTAAACACGCTGCCCAGACGGCTCAGAAAGGACATGGACGCACCTCTCCTCAGATAATCATTCAGATATACTGCTTCATTATAACGAATTGTTCCGGAAAAGACAAGATGTGCCGGGCATAAAATGCCAAACGCCTGCATCTTCTGACACAGGCGTTTGCAGCAGTCACTTTTTAAAGCTGTCCTTCAGGGACACGGAGCGGTTGAACACCGGAGCACCGGGCTTGGAGTCCCGATTGTCCACGCAGAAGTAACCCAGACGCATGAACTGGAAGGAAGCGGGGGCCTTGGCGTCTGCCAGAGAGGCTTCCAGCTTGCAGCCCTTCAACACCTCCAGAGAGTGGGGGTTCAGGCATTCCAGAAAGTTCTTGCCTGCGGCGTCGGGAGCGGCGTCGTCAAACAGGTTGTCGTAGAGACGCACCTCAGCGTCCACAGCGGTCTCGGCATCTACCCAGTGAATGGCAGCGCCTTTGATCTTCCGCCCGTCGGCAGGGTCGCCGCCCCGGGAGTCTGGGTCATACTCGGCAAGAATCTCGGTGACGTTGCCGTTCTCATCCTTGTTGCAGCCCACGCAGCGGATGACGTAGGCACCCTTGAGACGGCACTCCATGCCGCCGGGGGAAAGGCGCTTGTACTTCTTCACCGGCTCCTCCATAAAGTCGTCCGCCTCGATGAACAGGTGGCGGGAGAAGGAGACCTCCCGTGTGCCCATTTCCGGGTCCTTGGGGTGGTTCTCAATGGTGAAGGATTCGCTCTGCCCCTCGGGGTAGTTGACGATGGTCAGGGGGATGGGATGGAGCACTGCCATGACCCGCTCTGCGGTGCGGTCCAGATCGGCACGCAGGCAGGACTCCAAAAAGGCGTATTCCACGGTGGAATCTGCCTTGGCAACGCCGATTTGCTCGGAGAAGCTGCGGATAGAGGCAGGGGTGTAGCCCCGGCGGCGCAGACCGCAGATGGTGGGCATACGGGGGTCGTCCCAGCCGGAGACATAGCCCTCCTCCACCAGCTGGCGCAGCTTGCGCTTGCTCATGACGGTGTGGTCAATGCCCAGACGGGCAAACTCAATCTGACGGGGCTTGTAGGGGCAGGAGATATTATCCCGCACCCAGTCGTAAAGGGGACGGTGAGCCTCAAATTCCAGTGTGCACAGAGAATGGGTAATGCCCTCGATAGCGTCCTCAATGGGGTGGGCGAAGTCATACATGGGATAGATGCACCAGGCATCCCCAGTGCGGTGGTGGCGCTGATGCTTGATGCGGTAAATGGCGGGGTCACGCATATTGAAGTTGCCGCTGGCGAGGTCGATTTTTGCCCGCAGGGTCATAGCGCCGTCCGGGAACTCGCCCTCCCGCATACGGCGAAACAGGTCAAGGCTTTCCGCAATAGGACGATCCCGGTAGGGGCTGGTGGCGGGGACGTTGATGTCTCCCCGGTTGGCGGCCATCTCCTCTGCGGAGAGCTGGCACACATAGGCAAGCCCCTTTTCAATCAGCTCTACCGCATACTGGTACATCTGCTCAAAGTAGTCCGAGGCGTAATAGAACCGGTCCTCCCAGTCGTAGCCCAGCCACTTGATGTCCTCTTGAATGGCGTCCACAAACTCCACGTCCTCTTTGGTGGGGTTGGTGTCGTCCATACGCAGGTTGCACATACCGTGATACTTGTCTGCCGTGCCAAAGTCCACATAGATGGCCTTGGCGTGACCGATGTGGAGATAGCCGTTGGGCTCGGGGGGAAAACGGGTGTGGACGGTGCGCCCGGCGAACTGTCCCCCGGGGGCAATATCTTCATCAATGAAGTTATGGATAAAATTCTGTGCCATGGTGGTTTTTTCAAACTCTGCCAAAGGAAACACGCTCCTTCTCTCAAAACGTGAGTACCATTATAGACGATAAAACCCGGTTTGAAAAGAGGAAATTGGAGATTTGACAGAAATACTCCCTCTATGCCATACTGTGAGGCAGCAGGGAGATGAACAGAAATGGCAAGAATCAGGGTAAACGACGGATACGACTATGAGGAATACGTCTTACAGGAGCTGAAGCGCCGGGGCTTTCGCCGTCTGGAACAGACCAAAAAGAGCGGGGACTATGGTGTGGACCTGCTGGGAGACTATGGGGGCAGGCGCTACGCCATTCAGTGTAAGCTGTACGCCAAGCCGGTAGACGCCGCCGCTGTGCAGGAGGCGGTGGCGGGGATGGCCTATTACCACTGTCAGCAGGCTATGGTGGTGACCAACTCCACCTTCACCCCCGCCGCCCGGGCGCTGGCGGAGGCCAACGATGTCACTCTGCTGGAGGAAATAGCCCCTGCTCCCGATTTTTGGGCGAGACGGCGGCCCTGGGAGCTGGTGCTGCTGGCGGTGCAGTGCGTGCTGTTCGGTCTTGTGTTCCGGGAGATGCTGTCTCAGGGGACGGTCACACCCAAGGGAGTTGGGGTGCTGGCGGGGATTTGCTTTCCCGGCGTTTATGTGGCGGTGCGGTTGCTGGTGTGGATGGGGCGAAGGATGCGAAAAAAGTAACACGAGGGGCGCACACTGTGCGCCCCTGCATCCACATATGAGAAGTTTACGGGGTAATGTGCTTACGCAGGGTCTGGATTGCCCCTTTTTCCAGACGGGACACCTGTGCCTGTGAGATGCCAACCTCCTGAGAGACCTCCATCTGGGTTTTCCCCTGATAGAACCGGAGCCGGATAATCTCACGCTCCCGGTCAGACAGCCGCTTCATGGCGTCCTTCAGAGCAAGGTGTTCCAGCCATCGCTCGTCGGTGTTGCGCTCGTCCTTCACCTGATCCATGACACAGACGGTGTCCCCGCTGTCGGAGTAGAGGGGCTCATAGAGACTCACCGGGTCAGAGACTGCCTCCAGCGCAATAATGACCTCCTCCCGCTTTAAATCCATCAGCTTGGCGATTTCCTCGGTGGTAGGCTCCCGCTGATGCTCCCGGGCGAACTGCTCCCGGGTCTGAAGAATGTGATAGGCGGTGTCCCGAAGGGAGCGGCTGACCCGCAGAGCGGAGGAATCCCGTAAAAAGCGGCGTACCTCTCCCAAAATGAGCGGTACGCCGTATGTGCTGAACTTTACTTCAAACTGGTCGCAGTCAAACCGGTCGATGGCCTTCAAAAGGCCGATACACCCTACCTGAAAGAGATCGTCCATGTTCTCTCCCCTGCCGGCAAAGCGCTGAATCACAGACAGGACCAGCCGCAGATTGCCCTCCACCATCTGCTGCCGGGCGTCCTCGTCTCCTGCCTTTACCCGGCGGAGCAGGGCGGTCATCTCACTGCCTGTGAGTACCTTGAGTCTGGCGGTGTTCACGCCGCAGATTTCTACCTTTCCGTGCATGACAAAACCTCCCGTGATACTGTTTCCAGTATGTCCACGGGAGGGATTTTTTATGCGCTTTTCATCAGCCTTCCAGCTTTACCATCTCCCGGCGCAGACGTGCGATAATCCGCTTTTCCAGCCGGGAGATATAGGATTGGGAGATGCCCATCTCGTCTGCAATCTCCTTCTGGGTACACACCCGCCGTCCGCCAAGCCCGAACCGCCGGGCAATGATGTGCCGCTCCCGCTGATTCAGCCGGGACAGGGCGATGGAGAGCATTTCCCGGTCTACGTCGTCCTCAATGGGACGGATGACCAGATCGCTGTCCGTGCCCAGAATGTCGCTGAGCAGCAGCTCGTTGCCATCCCAGTCGGTGTTCAGGGGCTCGTCAAAGGAGATTTCCCCCTTCTGATTGGCGGTTTTCCGGAGATACATGAGGATTTCGTTTTCGATACACCGGGAGGCATAGGTGGCCAGCTTGATTTTCTTGTCTGCGTCAAAGGTGTTGACCGCCTTGACCAGACCGATGGTACCAATGGAGATCAAGTCCTCCAGATTGACCCCGGTGTTGTCAAACCGCCGTGCCAGATAGACCACCAGACGGAGGTTGTGTTCAATCAGGGTGTTTCGAGCGGATAAATCCCCTGCTTTCGCCTGCTGCAAAAGGGCACTCTCCTGTTCTCGGTCCAGGGGAGGCGGCAGTACATCGCTGCCTCCGATGTAGTGAACCCCCTGTGCCGGACGGAGACGGGCAAATAAGTACCGAAAGAAAGTGATGATTGGATTCATGTTCCTACCTCCCCTGTGGTGTTGTGATGGATGATACCCCGATGACCCCCCGATACCCCTCCCCTGCCATGGTGGACGGACTGATGGCCACCACCTGCCCGGTGACGGTATGCGTTCCAATCTCCGCCCGGTCGGTGCGAAGGGTGAGCAGCATGGCCGAGGCGGCCCCTGCGCTTCGACAGCGCACCAGCCCCAGACGGTTGCCGTATTCCCCTCCCCATTCACCCAGACACCCCACCGGGTCGCCAGCGTCCAGAGAGCGGAGCGCCGGAGGGAGCAGCGGGGACAGCGTCTCCCGGTCAGTGACCAGTATGGGTGCACCGTGGCAGTCTGTGAGCAGGTTGCCGGTGTCCCGGAGAACGGTAAGGGAGACGGTTCGCCCCTGCCAGTACAGCTTTACCGGCAGCAGTTCCCCTCCCGTTGCCGGAGCCAGACGACTCAGCAGGGTGGCGCAAAGCCAATAACAGAGCGCCCCGGCCAGCAGCAGCGCCTTGGCATCCGGCAGAGAGACGGGAATCCCCCGGGGAAAGCCCAGCGGCTTTGTTCCCATCAGGGACACCATCACCAAGCCCCCGGCCAGCGCTCCGGACAGGCCGCAGAACACCGCCCACCGCCGCACCAGTCCCCGGCCTGTCCCCAGCGCCAGCGCCGTCATGACCAGCGGCACCGTCAGACGGAGCAGCGGATGTGTCAGCCAGCCCAGCGACGGGAGAAAGACTGCTGCTGCGTACCCGCCTCCCAGCGCAGCACCTCCCAACAGCCGAAGCGGATGAATGGGAACGGCGGTCAGCCGGGCAGCAGAGCGCAGGAGCAGATAGTCCAGCGCTGTGTTCAGCACAAAGACGGTGTCGGCATAGATGACCGTCAAACAATCTCCCTCCCCTCGGACAAGAGTATACCCCGGAGCGGGTGAAAAAAGGGTCATACCCGGTCTGGGGGAAAGAGAAAAAGCAGCCACCAAAGTGACTGCTTTTTCAAGGTCTGAAAGGTTTTCAGTTGAATTTGTAGATTTTCTGTGCCAAATGGTACAGTCCCACGCTGAGCTTTCTGCCCTGATAGCCGGGCAGGTTGGAGACCATGGACAGGGAGCGGTATTTCAGCTTGCGGTAGAGGTAGCTGTCCGTCTCCTTCAGATAGTCCCAAAGCTCATCCTTTTTCTTCAGATTCTCCTTTTCTCCGGAGATAATCAGGAAAATAGAGGATATGGTCATCATCATGGACAGATACCGGCACATATACCGATACAGCTTCCGGTTGCTGGTGCGAAGGCTCATTACGTCGCAGCAGCGCAGCATGATCTTGGTCACCCGCACCTGCTGGTCTACCCGCTTCACCATGACGCTTTCGTTGACGCTCTGATCCTGACGACCGATGAAATAGCGGTAGAAGTCCAGATCCATGTAGTACATGGTCTCCACATAGGGCAGAGGCTGATAGACAAAGATATTATCCACGTAGAAGGTATGCTTGGGCAGCTCCAGTCCGCACTGACGCAGTAGAGCGGTGCGGTAGAACACCGAGTGCATCAGCAGATACTCCGAAGGAGACCAGTGCCCCACATCGTTCCATCCGAAAATGGTATTCTCCGGGAAGACATGGTGATAGTGTACTGTGTGGCTGGTGTTGTCCTCCACATGCTCGTAGACATAGTTGCAGATCAGCATATCGCAGGGCTTTTCCTGTCCTGCCCAGCTGCGCAGCAGGTTCAGCACCTTTTGCAGGGCTTCTTCATCCACCCAGTCGTCCGAGTCCACCACCTTGTAGTAAAGTCCGGTGGCGTTGCGGATGCCCTGATTGACCCCCTCTCCGTGACCGCCGTTGGGCTGGTGGATCACCCGAATGATATCGGGGTGTTCGGCGGCGTAGCGGTCGGCAATGTCGCCGGTGTCGTCGCTGGAGCCGTCGTTGACCAGAATGATCTCCACCTCGTCCCCGCCGGTGAGCAGGGTGTCGATACAATGGGACATATAAGCCGCTGAGTTATAGCACGGAACGGCAAAGGTGAGTAGTTTCAAAACAGTTCGCTCCTTATCATAGGCAAGTCAATCGCCTGACAGTATAACACAGTCTATTTTGGTTGTTAAGGGGGAAAACAGAAAAATTTCCCGAAGAAATCCTTAACAAATCAGCAGCGGCTGGGTTTGAATGCCGTTCAGAGCGTCCTGCGCCGCACGGGGGATCTGTTTCATGTCCGCCACCAGTGAGGTGGGTTTGCCTGTGGGGTCGTCCTGACCAAAGGGGACGCAGTAATACCCCTTCCGGCACAGAAGGTCCCCCAGATTGCGCAGGGAGACGGTGAGCCCGTCATTGGTGGAGGGGGCAAGCAGCACCGGGCGGCCGTTTCGCAGGTGCGCCTTTGCAGCCATGGTGACGGCGGTGTCGGTGATACCCGCCGCCAGCTTGCCCAGCGTGTTCCCGGTACAGGGGGCGATAATCAGCAGATCCAGCAATCCCTTAGGGCCAATAGGCTCCACCTGTGGGATGGTGTCCCACACAGGGTTGGCGCAGAGGGTCTCCAATTCCTGCCGCAGTGCCGCCGCCGTGCCAAAGCGGGTGTCCTCACTGCCGCTTTCCCGGGAGAGGATGGGGATGATGCTCTTGCACCGGGGCGCCAGCTCTGCCAGCGCGTCCAGTGTTTTTCGGTGGGTGCAGTAGGAGCCGCACATGGCAAAGCCGATGCGGGCATCTTCCAGTTTCATAGCTCCAACTCCTGCAAAATGTGATAGACGGTATCCCGGAGAATCACTCCGGCGGAGGAGGGCGCTACCTTGCCGGGGAGTGACAGCGCCCAGATCACCTTGACCCCCAGCTGTGCCGCCGCCTTCTGATTCACCCCGCCGGGACGGGAGGCCAGATCCAGCACCAGACAGTCCTCCTTCAAATCCACCAGTTGGGGATAATCCAACACCCGGGCGGGGACGGTGTTGATAATGAGATCGTAGCTGCTCAACCAGCCGGTGAGCTGCCCGGTGTGTTCGGGGGTATAGCCGTAGGCCTCAATCCATGCCAAATCGCCGTAGTTTCGGGCGGAGACGGTGACCTTTGCCCCCAGACCGTGGAGCCGGTGCGCCAGCACCTTGCCCAGCCGTCCAAAGCCGATGACCAGCACTCTCTGACCGTACAGGGTGGTGGGCAGCTCCTCCATGGCGATTTGAATGGCACCCTCAGCGGTGGGAACGGCGTTGGCTACCGCCAGCTCCTCCCGCTCAAAGTAGTCCCGGAGAATCAACCCCTTGCGCTCAGACAGCACCCGCAGCTCCGGGGAAAACCGTCCGCCGCAGACCACCTGCCCCGGACTCAGTCCATCCAGCAGCTCCAGCACCGGGAGCCGGAGGTCAGACAGAGGGGCGTTGAGCATCCCTCCGCCGTCCTGTACCGGCAGGGGCAGCACCACACAGTCCGCCTGTTCCATGCCCTTCATCGTGTCTGAGCCGGGAAGCAGACCGGGATTGGGCCGCCGCTCCATGGCAAAGGTCTCCACCCGGTGACCGTCCTCCTGTAAGCACTGCGCCAGCTTCACCTGACGTAAATCGCCGCCAACCACCCAGAAATTCCATGCGCGCCGCATATGCATACACCTTCCTTTCCCATTCTGGGATAGTCCAGACTATGCACCCGCAGGCGGCACGGTTCAGCGCCAGTGACAGGCGGTCTCCAGCATGGCGGCAAAGCGGGACAGTCCCTCCCGGTCATCCTGGGAGAACCGATTCAGGGAGGGGCTGTCTATGTCCAGCACGCCAACCACCTGCCCCTCAAAGTGCAGAGGCAGAACGATTTCCGAGTTGGAGGCGCTGTCGCAGGCGATGTGTCCGGGAAAGGCGTGGACGTTGGGGACAAGCTGAATTTCGTCCCTCGCCGCCGCTGTGCCGCACACCCCCTTGCCCATGGGAATGCGGATGCAGGCGGGCTTGCCCTGAAAGGGACCCAGCACCAGCTCCTCTCCCCTTCGCAGATAAAAGCCTGCCCAGTTCAGGTGGGGCAGCGTGTCCATCAGCAGAGCGGACGCGTTGGCCAGATTGGCGATCAGGTCGTCTTCGTCCTCAGTCAGGGCGGCAAGCTGAGCCAAAAGCAGTTCATAGTCGGTTTTCATGGTATCACCTCACCGCTATCATAGCACGGCAACCGGGACGGGACAACTATTTCAAAGATTTTCTAAATAACGGTTGACAAGGAATAGCATTTGTAGTATTCTCTAATTAGAAAAACATCTAATTAGAGGGATGTAAAAGGAGTGACAGCCATGGCCTTTGGGGAGACATTCAAGGCGCTGTCCGACCCGGTGCGGCGGGAGATTCTGGTGCTGCTTCGCTCCGGGCGGCGCAGCGCGGGAGAGATTGCCGCCTGCTTTGACATGACCGCCCCCACCATCTCCTATCACCTGAAAACGCTGAAAAAAGCGGGTTTGGTGCAGGAGTGCCGGGAGGGCAACTTTATCTACTACCGGCTGAACACCTCTGTGGTAGAGGAGGCCATGCTTTGGCTGTCCTCGTTGAAAGGAGAGGAATGACATGAAACGGAGACTTCCTTTGATAATCGGCACTTCCCTGCTGATCCTGCTGCCCTCAATGGGAGCGGGTATCTGGCTGTGGGACGTGCTGCCTGACCCTATGGCGACTCACTTCGGTTTTCAGGGGATGGCCGACGGGTATTCCAGCAAGGTGTTTGCGGTGTTTGGTATGCCGATCATGCTGACGGCGCTGCATCTGTTCTGCCTGTTTTTAACCTCTCATGACCCGAGAAATCAGGAACAGAATGAAAAGGTACAGGCTATGGTCTGCTGGATTGTACCCTTTGTCTCCCTTATCACCACATGGATGGTCTTCTCCGCCAATCTGGGGCGGAACCGTCTGGAAGAAACCCCCATGATACTGCTGCTGGGGGTGATATTTATGGCCGTGGGCAACTGGCTGCCCAAGGTCACCCGCAACAGCACCATCGGCATTCGGGTGCCATGGACGCTGGAGGACGACGAGATTTGGGACAAGACCCACCGTCTGGGGGGAAAGGTCTGGGTGCTGGGTGGTCTGGCCATGATTGCGGACGGCTTTGCCGGGTTCTGGATGGAGTATTTCATGCTGGCAGTCATTGTGGTGATGGTGGGCGTGCCGGTGGGGTATTCCTTCCTGCTGTCAGCAAAAAAGAAGAACGGCTAAGGCGGTTCACAAACCGTCCGGCCAGTGAGATAAACGCCACAACGAGCGCTTTCCGGAGAAAGCAGCCCGTTGTGGCGTTCCTGTTATCGCTTCAAAAATCCGCTCTGGTCCACGGATGCAATCATCGCTTCTATCTCCTCCGGGGGCAGCACCAGCGCAAAACGGACGTGCCCCTCTCCCAGTGAGCCAAAGGCTGCGCCAGGGGTACAGAGCAAACCGGTGTGCTCCAAAAGGTCGAAGCAGAATCGGGAGGAATTGGTGAAGCCATGGGGCAGCGGCGCCCAGGCGAACATACTGCCCTCGCTGTCCGGGCAGTTCCAGCCGATGGAGCGAAGACCTCCGCACAGGGCGTCCCGGCGGCGCTGATACTCCTGCCGTCTCCATGCCACCCCGTCCTGTGGGCCGTTGAGGGCGGCTACAGCGGCAAGCTGCACCGGGCGGAAGATGCCGTAGTCAATCTGGCTTCTCAGGGTCTTGAACTTCTGTACAATCTCCCGATTACCCAGCACAAAGGAGATTCTCGCCCCGGTGAGACAGTAGCTCTTGGAAAGGGAGTTAAACTCCACCCCCACCTCCATGGCACCGGGGACGGAGAGAAAGGAGATGCCCTCCCGCCCGTCGAAGATGATCTCAGAGTAGGCGTTGTCGTGGAGGATGATGATGTTGTAGTGCCGGGCGAAGTCCACCAGCTTTTCGTAAAAGCTGCGGGGTGCCGCCTTGCACACCGGGTTCAGGGGATAGGACACCACCATCACCTTGGCCTTTTGTGCCGTCGCCGGGTCGATGCCCTCCAAGTCCGGGAGATAGCCGTTTTCCTCAGTGAGGTCGTAGCTTACCAGCTTCGCCCCGCACAGCTGAGGGCCAACGGAGAAGATAGGATAGCCGGGATTGGGCACCAGCACAATGTCTCCGGGGTCGCACAGCGCCCAGGCGATATGAGCGATGCCCTCCTGTGAGCCATAGATGCTGGTGATCTGGTCCGGGTCCAGAGCCACGCCGTAACGCCGGTCATACCAGCCCTGAACCGCCTGCACCAGTTCAGGCAGGTCGTTGACCGCATAGGTGTAGTTCAGGGGATGGCGGCAGGCTTCGGTCATGGCGGCCATGACGTGCTCATCCGGGGGAAAATCCGGGGTGCCGATGCTCAGGTTCCACACCTTGCGTCCGGCCTTCTCCATTTCCAGCTTGCGGTCGTTTAATACGTTGAAGATTCCCGGCTGAAAGGCATCCATCCGGGAGGCAAATTGCAGTTCCATCTCTCTTACCTGCTCTCTCATGGAATATCCCGGGTCCCGTCCAGAATCCCGGCCAAATCGTCCTCGCTGAGCACCGGAATGCCCAGCTCGTTGGCTTTTGTCAGCTTGCTGCCTGCGGCTTCGCCTGCCACCACAAAGCTGGTCTTTTTACTCACCGAGCCGGATACCTTCGCCCCCTGCCCTTCCAGCAGCGCTTTCGCCTCGGAGCGGGTATACCGGGACAGTGTGCCGGTGAGCACCACCGTCTTCCCTGCCAAAAGCGCCCCTACCGGCTGCTCCTGACTGTCAAAGGACACCCCGGCAGAGCGCAGCGCCTCAATGAGATGCCGGGACTGGGGAGCGGCAAACCAGTCTATCAGGCTTTTGGCGGTAATGCCGCCAATGTCCTCAATGGTGGTAAGGGTTTCCTCATCCGCTTCCATCAGGGCATCCAGCGTGGGAAAACGCCTGGCCAGAGAACGGGCGGCGCTGGTGCCCACCTGACGGATGCCGAAGGCAGTGAGCAGCCGGGTCAGCCCTCTGCCCTTGCTGGTCTCCACCGAACGGCGAAGATTTTCCGCAGACTTCTCCCCCAGTCCGTCCAGACCGGACACCTTTGCCCAATCCAGCGTATACAACCCGGCGGGAGTGGAAATCAGACCCTCACTCACCAATTGCTCGATGATGGCGGGGCCAAGTCCCTCAATATCCATGGCCTCCCGGCTGGCAAAGTGGGTGATGGTGCGCACCAACTGGGCGGGACACTCCACACCGGTGCAGCGATAGGCCGCCCCGTCCTCGTCCCGCACCACCTCTGCGCCGCACACCGGGCAGCGCCGGGGCAGCAGATAGGGCTTCGTTCCCTCCGGGCGGCGGGACAGGTTGACACTCACCACCTGCGGGATGATCTCCCCTGCCTTTTGTACCAGCACGGTGTCTCCGATGCGGATGTCTTTTTCGGTGATAAAGTCCTGATTGTGCAAGGTGGCGTTGGTGACGGTGGTGCCTGCCAGCCGCACCGGGGCGATGACCGCCTTGGGGGTGAGCACGCCCGTTCGGCCAACCTGCACCACAATGTCGGTAATGACGCTCTCCTTCTGCTCAGGGGGATACTTCCACGCCACTGCCCACCGGGGGAATTTGGCGGTAGCACCCAGCATCTCCCGGGCGCTGAGGCTGTCCAGCTTGACCACCGCCCCGTCAATGTCAAAGGGATAGCGCTCCCGATGCTCTCCCAAATCGGATATGGCGTGGCTGACCGCTTCCAGGGTGTCAAACACCGGGTGGTCAATCACCGGAAAGCCCAGCGAGGAGAGGTAGTCCAGACTGGCGCTGTCCGTGCCGAAGGTCTCCCCATCGGTGAGCTGAATGTTGAAAATCACGCAGTCCAGACGGCGTTTGGCGGCAATCTTGGGGTCAAGCTGCCGAAGAGACCCGGCGGCGGCGTTGCGGGGGTTTGCCATGAGAGGCTTGCCTGCCGCCTCCCGGACGGCGTTCAGCTTTTCAAAGACCGACCTTGCCATATAGCACTCCCCCCGGACGATAAGCCGGTGGGGGGCGTTTTCGATTTTCAGGGGAATGGAGCGGACGGTTTTCAGGTTTTCCGTCACGTCCTCCCCCACCTGCCCGTCGCCCCGGGTGGCACCACGGACAAAGACGCCGTCCACATATTCCAGCGCCACAGAAAGCCCGTCTACCTTGGGCTCAAACACCCAGCGGGGATTTGCCACGCTCTGGCTGACCCGCTGGACAAAGGAGGACAGCTCCTCCGGGGCGAATACGTCCTGCAAGGACTGTAAGGGCACCTCATGGCGCAACTGGGTAAAGGCGTCCAGCGCATGACCGCCTACCCGCTGGGTGGGGGAATCCGGGGTAATCAGCTCCGGGTGGGCTGCCTCCAGCTGCTCCAGCTCCCGCAGCGCCATGTCGTAGTCATAGTCGCTGACGGTAGGGGCGTCCATGTCGTAGTATTGATGGCTCCAGAGGTTCAGCTTGTCCCGAAGGGCGTTGATTTGCTCTTGTGGCTGCATGGTGTCACCCTTTCATGGTGTGGCGCATATCCTGATGGTGAGGGGATGCGCTGTGAAGTGGAAAGGAAAGAAAAGACCGCCCATGCCGGGGCATCGCATCTCCGGCATGGGACAGCTTGCGCTCAGTATACTGGCAGGGATGCTGCTGGCCTGCGCCGGGGTGGTGTATCTCAACGCCCAGCTGGACCCTATGGTGCTCTCTGTGTCCAAAGCCCGGTTTTCCGTGGCAATGGAGCGGACGCTCTGCGCCACGCTGGAACAGGAAATGACCGAAGGGCCGCTGGTGGAGCTGCAATACGACCCCAACGGTCGGCTGGCCGCTGTCACCACCCAGTGGGCGGAGGGCAACCGGCTGCGCAGCCGGATTATTGCCGACATGGTCAGCCGTCTCTCCGATGCGGAGGACGAGACCATCACCGTCCCGGTGGGCAGCCTGTCCGGCCTTACCTTTCTCTCCGGTCTGGGCTGGGAGATTCCCGTGCGGCTGC
This sequence comes from Clostridiales bacterium NK3B98, assembly GCA_000421005.1. Taxonomy (GTDB): domain Bacteria; phylum Bacillota; class Clostridia; order Oscillospirales; family Oscillospiraceae; genus Onthomonas. The sequence continues at coordinate 120,656 of ATWA01000002.1, forward strand.
TGGGGGTGACCAATGTGGACTCCGGGTTTGATAGCACCCTGGTCTCCACCGGCATCAACCAGACCCTGCACACCATACGGCTCAATGTCCGCACAGAGCTGATTCTCCTGCTCCCCGGCGGACCCTGCCGCACGGAGGTGCTCACCAGCATCCCGGTGGCGGAGACGGTATTGATGGGAGAGGTGCCGGAGAGTTACTCCTATTTCAGCCAGTTTGATTCTGCCGAAGCGGCGGCGGACGCCTACAACGACTGGGCTGCCCCGGAGCCCTGAGCGGGTCAGGAATTGGGGGAAAGAATCTGCTGAGCTGCCAGCATAATGCCGGTCTTGCCGGATTCGTAGGTCAGACCACCCTGCAAATAGACGGTATACGGGGGACGCATGGGAGCGTCAGCGGACAGCTCGATGGAAGCCCCCTGAATGAAGGCTCCCGCCGCCATAATCACCGGCACGTCATAGCCGGGCATATCCCACGGCACCGGGGTGACATAACTGTCCACCGGAGAGCCGGACTGGATACCACGGCAGAACCGCTCCACCCCCTCCGGGGTGTTCAGGGAGATCATCTGAATGATGTCGTGGCGGGTCTGGTCAGACCGGGGCTGGGCATCGTAGCCCATCAGCTCCATCATACGGGCGGCAAAGACGGCGGTTTTCACCGCCTGCGCCACGGTGTGAGGGGCAAGGAACAGTCCCTGATACAGCGCCCGGTTGTTGCCAAGGGTGGAGCCGCACTCCCGGCCGATGCCGGGGACGGTAAGACGGAAGGCCGCCCGTTCCACCCATTCCTTTTTCCCGGCGATGTAGCCGCCGGTGGGAGCAAGACCGCCTCCCGGGTTTTTGATAAGGGAGCCGACCATCAGGTCAGCGCCCACCTGAGAGGGTTCGGTGCGCTCTACAAATTCGCCGTAGCAGTTGTCCACCACGCACACAGCGCCAGGGTTGACCTGACGCACAATGTCAATCAGCTCTCCGATTTCCGCCACGGACAGGGACGCACGGGTGGAATAGCCCTTGGAGCGCTGAATCAGTACCGCTTTGACCGCCTTGTCTGCGGCCATTTCCCCAAGCTTTGCCTTGTCCGGGGTATCCTCGGCGCTGATGGGTACTTCACGATACCCGATGCCGTACCGCTTCAGGCTGAGGGGATAGTCCCCGGCGGTGCCTATGACCCCCTGCATGGTGTCATAGGGTGCGCCCACAGCGGAGAGCAGCACGTCTCCCGGCTCCAAAACCCCGTAGAGACAGGCGGCAATGGCGTGGGTGCCGTTGACAAACTGGAGCCGCACCAGAGCGTCCTCCGTCTCAAAAATGTCCGCATAGATGGCATCCAGCGTGTCCCGGCCAAGGTCGTCATAGCCATAGCCGGTGGTTCCGGCAAAGTGCGACTCCGCCACTCTGGCATTCTGGAAGGCGGAAAGCACCTTTTGGGAGTTGTACTCCGCAATGGCATCAATTTCCCCAAATTGGCTCTGGATATCCCGCTGTGCCTGCTCTGCTAGCGCCAGCACACGGGGAGAAAAGGTCAGTGTACTCATACTTGGGGCAGAGCCTCCTCACCCAGCGCCACGATCAGGTCGATGCAGGCGTCCACATCGTCCAAATCCACCAGCTCCACCGCCGCATGGGTGTTCCGACAGGGGATGGAGATACCCCCGGTGACTACGCCGCCCCGGGTGGTGCGGATGGGGCCTGCATCGGTGCCGCCGTCCAGCATAATGTCCGTCTGGGCGGGGATGCGCCGCTTTTCGGCCACGTCCCGGAGGAAGGTCACCAGCTTGTTGGAACAGATCACCGAGCTGTCCAGCACCTTGATTCCTGCCCCCTTGCCCAGCTTGACGGTGCCCTCATGGAGGGAGCCGGGCTGATCGTCCGGGACGGTCACGTCCACGGCGATGCCATAGTCCGGGTCAATGGAGAAGGCGGCGGGCTTTGCGCCCCGGGTGCCAACCTCCTCCTGGGTGGTAAAGACGAAGTACAGGTCGTTTTTCGCCGGCTTTTGGATGCGGCGAATGGCGATCAACAGCGCCAGACAGCCCACACGGTCATCCAGATAGCACCCGGAGACGGTGTTGTCTGCCATCTGACGGAGATGGTTGGTATACACGGCGGTGTCGCCGGGGCGTATCAGCTCCCGGGCGTGCTTCCCGTCCCGGACGCCCAAGTCCAGATACAGGTCTTTCGTCTTGATGTTGGGCAGCTTTTCCTCCCGGGCCACGCAGATGGCGTTGGTGCCGTTCTGGAAGCGGAAGGTCTGCTGTACCAGATCAATGGCGGACAAGCCCCCTACTGTGGCAAAGGAGACAAAGCCGTCGTCATCCACATGGGTGGCAATGATGCCGGTGGAGTCCATATGGGCGGAGAGCATCACCTTTGGCCCCTCCCCCTTGATGTGGACGATGAGATTGCCCAACACATCCTGCCAAACCTCGTCAGCATAAGGCTCTGCCTTGGAGCGGATGAGGGTGCGAATCTCGTTCTCGTTGCCGGAAACGCCGTGGGCACGGGTCAGCTTTTGCAGAAAAGTAAATGCGTTGCTGGTCATTTCGTCACCTCCCCGGCCATGGCGTGAAGAAACAGCTCGCCCAGCCGGATCATATTTTCGTAGTCGGAAAGCGCCGCCACCGAGGACGGGGCGTGGAGATACCGCACAGCGGCGGCAATGCCGATGACCCGCACGCCGCAGCGGCTGCGCTGAATGGTACGGGCGTCGGTGCCGCCGGAGATAAACTGCTTGGTCTGCCAGGGGATGCCGTTTTCATCCGCCAAATCCCGCACCAGATCGTAAAGTCCCCGGTCATAAATGGTTCCCCGGTCCATAAAGGGGATGACAGGTCCCTTCCCTACCCGGCAAACCCAGTCGCCGTGTTCGGTCTCGGGAAGATCGGCGGCGGTGGTGCCCTCCATAATCAGGGCAAATTTCGGATGCACCGAGAAGGCAGAGCCAAAGGCTCCCCGGGTGCCTACCTCCTCCTGTACGGTGAACACAAAGGTCACGTCCAGCGGGAGGGGTTTTCTCAGAAGGTGGAGCAGCACCGAGCAGCCCACCCGGTCGTCAATGGCTTTTGCTTTCAAAAGGCCGTTGCCAAATTCCAGTATATCGTCGGAAAACACGCCGATTTCCCCCAGAGAGACCAGCTTCTGCGCCTCCTCCTTGGAGTCCACTCCTATGTCCAGATAGAGGTCTTTCGTCAGGGGAATCTTTTTCCGCTCCTCCTTGGTGGTCAGATGGATGGGCTTCATGCCCATCACGGCGGGGATACGGTTTTCCCCCAGATAGACCTTTTTGCCGATGACCACCTGACGGTTTACCCCGCCTACAAACTGGAAACCAAGGGTGCCGTCGTCGTGGATGTGGTCTACCATCACGCCCACCTCGTCCATGTGGGCGCAGAGCATGAGAAAGTCCGGGCAGCTCACTGCCCCCCGCTTGAACACAATCAGGTTGCCCATGGCGTCCACCCGTATGCTGTCGGCATAGGGGCGAGCCTGCTCCATGATATAGTTTCGCACATCGTCCTCATGGCTGGACACGCCGGAAAGGCGGCATAACGTTTTCAGTTGTTCTGACAAAGCGCCTCCTCCTTTCCAACACGGCGGAGAAATGCGGCCAGCAATTGGGCGCACTGCTCCGCATCACCGCTGTCAATGACCTCTAAGGGGGTGTGCATATACCGCAGGGGCAGGGAGACAATGGCCACGGGGATGCCTTCCCGCACCACCTGCATCTCCCAGCCATTGGTGCCGGTGCTGCCTGCCATTACCTCAGCGTTGAAGGGGATTTCCTCCTCCTTGCAGCAGCGGCGCAGCAGCTCCACCATCCACCGGGCGCAGTTGGGGCCGATGCCCACAGCGGGGCCGCCTCCCAGCTCAAAGCCCGTCTCTTTCGGCCCGTCATGGGTGGTGGCAAAGGTCACGTCCACCGCAATGGCGCAGTCCGGGTGCTGGGCGAAGGTGGCCACCAGCGCACCGTCGCCGCTGGTCTCCTCAAAGCAGGAGCCGAGGACGGCTACGTCCACATCCAGCGTCTCCTGTTGCAGAATCTCCAGCGTGCGCAGCAGAATGGCAAAGCAGGAGCGGTCGTCCAGACTTTTCCCGGCAATCCGGTTCCCCTGCAGCGGGAACACATCCTCCCGATAGACCACCGGGGTGCCAATGGGAGCAAGGCGCTGCGCCTGCTCCTGCGTCAGTCCCACGTCCAGATACAAATCCTCCATGGGAATGGCGTGGTCGGCATCCCCGTCCTTCATAATATGGGGCGGCTTGACCGCAATCACCCCGGGCATGGGGGGCTGGGACAATACGGTCAGCTCCCGGTCACACATAATCCGGGGGTCTACCCCGCCCAGCGTGCGAAGCTGCAAGAATCCCTCTTTATGCCCCACCACCAGAAAGCCCACCTCGTCCAGATGGGCATCCAGCAGCACCTTTTTCGCTCCCGGTCTGCCGCAGCGGCGCAGACCGATGACACTGCCCAGACGGTCAGTGTGTACCTCGTCCACCAGCGGAGAGAGCAGCTCCGCTGCGGCTTCAGCCGCTTTGGTCTCAAACCCGGAAGGACCGGGGGCGAGACAGAGACGGCGTAATGTGTCAAAACAGTTCATAATTACCTCAAATGTCTTTGTAGGGGCGCACATTGTGCGCCAGCAAAATCAAAGCTCGCTCACAATCCGCTTGAAGGTCTCTCCCCGCACCATAAAGTTCTTAAACTGGTCAAAGGAGGCGGAGGCGGGAGAGAGAATCACAACGTCTCCCGGCTGGGCGATTTCGTGCGCTTTGGCAACGGCTCCGGCAAAGTCATAGCCGTCGTAGATGTGAAGCGCCTCCGGGTCAAACCCTTTCGCCTGCTCCACCGCCTGACGGATTTTTGGGGCGGTAGCGCCAGTGAGCACCAGCGCCTTGACGTGGGCCACAATCTCCGGGCCAAGAGGGGTGTAGTCCAGATGCTTGTCATACCCTCCGGCAATGAGAATCAGCTTCTGGGAGAAGGAGCGCAGTCCCGCCACGGTGCGGGTGGGGCTGGAGGCGATGGAGTCATTGTAGTAGCGCACTCCGTCCAGCTCCCGGCAAAGCTCAATCCGATGCTCTACCCCGCCAAAGGTGCGGGCAAAGGAGCGGATGGTCTCGTCATCCACCAGCCCGTCTACGGCGGCGATGGCGGCCATGTAGTTCTCCCAGTTGTGAACGCCGGGGAGGAGGATGTCGCCTGTGTTCAGGACGGTGCGCTCCCCCTTGACCACAATGTTCTCCCCTTCCAGCGTCACGCCGGAGGGAGGGGTGGTCTGCCGGGCGAACCAGACCACCCTTCCCTTTGCCTTGGGGGCAAGAGAACGGGTGATATCGTTGTCATAGTTCAGCACCAGCTTGCAGTCCTGATTCTGCCAGAGGAAAATGTTCTCCTTAGCGGCTACATATTCCTCCATCCCGGTGTGCCAGTCCAGATGGTTGGGGGAGAGATTGGTGATGACGGCGACGGAGGGAGAGCGGCGCATGGTCATGAGCTGGAAGGAGGACAGCTCCAGTACCACCCGGTCAGTGGGGGCGATGGAGCCGGTCTCTGCCAGCAGAGGGTGACCGATGTTGCCGCCCACATGGACGGTGTACCCTGCCGCCTGAAGGAGCTTATAGATAATGGTGGTCGTGGTGGTCTTGCCGTCCGAGCCGGTGACGGCAATCACCGGACAGGGGCAGACCTCCAAAAAGGTCTCCATCTCCGAGGTGATGATACTGCCCCTTGCCTTTGCCTGTTCAAAGGCGGGGATGTCGGGACGGATGCCGGGAGAGCGGAAGATATAGTCGCCACTGAGGTTTTCCAGATAGTCCTCCCCCATGTGCAGGGTGACCCCCTGCCCTTCCAGCTCGGTGAGCAGAGCGGGGTTGTCGAACCGCTCCCGGGGACATTTATCGCAGGCGGTGACCTTTACCCCGTGCCCGGCCAGCAGCCGAATCAGGGGGAGATTGGAAACGCCCATGCCCACCACGGTCACGGAGCGGGAGGAGAGAGAAGCAAGCCATGTATCAAAGGTCATAGACAGATACCTCCTATTTGCATACACGGGTATTATACCTCTTTGCAGGTGCAAATTCAATAAGCGTTTGACAATTCGGAACAGAACGGGTAGAATAGACCCCGCAAGCCGGTTGGACAGCCGCGCAAGGGGTGCGAAAGAGCCTTTTGTGAGGAAAGTCCGGGCTCCACAGGGCAAGGATAACGGGTAACGCCCGCCGAAGGCGACTTCAGGACAAGTGCAACAGAGAGATACCGCCGGGGCTTCCCCGGTAAGGGTGGAAAGGCGAGGTAAGAGCTCACCGGCCGACAGGGAACTGCTCGGCCCTGTAAACTCTATCCGGAGCAACACCGTGGAGGGACATATGGCTGGCCCGGCCGTCCCAGGGAGGTGGCAAGGAGCCTGTCAGCAATGGCAGGCCAAGATAGATGGCTGTCAAAACAGAACCCGGCTTATAGACCGACTTGCAAAAAAAGAGTGCGCCAGGCGCACTCTTTTTTCAGGTAAAAGACCGGAGGCACCCCTGCGAAAGGGATACCCACAGCAAAAAGCGGCCAAAAGGCCGCTTTTTGCTTATTCCTGTTCCCAGTTGTGCCAGACGTTCTGCACGTCGTCGTCCTCTTCCAGAAGCTCGATCATCCGCTCCATGTTGCGGATGTCCTTCTCGTCGGTGAGCTTGACATAGTTCTGAGGAACCATCTCCACCTGTGCGCTCTGGAAGGTGTAGCCCGCCTTTTCCAGCGCCTCGCTGACCTCAGCCACATTGTCGGTGCCGGTATAGACCACGAAAACGCCGTTGTCCACCTCCATGTCGTCCGCACCGGCTTCCAGTGCGTCCATCATGACGGTTTCCTCGTCCAGCTCCTCGTCCTCGTTGTCCAGCACGATGACGCCCTTGCGGTCAAAGCTCCAGCTCACACAGCCGCTGGCACCCAGATTGCCGTTGTACTTGTCGAAGATGTGCCGCACATTGGGAGCGGTACGGTTGCGGTTGTCGGTGAGGGCCTCCACAATGACAGCCACGCCGGAGGGACCGTAGCCCTCGTAGACCACATCCTCATAGTTGTCGGTGTTGCCCGCAGCCAGCGCCCGGTCAATGGTACGCTTGATGTTGTCCTTGGGCATGTTAACTGCCTTGGCCTTGGCGATGATAGAGGCCAGCTTGGAGTTGCTCTTGGGGTCTCCCGAGCCGCCCATCTTGACGGCCACAATCATCTCACGGGAGATTTTGGTAAAGGCCTGAGAACGCTTGGCGTCTGCTGCGCCTTTGGTCTTCTGAATGTTATTCCATTTGGAATGTCCGGACATAATGTTTCATCCTTCCTGTTGATCTCTCTGGTGCAATATTTACACATTCCCTGTTACTATAGCACTGTTTCAAAGCCAGCGCAAGGGGGAAAACAGGGCTTTCGCCAAGAAATTCCAACGGAATTTCACGAAAAGGAGGAAATGACCTCGCTGTGCTTTGCCGAACGAAGCACCTCCACCTTCGGAAATGCCTCCTTCAGCCACTCCCCAACCGTCTCCATTACCGGGTTTTCCGTGGGATAATGCCCGGCGTCAATCAGGGTCAGCCCCAGCTCCTTTGCGTCCAGAAAGGCGTTGTACTTCAAATCAGAGGTGACAAAGGCGTCACACCCCGCCTGTACTGCCGCTGTGAGCATTTCCCCGCAGGCACCGCCCCCTACCGCTGCCTTTTGAATCTGTTTTCCTCCGGAGACGTACCGCAGGGCGGCGGGATGCAGGGCGTTTTGCACCCGGTGGAGAAATTCCTCCACCGATTCCGGCTGCGTCAGGGTGCCAATCCGTCCGATGCCGCAGGCCTGCCCGTCCGGGGCGGTTCCGGAGGGCTCTAAGATGGTCAAATCGGTCAGCCCCAGTGCACCAGCCAGCACGGTGTTCACCCCGCCCTCCACGGCGTCCAGATTGGTATGGGCGCAGATGGCGGCAATGTTATATCTGGCAAGAGACCAGACTTTACGGCCACTCAGGTCACCCTCGCAAAGGGTGGCTCGGCGGATGGGACGAAAGATGACAGGGTGATGACTGACAATGAGATTCACTTTACAGTCCTTTGCTTCCTCGATCACATCGTCCGTCATGTCCAATGCCAGCAGAATCCGCTCCACGGGGGCGGCGGGGTCGCCTGCCAGCAGACCGGAGTTGTCCCAGTCCTCTTGTAGGGCAAAGGGTGCCTTTTGGTTCAAAAAATCGTAGATATTCTGTACTGTTACCATGTTTCATCCTCCTCAGGGTACTCCCCTGCCCATGTGTCCAGCTCTTCCAGAAGGGTGCTGATCGCCTCCATACGTGCCTCATCCGGCTCATCTGCGGTCATCAGCCCCTCCCACTGACGGCTGAGCCGCTCCATGTGGTGGCGAAGATAACCGCCCCATGGGTCAACCGGATGCCAGCGCTCCTGCCTGCCCAGAAGAGCTTCGGCGGGGGTAAGGGGGGTGTCCCTGCCCCCGGTAACCAGAAGAAGGGGATACCATTTCCCCTCCTCTTGCAGGCAGCGTTCCTCTTGGATGCAGTATCCGGACTGTTGCAGCCAAAGGCGCAGACGGTCCGGGTGGGACTGGGGCTGTAAAATCAGAGTGACCCCTTGTTTTGTCCATGCCGCTGCTTCCAGAATGCCCCGAATCACCTCGCCGCCCATGCCGCAAATGGCTAAGCAGTTGGCTTCATCCGGACGAATGCCCTCCAGACCGGGACAGAGCCGCAATTGAATCTGCTCTGTCAGTCCGGCAGTGCGGGCGGTTTCCCCAGCCCGTGCCAGCGGACCGGAGCGCAGGTCGGCGGCGATGGCGTGGTCAATTCGCCCGGACTGCACCAGCCACACCGGGAGAAAGCCGTGGTCGGTGCCGATGTCCGCAAAACGGCAGCCCTCGGGCACCCAGTCCGCCGCTGCCTGTAATCGCCGGGAGAGTCGGAGCATCTCAGAAGTCCTCCGTCAGCGCCAGCGAGCTTTCCAGCTCGTCCAGCAGAAGATCCAAATCCACCCCGTGGGCGGCGCAGGCCTCTTCCAGCGTCTCCCCCTGCGCCGAGCCGCAGTGGAGACAGTGCATCCCTACCGACATCAGCAGCGGGGCGGCATCCGGTACAAAACGGAGCACATCGCTGATGCAGGAATCCTTGGACAGTTCAAACATGGTGTTTCCTCCCTGTGATAAGTCTTGCTTCGATTATATCCCTCTCCCCTATTGGTTGCAAGATTTTCTTCCCTTGGGGTTTGTCCATAAGGCATAACGGTGAAAATGTTCGAAAAATGTTCACAATATTCCGCCCTATCGCCAGTTGACGGGGGAGGAAAAACCAGATATGATACCTTTGAGTGAACATGAACCTTTTTTCGGAGGCATACGATGATTCCAAAATTCAGCGTAAAAAGACCGTATACCGTAATCGTGGGCATTATTCTGGCAATCGTGCTGGGTGTGGTATCCCTCACCCGGCTTTCTACCGACCTGCTGCCGGACATGAATCTGCCCTATGCCATTGTTATGACCACCTATGTGGGTGCAAGCCCAGACACGGTGGAGACCGCTGTCACCATTCCCTTGGAGGAATCCATGGCAACGGTGAGCGGCATTGACAATATCTCCTCCACCTCCAATGAGAACTATTCTCTGGTGATTTTGGAGTTTCAGGAGGGGACCAACATGGACTCCGCCACCGTGGAAATGCGGGAGAAGCTGGATCAGTTGGAGTCCCGGTGGAACGATGATGCCATCTCCTCCCCTCTGATTATGAAGATCAACCCGGATATGGCTCCTATTCTGGTGGCCGCCGTGGATATGGACGGCAAGGATCAAAAGCAGCTCACCGACTTTGTGGATAGCAACCTGATCGCCAAGCTGGAGAGCATGGGGGGTGTGGCCTCTGTGTCCGCTGCCGGTGAGATTGAAGCGGAGATTCAGGTGGTGGTGCGTCAGGACAAAATTGACGCACTGAATGAGAAAATCTCCGGACTTCTGGACGACACCTTTGCCGATGCTCAGGATAAGCTGGACGAGGGTGCGGACAAGCTGAAGGACGGCAAGAAGGAGCTGGACAGCCAAAAGGAGAATCTGGCCAATCAGCTTGCCGAGGGGGAGAATCAGGTGGTGGACGGCAAGATCACCGCCATTTCCTCCAAGCTGCAATTGCAGCAGCAGATTTCCCTGCTGAAAGCCGCACTGGACGAGGCGGAAAAGGGACTGAAGGCGGTGGACGAGGCGGAGGCCAACAACGCTCAGACAGAGGCCGCCATCCAATCGCTGGAGGAACTGGAAGCAAAGGCGCTGGAATTGGAAGCCACCAAGGCGGCGGCGCAGTTGGAGCTGGAGGGCTTGCGGAATCTTCCCCAGCAGGACGAACAGCCTGCCCCCTCCCAGCCGGAGCAGCAGCCCTTGGAGCAACCATCTGAACAACCAACCGAGCAGCCTTCCGAACAGCCCTCGGAGCAGCCGGAGACGCCTTCTGAAGAGCAGCCGGAGCAGCAGCCTTCCTCTCCCGCTTCCGACAACGTGGAGGCGGAGATGGCACGGCTGGAAGCGGTGATATCTACCAGCGACAAAGGGCTGGACGCCATGCGCACCGCCCTTGGCAAGCAGGGCATTCCGATTCAGGATAGCGAGAGCGTCTCTCTGGTGGTGGGTCAGCGTCTGGTGCAGATGCGGGCGGCATCTGAGGCCATGGATGTGGTGATTGAAAACAAGGAGGAGCTGCGCAAGACGGTGGATCAGATCCGACCTGCCTACGAGCAGATGACCGCCGCCATGGAGCAGATTGAAACCGGCGAAACCGCCCTTTCCGATGCCCTTACTACCATCAATTCCTCCGGGATTCTTGCCTCCATTGAGCTGGGGTCGGCCACCGCCCAGATTGCCAGCGCCGAAGCCCAGATGGACAGCGCACAGGCACAGCTGGACAGCGCCAGGGACTCCGCCTATGACGCCGCCGATGCAGATACCATTCTCTCGGTGAATACGGTGGTAGGGCTGCTCACCGCCCAGAACTTTGAAATGCCCGCCGGTTACATCACCCAGGGAGAGGACTCCCTTCTGGTGCGGGTGGGTCAGAAAATCCAGACACTGGACGAGCTGAAAGCCCTTCCCCTGCTGGATTTGGGCATGGACGGACTGGACACCATCCGTCTGGATGATGTGGCGGACGTGATTGTGCAGGACAACTCCAAGGAGGTCTATGCCAAGGTCAACGGCAACGGCGCACTGATTCTCTCCATTTTGAAGCAGGACGGCTACTCTACCGGTGACGTGACCAAGCAGGTGCTTGCCCGGTTTGACCAGCTCAGCGAGGAATACCCCGGTCTGCATTTCAGCGTCCTGTCCGATCAGGGCGTGTACATTGATATGGTGATCCACTCGGTGATGCAGTCCATGGCCTACGGCGCCGTGCTGGCTGTGGTGGTGCTGTTCCTCTTTTTGAAGGATCTGCGGCCTACCATGATTATCGCAGTGTCCATCCCGGTGTCCGCCGTGCTGGCGCTGGTGTTCATGTACATGGCCGGGGTGTCCATCAATATGATGAGTCTGGGCGGTCTCAGCCTTGGCATCGGTATGCTGGTGGATAACTCGGTGGTGGTGCTGGAAAACATCTACCGTTACCGTGCACAGGGATATAACATCTGGTCGGCGGCGGTGGCAGGCACCAAAGAGGTGCTGGGCGCGATTGTCGCCTCCACCCTCACCACCGTCTGCGTCTTTACCGGACTGTTCTTTACTGAGGGCATTGTCATTGATATGCTCATTGCCCTTGCCCTCTCCTTCACCTTTGCCCTGCTGGGCAGTCTGATTATCGCCATGACCTTTGTGCCCATGATGAGCTCCATGCTCATGGGCAAGAGCAAGGACATCCAGCATCCGTGGTTTGACCGGTTTGCCAACGGCTACGGCAAACTGCTGGCGCTCTGCCTGCGGTTCAAGCCGGTGGTGATTCTCCTGGCCGTGGTGCTGGCGGCTGCCACTTCTTATGCCACCCTCACCCGGGGCTTTACCTTCATGCCGGAGATGGCCAGCACACAGGCCAGCGTCTCTCTCACCACTCCGGTGGAGCTGACCTTCGAGGAGACCATGGAGATTGCCGACCAGGTGGCAGAGCGGCTGCTCACCATCCCCGACGTGGAGACGGTGGGCGTGCAGGCCGGCGGCGGCGGTATGATGGGTACGCTGGTGGGCTCCATGTTCGGAGGCGGCGGCAGCGGCGAGGAGGACAACAACTCCGCCTCCTTCTATGTGGTCTTCTCCGAGGAACGCACCCTGAGCAATGAGGAATTTACCCAGCAGGCGTTGGACAAGTGTGCTGATCTGAACTGTGAACTGGACGTCTCCGCCAACTCCATGGACCTCTCCGCCCTCAGCGGCAACGGCATCACCGTTCAGGTCTATGGCCGGGACAAGGAGGAGCTGGAACAGCAGGTCATTGCCATTGCTGACCAGCTGAAAGACATCAAAGGCGTTTCCACGGTGGAAACCGGGCTTTCCGAGACGGGCAACCAGCTGAAGGTGACGGTGGACAAGGAAAAGGCGGCAGAGCATTCCCTCACCGTGGCGCAGGTATTCCAGACCATCGCCGGGAAAATCGCCACCCCCACCTCTATCACCACGCTGGAGCTGGAGGAGGGCAGCTTTGCCCTGTATGTGAAAAAGGACTCCGATCAGGACATGACCCGGGACGAGCTGGGACAGATTGACCTGACCGCCTCCAATTCTACTTCTGCCATGGGTGCCATGGGGGGAGCGTCCGCCTTTGGCGGGGGCAGCACGGGCGGTCTTGGCTCCATGACCTCCGGCTTCTCCTTCGGTGACGACGAGGAGGACAAGGAGGAAGAGAAGGAAACCGAGGAGGAGAAGATCACCCTCTCCGATGTGGCGGAGATCACCGACGCTGTGGGTATGGACGTGATTAACCGCTACAATCAGCAGCGGTATCTCTCCATCACCGCATTTTTGGAGGACGATGCCAACCCCACACTGGTGAGCGGCGACATTCAGGATACCCTGTCCCGTTATCCCTTCCCGGACGGTATTTATGTAGACTACTCCGGCGAGAGCGAGACCATTATGGAGGCCATGCTCAAGCTGGTGGAAATGCTGCTGCTGGCACTGGTCTGCATCTACCTGATTATGGTGGCTCAGTTCCAGAGCCTGCTCCACCCCTTCATTATTATGTTTACCATTCCGCTGGCCTTTACCGGAGGGTTCATTGCCCTGCTCATTGCGGACAGCGAGATCAGCGTCATTTCCATGATTGGCTTTGTGCTGCTCTCCGGCGTGATCGTCAACAACGGTATCGTGATGATCGACTATATCAACCAGCTCCGTCAGCGGGGCATGGAGAAGCGGGAGGCCATTCTGGAGGCGGGACGCACCCGTCTGCGCCCGGTGCTGATGACCACCCTGACCACCGTGTTTGCTCAGACCTTCATGGCGCTGGGCGACTCCATGGACGCAGCCCTGCTCAAGCCCATGGCGCTGGTGACGGTGGGCGGCCTCACCTACGGCACGTTAATGACCCTTCTGTTTGTGCCCTGTATCTATGATGTCTTCACCTCCAACAAGCCGATGAAGGAGATGGAGATTGACGATAGTCTGCTGGAGTAAAAAAGCTGCCCGAAAGGGCAGCTTTTTTCATTGAAAGAGGGCGAGAGCCTCCCCCTGCTTGCAATAATCATCCCCCGGCTAAGCCGGGGGTTTTTCATATGCGGGCCCTGCCCTTGTTTACTAGCAGCGCCTAAAGGCGCACATACGGTCTGGCGCATGCGTAAGGATTGTTACCTGCTACCCGTAAACGGGTCCATATCCTCCATCGTCAGTTGATCTGCCGCGGCATCCTCCTTCAACTGATTCTGGATATACGTCTGAATCTTCTTCGTATCCTTGCCTACTGTATCCACATAGTAGCCGCGGCACCAGAATTCTCGACTCCTATACTTGAACCGTGCATTGCCCCACTTCTCATAGATCATCAAGCTGCTCTTTCCTTTCAAATATCCCATAAAGCTCGACACGGCAATTTTCGGCGGAATCTCCAGCAGCATTTGTACATGGTCTATACATACCTCTGCCTCCAATATCGTTACGCCCTTCCATTCACACAGCTTTCGCAGAATTGCTCCAATTTCCAAACGTCTTTCTCCGTAAAAGGCTTTTCTCCTATACTTCGGAGCAAACACTATATGATATTTGCAATTCCACTTCGTATGTGATAGACTATGGGCGTCATCCAACGTGCTTTTGCTCATTGTTTGACCTCCTTTTGGTGTCCCTCGCAGTTGCCAGACCGCAAGGTTACTTTACACCAAAAGGAGTTTTTTTGTCCAGTACTATAGTTATAAACGCTTCCGAACCACCCACGCCTAGCGTGGGGTTTTCGAATTACAACAAAAAAGCCGCCCACACGGGCGGCTTTTTGATACGATTACCGGTTCTCCTGCATCTGAGCGAAGCACTCGCTGCAATATACGGGACGGTCGCTCTTGGGCTCGAAGGGCACACGAGCTTCCTTGCCGCAGTTGGCGCACACGGCGGTGAAATACTGACGGGGACCACGGCTGGCGTTCTTACGGGCATCCCGGCAGCTCTTGCAGCGCTGAGGCTCGTTCTGGAAACCCCGCTCTGCGTAAAAAGCCTGCTCGCCAGCGGTGAAAACGAACTCGTTGCCGCAATCCTTGCACACCAAAATCTTGTCTTCGTACATGTTAAGTATCCTCTTTTCTCGGTGATAATCCCCTTCCGGGGAAGTTTATAGAAACGGCGGAATTACCGTTATCTATTGCGCGCTGCACTTTCTGCGAATGCGCTGCAAGGCGTTGTCCACGCTTTTGGCGGAGCGCCCCAGCCGCTGGCAGATGGTGCCGTAGCTGTGACCTTGCAGATAGAGCTGCAAGACCTGATTTTCCAGAGCAGTCAACGAAGCACGAAGTTGGGCAAAGCGCTCATCCTGCATCACCAGAGCCTCCGGGTCGCCTAAGGCGTCTGTCTGGTCAGCCGCCGGAGTATCCTCCAGAGACAGGGCGGAATTCAGCGGCAGATGCCGGCTGCTGGATGCGTCCCGAATGGCAGAAACCAGACGGTTGTGGACGCACCGTGCGGCAAACCCCTGAAAGGGAACGCCGCTCTCCGGGCGGTAGCTGCGCATGGCCAGCGTCAAAGCCAGCATCCCCTCCTGCACCAGGTCTTCCTGATCTCCTCCCATGAGGAACAGGGGACGGCAAAACCGCCGCACCATGGCCTGACAGCGCAACACCAGTGCTTCGGCGGCTTCTGAGTCACCACTGGCGGCAAGGAGGCACAAAGCCTCGTCGCTGGGGACTTCACTTTCAATTATTTCTGGCTTTTTCGTCATTGCTCTCTCCTTTATCATATCGGATTAGTCCGATTTGTCAATCAAAGAGATGGATAATTCAGAAGTATTAAGGAAACAACAGATGCTTCTGCGTTTGACGGAAAGAGATACAATTGTTGTATCTTTGTCTGCTGATTTGAAATATGGGCGGAATATCTGCCTCCAATGTGCAAGGCACCCGGCAGAGCAGCGGAGGTCTGCCGGGTGTCAAAAGCGGTCAATTTTGGGAAAACAGGGATTGCTGTTCTTCCGGGGCGGACAGATGTAAATGATGATAGGCGGCGGGGGTGACGCACCTGCCCCGGGGGGTGCGGGTGAGGAAGCCGGTTTGCAGCAGATATGGCTCATACATATCCTCCAGCGTCACCGTATCTTCGTTGATGGTGGCAGCCAGCGTCTCCAAGCCCACCGGGCCGCCGTTGTACTGCTCGATAATGGCACGGAGCATCCGGCGGTCAATGTTGTCCATGCCAAGATGGTCTACTTCCAGCGCCGTCAGCGCTTCGTCGGCAACAGCACGGGTGATGACCCCTCCTGCCCGCACCTGGGCAAAGTCCCGCACCCGGCGGAGCATCCGGTTGGCGATTCGGGGGGTGCCACGGGAGCGCTTGGCGATCTCCATGGCGCCTTCTTCGTCAATGGGTACCTCCAGCAGTCCCGCAGACCGGGTGACGATCATGGTCAGCTCCTCGGGGGTGTACAGCTCCAGCCGCAGCGACACGCCAAACCGGTCCCGGAGTGGAGCGGACAGAGAGCCAGCCCGCGTGGTAGCCCCAATCAGGGTGAACTTGGGCAGGTCCAGACGGATGGAGTTGGCGCTGGGGCCTTTGCCGATGATAATGTCAATGGCATAGTCCTCCATGGCGGGATAGAGGATTTCCTCCACAGAGCGGTTCATCCGGTGAATCTCGTCAATAAAGAGAATGTCATTCTCCCCCAGATTGGTAAGCAGGGCGGCCAAATCCCCCGGCTTTTCGATGGCAGGGCCGGAGGTAATGCGAATCTGCACCCCCATCTCATTGGCGATGATGCCCGCCAGTGTGGTCTTGCCCAGACCGGGAGGGCCGTAGAGCAGCACATGATCCAGCGGCTCGCTGCGCAGCTTGGCTGCCTGAATGAACACCTCCAGATTGCCCTTTGCCTTGCTCTGTCCGATGTACTCCCGGAGATACTGGGGGCGGAGGGTGAACTCCCCTTCGTCGCCTTTGGTGAGAGAGGAGGTGACAAGAGGCTCAGGGCGGTATTCCCCCTGATCGGAATAGTCAATGCTCATGGGTATCCCTCCATCAGTTCTTCATCATGCTCCGCAGCGCCTGACGGATCACATCCTCCACGCTGAGGGAGGCATCCATCCCCTTGAGGGCGGCGTTGATCTCACTTTGCCCGTAGCCCAGAACGGCAAGGGCGGCGGCGGCTTCGCCCAACGTGTCCGCAGGCAGTTCCAGTCCGCCCACCGGGGCTTTGTACTGTTCCAGCGCCGCTCCCTGCTCCTTGGCCAGCTTGTCCTTTAATTCCAGTACCACCCGCTGGGCGATCTTCTTTCCCACGCCCTGGGCGGCGGTGAGGGGTTTGATGTCCCCGGTGATGATGGAAAGCGCCAAATTGGAAGGGGTGGTGGCGGAGAGAATGGCCAGCGCTGCCTTGGGTCCCACACCGGAGACAGAGATGAGCTGCTGAAACAGGTTCCGTTCCTCCCGGGTGGCGAAACCATAGAGGGTGAGGTCATCCTCTTTTACGCTGAGATGGGTGTACAGGGTCACCTTCTGCCCCTTTTTCAGCCCGGAGAGGGTGTAAAGGGAGGTGTTGACCCCAAAGCCAACGCCACCGCAGTCCACCACCGCAAGGCGCTGGTCAATGTGGGCGAGGGTGCCGGAGAGATAGTCGAACATGGGAGAGCCTCATTTCTGTGAAAGGATAGAAGGCAGGGATGCAGCCTGCCTGTTTATCGTGTATCGTAACGGCTGGGGTCAAATACCCGCTCCCGGTTGAGCAGGCTGGTGGCGGAGCGGGCATGGCACAGGGCAAGCCCCAGAGCGTCGGCGGCGTCGTCCGGGCGGGGCATTTTGTCCAAGCGGAGCAGCCGCTGGGTCATGAGCATCACCTGCTTTTTCTCCGCCTTGCCGTAGCCCACCACCGCCTGCTTCACCTGCATGGGGGTGTACTCATAAATGGGGATGTTCTCCTGCTCCACGGCAAGCAGAATCACCCCCCGCCCGTGGGCGACGGCGATGCCGGTGGTCAGGTTGGTGTTGAAAAACAGCTCCTCCACTGCCACTTCGTCCGGATGAAAGGTTTGCAGCAGCTCCCGCATATCCTGATAGATCAGGGTGAGGCGCTGGGACAGGGGCAGTCCCGGCGGGGTGGTGATGACCCCGCAGCGAACCATGGTGCTGTTTTGCCGGGTGGCTTCAATGACCCCAAAGCCGATGGTGGCCACACCGGGGTCAATGCCCAGAATACGCATGGTGCAGCCCTCCTTGTGAAACATTCGTTCTATTTTACCACGACGGGAGGGAAATTGCAACCGCTTTCCCTCAGCCCTGGCATCGGAGCATCCCGGATGCCAGCCACAGCGCCAGCGCCAGCAGTCCGGGGCTGCCATACAGAGCGAGACGGATGCCCACCACACTCAGAAGCACACAGCACGTCCAGCCCATCCCACGGCACAGCGTCCAACCCACACGGGGGGAGAACAGCCCGGAAAACAGGAGCTCTGCCAGCTCTCCCCCGTCCAACGGCTGCACCGGAAGCAGATTGAAGCAGCCCAGCAGCAGGTGGACAGCGCCGGCGGTCTGCCACGGGGTGCAGCGGCACATCAGCAGGGCCGAGAGCAGATTCACCCCCGGCCCGGCGGCCAGCATGACCCCCTCCTGCCAGGGGGAACAGCGGCGGGAGATGTCCAGCTGCGCCCCCAGTGCGCTGAGAGTGAGACGGCGCACCGGAAGACCAAAGGCAATGGCGGCGGCGATATGTCCCAGCTCGTGGGCGGCGCAGGCGGAGAAAAAGAGCAACGGCAGAGCGCTGTCCTGATCCAGATAGATCAGCAGCGCCGCTGCCGCCCAGAAGCCGGGGGAAATGCGTACCTCCGGCGGTTTCATTTTGTCCTCTCTCCGGGGAGAAACACCGTCTGGCACCACTGACCCAGACAGGTGACTGCATCATCTCCCCTGTTCAGAGATTCTCCCAGCGTGACGCAGGCACCCCACAGGTCACGCTGTTCCTCCATCAGAACGGTGAGCTGCTGTTGATAGGCTGCGGCGGATACCGGAGCTCCAAGGCGCAGCGCCGTCCAGAGTCCAAACAGCGCCGCGGCGAAGAACAGCTCCTTCACCAAGCGGGCACCCCGGACGGTGGGTTCTTCCTTTGACATACCATCCCCTCCTGAGATAGGGTATGCAGGAGGGGTGGCGGGTATGCGGGGACGACTTGATTCCCCACTGATGGGGGAGGGCTTTGTTAGAGCAGCTCCAAGCCCTTGCGGAGGCGGCGCAGCGCCTCTTCCCTGCCCAGAATCCACGCAATTTCCACGGCTCCGCCGGGAGTGACTGCCTTACCGGACAGGGCGATACGCACCGGCCACATCACCTTGGCGTTTTTCACTTCCAGTTCTTCCGCAAGGGAGGTCATAGCCTCCTTGATGCCGTCACACTCCCACTCCTTCAGCGCCTCGAAACGGGGCAGAATGGCGCTGAGCATCTGAGCGGAGGACTCCGGGGTGCTCTTGGACTTCTTGTTGGTGAACAGCTCCACATCGTAGTCCGGGAGAGCGTCGTAGAAATCCACCTGCGCCGGGATGTCGGTGAGTTTTTCGGTGCGCTGCTGGAGGGTGGAGGCGATTTTTGCCGGGTCGATGGCGGGATTGGTCACCGCCTGACGGATGTAGGGCTCTGCTGCCAGCGCAAAGGCATGGGGGGTCATATTTTTGATGTAGACGGCATTGAAGTGGGTCAGCTTGGCCATGTCGAAAATGGCGGGGGACTTGGAGATACGGCGGATGTCAAAAATCTGCACCATGTCCTCCAGAGAGAAGACCTCCTCCTCCCCTTCCGGAGACCAGCCCAGCAGCGCCACATAGTTGACAATGGCGGGGGTGAGATAGCCCATCTGCACCAAATCCTCATAGGAGGGGTCGCCGTGGCGTTTGCTCATCTTGTGCTGGGCGTCCCGCATGACGGGAGCGCAGTGGATATAGGTAGGCACCTCCCAGCCAAAGCTGTGGTAGAGCAGATTGTACTTGGGGGCGGAGGACAGATACTCGTTGCCCCGCACCACATGGGTGATGCCCATCAGGTGGTCGTCAATGACGTTGGCGAAGTTGTAGGTGGGAAGTCCGTCGCTTTTCAGCAGCACGCCCTCCTCCAGATCGGCGTTGTCCACGCTGATGCGGCCAAAGATCACGTCGTCAAAGCTGGTCTGACCGGGCTGAATCTTCTGGCGTACCACATAGCTCTTGCCCTCGGCAGCCAGAGCGTCGCTCTCGGACTGGGGGATGTCCCGGTAAGGGCAGATGTGCTTGGTGGCGGCAGCGCCCAAAGCGGCGCCGTGGAGGGCGGATTCCTCCGTCTTCTGGCAGAAGCAGCGGTATGCCCCGCCCTTGTGAATGAGCAGCTCGGCGTACTTTTTGTAGAAGTCCCGGCGCTGGGTCTGGATATAGGGACCCACGGGGCCGCCCACGTCCGGGCCTTCGTCGTGGTCAAGACCACACTGGGCCATGGTGCGGTTGATGACCTCCACCGCCCCGTCTACCTTCCGTGCCTGATCGGTGTCCTCAATGCGCAGCAGGAACTTGCCTCCGGCGTGACGGGCGATGAGCCAGGTATACAGGGCGGTGCGGAGATTGCCAACGTGCATATAGCCAGTGGGGCTGGGTGCAAAGCGGGTGCGCACCTCTCCCTTGGGAATGCGCTGCTCCATCTGGTCAAACCAGTTCATATCCAATGCCATAGAAAGGCCCTCCTGTCTTTGTTTTCCCCTCAGAGCGTGGAGACGGTGAAGGGATTCTGTTTCACATACAGCGTCAGTATAGCCTATTTTTTCCCGATTGGCAAGAACAACCGCCCGCGTTTCGGCAGGGCAACAGCATTTAAAATTCGCATGAAATGTGGTAGAATCA
The DNA here is from genome assembly GCA_000421005.1 of Clostridiales bacterium NK3B98. GTDB lineage: Bacteria > Bacillota > Clostridia > Oscillospirales > Oscillospiraceae > Onthomonas. The sequence continues at coordinate 141,124 of ATWA01000002.1, forward strand.
TGACATGGAACTGAAAGAACTGACAAGAAGGCTTGAGAAGGTCGAAGATCCGCGCCGAACCAGCCACGGGCACATCCTTCACAAGCTGGTAGACATTCTCATCATTGCACTGTGCTGTCTCATTTGCAACGGAACGGATTTCGAAGATATGGAGGACTTCGGAAAAGAACGAGAGGAATGGCTGAAAACCTTCCTCGAATTGCCTAATGGGATACCTAGGGAACCGCTGAACAAATCAGGCTACGGCGTCTGAGTGGTCTGTTTTCCGCCATCCGGGTCTAAAATCCCTTGAAATACGTCAGTATTCCTTCGGTCTTTTATCCCCGACTGGCAAAAAACATCCTCGCTCATCCATCCGAGAGATTTATTCAGCGCTTCCCTAGCAGTGACACATTTCGGAGACTTTTCGAACGAATTGACCCGGATGCGCTGGCAGAGTGTCTATATGACCGGCTGGCAAACAACCGCAAAGAGGGCAGTGTCATTGCCATAGACGGCAAGACAATCTGCGGCAGCGCCAATCATAAGCACAGGGCATACCATGTCGTCAGTGCTTTTGTGGCTGAGAGCCAGATTACGCTGGGTGAAATTGCTACGGAAGAAAA
>ATWA01000003.1 GCA_000421005.1 Clostridiales bacterium NK3B98
GGAAACACTGAATAAATCTCTCGGATGGATGAGCGAGGATGTTTTTTGTCAGCCGGGGATAAAAGACCGCAGGAATACCGACGTATTTCAAGGGATTTTAGACCCGGATGGCGGAAAACAGACCGCTCAGACGCCGTAGCTTGATTTGTTCAGTGGTTCCTTAGTATAGCATACTTCCCTTTGCCGGAACATAGACTTTTTCCATCCCATGAGAAAGGAATGAGGAAGCCTTGTTGATCTGTGCCACCAAAATCCAATGGCGGGAGCTATCCGCTGCGGCGACGCTGATGGCTGCCTTTCTGCTCTGTCTCTGGGGCGGACAGATGCAGGAGACCGCCTATGTGGCCTCCCTGTCCGCCCAGTCCCGCCAAGTCGCTCCGGAGGAATATCTGTCCTCGCTGGGCTGGGAGTGTTCCGGTCAGCCGGAATGCGATCAGGTGCAGATGCCGGAGCAATTCGGAGACGCCTACGCCAGCTTTCTTCAATTGCAGCAGAAAGGCGGGTTTGACTTGACCGGGTGTGCCGGGCAGGTGGTCACCCGGTACACCTTCCCCCTCGCCAACTACCCCTCGGAGGAAACCGGCATTGTGGCTGACGTGATGGTATTGGACGGGCGGATTGTAGGGGGAGAGATTCGTTCCCCGGCTTTGGATGGATTTATGGCGCCGCTGGTTGCCCGGGCAGATATGGTGAGCGGTGAGGGGCAGGAATAGCGCAGAACCGGCAGTTCGTCCACAACTGCCGGTTCCCTGTCTATGGGGTTATAGGATTCTCTCCATTCCCACCGCAGCCAGAAAGCGCCGCATTCCCAGTGGGATGGGAGTGGAACCGTTCATTCCGGTGGTTCCCAGCTTCACTGTTTTGTTGCTGCCGTGGTAATCGCTGCCTGCGGTGACGTACAGGGCATATTGTTCCGCCAGCGTCAGCATTTCCTGAATCATTTCAGTGGAAAAGCCGGAATAATACGCCTCCACCCCTTGCAGTCCCATCTCCATCAGCCTGCTCAGCCGTTTTTCCATTTCCGTGCCTGCAATCCGCTGACTTCCGCTGCCAAAGCAGGGGTGTGCCAGCACCGGGATGCCCCCGGCGGCTAAAATACCGGAAATCGCCGTCTCCGGCAGAAGATATGCACTGTCCATGTGCAGTTGGTTGATATAGGTTTCAATTGCCTCTTCTTTGGTAGCGGCATAGCCGCAGCGCACCATGAGATTGCCGATGTGGGGTTTGCCCGGGTTGTCCATTGAGAGCAGGCGTTGCAGTTCCGGTTCCGGAAAGGTAAAACCGAAGTGATGCCGAAGGAAGTCCAGACGAGCCACCACCTTTTCCATACGCAGGCTGTGGCTTCGCTTCACCAGTGATTGGATGCCGGGTGAATCAAGCTCATATCCGTAGGCGAGGATGTGGTACTTGCCCTGCTTGTCCTTGCAGGAAAATTCCGCACCCGGGAGAAAGGCGGGGTCCCCCGGTTGCAGACAGCGCTGAATCATCTGGCAGCCCTTGACTGCGTCATGGTCGGTGACAGAAAACAGGCGGATGCCTGACGTTCTGACTTTTGCCAGCAATTCCTCCGGTGTATCGCTGCCATCGGAGACGGTGGTATGAAGGTGTAAGTCAAGGGGGCTTTGGGTTCTCATCATATGCTTTGCTCCTTTGTCAGCGCTCGTCTCATGCACAGTGCGTTGGATTGCAATTCGAGTCTGCACTTCGCCTGTCGGACGGCAGAAGGGACTCGTTTAATCGTGGTTTTCACGCCGTCCAGCCGGCGTGAACAACGCCCCACTGGGGCGTTGGATTGCACTTCGAGTCCCTTCTGCTAAATATGAAAATAGAGCGGGTTCCTTTGGAACCCGCTCTATTTTCATACGGCAGAAGGGACTCGAACCCCCGACCTTTTGGTTCGTAGCCAAACACTCTATCCAACTGAGCTACTGCCGCATACCGCAGCCTTCCGCTGACAGCTCAATTATACTAGCACAGTCTCACCGAGAATGCAAGTGTTTTTTTGCCATTTCCAGAAATTTTTTCAGCTCTGCCTCCACCGTCTGGCAGATCGGCCAATCTCCGGTATGGGCAAGGACACTCCCCGCCACGGCGAAGCCCTGTCCGGCCTGAGCCAGCATGGAGGCGTCGTTCAGGTTGTCGCCGAAAGCGGCTGTGTCCTCTGGAGCAACCCGCAGCAGCTTGCAGGCAGCCAGCAGACCCTTGCCTTTGTCCGCCACGTTAAAATCCACCCAGTATTGACCGGAGCGGGCGGCCTTCACCTGATTGGATGCCCGATGGTCCGCCCAATGAAGCATCTGTTTCAGGTTACCCTGGGAGTAACAGGCAACCTTGATGACCTCCCCCTCCACTTTGTTGAGGTCGTCCACTGGCTTTACATGGTACTCTCTCTCTTCCAGCAGGGGCACCAGCGGGTTGGTCAGACCATAGACCCAGCACTCCCGGGCGGTCTCCAAAATCACATGGACATCCTCTATTTCAGCGGCTTCTCTTGCAATGGCAAGCGCCTCCTGCTGGGGCAGAGGGTCTTGAAAGAGCAGCTCCTCCCCCCGCAGCAGCGCCCCGCCGTTGAGGGCGAGAATCAAAGGCGGCGTTCTCAGCACCGAGAACACCCGGCGCAAGCTGTCCGCCTGTCGTCCCGAAGAGACGATCAGGGGAATGCCCAGCTCCGCCAGTTCATCCAACACGGCAACCAGAGAGAGAGGAAGTGTGCTCTCCCCCTCCGGCACCAGCGTACCGTCCAGATCGGAAAAGATCAGCTTTGGCAGTTTGTTCATCCGTCCACCTCAAAGGGAGGCATATCCACATCCTCCGCCGTCATCGCTTCCCGGTCGGCTTCCTCGCTCATGACCTTTGCCCGGTCCAGATCGGTAAGGCTGCCGCCCTGCATTTTCAGCTCGTGCCACTGTTCCTTGGAGAGCAGCACCTTTCTGGGCTTGCTGCCCTCAAAGGGGCCAACCACGCCCAGCTCTTCCATCTGATCCACCAGCCGGGCAGCCCGGGAATAACCCAGCTTCAGCTTTCGCTGCAAGGAGGACACCGACGCCATGCCCGTCTCCACCACAATGTCGATGGCGGCGTTCATCATGGGGTCGCCGTCGTCCGGTGTGGGACCCACAGAAGCAGGCGCAGCAGAATCGTCGAAGGTGCTGTCCGGAAGAGTGGGCAGCGTGGATCCGCCCTTTTTGCCGGACTTTCCGGCATTTTCGGCGTTTTGCTCCACTTCCTGCATAATATCGTCGTCGTAGTTGCTCTCCGAGTTCTCCTTGACGAATTGAATCACATCCGCCACTTCCTTGTCGGAGATAAAGCAACCCTGCACACGGGTGGGGCGTTTGGCGCCTACCGGGTTGTACAGCATATCGCCGTAGCCCAGCAGCTTTTCCGCACCCTGTTGATCCAAAATGATGCGGGACTCCATACCGGAGGAAACGGTGAGGGCCACCCGGGAGGGAATGTTCGCCTTCATCAGACCGGTAATCACGTCGGAGGAGGGGCGCTGGGTGGCAATAATCAGGTGCATTCCCGCGGCACGCCCCATCTGCGCCAGCCGGCAGATGGATTCCTCCACCTCCTTGGAGGCAACCAGCATCAGGTCTGCCAGCTCGTCGATGATGACCACAATGCGGGGCATGGGCTGCTCATCCGTGTCCGGGTCGGCACGCACCTGAGCGTTGTAGCTCTCCAGCTCCCGCACATGGCGCTCGGCAAAGATGCGGTAGCGTTTCAGCATCTCCGTCACCGCCCATTGCAGGGCACCCGCCGCCTTTTTGGGGTCGGTCACCACCGGAATGAGCAGATGGGGAATGCCGTTGTAGCCCTCAAACTCCACGATTTTGGGGTCAATCATAATCAACCGCACATCGTCCGGGCTGGAACGGTAGAGCAGGGAGATGACAATGGAATTGGTACACACTGACTTACCGGAGCCGGTGGTGCCTGCGATCAGCATATGGGGCAGATTGGCAATGTTTCCCACCACCACTCTGCCGGCGATGTCCTTGCCCAGTGCAAATGCCACCGGGGACTTGTGGTGCTGGAACGCCTCAGAGCTGAGCACATCCCGGATGGGCACCTTGGTGGCCTTTCGGTTGGGGATTTCCACCCCCACCACCTGACTTTTGCCGGGAATGGGGGCAATACGCACCTTTTCCACACCAAGGCTGACGGTGATGTCATCCGCCATGCCGGTGACCTTGCTCAGCTTGACGCCCCGCCCCAGCTCCAACTCATACTGGGTCACCGTGGGGCCGCGGATCTCTCCGATCACATGGGCATCAATGCTGAACGCCTCAAAGGTGTCGTCCAGCCGCTCAGTGACCTCCGCAATCTCCTTGCGGGCATCCTCTTTGGATTTGGCGGAGGGGGGCAGCAGATCCAGCGGCGGGTGTACATACTCCACCTTCCGGGCAAGCTGCTCGTCCAGCGCCTGTGCCACATTCTCCTGAGGCTGTTCCTGCTCAGGCGCTTTTTCCTTCTGCTCCGGCTGTGCCGCAGCAATCGCTTCCGGCTCCAGAGGAACCGGCTCCGGTGGCGGTGTCTTTTTGGTGCTTCTCTCCCCGGTTCGTTCCAGCGGCACAGGGGGCTCCGCCCTCGGCGGCTGAACCTGATACCGCTCTCCCTTTCCGAAGATGCTCTGCAAGCTTTCCGGGTCTGCCCCTTCTCTCGGCTCCTCTACGGCGGGAGGGGCGGGAACATTTTCTGTATCCATGCGCTTGCCGCGCCGTTCCTTCTTCTTTTTCAGCGGCAGGGCAACCGGTTCAGGCCACTGCTCACGGGGCAGCTCCTCCTCCGGCTCGTCGGCAAACAGGTCGATCTGTGATTTTCTCTGTCGGCGCAGGGGCAGGGGAGCCAGAGGGGCGGGTTCCAAAGGCGGTTCATCCTCCTCATCCTCCAGCCGCTCCTCTTCCTCTTTCATCGCCGTTAAACGCTCCCTCTCCGCCTGACGAATGCGGACAGCAAACCGCAGCAGGTCTGTGGGCGTGGTTCGGGTCAGGATCATAACAGAAACGACCCCAAGCACAATCAGAATCAGCACCGTACCCAGCACGCTGAACAGCAGGGTCAAGCCATTGGCGATCAGACCGCCCAGCACACCGCCGCAGCGCATCTCCACACCTCTGTCCCAGAGGTCTCTCACCATGCTCCCATCCACCACAGTAGTGGCAGGGCAGAGAATGGCATGGAGGAAGGCACCCAGCAGCACAGGGCTGGTCAGGGCGGCGGTAGTGCGAAGGCGCACCGGCATTCCTCCATGAAAAATGAGGATGACGCTGGCCCAGAGCAGCAGCGGCGGCGCAGCCCAATAGCCGAAGCCCACCAGCCCCCGGATGGTATTCACCAGCAGGTCGATGGCAATGGCGTGTATGTCGAAATAGCCGAAGGCAGAGAACACCGCCAGCGCAAAACAGATGCAGCCCAGTATCTGCCGGGGACGGTAGTCCGCCCGCCGGGGGACAGGCTTGCTCCCTGTTTTGGCAGCCGGCTTTCTGGTTTTGGACTGAGACGTTCGGTTGGTATTGGATTTTGTTGTTTTTTTCTTGGTTGTAGCCATTGATGCGACGTTTCCTTTCGTTTCGGGGAAACACCCCACGCCGGCAGTGCCGGCATCAGCGGTTCAGCAGCATAAAGATGCCGGAGAGCACCAGCGTGATGATACCGGCACCCCAGCAATACCATGCGAACATACCGAACTTGCCCCGGGCAGACATGCGGTTGATGACGCCGATGGCGGCATAGCCGGACATGGCAGCCACGCACACGCCCACGATGTAAACCGGCATCAGACCCAGATCAATCCCCGCCTTGGCAGCATCCACCAGACTGAGCAGATTTGCCCCCAGCACAGCAGGCAGGCTGAGCAGGAAGGAGAAGCGCACGGCGAATTTCCGATCCAGTCCCCGGGTAAGCCCTGCGGAGATGGTAGAGCCGGAGCGGGACAGACCGGGCACCACCGCCACCGCCTGCGCCAGACCGATGAGCAGCGCATCCACCAGCGTCACCGATCGCACACCCTTGCGTCCCCGTCCAATTTGGTCAGAGAAGTAGAGCAGGGCTCCGGTCACCAGCAGGGCAAAGCCGATGAAGACCGTATTGCTGTACAGTCCCTCCACCTTGCTCTTCACCGGCAGCACCAGCAGCAGGGGCAGCGTACCCACAATAATGAGCAGAATCAGCCGCCGAAGATCCATCGCCTCCACGGTGGGGCGTGTGGAGCGCTTTCCCGCCAGCTCCTGACACATCTGGATAAATTCCAGCACCATGCCCCGGATGTCTTCCCAATAATAGATTACCACAGCGATGAGAGTGCCCAAATGCAGCAGCACGTCAAAGAACAGATTGCTCTGCTCCGCTGTCTGAAGCCCGAAGAAGTTCTGGAACAGCGAGAGGTGTCCTGAACTGGAGATGGGCAGGAATTCAGCCAATCCCTGAATCAGTCCCAAAAGAATCGCATTGAAAAAGGTCATTGTTTTGCCTCCTTTTCCCTGAACGGTGGAGCATATTTCATCCGCAATTTATCCTTGCAGAGGAAATCCATGGATATTACCGGGCGAATACCGCCTTCATGGCACGGTAGGTCATATAGCAGTCCAGCTTGGAGGTCACTTCATAGGGGGAGTGCATGGCCAGAACCGGGGTGCCTGCATCCAGCGTGTCGATATTGCGGTTGGCCATATACAGGGCAACCGTGCCGCCGCCGCCTTCGTCCACCTTGCCCAGCTCTGCCATCTGCCACTGTACGCCGTCGGCATTCAAAGCAGCCCGGACATGGGCAACCAGCTCTGCCGTAGCGTCAGAGGAACCGCTCTTGCCCCGGGAGCCGGTGTACTTGCAAAGACCCACGCCCCGGTTCAGATAGGCGGCGTTGTTTTTCTCATAGACCTCGGCAAAGTTGGGGTCGTAGGCAGCGGTCACGTCGGCAGAGAGGCAGAAGGAGTGGGCGAAGCAATCCTTCAGAGACACCCCCTGAATATCGCACAGCTGCTCCATGAAGCAGTCAAAGGCGTGGGACTGCATTCCCGTCACGCCCATGGAGCCGATTTCCTCCTTGTCTGCCAGCATACACACGGCGGTTCTGCGGGGCTTTGCCTCCAGCACCGCCCGAAGGGCAGCGTAGCCGCACACCCGGTCATCCTGACCGTAAGCGCCAATCATGGAGCGGTCAAGACCCACATCCTTTGCCTCAAAGGCAGGAATGGCCATCAGCTCGGCAGAGATCAGGTCTTCCTCCACGATGCCGTACTTCTCGTTGAGGATGGACAGCACTGCCAGCTTTACCCGGTCAGAGCCGTCGTCATCAGGATAGGGCTTAGACCCGGCCAGCAGGTTGAGCTGCTCACCCTCAATGCCCTGAAACAGGGGCTTATGGGACTGCTTGTCGCCCAGATGGGGCAGCAGGTCGGGAATGGTGAGCACCGGGTCACCCGGCTCCTTACCCACAGAGACCTTGACCCGCTCCCCGTTCTCCTTCACCACAACGCCCACCAGCTCCAGCGGGATGGACACCCACTGATACTTGCGGATGCCGCCGTAGTAATGGGTTTTCAGGGTGCAAAGGCCGCTGTTCTCGTCCAGAGGGCTGGGTTTCAGGTCCAGACGGGGGGAGTCGATGTGGGCAGCGCCAATGACAGCGCCCTTGTCCAGCTTTTCCTCCCCCATGACAGCCAGCATAATGCTCTTGCCCCGGTTGTTGTAGTAGACCTTATCTCCCGCCTTCAGGCTCTGTCCGGGAACAAAGGCGGTAAAGCCGTTGGCTTCCGCCAGCTTGACCGCTTCCTCCACGCACAAGCGCTCGGTGCGCCCTGCGTTGAGGAACCGCTTGTAGTCCTCACAGTATGCCTCCAGCTCTTTCCGCTCGTTCTCGTTCAGCTTCTCCCAGCCGTCCTTCCGGTCGGCCAGCAGACGCTCTCTCAGTTCCTTTGCATCGCTCATGGTGTTATCCTCCTGTGTATGTAATATATGGGAAAAGAGGGTCAGACATTTCTCCCGAAACGCCTCCTCAGTGCTGTCGTTGTTCAGGGTATGCCCGCAGCGCGCGGAGAACCACACCCCCGGTTTTTGCGCTGCCACCCGGGCAGCGGCGTAGCTGCGGTCGATGCCCTCCCGGGCCATAATGCGGGAAATCCGCTCCTCCTCCGGGGCGATGACCGCCACCGTCTCCTGGCACAGTGCTGCGGCGCCGGACTCCAAAAGGGCGACGGCGTCAATGGCGGCGCCCATGTATCCCGCCTGCTCCGCCCGGGCAATGCGGACCTTCAGCTCGTCCAGAATGGCGGCGTGGGTAATGTCATTTAAATCTTTCAGGGCTGCTTTGTCCTGCCAGACCAGCGTACCCAGCGCTTTCCGGTTCAGCCGTCCGTTTTCGTATGCCTGGGGAAAACGCCGGGAGAGGCGGGCGTTCAGGGCTTCATCCCGGTCCAGCAGGTCGTGATAAACTGCGTCGCAGTCCAGCACCAGCACGCCCAGCGACTCCAATGCTTTCAGTGCGGTGGTCTTTCCCGCCCCGGTGGGACCGGTGATGCCGATGATTTTCATCCCTGCACCTCCACCACATGAAAGCCTGCCGCTTTTTTCAGGCGGTTACCCACTGCAAGCCCCAAGCCTGCCGGGTCAGGGCATTGTGCGTAGATGGCAGTCACCTGCGTCCGGTCAAAGGAGCGCAGGGCGGAGAATACCCGCCTTGCCTGCTCCTGTTTGTCCTCCACGCTGCCCAGGTCCACTGTGATGGCGTTGGGGAAATAGTCCAAACATTCCGTAAAGCAAATCACACCGCTTCCCTCCCCCGCCTGCTTTGCGATAGCGGCGGCGGTGGCCTCCGGGTTTCCGGTAAACACGGTCACCGGGGCTTTGGGGGCATAGTGGCGGTACTTCATCCCCGGAGCACGGGGGCGCTCCCCCGCCTGCATGGAACGCAGCACCGCCGGGTCAATCTCAATCTCCCCGCAGACTGCCTCCAACTGTTCCAGCGGCATTCCGCCGGGGCGGAGCAGCTTGGGGGGCGTACAGGTCAGGTCCAGAATGGTGGACTCCACCCCCACGGCGCAGGGGCCTCCGTCTACCACGGCGGCGATTTTTCCGCCTACGTCCTCCATCACCTCCGCCGCCGTGGTGCAGGAGGGTCTGCCGGAGGTATTGGCGGAGGGTGCGGCAATGGGCACGTCCGCTGCGGCGATGATCGCCCTTGTGACCGGGTGGTCCGGGCAGCGCACCCCTACCGTGTCCAGTCCTCCGGTGGTGCGGTCGGGGACGACGGGGTTGCGGCGGAGAATCATGGTCAGCGGCCCCGGCCAGAAGGTCTCCGCCAGCTCGTAGGCCAGCGGCGGCACCTCCACACAGTACCGGTCCAGCCAGCGGACATCGTTGGGAAGGTGGATAATCAGGGGATTGTCCGACGGTCTGCCCTTGGCGGCGTAGATATTGGCCACCGCCTCCGGGTTCAGGGCGTCCGCTCCCAAACCGTATACCGTCTCGGTGGGAATGCCCACCAACTGCCCGGCACGAATCAGGTCTGCGGCCTTTTGAATTTCCGTCTCATGCCCCTCTATCATGGGGACGGTAAACAGCTCTGTCTGCAAACAGCTTCTCTTCTTTCGTGGTGGGATTGGTTGGGACGGTGGAAGTCACTCCTTCATCCCGGCAAGCTGCTCCGCCTGTGCGGCGGCAGCCAGAGCGGTGATGATCTCGTCCAGATCTCCGTCCATTATACTGTCAATACGGTACAGGGTGAGCCCGATCCGGTGGTCGGTGACTCTGCCCTGCGGGAAATTATAGGTACGGATACGCTCGTTTCGCATGCCGCTGCCCACCTGAGAGCGGCGGTTTTCGGTGATTTCCTCCGCCTGCGCATCCGCCTTCTGCTGCCACAGCCGGGAGCGGAGAATCTGCATGGCCCGCTCCTTGTTTTGGAGCTGGCTGCGCTGATCCTGACACTCCACCACCGTTCCTGTGGGGATGTGGGTAATGCGGATGGCGGAGGAGGTCTTGTTGATGTGCTGTCCTCCTGCCCCGGAGGAACGGAAGGTGTCGATCCGCAGGTCTTTCCGGTCAATCTCCAGCTCCACCTCGTCCACCTCGGGCAGCACTGCCACGGTAGCGGTGGAGGTGTGGATTCTGCCGCCCGACTCGGTCTCCGGCACCCGCTGCACCCGGTGGACGCCGCTTTCAAACTTCATCCGGGAGTAGGCACCGGGGTTGTCGATGGTGAAGATGATCTCCTTCACGCCCCCCAGTTCGGTCTCGCTGACGCTGGCAATCTGGCACTTCCAGTGATGCCGGTCGGCGTACATGGTGTACATCCGGTAGAGGGAGTGGGCAAACAGCGCCGCCTCCTCCCCGCCAACCCCGGCACGGATCTCCACGATCACGCTCTTGCCATCGTTGGGGTCTTTGGGCAGCAGCAGCAGTTTCAGCTCCTGCTCCAACTGCTCCACACGCTCTTTCCCCGCTTGCAGCTCCTCCCGGGCAAGCTCCCGCAGCTCCGCATCCTCCTCGCTGAGCATCTCCTGCGCCGCAGCCACATCCTCCGAAGCCTGCCTATACGCCCGGTAGGCGGTCACCACCTCTTCCAGCTCGGCGATCTCCCGGTTCAGCCGGGAGACCAGCGCCGGGTCGTCATAGGTCTCCGGTGCGGACAGCTTGGCCTGCAAGGCGCTATAGCGCAAATCCAATTGTCGCAGCTTTTCTATCATAAATACCTCGTTATCTGTCCAGAAGGAAGGACTTTACCAGCGCCGCAGCCTCCCGGAGGCGGGAATACAGGGCGGATTTCGCATCCGGCATGGGGGCGGCCAGCGTGGAGCAGTTCCACTGAGGCAGCAGCCTGCCTGACAGCAGCCGCACCCGGGTCAGGTGAAAGTCGTTGGAGACGATGGTCACCGACTGTACCTCTATCCCTGCCTGTTCCAGCACCGCTCTCCCGTTTTTCAGGTTTTCTGCCGTATTGGTGGAGGTGTCTTCCCGCAAAATCCGGTCTCCGTCAAGGCCATGGTCTTGGAGGTAGAGCGCCATGCAGGCGGCTTCGGTCATCACCTCATCATCCCCCTGACCGCCAGTGACCACCACCACGGGATAGCAGTCCTCCTGCGCCAGCTGGTTCAGATAGTCCAGTGCGGCATCCAGACGGTTACGCAGGGCGGGAGAGGGGGAGGTTCCCCAGAGATTCGCCCCCAGCACAATCACTGCGTCAGGCTGGTCTTTGATATCGCTGTTGCAGCCGGCGATGACCGCCCCCTCCAGCAGCGTCAGGGAGAGCAGTCCTGCCAGCAGCAGGGCGAGGATGCCCCGTTTCAGCCTTCCAGCTGCTCGGACAGTGTTTCCCAACGTTGGTATGCCTCCGTCAATGCTTTCTCGTTCTCCGTCTGCTGTTCCATCAGCTCCTGCAGGCGCTGATAGTCGGCGGCGTGTTCCGCCATCTCCGCCTCCAACCCGGCGGCGGCATCTTCCAGCTTTTGTATCTGCCGCTCCACGGCACGCAGCTCTTTTTCCACCTGTTTCGTGCCGCCGGAGGGCTTTTCCTTTTTCGGCTTCTTCGGCTCAGGCTGGAACCGGGGGACGCTGCGCAATTCCGCCTCCCGGGCCTTTTTCCGCTGCCAGTCCTCGTAGGTTCCCTTGAAGTCGGTGATTTTCCCGTCCTCCAAAAACCAGATACGGGTGGCAAAGCGGTTGATAAAGTAACGGTCATGGGAGACAAAGAGCAGCGTTCCCTCAAAGTCCTCCACCGCCTGTTCAATCCACTCCCGGGACGCAATGTCCAGATGGTTGGTAGGCTCGTCCAGAATCAGCAGGTTAATCCGCTTTGCCATGAGCTGGCACAGCTTCAGCCGGGAGCGCTCCCCGCCGGAGAGGGCGATCACCGGCTTGAACACATCCTCCCCCCGGAAGCGGAAGGCGCCCAGACGGTCACGGGCTTCCTGCGCCGTGCAGTTGTCCTCCCAGAGCAGGGTATCCAGCAGACTGCGCTCCGGGTGGTCAAAGGTGACAATCTGGGGCAGATAGCCGGGGCGCACCGTAGGGCCAAAGTGAATATACCCGGTGTCAGGCGGCTCCTCGTCCAGCAGTATTTTGATAAAGGTGGACTTTCCGGTGCCGTTATCCCCCAAAAGGGCGATACGCTCGCCCCCCAGCACCTCCAAATCCACGCCAGAGAACAGCTTGCGCTCTCCGAAGGATTTGGACAGCCGGGAGATGGTGAACATCTCGTCTCCGAAGAAGTCCCGCTCTCCAAAGCCCACCGTCATGGCCCGTTCCCGGCTCACCGGGCGGTCGGTGGTGCGCATACGCTCAATCCGCTTTTCCATGGCAAAAGCGGTCTTGTGGAGCTTTTCCGTGCCGTGCTGGTGCATCAGGGTAGCGGTGGCGGTAAGCTGGGCGATTTTCGCCTGCTCCTTTTCGTACTGCCGCAGCCGCTCCTGATACCGCCGTTCCTTTTCCACCACATAGAAGGAATAGTTGCCGGAGTAGAACACCGCACGTCCTGCGTCAATTTCCACCACCCGTTTCACCACCCGGTCAAGGAAGTAACGGTCGTGGGAGATGGCCAGCACTGTACCCTTGAAGGAGTCCAGATACTCCTCCAGCCATTCAGTAGCCCGAAGGTCCAGATGGTTGGTGGGTTCGTCCAGCAGGAGGATATCTGTGTCCTCCAAAATCAGCCGGGCCAGATTCACCCGGGTCTTTTCGCCCCCGGAGAGCTGGTCAAACAGCTGGGTGCGCATTTCCTGCGAAATATCCAGACCGTTGCACACCTTGCCCAGACGCACCGGAGCGTCATAGCCCCCTTCAGTCTGAAAACGCTGGGTGAGCTGGTCATATCGGTTCAGCGCCGCCTTGTCCGTCTGCCCGGCAGACATCTGGGCGGTGAGCTCCTCCATCTCCTCCTCCATTTTGTGGAGCCGGGCAAAGGCGGAGTCCAGCACGTCCTCCACCGTGGCACCGTCGGGATAGACCGGAATCTGCGAAATCAGACCCAGCTTTTTCCCCGGGGCAATGGAGATGACCCCCTCGTCATAATCGTACTCCCCGGTGAGGATTTTAAACAGGGTGGTCTTGCCGCAGCCGTTTTTGCCCAGAATACCCACCCGCTCGCCGGAGTCCACCTGAAAGGTGAGCCCGTCCAGCAGGTTGTCTCCCACTTCAAAGGATTTTATCAGGTTTTGGACGGTAATATCAATCATGTCAATCTCTGTATCAATGTCTGTTCATCAGTTCCTTAAACCTTATCCTGTGCCAGACGCTTGATGTACTCGGTGAGTTCCTCAAAGCGCATTCCCCGGCTGGCCTTGCACAGCACCACCGTACCGGGGCGCAGCACCTGAGCGAGCACCACCTTGGCCTCCTCCTTGTTGGGGCGGTCATAGACCTCGCTCATGCCCACGCTTCTGGCACCCTCGGCAATGCTGGCGCCCAATTCGCCCACGGTAATCAGGCAGTCAATGCCGCTTTTGCCCACGAACTGACCCACGCTCTCGTGGAGCATGGGGCCAAGGTCGCCCAGTTCCAGCATATCCCCCAACACGGCAATACGGGACGCACCGGAGTAGTTGGCCAGCACATCCACCGCCGCCCGCATGGACTGGGGATTGGCGTTATAGGTGTCGTTGAGCACGGTGATTTCCCCGGCGCAGCGCACCACGTCCATCCGCATTTTGGTGGGGGCAAAATTCTCAATGCCTGCGGTGATCTGCTCCAGCGTCAGGCCGAAATGGTCACCCACGGCGGCAGCGCTGAGGGCAGGGTAGTAGAGATACCTGCCCAGACAGTGGATGGTGGCGTTCAACTCCCCCAGAGGGGTATCCGCCAAAAGGCGCATGGTGTCCCGCTCTCCTTCGGTGATCTCCCGGCACCGCCACGGGCAGTGTTCGCTCTCGCCGTACCAGGTAATGGGGTGAATCAGCTTACCCTCCAGCGTGGCAATGAGCGGGTCGTCTCCATTGAGCACCGCCACGCCGCCGGGACGCACGGCGTTGAATATCTCCGCCTTTGCCCGCAGGGTGTTCTCCCGGCTTCCCAGATTCTCGATATGGGCGTCCCCCACATTGGTGATGATGGCCACATCCGGCTGGGCAATCCGGGTGAGGTAGTCAATCTCCCCCATGTGGTTCATGCCCATCTCGATGACCGCAATCTGATGGGTGCTGTTCAGGCCGAAAATGGTCTTGGGCACGCCGATATTATTATTGTAGTTGCCTTCGGTTTTCAGCACCTTGTACTTCTGGCTGAGTACGGAGGCCACCATATCCTTGGTGGTGGTTTTGCCTACGCTGCCGGTGACCCCTACCACCTTCACGTCGAACTTATTGCGATAGTACCGGGCCAGATCGCCCAGCGCAGTGGTGGTGTCCTCCACCCGGATGTAAAAACGGTCCCTGCGGGGCAAGGTCACATCCTTATGGGTCAGACAGCCCAGCGCCCCGGAGTCCAGAGCCTGATTCAGATAAATGTGTCCGTCAAACTTCTCCCCCTCCAGCGGCACAAAGAGGGAATCCTCGTGCATGGAGCGGCTGTCCGTATCCACAATGCGAACCTGACAGGACTCGTCAAAGGGTGCCAGCAGGGTTCCGCCGGTAGCGGTGAGAATCTCAGCGACTGAAATCGGTTCCATATTACGCCTTACCCTCTCTCGCGCGCAGTGACTGACAAATGATGATCTCGCACAGCTCACCATAACTGATGCCCACTGCCGCCGCCTCCTGGGGTACCAGAGAGGTGGGAGTCATGCCGGGCAGGGTATTAATCTCCAAAAACCATGGCGTTCCGTCCTCGGTGACAATGAAATCCGCTCTGGCATAGACAGAAAGACCGATGGTGTCAAAGACGGTTTTGGTGTCCCGGGCAAGGCGCTGCTCCCACGCCGCAGGGATGGGGGCAGGGGTGATCTCCTCGGTGGCGCCAGGCTGGTATTTGTTGGCGTAGTCGTAAAAGCCCTGCTTGGGGATGATCTCGATAGAGGGCAGGGCACGCCCGTCCAGATAGCCCACCTGAATCTCCCGTCCACGGATGTACTGTTCCAGCACCACCTTGCCGCCGTAGCGCAGGCAGTCGGTGAGTGCGTCGGTCAGCTCCTGTCTGGTGTTGGCAATGGCAACGCCGATGGAGGAACCGGCATCCAGCGGCTTGACCACCACGGGGAGGGCAGTTTTCTCACTCAGGGCAGGGATGTCCGCCGCGGTATACACCGCCTTGGTCCACTGGGGGGTAGCCACATCGGTGCCCCGGAGCAGTCGTTTGGTCAAGTCCTTATCCATGGCAATGCCGCTGGGAATGGCACCGGAGCCGGTATAGGGAATGCCCATCAGATCAAAGGTGGCCTGAAGGCTGCCGTTTTCGCCGCAGTCGCCGTGGAGCGCCAGATAGACAATCTCCGCCATGCCGCACAGCTCCAGCACGCCCTTGCCAAAAATGGCCTTGCTCTGGTATTTGCGGCTGGCGCGGATGGCGTCCAGATCAGGGGCCTCCCGGCTCACACGCCGCCATGACTGGGGCAGCGGTGCGGAAAACAGACTCTCCGCTGTGCCCTCATAGTTCTCCAAGCCAAAAAACAGGTCTACCAGCGCAACCTCATGGCCCCGCTCCCGCAGCGCCTGTGCCACCATCAAGCCGGAGGACAGAGACACATTCCGTTCCCCGGACAGTCCCCCTGCCAAAACAACGATTTTCACGTCAGAATACTCCCTTTCCGCTGCCGGGATTACTGCCCGGCGCAACTGGCATTGTCCGCAGACAAAGCGGACAGTCATACAGATTAGATTATAGCACAAGAACTCAAACGGGACAAGAGGGAATCTCCGAACCCTTCTTTCTGCAAGAAAAGCCCTCCTGTTTTGCATTTTGTCCTGATGGTCTTTGGTATAGAATGATGAATTTTGCATTGCATTTTTGCTCTTGATTCATTTTTCTGCTGTTTTTGCCATTGTCCCCTTGCCATTCTGCAAGTTCGAGCGTATACTGTATCACAGCGAAATTGAGACGGAGGTCTTCCCTGTGAAAGAGTTATCCAGAATTGCATCTGCCGTTCAGGCATCCACCACTTTGGCGCTGGACGCGCTGTACAAGGAAATGAAGGCAAGAGGAATTGATGTCATCGGCTTCGCCGCCGGTGAGCCAGACTTTCCCACCCCCGACTATATAAAGTATGCAGGCATCGCCGGCATTGTGAACGACCAGACCAAGTACACCCCCGCCGTGGGTACGCTGGAACTGCGCCGTGCCATCTGCTACCGTCTCCGGGAGGACATGGGGCTGGAATACGCCCCGGCCAACATTGTGGTCTCCTCCGGTGCCAAGCACTGCCTGTATGTGGCGCTGCGGGCGCTGATTAACCCGGGTGACGAGGTGATTATCCCCACCCCCGCCTGGGTGACCTACACCGAGATGGTGAAAATGGTGGGCGGTATCCCTGTGACCATCCCCGCCACCGAGGCGGAGCAGTTCAAGCTGACCCCGGAGAAACTGGAGGCCGCCATCAACGACAACAGCAAGGTGCTGATGCTGAACAACCCCTCCAACCCCACCGGTATGCTGTACAGCCGTGAGGAGCTGGAAGCCATCGCCGCCGTGTGCGTGAAGCACGACCTGTATATCATCTCTGATGAAATCTACTACGGTCTGCTCTACGACGGGCGTACCTTCACCTCCATGGCCGCACTGGGCGAGGAGGTGCGGGAGCGCACCATTCTCATCAACGGCGTTTCCAAGAGCTACGCCATGACCGGCTGGAGAATCGGCTACATCGCCGCCGACCAGCGGATTACCTCAGTCATCGCCAAGTACCTGAGCCACTCCACCGGCAATGCCTCCGCCCCGGCACAGGCCGCCTCCATGGCCGCCGTTTATCTGCCTCAGGACACGGTGGAGTCCATGCGCCGGGCATTTGAGGAACGGCGGAATTACATGGTGGAGCGGATGAACTCCATCCCCGGCGTCAGCTGTCTGAAGCCGGAGGGCGCTTTCTATGTGATGATGAACATCACCAAGCTGCTGGGTAAGACCCTGTATGGGCGGGTCATCCGCAACGCCGACGACTTTGCCGATGTGTTTCTGGAAAAGGGTCTGGTGTGCGTGGTACCCTGCACCGGCTTTGGCGATTCCAACTTTGTCCGCTGGAGCTATGCCGCCAGCATGAAGGATATCACCCGGGGTCTGGACCGTCTGGAAAAGTTCCTCCGGGAAGCAGGGGTGTAAATCTTCCCGTTCCATCCCAATTTCCTCCCGTCTTCACGAGGCGGGAGGATTTTTCTGTCTGGTTTTGTTGAACAGTTTTCCCCGTTTCTCAGGCGACTCGCCGGGAACTGACCGAATAGTTCCCTCCCTGCGGGTATAATACGGAATGTGAACTGATGAAAGGCGGAGACAGAATGGGCTTTGTACGGGATATGGGAATTGATCTGGGCACTGCGTCGGTGCTGGTCTATGTGCAGGGAAAAGGGGTCGTCCTCCGGGAGCCCAGCGTGGTGGCCATGGACAAAAGCACCGGACGGCTGCTGCAGGTGGGGTCTGCTGCCCGGAAAATGCTGGGGCGCACCCCGGGGAATATTGTGGCGCTGCGTCCCCTCCGGGACGGTGTGATCTCCGACTATGACATGACCGAGCGGATGCTCCGGGCGTTTATTCATCAGGCCGCCCCGGTGCGGCTGTTTCGTCCCAGAGTGGTAATCTGCGTTCCCTCCGGCATTTCCGAGGTGGAGGAACGGGCAGTCATTGACGCCGGGATCCACGCCGGGGCACGGCGGGTTTACCTCATCGAAGAACCCGTTGCCGCCGCCATTGGCGCAGGGCTGGACATTGATCGTCCCGAAGGACATCTGGTGGTGGACATCGGCGGCGGCACCACCGACATTGCGGTGATCTCCCTGTCCGGGGTGGTGGAGTCGGTGTCCATCAAAATTGCGGGAGACGCTTTTGACGACGCCATTGTGAAATACGTCCGCCGCAAGCACAATCTGCTCATTGGCACCCGGACAGCGGAGGAAATCAAGATTGCGCTGGGCTGCGTCTTTCCCCGGGCGGAGGAGGAGAGCATGGAAGTCACCGGGCACGACCCGCTGATCGGTCTGCCCCGGGCGGTCACCGTGTCCTCCACTGAGACCATTGAGGCCTTTGAAGAGCCCGCTCAGCGGATTGTGGACGCCATTCACGAGGTGTTGGAGCGCACACCTCCGGAGCTGGTGGCGGACATCTCTACGGGCGGCATTGTGATGACCGGAGGGGGCAGTCTCATTTGGGGCTTTGACAAGCTGATCGAGTCCCACACCGGAATCGAAACCCGGGTGGCGGAGGACGCCATCTCCTGTGTGGCCTATGGCACCGGGAAAAGCCTTGCCCACCTCAGCTCCATGCAGGACGGGACGCGGAATCTCAGCAGACGAAAGCAGATGAATCTTTAGACCGCAAATGCCCCGGAAGCGAATGCTTCCGGGGCTTTGTGTTGGATTCTGATTAGTCCTCCAGCGCCTTGGCGGCCTCGATGGCCTTCTCCTGAGCGGCAGGGGGGCAGTCCTCATAACGGACAAAGTGGAAGGTGAAGGAGCCGCGGCTCTGGGTCATGGCACGCAGGTCGATGGCATAAGAGCTCATCTCAGCCATAGGCACCTCCGCCTCGATCACCTGCTCACCGTGACCGCTGGGGTTCATGCCCATGACACGGCCACGGCGCTTGTTCAGATCGCCGATGACGTCGCCCATGTAGCTGTCAGGAACAGTGACCTTCAGCTCGCCCACAGGCTCCATGAGCACCGGGTCGGCCTCAGGCAGAGCGGCCTTGTAGGCCAGCTGTGCCGCAGTCTTGAAGGCGATTTCGGAGGAGTCCACCGGGTGATAGGAGCCATCATACAGCACAGCCTTCAGATTCACCACGGGATATCCCGCCAGCACACCGTGGAGGCAGGCCTCACGCAGGCCCTTTTCCACAGCGGGGAAGTAGTTCTTGGGCACGCTGCCGCCCACGACTTCCTCGTCGAAGACCAGCTCGTCGCTGAGGGTGGGCTCGAAGCGCACCCACACGTCGCCATACTGACCGCTGCCGCCGGTCTGCTTCTTGAACTTGCCCTGCTTGGAGACGGTCTTGCGGATCTTCTCACGATAGGCCACACGGGGCTCGGAGAGCACCACGTCCACGCCGAAGCGGCTCTTCAGCTTGGAGACGATCACGTCGATGGCGATATCGCCGGAGGCGTGAATGACAATCTGGTGGGTCTCAGCGTTGTTCTCAATGGAGAAGCTGGGGTCTTCTTCGTTCAGACGGTTCAGGCCCATGCCCACCTTGTCGTCCTGACCACGCTTGGCAGGGGCGATTGCCTTGGCATAGACCGGCTCGGCAAAGGGAACGGGATCCAGCTTGATGGCACCGGCGGAAAGGGTGTCGCCGGTCTTGAGACGGTCCATCTTGGCGATGGCACCGATGTCGCCGGCGTTCAGCTCCTTCAGCTCGGAGGTCTTCTTGCCGTTCATGGCATACAGACGGCCAATCTTCTCGCTGGCACCGGTGGTGCCGTTGATCAGCGTCATGTCGGGACGCAGCACACCCCGCAGCACCTTCACATAGGAGTACTTGCCGTACTGGTCAGCCACCGTCTTAAACACATAGGCCACCGTGTCGCCGTCCTTGGAGACAGCCACCTCAATGGGCTCGCCGTCCGCGTCCACGCCGGTCATGGGGTCGGTATTGGTGGGATAGGGACCCATGGACACGATGCCATGGAGCAGAGCCTCAGTACCCATGCCGGTGAATGCGCTGCCGCTGAACACAGGGGCAATGGTGCCTTCCTTCAGGCCGCCCAGCAGTCCGGTTGCCACCTCTTCGGGGGTAAACTCATGGCCGTCAAAGAACAGCTCCATGAACTCCTCAGAGTACTCCGCCACATTCTCCATCAGGGCCGCATAGGCCTCTTCCACGAAGTCAGCCTTGTCGGCGGGGATTTCCAGACGATGGCTCTTGCCGTCCTTGCCGATGCCGTAGGCGCACTTGCCCAGAACGTCCAGCACGCCGATCACGTTCTTGTCTGCATCCCACAGGGGGGAGACAATGGGAGTGACCTGATTGCCGCACTTCTCTTTCAGCTCTTCCACAGTGGCGTTGAAGTCGCTGTGATCCTCGTCCACCTTTGCCACATAGAACATGGTAGGCAGCTTCCGGGCACGAGCCATTTTCCAAGCCCGCTCTGCGCCCACAGGCACGCCGCCCTTTGCAGGCAGTACGATGACCACGCAGTCCGCCACCATCAGCGCCTCGGCCACCTCGCCGGAGAAGTCAAAGTTGCCCGGGCAGTCGATGACGTTGATCAGCGTGTCCTCATACTCCACAGGGATGATGGAGGAGGAGATGGAGATCTGACGCTTGATCTCTTCCGGGTCGTAGTCGGATACTGTATTTCCATCGACAGTCTTACCCATACGGGCAATGGCGCCGGTCTGATAGAGCATACTTTCCACCAGAGTGGTCTTGCCGCTGCCGGAATGGCCGAGCAGGCAGATATTGCGGATTTGTTTCACGGTAAAGCTCATAAGTTTGACGCACCTTTCCTGATATGATTTACGGTATGCCCGCCTGTGGGCACTGCCGCAGACGCTCACTATTGGGCATTATACCTTATTTCCCCCAAAATAGCAACGTTTGAATTAACATTTTTGCCAAGAAAATATTTTTCTAAAGTCTTGTTGTCTTTATCCCGCTGAACAGGCAAAGAACGAAACTTTTTCAGGTAGTTCCAACTTCACTCCCGGAGAGAATGGTGACAAAAGAGGGCAGGTTGGACACCTCCAGCCGCTTGTGCTCCCCGCCGAATTCCCCGTCCAGCGTCCACGAAACCGGCTCCTCGCTCTCGAAGGACAGTTTGGCGGAGCGCAGGGCGATGCAGTTTTCGTTGGGCTTGTGGCTGATGAGGGCGGCCACAATCTGGCTCAGGTCGCCGATTGCCTTGGGGGTGCGCACCAAAAGCACCTCAAACAGTCCGTCGTCCAGCACCACCGGAGCGGGATTCACCCCCTGAAAGCCGCCCACGGAAACAGAATTGCTCACCATGCCGAAGATAAAGTCGTCCTCAATCACGCCGCCATCCCAAGTCACCTTCATGGGATAGGAGCGCAGCGCCGCCAGCGAGCCGATACCTGCCAGCAAATAGGCGGTATGACCCAGCAGATTTTTCATGGGCTGGGGGGTGGCATAAGAGGTGTCGGTAAACAGGCCAAAGGCTGCCACATAGGTGAACAGATGTCCCGCCTCTCCCACAATGCCCACATCACAGGGCTGGGGGCGGCCTGCCACAGCGCATCTGGCAGCCTCCGCCCAATCGTCGGAAGGGATGCCCAGGGTGCGGGAAAAGTCGTTGGTGGAACCGGCGGGGATATAGCCCAATGTCCTGCCCTTCAGCTCATGGTTGTACAGTCCGGTGACGCACTCGCTGAGGGTTCCGTCTCCCCCGCAGCAAACAATGTGGTCAAATTCCTCCCCCATGGCGGACACCGCCCACACTCCGTCTCCCGGTCCCTGGGTGGCGTATAGGGTAGGCAGATAGCCGTTTTCCAGAAAAATCTCCACCAGCGTTCCCAACTGCTGGCTGATGCGTCCCTTGCCTGCATGGGGATTATAGATGAACAGGAGCTTTTTCATGTGGATTCCTCCCCGTTGTTTCATGGTTTGCTACTGTTCATTATGGACGAGAGGGCGTAAAATGCAAGGCATTTTTTGTGAATAAACCATAAATTCGCTTTACCGCCTTGCATTGCTAAAATCACACTGCTATAATAACTCCAATGATCGCCGCCCTGCTGCGGCTCACTCCAAGGAGGCATTGACATGGAAATCCGTTATGAACTGACCCAATCCCCCAAGCAAAAGCCTGCTGACGAGAGCAAGCTGGGCTTTGCCAAGCAGTTCTCCGACCATATGTTTGTCATGGACTACACTGCCGGCGAGGGCTGGCACGATGCCCGTATCGTCCCCTATCAGCCCTTCTCCATTGACCCCGCCACGGTGGTGCTCCACTATGCACAGGAGATTTTTGAGGGTCTGAAGGCATACCGCACCGCAGACAACCGGATTCAGCTCTTCCGCCCCGAGTGCAACGGTGCCCGGATGAACGACTCCGCCGACCGTCTCTGCATCCCCAACATCCCTGTGGAGGACTTTGTGCAGGCGGTAAAGGCGCTGGTAGAGGTGGACAAGGACTGGGTGCCTCACATAGACGGCTCTTCCTATTATATTCGTCCCTTTATCTTTGCAAACGACGTGGGTTTGGGCGTTCACGCCTCCAAGCACTATATTTTCTGCATCATCGGCGCTCCCTCCGGCGCTTACTACGCCGAGGGCATTGACCCGGTGCGTATCTACGTAGAGGACGACTACATCCGCGCCGCCCCCGGTCTTACCGGCTTTACCAAGTGCGGCGGCAACTACGCCGCCTCCATCAAAGCAGGCGAGATGGCGGAACAGCAGGGCTATGCGCAGGTGCTGTGGCTGGACGGCGTGGAAAAGAAGTATGTGGAAGAGGTCGGCTCTATGAACATTATGTTCAAGATCGACGGCAAAATCTACACCGCCGCCTGCACCGGCACCGTCCTCCCCGGCGTCACCCGCCGCTCCATCATCGAGCTGTGCAAGGACTGGGGCTATGAGGTAGTGGAAGGCAAGCTGGCCATCGCTGACGTGATGCAGGCCGCCAGGGAAGGCAAGCTGGAAGAGGTCTGGGGCACCGGCACCGCCGCTGTGGTCTCCCCGGTGAAGGAGCTGAAGTGGAAGGATCAGGTGGCCTACATCTCCGAAGGCAAGATCGGCCCTCTGACCCAGAAGCTGTATGACACCCTTACCGGCATCCAGTGGGGCAAGCTGCCGGACGAAAAGGGCTGGATTACCCCGGTCTGCGAAGGCTGAGCGCACAGCAAACAAACAACGATCTTCAACCCCGGTCATGGGTACGCCTGTGACCGGGTTCTTATTGCAGGAGGGATTTTGTGACAAAAACCGTACTGATTACCGGAGCATCCCGGGGCATTGGGGCGGCAACAGCGCTGGCGTTTGGACGCTCCGGGTGGAATGTGGCAGTAAATTACCGCCGCAGCGCCCAGCAAGCGGAGGAGGTCTGCGAAAAAATCTGCTCTGCCGGGGGCAACGCCCTCCCCTTCCGGGCGGATGTGTCCGACCCGGCTCAGGCGGCGGTGCTGGTAGACGACACCATCCACGCCTTTGGCGGGCTGGACGCTCTGGTCTGCAACGCCGGGGTGGCTCTTCCTCAGATGCTGGTCACAGACGTGACCGACGGGCAGTGGCGGGAGCTGTTCGCCGCCGATGTGGACGGGGTGTTTTATCCCGTCCGCTCTGCGCTGCCCCATATGATTCACAACAAATCCGGAGCCATTGTCACGGTAGCCTCCATGTGGGGGCAGACGGGCGGCTCCTGCGAGGTGGCATACTCTGCGGCAAAGGGCGCAGTGATCGCCTTTACCAAGGCGCTGGCCAAAGAGGTGGGGCCTTCCGGCATCCGGGCCAACTGCGTCTGTCCCGGGGTGATTCTCACCGACATGAACGCCCACCTCTCCCCGGCCGATCTGGACGCCCTGCGGGAGGAAACCCCGCTGGAAGCTTTGGGCAGGCCGGAGGACGTGGCGGAGACGGTGCTGTTTCTCTGCTCCCACAAGGCCGGGTTTGTCACCGGGCAGGTGGTGGGCGTCAACGGCGGACTGGTCATCTAGGGGGTGGATGAATTGGAACAGCAGGAGAAAAAAGTGGAATATCTGGAGCTGATCTACGACCTGATCTTCGTCTATATCATCGGACGGAACAACTCCCTGCTGCATCATGTGGTAGGCGGGTTCGTTCCTCTGACCACCTTTGCGGCCTACGCCCTGTGCAGTCTGTCGGTCATTCAGATCTGGAACTTCTCCACCTACTACATCAATATGCACGGCAGAAACGGAGTGCGGGATCACGTCTTTCTGTCGGTGAATATGTATCTGCTCTACTACATGGGTGAGGGGATTCGGCTGCACTGGGAGTATTTCCAGAACCAATATCACTACGCATGGGCGCTGATTCTCCTGAATATCGGCCTGCAATACGCCCTTGAACTGCGCAACCCCCACTCCCCCATGGAGCAGCGCTCCATCCGGCGGATGATGGCAGTGCTGTTTGGAGAGACGGCGCTGGTACTGGTTTCCGTGCCGGTGTACAACCATACCGGAGTCCCTATGTCAGCGGTTCCCATTCTCTTTGGCATGGTCTTGACCCGGCTGTTTGCGGATGAGACCAAGGCGGAGATGGTGGACTTCCCCCATCTCACCGAGCGGGCGATGCTGTTTGTGGTGTTCACCTTTGGAGAGATGGTGATTGCCATTGCCTCCTATTTTGACGGGGCGTTTACCCTGTCCTCGGTGTATTTCTCCACCATGTCCTTTCTGATTGTCGTGGGGCTGTTCCTCTGCTATGAGATTCTCTATGACCGGGTGATCGACCGCAACCGAACCACCACCGGAATCTCCTATATGCTGATCCACATCTTCCTGATTTTTGCCATGAACCTGCTGACCACCTCGCTGGAGTTCATGCAAAACTCCGGGGTTGCCCTGTGGCCGAAAACGGTTTTGCTCATTGTCTCCTTTGTGCTCTATTTTCTCTGCCTGTTTGCCCTGCAATTCTATTCCAAACCGGAGTGCAGACTGCCCGCCAAATATCTGGCGCCCATTCTGGGGCTGGCGGCGGCGTTTGTGGGCCTGATGCTGGTATTGCGGGAGCAGATGTATTGGAATATCCTGCTGTCGGTGGTGTATGTGGGGTTTGTGTGCTGGCGGATTTGGGGGTTTAGCCGTTTGAGTGAATGATACATGAAAAGACCTGAGAGCGTTTTTCGTTCTCAGGTCTTTAACGTTTGGGAAACAACAGTTCATTTTGCTGTGCTGTGATTCTTCCAAGAATATAGTCCACGCTGACGTGGTAGTAATCGGCAAGGGTGATAAGATGGTGGGCAGGAATCTCCTGTATTCCCTTCTCATATTTGGCGTACTGCTGTTGTGTGGTGTATAGCAAGGCACCGATTTCCTTTTGTGATTTATCTGCGTCTTCCCGGAGGTCACGCAGACGGGCGTAATAATACATACCACCACCTCTAGCGGTACTATACGGGATAGGAGGGAGTTTTGCTTGACCTTACATCTAATAAGGTGTAATATATGGATGTGATGGAGTACGGAAAGGAGAAACAGTATGGAACGGGACGCAATCATTCTTTATCTCCGTGATGTAATTGACTTGGAAATATCAAAACGCAAAATACTTGACCTTCAATCAAAGAGTAAAGCATATTACAAGCAACAGACCCAGATAATCATCAAGAATACAACTCCTGCAACCAAGTCGATCAATTCAGATGACCGTCTATTCATCAAGTATTGTAAACCACATTATACAGATAATACGAAGAAAAGAGCGTTGATTTTTATTTCCGTTATCACTATATCTGTCATGCTGGTTGCGGCATCGCTTAGTTCTTTTTCGGCAGATACAAACACTATACTATTTTTAACACTTTTTGGCACAATGCTGATTGCGTTTTTGTTCTATTATCTCTTTCTTTTTTTGCCCAAAAGCGACCGTGAGGAGTACGAACATGCAATGGATAATTACCTGAAACAGTGTGCCGAATACACTAGAGAAGCACAGGATATTAAGAAATATAACACAGCAGTTATTAGCAACGCAAAAAGGCAAAGAGAAAACGAACTATCTGCTCTCCAGAACGAATCAGAAAAGATGAACAATTATTACACAGCGGAATACAACAAAGTCGCTAGTCTGCTTGATTCCTACTATTCCATGAACATCATCCCCAACCAGTACCGCAACAACCTCAGCGCCATCTACTACATTTATGACTGGATGTCCTCTACCCAAGACTCCCTTCGGGATACCCTGTTTCACTCCCACATTGAGGACGGCATTCAGCGCATTGAGCGACAGATGGGGCGGCTCCTGACCCAACTGGAGCAGGCGGTGTATGAGACACGGTGCGTCAGTACAAAAGCACAATCTTTGATTGACCAGAACAACGCCATGCTCCACTCTCTGGAACAAAATGAGCAGAATACCGCCGAAGCGGCACAGTATGCGGCACTTGCATCCAACTATAGCAAGGCCAACGCCTATTTCAGTCTTGCCACCTATCTCAAGTCCTAACCCCGTTTCCATTCTGACCCTACAAGAAAACACAAAACTGGCATTTGCAGTAATGCCAGTTTTGCTTATAATAGGGGTATAGAACGAGAGAGGGAGGGACAGCTCCATGAATCAGAATCCATCCACTTCACGTCTCACCCACATGGGATTGATGACGGCGCTGGTCTTTGCCGCCAACTACGCCCGGATTGTCATGCCGGTGAGCATTGGGGGCAACACCGCCTTTACCCTTGCCAACATTGTCTGCTGTCTGTCCGGGCTGATGCTTGGTCCCGGGGGCGGACTGGCCTCCGGGCTGGGCTCGGCGCTGTACGATCTGACCAACCCCATCTACGCCGCCGAGTGCTGGATTACCTTCCTCACCAAGGGCGCTATGGGATTGGCCGCCGGGCTGGTGTGTGCTGCCCTCAGCCGCAAAAAAGAGCCGGGCTACAAGAGCTATCTGTTCAGCTCGGTGGTGGGCTGCGTGTGCTACTATTGCCTGTACTTCCTGAAAACCTTCCTGATTTCCGGGCTGTTTGCCGACGAAGGTTCTGCCGCGCTGGGCACTGCCGCCATCGTCAGCAAGATTCCCGCCTCGGTGTTCAATGCCGCCGTGGCCATTGCCGCCGCTCCGCCGTTGGCCATTGCCCTGAGAAAAGCGCTGAAGCAGGCCGGATTAAACGGAAAATAACCCCGATAGGCAAAAAACGTCTGCCGCATATGCGGCAGACGTTTTTTATTGGTTCAGGTTCCACACGCCCAGATTCAGATAGCCCGCAAACAGCACCCAGAGCAGATAGGGAATCTGCATCAGCGCCGCCGGACGGTCTGTCTCGTAAAAGGTGAGGGTCATCCAGACAATCAG
Source organism: Clostridiales bacterium NK3B98 (assembly GCA_000421005.1). Classification (GTDB taxonomy): domain Bacteria; phylum Bacillota; class Clostridia; order Oscillospirales; family Oscillospiraceae; genus Onthomonas. Next base: position 27,003 of record ATWA01000003.1, read on the forward strand.
TCCCCACAGCGCTGCCAGCCAGAAGAAGGCAAAGCCATAGCGTTGGAGATTGAAGAAAATCAGGCTCCAGCCAAAATTGAAGGCAAGCTGTATCACAAACAGCCGTAAGCCTGCGGAGCGTGACCGGCTGTCCGGTGTCAGCCAGACCCGGGTGACCCCAATGGCCATCAGGGCATAGAGCACCGCCCACACAATGGGAAAAACCAGCGGCGGCGGAGAGAGGGGCGGCTTTTGCACCTCAGCGGTATAGCGTTTGATGCCATCCCGAATGAGAAAGCCGGACAGCCCGCCCACCCCTTCGGTGAGCAACAGGGCTATCACATATGGTTTCCATCGTTTCCAGTTCAATTCCATCACCCGGTGGTAGTATACGCACACCCAAGCGGAATGATACAGGGGAAATCAGAATTGATCCGCCGCCCGGGAGATGAGCACGGTGGGCAGCAGCCACATGAGCAGGAAGAACAGCATATTGCCAAGGCTCAGGGACTGGAAGGCGTTGACTCCGGTGAGATAGAGCCCCAGCAGCGACCCTACCACCGAGGACAGCACCGTCAGGATGGTATTCAGCAGCACCACCACCCGGAGTCTCCGTCCGCCCAGAATGGCATCCACAAAGGGAACGATGCCCTCCCGGTAAATCAGCCCACCCAGCACTGGGTTATGGGGCTGACCTTTGGCAGAGAGGTCATAGCGACGCACCACAGGGGGATACTGCATCCGCTCATCCGGCAATTTGAACCGCCGGTGGAGCACCTCCGGGGTGATGTTGAAGTCACGAGTGGCCAAGATGGGAGTAATACCCCCTTGCAGCAGCGCCCGCACGCCGGGCAGCACATTTTTGGGCATGTTGTAGTGGAGGCTGAAGGTGCCTTGCAGCTTGCCGTTGATAACGCAGAACACGGCATTTTTCACCCGGTAGCCCGGCTGAATGTGCACCCCGTGCACCTCCATAAAGCCTGCCGTGCCGATCATCACCGTATCTCCCCGGATAACGCCGGTGCAGCCTCCTTCCTCCGAGGTGTCCAACTCGTCCACCCGGCGGTAGAAGCCGCCCTGAATCCGAATCTGGTCGTCAAACAGCTTGACAATCCCCAAATCTGCCTGACGCACAATGGAGGCAGTGCATCCGGTGAGCTTTTCCAGCGATACGTCTCCCACTTTGTGGATATCGTCCATGTGCATCTGCACCGTTCCCTCAGGGAAAAGGTCACGGTCGGTGAGGATGATACCGGCGTTCTTGTGGAGGGAGACCACCCCATCCCAGCCTGCCAGCACTGCACCGGAGCGATGCAGCCGACGCACATGGCGGGCATAGGGCATACCATAGGCCAGCGTGGCAGACAGTGGGGTTGCCATCACGAAGATGACCGACCAGTTCCAAAGCAGCAGGTGCAGACTTTTCTGTCCCACAGCGGAGAACGCACCGAAGAAAACACAGGCCGCCATAATCACCGCCGCTGCGTAGCGGAACACCCGCTCGGCGCCGTCCAATTCCTGAATCTGGCTGCCAAACCCCTTGGCGTCTCCCGGGTCCTTCTGGTAAACGCCCCTGCCGTTCCACTTGTTGGCATCCATGGTCAGGCGTTCAAATTCGCTGCGGGTGTAGGCGTCCTCGCAGGCATCCCGCAGACCGCGGGTTTTCATCCGGTTGCCCAGCGCCATCGCCCACAGGCTCAGGGCGGCACAGCCGCAGAAGGGCAGCGGCCCCTCCCGGCCGATGGTCACATACCACGCCCCATCCAGCACCGCAAGCACGCATCCGAAGGAGCACAGGGTGTTCAGCCCCGGACGGCCTCTGCCAAGGCGAACCACACCCTCCAGCAGGGTATCCAGTCCTGCCACACAGGCGGCGGCCAGACCTGCGGTGAGAATCAACGCCGCAATGCGGGGATTTTGCGCCAAAAACGGAATGGAAATCAGGGAAAGGGTGCCCTCCGCCCCTCCGCTGACCACCAGCAGCACCAGCGCAATCACCAGCAGCAGGGGCAGACGGCGGCTTTGGCTCTTCCAGCTGGCGTTGTAAGTGTGATACAGCTCCCGGGGAGAGGTGTCCGGCGCACGGTGGGCATTCTTTTTCTCTTTCTGGGCTTTGGCGGCTTTCCTTCGCTGCCTGTCCCCGGCAATCCGTTCTTCGTCTGTGGCCGGAATCAGCTTTGCCACCCGTTTTTGCTGGCGCTCCTCCTCCATGGCCTCCACGCTGTCAGAGACGAACATGGCATCCGCAAACTCGTCCGCCTGTTCCCGCAGGTTGTTGAACTTTTTGCCCAGAACGCCCGGGCGTTCCTGCGGAATCTGGATTACATTGTCCGGCGCAGATGTTTGCTGACTCTTAGCGGTTTTCTGCTTTCCAGAGGACGGCTTTGGCTTTTCCCCTTTTCCCACAGCGGGGAATACCTGCGTTTTCTGCTCACTTCCGGAAGCGGAAGACGGTTTGCCTTGCTTTCGTGGCGGCTGCTGCTTTTTTTTCAGCTCCGCCGCAGCCTTGGCCGCTTTGCGCAAGCGGCTCTCCTCCATAGCGGCCTGTTTCCGCTGCTGGGCAGGAGAGAGATGCTCTTTCTCATATTCCTCGTCCGCAGCAGATTGCATCTCCTGCCCTTCCAGCCGCTCCTGTAGCCATCCTGAAATCCACTGCTGGATCCGTCCCTGAGGAACATCTTCCCCGTATTCATCCAAAAGGTCAGAGGACTCTTCCGGCTCGTCCGTCTCCGGTTGATCCTCTTCCTCCTGTTCTTGCTTTTGCTTGGGCGTGTCCTTTGCCAATCTGCTGGGGGGAGCCAGCCGGGCGCCATTTCCGGGAATCGGTTCCTCCTCGGTCGTCTCCTGGGGAATCTCCTCAATCGGTTCCTCTTCCAGTTCAATTTCCACCGCGTCCCGGCGCAATCTCTTAGGTGCCGGCTCTCCGCTGTTCTCTGCGGCAGGCTTCTCCGGCTCCTCCGGCGGGGCAGAGGCAAAGTGCACCCGCTGGCTCTTGTTGGAGTTGTTCTCCAGCATATCCTCCAGCGCCTCTTCCTCCGGACTGACAAGCACCTGGCGGCGGTTTTCGCTTTTTTTCGACTTTTCGCCTGAGCGGTACAGGGTCAGCACCCGGAATCCGTTTTCATCCACCGTCTCTTTCGGGCGGACTGTCCGCTTGGGGGTGTCCTCAGGATTGCCCTGACGGTCACGCTCTTCATCTGTGTAATTGTAATCGCTCATGCTGTTCTCACCCGTTCAGTTCCGTACTACGCTGACGAACTGCCTCATAGAGCAAAATGGCAGCCGCCGCAGAGGCGTTGAGAGAATTCAGCTTGCCCCGCATGGGGATGCTGACGATAAAGTCGCAATTGTCCGCCACCAGACGGCTCATGCCGCTGCCCTCCGAGCCGATAACAATGGCGGCGGGGCCTTTCAGATCCGCCTGATACAATCCTACGCTGCCCTCCGCGGCTGAGCCAAAGACCCACAAGCCTTCTTCCTTCAGCTCCTTCAGGCAGGCAGTCAGGTTGGACACCCGAGCCACCGGGAGATGGGACACCGCTCCGGCAGAGGTCTTTGCCACCACAGCCGTCAGCCCGGCGCTGCGGCGCTTGGGAATGATGACCCCGTGGGCTCCGGCGCACTCCGCCGTGCGGATGACCGCGCCCAGATTATGGGGGTCCGAAATCTCGTCACAGACCACAATCAGCGGCGCTTCTCCCCGCTCCTTTGCCCGGGCGAGAATGTCGTCCACGCTGACATATTCCCGCACAGCGGCAATGGCAATCACCCCTTGATGGGAGTGGGTCTGGCTCATGGCGTCCAGCTTGCGGCGATCTGCCTCCACCACCACGATGCCCCGCTCTCTCGCCTTGGAGGCGATATGCCCCAGAGAGGCATCTGTCTCACCTCTGGCAATGAGGATTTTATCCATATTGGTACCCACCCGCAGCGCTTCAATCACTGCGTTGCGGCCTTCGATGATACCGTCAGCAGGGCTGTCCGGCTTGCGTCGGCGCTCCTGATCGTTTTTTTCCTTCAAAATCGTATCCTCCGATTTTTGATTTGCTGTCTGCCGCCCCGTTTGGCGCTCTCAAAGCACCGGGAAAAAGGATTCGGCACATTTCCATAGATAGCAGTAGTATACCACATTCCCTCTCCAATCTAAAGCCCCAATTTGACAAAAATCGCCCCTCCGGTCTGTGACCGGAAGGGCAGTGAAAAACCAGATTACACCACAAAATCATCCACCACCGAGGGTTTGAGGGGATAGATGGTGACCTTTGTGTTGACGGAGAGGGTAAAATGATGCTCATTCATCTCCGGATAGACATGAGAGGTAAAGGTCGCCTCTCCGTCATTGAAGAACAGCTCCACCGAGCATTTGTCGATGAGCGCACGGACATTGCGCACGCTTTCCATGGGTACCTCCAGCACCTCGCCCACGCTCTCGTTGAACCGTTTGTTCATGCCCCGACGGTCGGCCACCAGTGCTTTCTTTTCCGGGTCAAAGACGAAGGTAAAGCCCCCGGCGCCGTCCCCCTTGGCAAACAGAGTGAGGGCAAACTCCGTACCCTTGTTTTCCACCAGCAGCTCGCACACGCCAGGCAGTCTGCCGTCGGCAGGCAGGGCGGTCTCTCTCAGTCCGGCAATCGCCTCCACCGGTGCCTGCACCAGCTTGCCGTCCTTCAGCCGCAGCTCCCGTACCACCGTCATGCTGCCCTCCCAGTCCTCCGGCTCGGTGCAGTAGTGGTTGTCAGGCAGACCAATCCACGCAATGAGAATGGCCTTGTCCGGGTCAGAGACATTGGCGGCAAACTGGGCGGCGTAGAAGTCAAAGCCAAAGTCCAGGAACTGATACCCGCCGTCCGGGGTGAAGGTGAGGGTATCATAATCCATGCTGCCCACCAGATACACGTTGTGATTGGTGCTTTCACTCCGCCCCGGGAGCTTGGTGTACTGGGGAGAGAAGATCAGCACGTCCTTGCCGCTGATGTGGACGATGCAGGGGCACTCCCACATACCGCCAAAGTCCTCAAATCCGGGTACCTTCAGCTCCCCGGCAAATTTCCAGCCCTCCAGCAGGTTTTCCGACTGGTACATCAGGGCACGGCCCTTCAAATCCAGATTCTGGGCACCGATGAAGATAAAATACTTCTTCTTGTCCGGCACATAGACGATTTTGGGGTCGCGCTGATGCTCGCTGTAATCGTCCCTTGGGCCAAAGAGAGGCTCTGGCAGCTTTACCGGCTTGCCGTCCTCTCCCAGCTTGGCGGCGCAGGTATAGGGGGTGCGCGTCCAGTCGTCATCTCTGTGGTTGCCGGTATAGAACAGGTACAGGTCTTCCCCGTCAGAGAAGGCGGAGCCGGAATGACAGCCCCGGTTGTCGAAATAGGTATCCGGGTGCATCCCCACGCCGGCGTTGTGCCAATGGAGCAGATCCTCGCTGACCACATGGTACCAGTATTTCAGCCCGTGGACAGCACCCCAGGGACACCACTGGTAATATAGATGCCACAGACCCTTGTGGTAGCAGAAGCCGTTGGGGTCGCTGGACAGTCCGGTGATGGGCTGGACATGAAAGCTCTGGCGATAGTTTGAGCTGACGATCCGGTCGTGAAGCTCTGCGATCTCGTCAGCGCTGTGCAGCACACGATAGCGCTCCTCACGGGTCCATTCTTTCATAGCAATTCCTCCTTGTGGTTTGATTCATATTCCTTCGTTCTTCATTATACAGAAACTTTTCTCAAATGGCAAGCAATATTATATCCATTCAAAAGATTTTGACGGGTGTTTTTCAAAATAGATGTTGTTTTTGTTTTGTTTTATGGTATGATGGATGCACACAGGCACAGCCAATCACAGGAAGGATGGACAAGGCATGAAAAAAGTATTCGCAAGCGATTTCGACGGCACTTTGTACTTCTACAAGGCAGAGGTAAAGCTGCCCCCGGAAAACGTGGAAAAGGTGCATGAATATCAGGCCGCAGGCCACTATTTTGGGCTTTGCACCGGTCGTCAGGTGGGCGGTCTCACCCCCTTTATCGGCGGTCTCATCCAGCCGGACTTCTGGATCACCAGCACCGGCTCCAACATTATCGACCGAGACATGAAGGAAATTCGCAAGCTGTTTGTGGACCGGGATGTGATTCAGCAAATCATCGACGATGTGCGCCCCCGTGGCAACCGGATCTCCATTGACATTGACGGGGTGATTAACGTCTTTGAGGAAATGGATTATCCCGGGGAGTACAACATCATCACCGGCATGGCGGACGCTCCCAAGGGGCTGGTACACGGCGTGGGTATCCACTGCGAGACGCTGGAAGAGGCCGCCGCTCTCACCAAAGAGCTGAACGATAAGTATGGCGACTACCTGAACGCCTTCCAGAATGTCATTGAGGTGGACATCGCCCCCAAAGGCACCAGCAAGGGGGAGGCCGTTTCGGTGATTCGCCAGTATTACGGAGACTGCAAGGTGTACGCCATCGGTGATTCCATGAATGACCTGCCCCTGCTGGAGGCGGCGGATGTATCCTACACCTTCCACTATGCCCCGGAAGAGGTGCAGCGGAAAGCCACCAAGGTGGTGGACACCATTGTGGACGCACTGGAGGACTCCATGCGGGATCCTGTGTAACACTGCCAGAACGGACTAATTCCCTTCAGGTTGACCGCCTGAAGGGAATTTGCTGTCCTTGCGTCTTATTCTGACAGGGGAATGATCTGAATATTTTTTTCGCTGGTGACCTGTTCCGCAAGTCCCTCGGTAACATAGAGGGTGCCCGTATCGTCGATCAGGATAGCCTGAAATTGGTCGCTGTGAGCCCGCCAAAAGTCTGACGCTCCGTCCAGCCCCATAATATAGAGGGAGGTGGACAGCCCGTCCGCCAAAGCCCCGTCAGAGGACACAATACTCACCGAGGTAAGCCCATTTTCCGCCGGATAGCCGGTACGGGGGTCCAGAATGTGAATAAAGACCTCCCCGGTGTCCGGGTCGGTGAAAAACCGCTCGTAGCCCCCGGAGGTGATGACCGCCTGATCGGTGACCTCCACCACAGCGGTAATCTCCCCGTCCTGCCCCGCCGGGTCCTGAATGCCGATGCGCCAGGGGTTGCCGTCCGGGCGGGTGCCAAGGCATTGGACATTGCCCCCCAGAGACACCATGCCCGACGTGACCCCCGCTTCCCGGAATATCTCCATCACCCGGGCGGAGGCATAGCCCTTGCCGATGCCGCCCAAGTCCACGCTCTGTCCCGGCGCAAGGGTGAGCTTGCCGGAGGCGTCATCAAAGGTCATCTGATCTGACCCCACCGAGCGCAAAACAGCGTCCAGCTCCTGCTGGCTGGGATGGTGGAACTCCTTGGTGGGAAAGCCCCAGAGCTGCATCAGAGGATAGACGGTGATATCAAAGGCACCCTCTGTCTCCCGGTACAGCTCCAACGCCTGCTCCACCAGCGCACGGGTGTCCCCCTCTAGCGTCAGCGTCTCCTCCCGGTTGAGGCGGGAGATCTGGCTGTCCTCCTGTCCGGTGCTGAGCAGGGCGTCCAGGCGGAGAATCTCCTCATAGGCGGCGTTCAGCGCCTCCTCCCGGTGGCTGCCAAAGGCGGTGAGGGTCATCACCGTGTCCATGGCGGAGACATACCGCTCGCTGCGCTCCTCCGCCTCCGGGTCCCGTTTCGTCTGTTCCGCACAGCCGCAGAGCAGCAGCAGTGCCATCATCAGGCACAGAAATCGTCTCATGTGATTTGCTCCTTTTATTTGCTCACAGCGTCCAGCGCCATGTCGTCCTCCCCGGTGACCTCAATCACCAGCTTATGGGGCAGACAGATGATGCTGTCCCCCACATAACGGACAGCTCCCTGCTTCACACACAGCCCGTCCGGACAGTCCGCCTGCGTAATGGAAACCCTTCCCCCCCGGATTTCCAGCAGGTTGGTGCCCTCCGGGGTGGTAATGGGGTAGGTTCTGTCCTCGTCCAGAGAAAAAACCGCCTGAGAAGCGCCGTCAATCATCACCCGCACCTGGGCTCCCCGCTGGCGATTCAGCAGCACCACCGCAAGCAAAATCAGTCCGGTCAGCAGCAGCGCCCCCAATAGCAGCAGCTCTCTGCGTCTGGTTTTTTGCATCCTTCTCCCCCCTTCCTGACACAGTGTACCACAGTTTTCTCTCGATTGCCATATAAGTTAGAAAAATAAAACTCTTTTCCCGACACCATTTGCCAAAAAGACAACGAATATGACAAAACCCCTTGACCTTCTGTCCGGTTATTCGGTATAATATGGCGATAGCACTTTGCAAAAACACGCTCTGTTTTTTATTCCGGCAATTGTCTTTTTTGCGTTAGCGGATGGTATTTCAGAGGGAGGGCAGCAGCATGAAAATCGGTCTTCCGGAATTGATTGTCGTATTTATCGTAGCATTGCTGGTCATCGGGCCGGACAAGCTGCCGGAATACGCCAGACATTTGGGGGAGGCGCTGCGGGCGTTTCGATCCGCCTCCGACGAGCTGACCCGGGATCTGAAGGAGAGCGTGGCTGAGCCCCCGGCGCAGCCGGAGCAGAAGCCCCCGGCACCGGAAGAAACTTTGAAGACAGAAGGAGAGGAAGCCACATGAGATTGGGCACAACAGAGCTGGTAATCATCCTGCTCATTGCGTTGGTTCTCTTTGGCCCGTCACAGATTCCCAAGCTGACCCGAATGTTTGGCAAAAGCGTGCAGAATTTCCGTGACGGCATTGCCGAGGAGCAAGAGAAGCCATCTGACGAAAAGGAGCGATGACCCTTCCCCGGCACCTGATGGGTACATCCCAGAACAGCACATTTTGCGAAATTCAATGACAAACACAGAGGATGAAAGAGGAGGCTAAACCATGGCAAAACAGGAAATTTCCCGCAGAGACTTTATCAAGGGCATGGCAGCCGGTGCTGCCAGCATGGTAGGTCTTGGCATCTTGCAGGCTTGCGAGTACAGCCATGCCGCCAGCGTTGCCAATGCACCGGTAGAGGCTCAGGCCAGCTCCGGGCTGACCTTCACCCCCGGCACCTATGAGGCAACTGCCAAGGGCATTGCCAGCGACGTCAAGGTCACTATGACCTTCGACGAGACCAGCATCACCGACTGCCAGATCGACGTATCCGGCGAGACTCCCGACATCGGCGGCAAGATCGGCCCGGAAATGCGGGAGAAGATTCTCTCCATGCAGACCGCCGACGTGGACGGCGTCACCAGCGCCACCGTCACCAGCGACGCCATCAAGACCGCCGCCGCCGACTGTATCTCTCAGGCCAGCGGCACTGTGGTCACCCTCAAGGGTGGCGAGAGCAGCGGCTCCTCCGACTGGCTGGGCTCCGCTCCCGAGATTGCCGAGAGCGACATCACCGAGACGCTGGACACCCAGGTGCTGGTGGTAGGCTGCGGCACCGGCGGCTGGATCGCCACCATGACCGCCGCCGAGGAAGGTGCTAAGGTGCTGGTGGTGGAAAAGGGCGAGACTCCCACCAAGGTGCGGGAGGACATCGGTGCCATTGACTCCAAGCTCCAGCAGGCTGCCTACAACGGCGACTTCCCCCAGCTCAAAATCGACAAGATGGAGGCGTTGCAGGACATCGTCCGCTATGCCGGCGGATATGTGGACTCCAATCTGGTGAAGGTCTGGATCAACGAGTCCGGCGAGCTGGTGGACTGGCTCACCGATCTTCTGGAATCCACCGGCAACTGGGAGATGCAGCTGGAGGGTGGCGTAGGTGATGAGCGCTATCCCGAGCGGGACAAGGCATACGCCACCGGTCACTCCCCCCATCTCACAGAGAACGCCCCCGAGGGCACCGACCTGAACGTAACCATGCAGGAGTTCGCCGACGCCCACGGCGTGGAGTGGAAGCTGTCCACTGCCATGATTAAGCTGGAGCAGGACGGAAACGGCAAGGTCACCGGCATTATCGCTCAGGACCAGAACGACCAGCACTACATCCGCATCAACGCCTCCAAGGGCGTGATTATGGCCGCAGGCGGTTATGCCACCAATACCGAGATGATGCTGGCCTTGCAGCCCCAGACCATGAAGATGAAGATCAACGTGCCCATCGGCTCCAAGGCAGACGGCTCCGGCATCAAGGCCATGATGTGGGCAGGGGCGGAGCTGGACCCCACCCACGCCTCCATGATGTTCAACCGGGCTTCCTGCCTGCCCACCGAGACCGCAGGCTACAAGACCAACGGCAAGTGGTACTGGTTCGGCGAGCAGCCCTTCCTGAAGGTGAACCTGAACGGCGACCGGTTCTGCAACGAGTCCGGCCCCTATGAGTTCATGCTCCACTCCATGTACATGCAGCCCAACCACACCTATGTGGACATCTTCGATGCCAACAACAAGAAGTATGCCGAGCAGTTCCAGGAGGTTGGCTGCTGCCGTCTGTTCCCCTTCGACAACGGTGCCATCAGCAATATGCCTTACGACTATGTGTGGGGTCAGATGACCGAGGGGGACGAGTCCCATCTGGCGCAGGGCTATCTCCAGAAGGCGGACACCATCGAGGAGCTGGCGGAGAAGCTGAACATCCCTGCCGACCATCTGAAGGCCTCTGTGGAGCGCTACAACGAGCTGGCCTACAAGGGTGTGGACGAGGACTACGGCAAACCCGCCCACCGTCTCACCCCGGTGGACACTGCTCCCTTCTACGGCATCCGCACCGGCGCATGGCATCTGACCACTCTGAACGGCTGCCGAATCAACACCGATATGCAGGTACTCCGGGAGGACGGCACCGTCATCGAGGGGCTGTACGCCACCGGCGACTGCACCGGAGGCTTCTTCTCCCAGACCTATCCCAACCTGTTCACCGGTCTGGCCTGCGGGCGCACCATGACCTTCGGCCGCAGAGCTGCCAAGATCGTTGCTCACCTGTAATCTGTGACGGAGAAAGGAAGAACTTATGGGTAACTCTACCTTCCGGGGCGGCGTTCACCCCAAGGGCATGAAAGAGCTGAGCCGTGACAAGACGATTCAGCGCTATCTGCCCAAGGGAGATCTTGTCTTCCCCCTCAGCCAGCACATCGGCAAGCCGGCGGTGCCGGTGGTTCAGAAAAACGACCCGGTTCTGGCCGGGCAGATTATCGCCAAGGCGGACGGCTTTGTCTCCGCCAACATCATCTCCTCCTGCTCCGGCAAGGTCAAGGCCATTGAGCCCAGAATGACCAGCGCAGGGGTGATGGCTCAGTGCATTGTCATTGAGAACGACCAGAAATTCACCCTGATGGAGGGCATCGGACAGCCCACCAATTACAAGCTGCTCACCAATGCGGAGATCATCGGCAAGGTGCAGGCGGCGGGCATTGTGGGTCTGGGCGGCGCAGGCTTCCCCACCCATGTGAAGCTGTCTCCCAAGAACCCGGACGAGATCGACTACATCATCGCCAACGGCGCTGAGTGCGAGCCCTACATCACCTGTGACGACCAGCTCATGCGCAACCAGCCCGGCTGGGTGGTGGGCGGCCTCAAGGTGCTGCTCCACCTGTTCCCCAACGCCAAAGGTGTCATCGCCATTGAGGACAACAAGCCGGAGGCCATTGCCGCCATTGAGCAGGAGGTGGCGGGAAACGACCGGATTTCCGTACTGCCCCTCACCACCAAGTTCCCTCAGGGCGGCGAGCGCAATCTGGTACACGCCGTCACCGGGCGGAAAATGGCCTCCACCGACCTGCCCGCCAATCTGGGCTGCATCGTGGACAACGTGACCACCCTCACCGCCATCTACCGGGCAGTGGCGCTGAATGAGCCGCTGATGGAAAAGGGCTTCACCGTCACCGGAGAAGCAGTGGCGGAGCCGGGGAACTATATCATCAAAATCGGCACCAACGTCCGGGAACTGCTGGACGCTGCGGGCGGCTTCAAAGAAGAGCCCAAAAAGGTGCTGCTGGGCGGCCCCATGATGGGCATGGCCATTACCGATCTGGACATCCCCATCGCCAAGAGCTACAACGCCCTCACCTGTCTCACCGAAGACCCGGTGGAGATTGCCCAGGAGCAGATGACCGCCTGCATCCGCTGCGGGCGCTGCGCCCGGGTCTGCCCCATCGGTCTGGTGCCCCAGATGATGCAGGAGGCGGCGGTGCGCCGGGACTACAAGCGCTACGAGCGGCTCCACGGCGTGGACTGCATCGCCTGCGGAAGCTGCACCTTTATCTGCCCCGCCAAGCGGCCCCTCACCCAGTTGTTTAAGGTGACCAAGTCCGAAATTCTGGCCCGGCGCAGAAAGGAGGCGGCAAAGTAATGGAAAAGCTGCTGAATGTATCCTCCTCCCCCCATGTGAGAAGCCCACTCACCACCGGAGAGGTGATGTATGACGTGATTCTCGCTCTGATGCCCGCCACCTTCTTCGGCGTGTATCACTTCGGCACTCACGCTCTGCTGATTATCCTCACCAGCATTGTCAGCGCCTGTCTCACCGAGTTCGTCTTTGACTACGTCTGCCACCGCCCCAACACGCTGACCGACGGCTCCGCCGTACTCACCGGTCTGCTGCTGGGTCTGTGCCTCTCTCCCACCGTGCCGCTGTACATCCCCTATCTGGGCAGCCTGTTCGCCATTCTGGTGGTCAAGTGCTTCTTCGGCGGTCTGGGTGCCAACTTTATGAACCCTGCGCTGGCAGGACGCTGCTTCCTGCTCATCTCCTTCGGCACAGTGATGACCGACTTCGGCATTGACGGCATCTCCTCCGCCACCCCGCTGGCGGTGATGTCCAACGGCGGCACGGTGAATGTGCTGGATATGTTTCTGGGCTTCACCTCCGGCACCATCGGTGTCAGCTGTGTAGCCATGCTCATGGGCGCAATCTACCTGCTCATTGCCGGGGACATCACTTGGCACATCCCGGTGTCCTACATCGGCACCTTCCTCATCCTCATGGCCATCGGCAGCGGTCAGGGCTTCAACCCCCTGTATCTGGTCGCACAGCTCTGCGGCGGCGGTCTGCTGCTGGGCGCTCTGTTCATGGCTACCGACCCGGTGACCAGTCCGGTGACCTCCGCCGGTCAGTTGTTCTACGGGGTGACCATCGGCATTCTCACCGCTCTGTTCCGGCTCTATGGCAGCTCTACCGAAAGCGTCAGCTATGCCATTATCCTGGGCAATCTGGTCACTCCCCTCATTGACAAATGGGTGATTCCCAAGCCCTTCGGCCTGGGCGACAACGCCAAGACCCCCAAGCCCCGCATTCCTCACGCCGCAGTGGTGCTGACGGCGGTTACCCTGATTTCCGGCATTGCGCTGGGCGGGGTCAACTTCCTCACCCGGGACACCATCGAGGCCCAGAAGCTGGCCGCCAACGCCGCCGCCTATCAGGCTGTTGTGGCTGACGCAGACAGCTTCCGGCTCAGCGACGCTGCCGACGACTTCATCAAGGAGTATGGCAGCGAGGTCTATGGCAACGGCACCTGGGGCAAAATCTACATCCGTGAGGCCGTAGAGGCGCTGGACGCTTCCGGTAACGTCATGGGCTACGCAGTGAGCCTGACCACCGGCGACGGCTTTGACGGCAACATCACCCTGACGGTGGGTCTGTCCGCCGACGGCACGGTGAACGGCATCTCCTTCACCGAGCTGAACGAGACTGCCGGTATGGGCATGAGAGTGGACGAGGACGAGTGGAAGGCGCAGTTTGCCGGCGTCAACACCGACTCCTTCACCCTGAACAAAGCCGGCGGCTCCACCGCCGAAAACGAGATTGACTCGGTCTCCGGCGCTTCCACCACATCCGGCGCAGTCGTCAACGCAGTGAACGCTGCCATCGACTTCGTCAACCATCATATGAAGTGAGGAGGGGGAGAGGATGAACAAATATACAGAACGGATTCACAACGGTATTGTCACCGAGAACCCCACCTTTATCATGATGCTGGGCATGTGCCCCACCTTCGCCGTCACCACCTCCGCCATCAACGGCTTTGGTATGGGCGTGTCCACGCTGGTGGTGCTGATTCTGGCCAACTGGATGATCTCTCTGGTACGCAAGGTGATCCCCGATCAGGTGCGCCTGCCCGCCTATATCGTCATTGTGGCCTCTCTGGTAACGGTGGTGCAGCTGCTCATTCAGGCCTATATCCCCTTCCTGTATGACGCACTGGGCATCTACATTCCCCTGATCGTGGTCAACTGCATTATTCTGGGTCGTGCAGAGGCGTATGCCTCCAAGAATCCCCCGGTGCTGTCCATTTTCGACGGTCTGGGTATGGGCTTGGGCTTCACCATCGCCCTGACCCTCATCGGTCTGGTGCGTGAAGTGCTGGGCAACGGCACCGCCTTTGGCGTGCAGGTCATGCCCCCGTTCTATCAGCCCATCGGTATCATCGTCAAGGCTCCCGGCGCATTCCTGATTCTGGCGCTCATCATCGCCATTATGAACGCCGCCCATGTGGAGACCCACGCCAACGAAAAGGTGGAGGGCTGCGACGGCTGCTGCGCCACCTGCGCACAGTCCTCCGGCTGCGTCTCTCCGGAAAAGAAGGAGGGTGACAAGGTATGACTTCCCTGCTGATGATTGTTTTGACCGCTGCATTGATTAACAACGTGGTGTTGAACCAGTTCCTGGGTCTCTGCTCCTTCCTTGGTGTCTCCAAAGCCACCAAAACCGCTGCCAGTCTGGGCGGCGCGGTGATTTTCGTGGTCACTGTGGCCTCTGGCGTGGCAAACCTGCTGTACACCTTTGTGCTGGAGCCGCTGGCGCTGGAGTATTTGCAGACCATCGTGTTCATTCTGGTCATCGCCGCACTGGTGCAGGTGGTAGAGATGTTCCTGAAAAACTCCGCCCCCGCTCTCCACGCTGCGCTGGGCATCTACCTGCCCCTGATTACCACCAACTGCTGCGTGCTGGGCGTTGCCCTTACCAACGTGACCAACGAGTACGGGTTCTTTGAGTCCATTCTCGCCGGATTTGGCACTGCTGTGGGCTACACCATCGCCATTGTGCTGATGGCCGGTATCCGGGAGCGGGTGGAAGAGAATGAGTACATTCCTCAGTGCTTCAAGGGCGCCCCTGTGGTGCTGCTGATTGCGGCGCTGATGGCGATTGCCTTCGCCGGCTTCGCCAACCTGAACGTGTAAAGGAGGGGACGAGATGGATATGATTCTTGCGACTATCATCGTCCTTGCCGTGGTGGGACTGCTCATCGGTATGCTGCTGGTCTTTGCGGATGAGACCTTCGCCGTGGAGGTTGACCCCAAGGAGCAGGCGGTGCGGGCGTGTCTGCCCGGCAACAACTGCGGTGCCTGCGGCTTTGCCGGCTGCGACGCCATGGCCGCCGCCATTGCCAAGGGAGATGCCCCGGTAAACGGCTGTCCGGTGGGCGGAGCTGCTGTGGCTGCCAGGGTCTCTCAGGTGATGGGGGTCAACGCAGACGCTTTGGAGAAAAAGGTTGCCTTCGTCAAGTGCGCCGGAACCTGCGACAAGGTAAAGCTGCACAGCAACTATGTGGGCATTGAGTCCTGCGAGGCGGTTGCCAGCATTCCCGGTAAGGGCATTAAGTCCTGCCAGTTCGGCTGTCTGGGCTACGGCTCCTGCGTAAAAGCCTGTCAGTTCGACGCCATCCATGTGGAGGACGGCGTGGCGAAGGTGGACCGCTCCAAATGTGTGGCCTGCGGCAAGTGTGTAGAAGCCTGTCCTCAGCACATTATTGAGCTGGTGCCGGACAAGAGTAAATTCGCTGTCCAGTGCTCCAGCCGGGAAAAAGGTCCCACCGTCCGGAAACAGTGCGAAGCGGGCTGTATTGGCTGCATGATGTGCACCAGGGTCTGCGAGCATGACGCCATCCATGTGGATGGCAATTTGGCAAAAATTGACTACGAAAAGTGCGTAGGCTGCGGCAAATGCGCTGAGAAGTGCCCCGCTAAGGTCATTCGGAGGCGGTAAGCCTTCCTTTCAGGCAAACAAGCGCCTCTCCCGTCTATGGGAGGGGCGCTCATCTATGTCCAGTGTAACCTTTTTCGCCAAAAAGGGGGCTGTCCCGGTGACCGGGACAGCCCCTTTGGTTCGTCTGTGTGCCTGTCGTTCAGGCTTTACTTACTGATCTTCACACCCTTGGCACCGCTCCATGCGGAATAGTAGTTCTTGCCGCCTGTGGTGATATAGGTACGGATGCGGAAGTAATACCCCTTACCTTTGGCCAGTGATCCAATTGCCTTGGAAGTAGTTCCGGCTCCCTTGACGGTGACCGTCTTAGCACCGGAGAATTTTTTGTTCACGCTGTACTGGATCTGATATCCTGTAACGCCTGCAACCTTCTTCCACACCGCCGTGACTGTCTTTGCCTTGTTGTTCTTTACACTGGACAGAGCCGCCTTTTGCAGCACGACTACGGAAACTTTGACGCTTGCCTTGTTCCGGTTGGCGTCTCCCGCAGCGGTTACCGTGATGGTTGCCACACCAACGCCCTTACCGGTTACCTTGCCGGAGGCGTTCACTGTTGCCACAGCAGTCTTGCCGGAGACATAAGTGACCTTGCCCACAGCGCCGCTGACGGTGATGGTGGTAGCGCCGTCCTTCAAGATGGGGTTGACTTTTGCCACTGCCTTCAGGCTCTGATTGGCCTTCTTGATCGTAAACGTTCCGGTGATGGTGCCGCGGTAATCGTTGATGCCCTTGATGGTGTAGGTAGCTGTGCCTGCATTGATATTGTTCTTGCAGGTAACGGTATAGTCCTTGCCCTGCTTCAGGGTTACCTTACCCAGAACTACTTTGCTCACGCCGTTCAGCGCCTTTCCCGTATAGGTGGGGCTGGCTGCTGTGACTGTTGCCCCGGTGAGCATGGTGGGCAGCACCTGAATCTGATAGCGGAACTCATCACGGTCAATGCGCAGGGCAGCCTCATGTCTGCCGGTGGTCCACTGGTTGGTGGGGCTCTGGTCGCTGACGCAGTAGACGGTCTTTCCGTAGTCCTCCATCAGCCACTTGGACAGCTGAGCCACTGTGCCTGTCCACTTCTGCACTTCACCGCCGTCCAGACGGTAGTTCACTGTGATCTTGCCCGGGTCAATATCGAACATGGGGAAACTGGCGGACACCCATTCGTTGCTCCAGAAATCGAAATAGGCGCTGCCGGTTTTCCGGTCCTTCATCTCCAGCTTCTTGAAAACCTGAACCCGCTGACCCCAGTCATAATCCGGCCGCATACCCTCTACGGAGATGATCTCCAAATCGGCATGGTCGATGGCCTTCACCTGATAGGGGAAGAGCAGACCGCTGAAGGAGACTACAGCCTTGTAAACGCCGCCCGGCTCCCAATTGCCGCCCTCCCGCCAATCCGGCTGGTCGTTGCGCATTTCTTCCTCGGTGGGCGCTCTGCCTTCGTTCAGCGCATCCAGATACAGAGGAGCAATGTCGAAGTCCATATAGGCTCTCACTTCGGGTGCGTCGGGATACTGCTGGGCGGTCAGCTCAATGGCCCACTCCCGGATGCTGTTGGGCTCGGCGGTTTTGGTAGCGCCGTTGGTGGCGGTGGCAGTAATGGTCTCAGGATCGATGTCCAGCCAGCCGTCGTCATAGGCCATAACAGGCAGCGGGTCAGGGTTGACGGTGATGCTCTCAAAGGGCACAGGCACCACGGTCACCTCATATTCCTCGGTAAGACCGCCAAAGTGGAATCTGGCAGTGTAGGTACCATTCTCCCATGGGCTGCGGGGGTCTTCATCGGTTTCCCAGTAGCACTTGATGTGTACGCCCAGATCTGCGGACACCTCCTCTGCCACTTCATCGGGGTCACCAATATAGATCTTGCCGTTGACCACTGCGGTGATTTCTTCCGGCCATGCGTCTACCGTATAGCCATCCAGATACTCGTCTGTCTCTTCATCATAGTAGTCCATGCGGGTACGGTCACTGTTATAGCGGGTGATGTCCGCCACACTGAGGGCTGAAACGTTTGCGTCTACCAGCTCCACCGTATAGAAGCCACGTTCGTTACCTGCAAAGGTGATATAGCAGTGCAGTTGATCTCCCGCGTGGTAGGATTCCTGATTCCGATCGTGGTACCAATCCACATCCACATCATAGTCAAAGATATCCCGCAGAAAATCCCGGACATCCCACAGGTTGCCGGTGACCGTGCGGTCTTCCGCATTGATGGTCAGTTCGTAATACTCTTCCGGAAGCTCTACTTCTTCGAGGGCAGACTCCTTCAGGACCACGGTAATGTTTTCCGGGAACACGTCCCACTCCCATGTAGATACGTCCTCTTCATCGCCCCGATGGTCGCTGAGCAACACCTTCATCCCCTCAGGCACGATCACTTCTTCAATGGGGTCTGCCACCACATAGACGGGATAGGGGGCGCTGCACACGCCGCTGACCACCAGAAAAGCCTCATGCTTGCCGGGTTCCCAGTTGCCTTCGCCGTCTTTGTTGGCCGTCTCATCGGAAGCCCAGTCAACATCATCCCGGTAGCCGTTGGCACGGAGCCAATCCCGGAGGTTGTTGGTCTCATCGCCCTCCACATCGTAAGGCGGGTCAATGGGCAGAGTGATGCTGTCCTCCTCGCCCCAGGTCAGCGTGACCGTGGTGTCCTCGCTGCCCGGCCAGCAGTCGATGAGGTTTGCCTCGTTCTCGTAGTCGATCCGTCCATTTTCCTCGTCCCATGTGCCGTGGAGTCTGCGGTCATTCTCGGTGCGCACAATGGGAGAGAGATAATCCGGCAGATTGACAATCACCTGATCGAAGGCCCGATCTTTAATGACCACGTCATATTTGCCTTCCACGCCTGCCACGAAATAAGAGGCGGAATAAGTTTTTCCCACTTCCCACGGATTCTCTTTGCTCTGGTCAGATTCCCAGTACATATTCAGCCGGGTATCCGGATACATTTGATACAGTTGCTCTTCCACTTCATGGGGATGACCGGAGAAGGTTTCGCCGTCTGTGGTCACCACTTCGATATAGTTGGGATAGCAGTCATATTGCTCCCCGTCCCAATCTTCATACTTGTCGGCGGATGTACGCACGATGGCGTGTACCGAAACGCTCTCAATGACGGTGGGGATCACGGTTACGGTGTATTCCTGCACAACGTCATAGGCAGGATCCTCTTCTCTGCTGGCTCCATCCGTCCAGATTGTCAGACGGACATATGCCGTATGGGTGCCGCTTGTCCAAAGGTGATCGGCATCTTCCCCAGACTCCCATCTGAGGTCATAATCAGAGACATCCAGATCATGATTCTCCAGCAGCTGCCCTAGAGCGTCTCTCACCTGATTTAGATCGCCATTTTCATCCCTGCCTGTGCAGGTGTCGCCATTGATGGTGACGGACACCCAGTCCGGGTAGCAGTCAATATATGCCTGTCCATCCCAGATAGATCTGTCGGTATCGTACCGGGTGATGTCCGGCACGTCGATGGAGATGTCCAGGGCAGGCTGACTGGTCATCGCAACTTCGCTCACTGTTTCCTCTGCGGCTGCCACTTCTTCAACAATTACCCCCTCAGGGCTCATTTCCTCCGCCAGAGCAGTCTCCTCCTCCGGCGCTGCTTCCTCCGCTGCGGCGGGTTCCTCTGTCTCCACAACCGTTTCCGGTTCCTCCACTTCTACCGCAAGGGCGGAGAAGGGCAGCGTGCTGAGGGTCATCAGCAGCGCCAACAGTAAGGATATCCATCTTCTTCTCATGTGTGAACCATCCTTTCTTTTCATGGGGTGTTGTAATGACTTGCTATCGTCCGCATTGGTACTGCGTATATTGTACCATTAAACTACTTTCAAAAACAACTACAAGAAATAACAATTGCTAAATTGTCAATGCCAGCTAAACAATTCATTCAGGCCAAAAAATACCCGCTCCGGAATAGCCGAAGCGGGTATCAGTTGTATGAATCAGCGGAACCAGATAAAGTCGCAAAAAGCGATGAACAGGGCGAACACCACGCCAAAAATCAGCGCAATGGTCAAGCCCGCCTTCAGGGCTGCCCAGCGGTACATCCGCAGCTCCTCCGGGGACATCTGCTGATGGGGACGGTTGGAAAACTGGTTTTCCTTCTGTCCCTTCATATACCAGGGCATCCCATCCACATTCATGTCCACAATGGTCTCGCCCTGATCTTCCTCGTCCACAGGAGGGTTGGGTAATCTGCTCATTTACAGCACTTCCTGATCGTTGGTTGCGGTATTGTTCCGCTTTGCCTCTGCCATAAACGCCTCAGCTCTGGCTTTTGCCTCCGGGTCGTTGTACAGGTGGCAGGCGCAGAAGTGTCCCGGCTCTACCTCCAGCCATTCAGGCTGGGCGTATTTGCAGACCTCCATGCACTGGTCGCACCGGGTATGGAACTTACAGCCGGAGGGGGGATTGGCAGGGCTGGGGATGGAGCCCTTCAGCACCACCCGGTTGATCTTCACATCCGGGTCGGGAATGGGAATGGCGGAGAACAGCGCCTTGGTGTAGGGGTTCAGTGGGTTGGAGAAGATTTTCTCCGTCTCTGCGTACTCCACCATATTGCCCAGATACATGACGCCTACGGTGTCGGAGATATGCTCCACCACGGAAAGGTCATGGGAGATAAACAGATAGGTCAGGCCAAAATCCCGCTGCAAATCCTTGAGCAGGTTGATAATCTGTGCCTGAATGGACACGTCCAGAGCGGAAACAGGCTCGTCGCAGACCACAAAGTCCGGAGCAAGTGCCAGCGCACGGGCAATGCAGATACGCTGCCGCTGACCGCCGGAGAACTCATGGGGGTAGCGCTCCTTGTAGTAAGCAGGCAGGCCGCAGACCTCCATGACCCGGGTGATGTAGTCGTCCAGCTCTTCGGGGGGAACGATTTTATGCTCCCGGACCGCCTCGCCAATGATCTCACCCACCGGGAGACGGGGGGACAGGCTGGAGTAGGGGTCCTGGAACACCAACTGCATCCGGGGGCGCATTTTCCGCAGCTCTTCCTTGCTCAGGGCGAACACGTCCTGACCGTCGAAAATCACGTCGCCGGAGGTCTTCTCCTGCAAGCGGAGGATGGTTCTGCCGCAGGTGGATTTACCGCAGCCGGACTCACCCACCAGACCCATGGTCTGGCGTCGCTTGATCTTGAAGCTGACGCCGTCCACCGCCTTGACATTGCCGGTGGTGCGCTTGAAGAATCCGGTTTTGATGGGGAACCATTTGACCAGATTGTTCACTTCCAGAATATACTCGCTCTCTGTGGCGGTTGTCTTTTTGATTTCACTCATCTTAAAGCAGCTCCTCCACATTCACAGATTTCGGGTAACCCAGCGTCTCACCTTCGCCCAAGTGGCGATAGCAGGAGACCACATGAGTGTCGCTGATGCGGATTTCCGGGGGATACTTGCCGGAGCAATGCTCGCACTGCATCTCGCAGCGATCCCGGAAGTAGCAGTAGTTGGGCATATTCACCGGATTGGGGACACTGCCGGGGATGTTGTACAGGGCATCCACCTTTTTGCCCACCACCGGCTTGGACTTCATCAGACCGATGGTGTAGGGATGGCAGGGGTTGTGGAAGATGTCGGCGGCGGTGCCCTTCTCAATGACACGCCCGGCATACATGACCACCACATAGTCCGCCATGCCTGCCACCACGCCAAGGTCGTGGGTGATGAGCATGATAGAGGAATTCAGCTTGTCCTTCAGGTTTTGCAGCAGGTCGAGAATCTGCGCCTGAATGGTCACGTCCAGAGCAGTGGTGGGCTCGTCGGCAATAATCAGGGTGGGAGAGCAAGCCAGTGCAATGGCGATGCAGATTCTCTGCCGCATACCGCCGGACAGCTCGTGGGGGTACATACTGTACACGCCCTCTTTGTTGGCGATGCCTACCAGCTCCAGCATTTCCAGCGTCCGAGCCTTGACCTCTTCCTTGCTCATCTCCGGGTTATGCAGTTCGGTGACCTCGTCAATCTGCTCTCCGATGCGAAACACCGGGTTCAGACTGGTCATGGGCTCCTGAAAGATCATGGAGATCTTGTTGCCCCGGAGCTTTTCCATAATGCTGTTGGGGGTGTTGACAATGTTCAGTGCGGTGCCGTCACCCTGATTGAAGCGAATCTCGCCGCCCACAGTCTGTCCGCTGGGGCGCTGCAAAAGCTGCATCAGAGAGAGGCTGGTGACGCTCTTGCCGCAGCCGGACTCACCCACCACGCCCACGGTGGCGTGCTTGGGAATATTGAAGTTGACGCCGTCCACCGCCTTCACGGTGCCTACGTCGGAGAAGAAGTAGGTGCAGACGTTGTCGAACTCCACCACATTGTTCTCGTCCTTCATTTTGGTGGTATACAGATTGGGGTCTTTATTGGCGTTTGCCCGCTCCTTCTCCAGCTTGCGGGTGACCTGACGGTTGAATTTGGTAATCCGCCGGGATTCTTTGCCGGAGATATAGGAGGAATTGCCCTTGTTTTCAGCCATTGTTCCTTACCTCCTTACCGCTTGGACTTGGGATCGTATGCGTCCCGGAGACCGTCGCCTACGAAGTTGAAGGCGATCACCGTCAGACAGATCAACAGACCCACAGGCAGCCAGATAAACACATAGTGCGCCATGGCGGAGGCGGAGGACACCGAGTTGATAATGGTTCCCCAGGTAGCCAGGGGGTGCTTCACGCCCAGACCCAGGAAGGACAGGGTGGACTCGGTGAGGATGACGCCGCCGATGCCCATGGTGGCGGTGACGATGAGCTGAGGCATCACGTTGGGCACCAGATGGTGGAAGATACGATCCCGCACCTTGATGCCGGTGGCCTCGGTGGCAATCATAAACTCCTGCTCACGCAGAGACAGAATCTGACCACGCACCAGACGAGCCACGCCAGCCCAACCCATGATACCCAGCGCCGCCATCATAATAATCAGACGGAGATAGGTATCCATACGCATAGCGTCCATCATGGCGCCAAGGATAATCATGATGGGCATGGAAGGCAGACAGTAGAAAATATCCACCAGACGCATAATCAGGTTGTCCACCCAGCCGCCGTAGTAACCGGCCAGGCCGCCCATGATGACGCCCAGGAAGGTCTCAATGGCAATTACCACAAAGCCCACCATCAGGGAAATACGGCCACCGTACATGATACGGCTCATCACGTCAAAGCCGTCGCCGTCGGTGCCCAAAATGTGCTTGGAGGAGGGAGCGGCAAACATATCAATGATGTAGTTCACCTGATCGCAGTTGACCACATACTCGCCGGTGTCCCGCTGGGTGATCTTCATCTCGGTCTCGCTGTACATCAGCTCGCCGTTTTCATCGTAGACATATTCGCCGTTTTCGCTCTGCTGAGGCAGGTTGTAGGTCAGCGTACCGGTTTTCTGTCCCGCGGCGTTCATGCTCTCGATGGTCTCAGCCAGCGCCTGCTTCAGATCGTATTCCATGGTATCCGCACCGGTATAGCGGCGGATGGAATAGTGGCTGAACTCAGCGTATTCCTCCCCGGAATCGTCATAAATCACCCAAACGCCATCCTGATTGTGAATGGCATAATCCTCACCGTCTGCGGAAAATTCGCCATTTTCGGTACAGGTGGCAGCATAGAGGGCGTTTGCCTTCAGTTCGTCAGAGACAGAGGCACCAACCTCATGGGTGTCCAGAGTCAGGCTGGTATACAGCGCAATCTCCCGGGTCTTTCCGGCCATGGCGTAGACCTCAACGCTGGTGCTGTTCTGCGCAATCAGCTGGTAGGTGGTGCCGCCATAGAAGAAGTTGCCGTCTCCATTGGTCATGGCCTGATTGAGGGCAGCCTCAAAGCCCGCGTCCTGGGCTTCCCCATAGTAGTGGATGCCGTTCAGCTCAGCAAAGACGTTGTAGCTCTTGGCGGCGTCACGCTGGAAGCGGTAAGTCATGCCGTCCAGCGTCACTTCGGCGCTGGTGCCCTTAATGACACCCACCGCCTCAGCCAGTCCCTCTACCGGAGCGCCGGAGAAGTTGATGGTCTTTTTGATGGCGTCATAGGTGCCGATCTGCACCTCGCCGGAGCCTGCGGTGCAGGCCAGACGCATTTCACCGGCCTCCACCAGAACGATATCATCGGTCAGCTTGGTGATGGCATAGCCGTTTTCCGTACCCAGCACCATTTTGACATCTTCGCCGTCGGCGAGCATCTGCTTGATGTTGCTGTTCATGGCGTTGGCCACGTCCCGCTCCACCGTTTCCTCGCCCAGCGCATAGCCATTGAAGCTGGTGTTCTGCTTGGCAAGGGCGTAGTTCACGTTCTGCACATCGTACTTGTAGAAAATCTGCTTCTGCCCATAGGGGTATACAATCGGGCCAAAGAAGGAGAAGACAAACAGGATAATCAGCGTCACAGAGCCAAACACCGCCAAACGGTTGCGGATGAAACGCTTAAACACCTTACGGCCGGGGGAGAGAACCTTCACACGGGCAACGTCGTCCAGCTTCATTGCCTCTTCCTGATTGGAAGGAGCAGCGCCATGGCTGCGTTTCCGGTTCTCCCGCTCTTTTAACACTTCATTCAGATTATAGGAACCCATCACTGACCCTCCTTAGCTCAAGCGCACCCGGGGGTCAACCGCTGCGTAGAGAAGGTCGGAGATCAGGTTGCCCAACAGAGTGAGGATGGAGATAAACGCCAGATAGAACATGATAAAGGGAATGTCCGCCTGGGTCATGGATGTATAGGATGCGTAGCCGATGCCACGGATGGAGAACAGGGTCTCGGTAATCAGAGCACCGGAAAACAGACCGGGCAGGCTGCCGCCCAGCGTGGTCACCAGCGGAATCAGCGTGTTGCGGAAGGCGTGATAGTTGATGACCTTCTTCTCCGGCACGCCCTTGGCACGGGCGGTACGGATGTAGTCGGCATTCAGCACCTCCAGCATATTGGTGCGGGTATAACGCATCAGTCCGCCGATGGAGATAATGATAATGGTGATGGAGGGCAGCACAAAGTGCTTGGCCACATCCAGAAACTTTCCGAAGTCGGACAGGTACATGTAGTCACGACCCTGCATACCGCTCAGGTCAAACCAGCCCAGCTTGACGGAAAAGACATATTTCAACACGGTGGCCACAAAGAAGGTGGGCATGGATATACAGATCATACTCACTACTGTGGTAAAGTAGTCAGTAAAGCCATACTGATTTTTTGCGGCGGTAATGCCCAGAGGGATGGCAATGATAATCTCGAAGATAAAGGACACAAGGCCCAGAATAAAGCTGAACCAAACGGTATTGTGGAACTCCTCGGTCACGGGGATGGTCCACGCCCAGCTATCGCCCCAGTTGCCACGAACGGCATTGGACAGCCAGACCAGATAGCCCTGCACCACGCCCTTGTCCATACCGTACTGGGCGTTCAGGTCAGCCAGCCATTCGGCATAGCTCTTGGTAGCGCCGGGGCGGGAGGCCAGCTCACGGGCTTTGGTCTCCACATATCCGGAGGGCATATTGTACATCAGCGTATAGATGATGAACATGACGAAAAACAGGATAATCACGCTGTACAGCAAACGTCTTGCTGTATATTTTGCCATAACAGATCACGACCTTTTCTCTATAGGTTGATTGGGATGCGCGGGACGGCTCCATACATCATGCGGCGGTCTCACATAGAGCCTTCTGAACGCACCGGGTCGATGCACTCAGAAGAACCTATGTGAGACAAGCCAGAACACGGAAGGGGGAAAATCCCCCCTTCCGTGCCGGAAAATCAGTCAATCAAGCTGAAATTTGTCAGCAGAAGCTCTGATTACTGAAGCTCCATGGACTGAATCTCAGCATACCAGCCCCAGTAGGGAGTCATATCCTTGGGCATGGTATCCACGTTGACACGAGCGGTAGAGACCACAGTGCAGTCCTTGCGCTGGTACAGAGGCAGCTCTACGCCCCAGTCCATGATGATCTCCATGGCGTTCTTGTACACGCTCTTACGGAACTCCAGATCAGACTTGGACAGGCCGTCCACGATCAGCTGATCCAGCTCGGCGTCGTCCACGCTGTAGTGGTTGGAGTTGGTGCCGTTGCCGTGGGCATTGGCGCTGGAGTAAACCTGAGTCATGTCGGGGTCAGCAGTTGCCTGCCATGCAGCAGCCCACATCATAGCGGTGTTGGACTCCAGAGCGTTGTTCCACACGCTGGTTCCCACGTCGTTGACCTGCAGCTTGATGCCCAGAGAGTCCAGAACCTCGGAAGCAGCCACAGCCACACCGTAGGCGGGGTGATCCTGCTGGCCCTGACCGGGGATCATGACCTCATAGGTCTGGGTCACGTCGGTGAACTTTCCGGCAGCCTCGTCATAGGTGAAGCCGGCAGCCTTGAAGTAGCCGATAGCGGCAGCCTTGGCGGCCTCATAGCGCTGCTCCTCGTTCATGGAAGGATCATAGATCTGATTGCCGTCCACATCCACGGAGTAAGCGGTCTGGTAGCCCTCGTCAGCAGGCTGAGGAGCGGCCCAGGAGGTGTTGGAGATGGGGTACTGGATGACGGCAGCACGGTCGCCATAGTAGGAGTTGATGACGGTGTCACGATAGACGGAGAACAGGGTCATGAAGCCCTTGCGCAGCGCCTTGGAGGCGTCGGAGCCGGGCTCGCCGTTCACGTTGACCAGATCAGCGTTGATGCCCAGATAGCCGTAGCCACGGTAGTCGATCAGGTAAGTGGTGATAGCGTCGCCCACCAGCTCGCCGTTGCCGTTGGCATCCTGAATGGCCTTGACAGTCTCGTCATTGATGGAGGGGACAGCCAGATCAAAGCCGCCCTGCACGATGCCGGGGACATAGTCGGAGTCCACGCTCTCCTGCATCAGAATGGTCTTGACCGCAGGCTCGCCCTGGAAGTAGTAGGGGTTGGCGGACAGGGTGACCACGCCGTTGGCATAGCCATCAAACACATAGGGGCCGCAGCCCAGAGGCTGGGTGTTCTTGCTCTTCACGCCGGACAGATCGCCCTTGGTGAAGCCGAACTGGTTGTTGTCATAGTCATAGGCAGCGGGATCGCCGTAGTAATGCAGGGGGGCGATGGGGAAGCCCATGTCATAGATGGCCTTGGCGTTGAACTGGGTCATATGGACGGTCATGCTGTAATCACCGGTCTTCTGAATGCCGGAGATGTTGGCAGCGCTCTCGCCGGTGGAGATACCAGTCTCATAGTCAGCGCCCAGAGCAGCGATGGTGAGCTGCAGACGGGTAG
The DNA here is from genome assembly GCA_000421005.1 of Clostridiales bacterium NK3B98. Classification (GTDB taxonomy): domain Bacteria; phylum Bacillota; class Clostridia; order Oscillospirales; family Oscillospiraceae; genus Onthomonas. The sequence continues at coordinate 54,080 of ATWA01000003.1, forward strand.
AGCCAGCGGACTCAGTTGCCTCAGCCTCTTCCTCAGAGGGATAGGCGGCCACGATGGCATCCCAGAAGTCCTGAGTGGTAGCGTCATCCGCCAGACCCTCAAAGCCCCAGTTGGCAGCGCAGGCTGCCACGGAGTCGCCCGCAGCGTTGTAGCCGTTGGCGATGCAGTAGTCTACGATCTCCTGTGCCAGAGCAGCGCCGGAGTTGTTGTTATAGAAATCCCAGAAAGCGTTGTACTGCTCCTCGGTGTAGCCGTCGTTGGCGGTGTAGCCGTCGGGGCCGGCAGCGAAGATAGCGTTGCCTCGGGACTCCATGCCGCCGCGATAGGCTTCCATGCCCTCGATGGGCAGCGCATAGATGGTGGAAGATCCGTCATAGGTGGGGTCGCACAGCACATAGACAGAGAAGATCACGTCGTCGATGGTAGCAGGCTCTCCGTCGGAGAACTTGATGTCATCACGCATGGTCAGGTTGTAGTCCACGGTGCCGTCGTCGTTCTGAACGATTTCCACATCGCCCATACCATAATAGGTATAGTCGGTGCCGTTGTACTCACGACTCTCGCCCTCGATGCCCTTCTCTACGATAGCGCCGCCGCGGTCAGCAGCCAGCAGGCTGCCGGTGGTCAGGTCAACCACCTCCATGTCGTAGGCGGTGGTAGCAAAGAAGGTGGAGAACTTCTGGCCGAAGGTGGAAGTGGCATAGACCATGTTGGCCCGTGCCTCACCCTCTGCCTGAGGTTCAGCCTCGCCCTCTGCGCTCTGAGTTGCTTCTCCGGTCTGCTCTGCCTTACCCTCGCCATCGGCGGGAGCGGAGCTGTTGTTTCCACCGCCGCAAGCGGCCAGAGACAGCAGCATGGCAAGAGCCAGCACCAGCGCAAGAAGCTGCTTACTGAGTTTGCTCATTTGTTTTTCCTCCTTAAATGGTTTTATTACACGCCCTGCGGCGAATAATAACATTGTTACGGTTGCACTTGATCGGTAGTAAGTCTCCCCCGCCTTGCGAAGCATACGCCGCAGCAAAAAGCGGTCATCACGGCGCACAGGGAGAAAACCCCTTCTCCAGCAGCAAAGCCGCTGCCTGTTATCCCATGGATCACAGCAAGAACCGCAGCCACCCCGGGGAGAACCGCCCCCGCCATGGCCGCCGGGGGATATCGGTTTTCCAGCTTGTCCGCAAAGCGATGCTCCAGCGGCTCTTTGGCACGAAGCAGCTCCAAAACCGTGCTGCTCATCAGCCAAAGGGGAATCGCCGTGAAAACAAAGGGCAGTGAGACGAACCAGGTACGCATAGACTGGGAGTTGGGGAGCATCGCCCCCAGCCAGCTCAGCCAGCCCCCGGCGCACAGCGCCAGCCGGGTCAAAAGCTCCCGGCGCACCATTTCGCGGGGTTGCAGAAAGCGGTAGTAGTCACCGATATACTCATAGTCGGTGTGGATTCTGCCTCGCTGATCCACCGTCTCCAGCAGACGATAATCCTTTGCGTACTGGTTTCTGGCCAAATCGACACGCTCCTGAATGGGACTGCCCGGGAAGAGATCATCTTTGGCAGATGCCAAAGATGAAAAAGGGGTGCCCCTTTTTCGCATAAATACATTGCTCTAGTAAAGTGCGAAGATGCTATGTGCAAGTATAACACAATTATAGCAACAATGCAACGGCAAGATTTAGCAAGATACCTTTCGATCAGCGGATTCCGGTGAGATCGTAGTGTTCCAGATACTCCTTTGCCTCCGCACACACCCGATCCAGACATTTCTGGTCAAAGGGGCTGTCCAGATTGGCGTTTTTCAGCAGCTCCGTGAAGGTGCGGCTGCCCCCCTGACGGGTGTAGGCCATGTAGTGCTCCCATGCGTCCGGCAGGCTGTGGCGCAGCATCGCCCAGAACTGCAATGCCACCGTCTGGGCAAGGCAGTAGTCAATGTAGTAGAAGGGGGAGGAATAGATATGGTGCTGACGCTGCCAGCCCTCGCCGTCAGCGTAGACGGGAATTTCCCCATCCAGACGCATCCACGGCATATAGATACCCAGCAGCCGTTTCCACTCCTGATGACGCTGCGCCGGGGTCAGCTCCGGATGCTCATAGACGATGTGCTGGAAGTGATCCACCATGGTGCCGTAGGGGATGAAGGTGAGGGCTCCTGCCAGATGGGAGTAGCGGAACTTCCGGGCATCCTCCCCAAAAAAGTCCTCCGCCCACTGTTCCCCAAAGAACTCCATGGACATGGAGTGAACCTCGCAGGCTTCCATAGAGGGCCATGCGTACTGGCAGGGAATACGGTGGCGGTTCATGTAGAAGGCAAATGCGTGGCCTGCCTCGTGAGTGACCACCTCCACATCTCCCTGGGTACCGTTGAAGTTGGCAAAGATAAAGGGCACCTCCTCATCCCAAATCTGGGTGCAATAGCCCCCGGACTGCTTGCCCTTTGTGGACAGCACATCCATCAGCTCCCGCTCCCGCATCATGCGGAAAAAGGCACCGGTTTCCGGGGAGAGGGCGTTGTAGAACTTGTCTCCCGCCTTCAGAACCGCCTCTGCGTCCCCAGCGGGCTTGGGGTTGCCGGAGCGAAATTCCAGCGCGGCGTCGGCAAAGCTAAGGGGATACGACACCCCCAGCCGCTCCGCCTGACGGCGGTAGATGGCATCTGCCAGGGGAACCACGTCCCGCACCACCGCTGCCCGGAACCGCTCCACGTCTTCCTTGGTATAGCAGTTTCTGCCCATGCGGTAGTAGCCCAGCTCCACATAGTTGTCGTAGCCCAGCTTTTTTCCCATCTGGTCCCGGAGCGTCACCAACTGTTGGTAGATCTCGTCCAGCTCGCTCTGATGGTCTTTGTACCACCTGCCCTCTGCCTGCCACGCAGCCAGACGGCGCTTGTCGTCCGGGTCGTGCTTGAAGGGAGTGAGCTGGGAGAGGGTGTATACCTCCCCCTCAAAGGGAATCTGAGCGGAAGCCAGCAGTTTTTCGTACTTCTGGGTCAGCTCGTTCTCCTGCTGCATCTCGGGGATGATCTCCGGAGCAAAGCTCTTCAGGGCGATTTCTCCGTTGACAAACATGAGGTCACCGTATTCCTCCGAGAACTCCCTGCGGAAGGGAGAATCCAGCAGCGCCTTTGTCCAAGCCTGCTCCCACTCCTCGATCTCCGGCAGGGCGGCGTTCCAGAAGTTTTCCTCTGCGTCATAGAAGCTGTCCCGGGTGTCGATAGAGTGACGAATGGAACACAGGGTTGCCTGGGTCTGGGTGCGGCGGGTGAGCGCATCCTTTTCCAGAAAGGCAGCACGGGCAGTTTCATAGTCCTCCGCCTGCTCCATGCGGGCGATCAGCGCCTTGGTATCCGCCTTGATCTGTTCCAGATCCGGGCGGGAGTAGGTAAGTTGGGAAAAGGTTTTCATTCTGTTCTCTCCTTCTGATTCCAGTTGGTTTCTATGATAGCCTAAAACTGACTGTTGGTCAAGGGAGGCAGGCGAGGGCGGCCCCCCTCTGGGAGACCGCCCTGTTTTTCAGTCGACCGCCGCCATCATGTCTTCTGCCAGAATGCCGTAGCCCCGGGTGGGGTCGTTGACCAGCACATGGGTGACCGCACCCACCAGCTTTCCGTTTTGGAGAATCGGTGAACCGCTCATGCCCTGTACAATCCCCCCGGTGCGCTCCAGCAGCGCCGGGTCGGTGACCCGGAGCATCAGGCTCTGCCGCTCTTTCCCCCCAGCGGGATAGACCCGGAGAATCTCCACCTGAAACTCCTCCACCTCTTCCCCGGTGACGTTGGAAAGGATGGTGGCAGGACCGGTTTTCAGCTCACCTGCCCGGGCAACCTCCATGGCCTCACCGGAGAAATAGCCTTCCTCTGCCTTGCCAAAAATGCCCCAGTCCGTGTTGGCGTTCAGCGTGCCTACGTCATGGGTCAGATCGAAGCTGCCGTGGAGCGCACCGGGACTTCCCTCCGCACCCCGGAGAATGCCGGAGACCGAGGAGGGCATAATGGCCCCGGATTGCAGGGGCATCAGCAGTCCTGTGTCCACGTCGTTGATGCCGTGCCCCAGTGCGGCAAAGGTGCCGGTGGCCGGGTCATAATAGGTCACTGTGCCAATGCCCGCCATAGAGTCCCGAATCCACGCCCCCAGCTTGGCACCGCTTTGGTCGCAGGGCAGGTCGGTGGCAGTGAGATGCAGCTCTTTTCCGCCCCGGGTGGCGGTGATGTCCAGCTCACTGCCGCAGCAGGACAGCACCGACTCCACCTCTTCAATGCTGTTCACCGCAGTACCGTTCATACAGGTGATAATATCTCCCTGCTTCAGACCGCAGGCTTTGGCGCTGGTGTGTTCTGACAGCCCCACCACCATAACGCCGTGGGCAAACAGCTTGATGCCCACCGTTTTGCCCACCGGCACCAAAATGCGGCTGGTGCTGTCCGCAAGGCAGGGCACCGCTTGTTCCTCCGGCGGGTTTGCCCATGCGGATAATGCCAGCATCAAAATGAGCAGCACTGCCAAAGACAGCACCCATGGTCGTTTTTTGGTTTCTTCTATCATCCCATCATCTCCCTCCGGGGCTACTTTGCCCGAAAGTCCGCCGGGTCAATCCGCCAGCATATCCAGACCGTGGGGGATTTGGCAGCGTGATTGGGCAAAACGCCGTTGTCACAGCGGGTTGCAAATTCTGGCTGTGTGGGATTGGCAGTGGAAAAACCTGTCAGTTATTCATTTACATCTTATTTTTCGGGATAGTATGGCATGATAAAACAAAAATTATCCATTTTCACGAAAAAACGCCCCTGCCCTGCATTCCTTTTTTCCTCCCCGGCGGGGTGAATTTCCCCCATGTTCGTTGACAACCCTTCCTTTGACGCATAAAATAAGAAAAGTGCGCCTGTATCTGGCACGGCGCAACTTGCAAGAAAATGAGGCGACCCGCTATGATGACATTGGATGATTTTAAAGCTGCCCGCCGGGTGCTGGGAGGTGTTCTCCGCTCCACCCACCTGATTCACTCCCCCTACTTCTCCGCCGCTTCCGGCAATCAGGTATACTTTAAGCCGGAGAATATGCAGGTCACAGGGGCATATAAGATTCGGGGCGCTTACTATACCATCTCCACCCTCACCGACGAGGAGCGGGAGCGGGGGCTGATTACCGCCTCCGCCGGCAACCATGCCCAGGGTGTCGCCTATGCGGCCCAAAAGGCAGGCGTACCTGCCACGGTGGTCATGCCCACCACCACCCCGCTGATTAAGGTGGAGAACACCCGGGGCTACGGGGCAAACGTCATCATTCACGGCGCTACCTTCGACGATGCCGCCGCAGAGGCAGCCCGGCTCAGCGAGGAACAGGGTCTGACCTATGTACACCCCTTCAACGACCTGCGGGTGGCCACGGGACAGGGCACCATTTCCTACGAGATTTTCTCCGACCTGCCTGACGTGGACGTGATTCTTGTCCCCATCGGCGGCGGCGGTCTGGCCTCCGGCGTGGCAACCCTCACCAAGCTGCTCAACCCCAGCGTCAAGGTCTACGGCGTGGAGCCGGAGGGCGCTGCCTCCATGAAGGCCAGTCTGGAGGCCGGGCATGTTGTCACCCTGCCCACGGTGGAGACCATTGCAGACGGCGTTGCAGTAAAGACCCCCGGTGATTTGGTCTTCCCCTATTTGCAGCAGCATTTGGACGGGATTATCACCGTCCGGGATGAAGAACTGGTGAACTGCTTCCTGGATATGACCGAGCGGCACAAGATGATCGTGGAAAACGCAGGGCTGCTCACCGCTGCCGCCCTGTATCATCTGGACTGCAAGGGCCAAAACGTGGTGTCCATCCTCACCGGCGGCAACATGGACGTGATTACCATGGCCTCCATCATTCAGCACGGGCTGATTAACCGCAGCCGTGTGTTCACCTTCTCAGTGCATCTCCCCGATCGCCCCGGTGAACTGCTCCGGGTGGCGGAGCTGCTGGCCCGGCTCAACGGCAATATCATCAAGCTGGAGCACAACCAGTTTGTCAATATCAACCGTCAGCACGGCGTGGAGCTGAAGGTGACGCTGGAGGCCTTTGGCGCAGAGCACAAGCAGAATATTCTCTCCGCCTTGCAGCAGGAGGGCTATGACGCAGCGGAGGTGCTCACCTCCTCGGTGTACAACGGATAAAGGAAGGATCGTATGCAGTATTTACCCCCTGCGCTGGAGGCGCTGGTGGAGCATTTCAACCGCCTGCCCGGCATTGGCAGTAAAACCGCTCAACGGCTGGCCTTTCACATTCTGGATCTCCCGGACGAGGACGCGCAGGCCTTTGCCTCTGCCATCCTCACCGCAAAAAAGGCGATTATCTCCTGTCCAGTGTGCCAGAACCTGACGGAGGGGGACGGCCCCTGCTCCATCTGTTCCAGCCCCCGGCGGGATCACTCCACCGTCTGCGTGGTGGCCGATCCCAAGGACGTGATCGCCATGGAGCGCTCCGGGGAGTACAACGGCCTCTACCATGTTTTGCACGGCGTTCTCTCCCCTATGAACCATGTGGGGCCGGACGACCTGCGGATTACACAGCTGGTCTCGCGGGTGGCATCCGGAGAGGTGCAGGAGGTCATTATGGCCACCAACCCGGACACCGAGGGTGAGACGACCGCAGTCTATCTCTCCCGGCTGCTGCGTCCCTTTGGGGTGCGGGTGACCCGGCTGGCCTACGGCGTGCCAGTAGGCAGTCATTTGGAATACGCCGACGACGCCACGCTGGCACGGGCGCTGGAAGGGCGTATGGAACTGAACTGAATAGCGCAAAACCCGTACCCATTTCTCAGTTGGGTACGGGTTTTGCTGATTCTTCCAGCAAGTGAGCAATTCCTTTGGCGGTTCGCAGCGCTTCATCCCGAAAATGATTGCCGGGGTTCAGCTCCCATTTCACGGATAATCCCTGCTGACGATAGTGCTCCGCCAGCGCCAGCGTCTGCTCCTCCACCGTTTTCATCAGGGGATTGCGGGTTTTGCTCTCCCGGTCGCCCAGTGAGAGGTAAAGCCGCTCAGGGCACTTTTTCATCTGATGATGCTCCGCAAACTCCCGAAACTTCGGATACCACAGCGAGCCGGAGATACTGGCAGAGCGGTCAAAGGCGTCGCACCGATAGAGGGCGTAAAGGGCAAACAGTCCCGCCAGCGAGTACCCGGCAATGGCGGTAAAGGCCGGACGGCCGCCAATTCTGGTCTTTGCCTCCGGAAGAAGCTCGTGGGTGAGCCATTGGAGATACTGCTCTCCCTCCCCGGCAAAGGGCGGCTCCCCTTTCAGCAGCGCAGGACAGGGCCATGGAGACAAGTCCCGCTCCCAGTCCAAGCCGCTGACCACCAGCAGATGGAAGTCCGGGACATGAAGCGCTTCCAGCAGGGCAAGCTCTTCCCCACCGTCCCCGGTGTAGGCGTTCAGCAGCACAAGAGGGCTTTCGGGGTTCTGTGCATGGTGCAGGGTGATCTGTCTGCCTGCCGCTGCGTATGATTCTGTGTTCCGCTTCATCTCTCAGTTTTCCTCTTTCACCGTGCGCAGCACATAGTAGCTGGTAATGGAGGTCACTCCGTCAATGGAGGTAATGCGGCGGTGCAGGTCTTGCAGCCGTTTGTTGGACTCGGTACTCACCCGGAGCAGATAGTCCATGCTGCCGGTGAGGTATTCGCAGCTCAGCACCTCCGGCTCGTTCACCATCCGCTCCTCGAAACCGGCGCAATACTGAGTGCCCACCAGTGACACGCCCATGAGCATGGTGAGGGGGCGTCCCAGCTTGCTTTGATCCACAATAGCGGTATAGCGTCGGATAACCCCCTGTTCCTCCATGCGGCGAATCCGTTCCAGCACGGAGGACACGGAGAGGTTGACCCGTCTGCTGATATTGGAGGCGGTCATACGGGCATTTTCCCGGAGACAGTCCAGAATTTCCCGATCCAGTTGATCCATCTCTCATCCCTCCCGGGGCAGCGCCTGCTGGGCGATGGTGTCTGCGTCTACGCTGGCCTGAAACCAGATGTTCCGATCCGCCTTTCCGCTGATGCCGTCTACCGCTCCGCTTTCGGTATACTGCCAGATCTCAAAGGCATAGGCAAAGCTGGGGTAGTCCTGATATTCGGCGTACCAGATGGGATAATCCGTGAGCCGGCTTACGTCATAGTGGAGATATCCCAGCATACCATTGCAGTAGACCATGGGACGATAGCCTCCCTGCTCCACCGCCTTGCAAAAGGCAATGGCGCAGTCCGTGGCAGTCTCTCCGTCCACTTTGTCCGTGCGCGCGCCGGTCTTTCCGGTGCCGATTAACTCCCAGTCATAGGCGATGGGCAGATCCAAGTCCTGACCGTCCAGCCATTCCAGCACCTGCCGGGCTTCCTCCTCTGCCTCCTCCGGGGTGATCGCCTGAGAGAAGAAATAGGCACCCACCTTCATGCCGTTTTCCCGGGCGGCAGAATAATTCTCCTGAAACCGCTCATCCTCACTGATGGCTCCGGCGGTATAGCCACGGTAGCCGATACGGAGCATGGCAAAGGCGTTGCCGTCCTCCGCCACAGCCGCCCAGTCTACCTCTCCCTGATGGGAGGACACATCTACGCCGTACAGCGCTTCACCGGAATATGTAACCCCGCCGTCCTCCTCCGTGGAAAATTCCTCCTGACTGACCTCGCTCTGGGGCAGGGACTCGTCCACCTCCACCTGCTGACCGCCGATGGAGACGGTGTTGGGCGGCTCTTGCTGTGCGCTGTTCTTGAGCTGAATGGCCACAAACAGGGCAACCACCAACAGCAGCAGCGCCACCAGCAGAAAAATCAGCAGGGCATTGACGCCGCTGAGGCGCACTTTTGGTCTTTTTTTCAGTCTTGCACCAGACATGGTTATCCTCACAAAAAAGGCCGTCAGGCGAACCTGACGGCCGAAATCACTGAATTACTTGCGCTTATTGAAGATGGCGAAGATATCGTCGAAGGGATCGCTTTCCTCTACCTTGGGCTGGGCAGGCTCGCTGGGGGCGGTAACCGCCTGCACCTGCGCACCCGCAGCGCTCTCTGCCTCGGCCTCAGCAGCAGCGACCTTCTCTGCCGCCTGCGTAAAGGGAGCCTGCACCTCCTTGCCATCATCAAAGCCGGTGGCAATCACGGTGACACGAATCTCGTCCTCAAGGCTCTCGTCGAAGGTGGCACCGAAAATAATATTGGCATCCGGGTTGGCAGCCTGCTGCACCAGATTGGCAGCGGATTCCACCTCTTCCAAGCCGATATCCATGGAGCCGGTGACGTTGACCAGAACGCCCTTGGCGCCGTTGATGGAGGTCTCCAGCAGCGGGGAGGAAACAGCCATACGGGCAGCTTCCTCTGCCTTGCCCTTGCCTGCGGCACGGCCCACACCCATGTGAGCCAGTCCGGCGTCCTTCATCACGGCGGTCACGTCGGCAAAGTCCAGGTTGATGAAGCCCACGTTCTTAATCAGGTCGGAGATGGACTCCACAGCCTGACGCAGCACGTCGTCCGCAATCTCGAACGCATTGGCAAAGGTGATCTTCTGATCGGTGGCGTGCTTCAGGCGGTCGTTGGGGATGATGACCAGAGAGTCCACCTTGCCCATGAGCTGGGCAATGCCAGCCTCTGCCTGCTGCATTCTGCGGCGACCCTCAAAGCCGAAGGGCTTGGTGACCACGCCCACGGTGAGGATGCCCTGCTCCCGGGCTGCCTCGGAGACAATGGGTGCGCCGCCGGTGCCGGTGCCGCCGCCCATGCCGCAGGTGACAAAGACCATGTCAGTGCCTTCCAGCGCCTTGGCGATCAGGCTGCGGCTCTCTTCCGCCGCCTGCTTGCCCACCTCGGGGTTGGCACCTGCGCCCTTGCCCTGGGTCAGCTTCTCGCCGATCTGGATTTTATAGGTTGCGCTGGAAGCGTCCAGCGCCTGCTTATCGGTATTCACCGCAATGAACTCCACGCCCTGCGTGCCGGAGAGCACCATGCGGTTGACGACGTTGGTGCCTGCGCCGCCAACGCCGATGACTTTGATATTGACAACAGATTCCGGTGCCGGCTCTAATCCAATGGCCATTTTGTTTCCTCCTGTATTCTACCGGTACCCACCGGCTCATTCTCAATGCCCTCGCTGGGAGAGACAAGTGCTGTAAAGTATATAGGCTTTTCTGACATATCCGTCCGATCAGTCAGACTTCCCATCACGAATCATTGTAAACCGAATTCCCTTTTCGGTCAATAGGTTCCTGTCGAATTCTGCACAAATTTACTGGAAGTTATACCCGCATCAGGGGTCAGTCCAGAGTGAGCACCGCTTCGCCCTCCCGCTTGGTCATGTCCAGCGTGCCGGTGTCGCCCTGAGACCAGTTTTCCGCAATATATCCTTCCACAGCGTCCTGAAGCATTTTCAGATCATAGGAAAAATCGTCTGTCAGGCCCATTTTGACCGTGAGTCGGTTGTTATAGCGGATGGTCAGGTAGCTTGCGCTGGTCACGTCCACCGCCTGCACCTGATCCAGCAGTTCCTTTTCCTCCAGTGCGGCAAGCACGCCTCGCAGCCCTTTTTCCTTCAGGCTGTCGTCTTCCTCCACCTGCATCATGGTGCCTACCTCAGGCTCTACGATGGACAGACCGGTAATCTCCGGGTAGCCCTCATTTGCGGAAACCCGGTCCAGCAGCTTGCCGTTGCTGTCGATATACCAAACGCTGCCCCCGCTTTGAAGTGCGCCAGCCGGCTCTGTCTCTTCAATTTCCATCACGACCCGGTCGGGAGGGAGCAGGCGGATGCGCACCGACCGCAGGTAGGGCAGCTCCTGCTCCATCCGCTGGGCAATGTCCGCTCTGGGGATGCGCAGCAGGTTATCCCCTTCCGAAATGCCGGACAGCTCTGCCAGCTCTTCCTGGGAATAGCGCTGGTTGCCGGTGATTTCAAAGCTATGCACCTTGAAAAAGACCGCAGAGCCTGCCGCGATCGCAACCGCAATGAGCAGGACGGAGAAGATCATATAGAGATGAAACAGGCTGCCACTTCTGCGTTGACGGCGCTGGTGTTTTCGTTCGGTCGCCATGGTATTCTCCTTTGTTTTCCCCCATTTTATGCCCGGCGGGTAATCCGGGCGCCCAAATCGGCAAAAACGCCGCTGAGATTTTCATAGCCCCGGTCAATATGCCGCAGGCATCGGATACAGCTCTCTCCCTCCGCTGCCAGCGCAGCCACCACAAGGGCAGCCCCGCCCCGCAGGTCAGGTGCCTCCAGAGCAGCGCCGCTGAGCCGCTCCACGCCGGTGACCACCGCCACTCTGCCCTCCACCCGGATATTCGCCCCCATACGGGCAAGCTCCATGGTATAGCGGTAGCGGTTTTCAAACATGGTCTCCACAAACACGCTGCTTCCGGTACTCCCGCACAGGGCGGCAAGCACCACCGGCTGGGCATCCGTGGGAAAGCCGGGATAGGGTGCGGTTCGCACCGGGGACACCCCTCGCAGGTGACCGTCTGACGAAATCCACATCCGGTCACCCTCGCTGCGCACCCGGCAGCCCGCCTCCGCAAAAACCTGAAGCACCGGGACAAGCTGCTCCCGGGGAACCCCCTGCACCTCCACCTCTCCCCCGGCACAGGCAGCGGCGGAGAGAAAGGTGGCCGCACAGATTCGGTCAGCGATGACGGTATGCTGGCAGGTATGCAGCCCCATGCCCCCCTGTACCACAACAGTAGAGCTGCCCGCCCCGGCGACACGAGCCCCGCAGGCGTTCAAATACTGCTGCAAGTCCCAGATTTCCGGTTCCCGGGCGGCGTTATAGATCACCGTCAGACCGTTGGCACCGCAGGCAGCCAGCATGGCGTTTTCGGTAGCGCCCACACTGGGGATGGCAAGGGAAATCTCCCCGCCATGCAGTCCGCTGGCACAGCAGCGGATGCTGCCTCCCAGCTCCCGGACATCCACGCCCAGTCGGCGCAGGGCGGCGAGATGTAAGTCGATGGGTCTTGGACCCAGTTCGCAGCCACCGGGCATACACAGCCTTGCCTCTCCTGTCCGGGCCAGCAGCGCTCCCAAAAAAATCACCGACGAGCGCATCTCCCGCATCAGCCGCTCCGGAATGTCACACCGATCCAGCGTAGAGGCATCTACAGTGATCGTATGTCCCTGCTGCTCCACCCTGCAGCCCAGATGACGCAGAATGGCCAGCGTGGCACGGACGTCGGACAAGTCCGGGCAGTTATGTATCACGCTGACGCTTCCGGACAGAACAGACGCCGCCAGAATGGGGAGAACGCTGTTTTTGGCACCCTGTACCGGAATGGCACCCTCCAGCCTTCTCCCCCCTGTTATACACAGCTCACTCATATCGACCCCTCCCATCAGACTTTGTTCAGTCTATGACAGAAGGGGGCGAAGGGTGTATGAAGGTTATTTCGGGAGCCGGGATTTCCTACTCCCGGATCAGTCCTTTCAGGGTTTCATAAATCCGCTCGTTGGCATCCACCACGGCGATGGAGGCCAGCTTTTTGCTCATGGCTTCCAAGCCAGCCCGGTCATCGGTCATGGATTTTACCTGCTCATAGAGCTTGTTGCCGTCGCACTCGCTTTCCAGCATCAGCACCGCGGCACCCTGATCGGACAATACACGGGCGTTTTTCTCCTGATGGTTGGCGGTGACATTGGGGCTTGGCACCAGAATGGAGGGCTTGGCAATCTCCGAGATCTCCGCAATGGTGGAAGCGCCTGCACGGCTGAGCACCACATCAGCAGCCGCCATACAGACCGGCATATCATAGATATACTCCCGCACATCCACACGGGGATAATCCCGAAGCTGAATGCCCCGGCGGCGCAGTTCGTCCATCACTCCCTGATAATAGCGCTGCCCCACGCCGTAGATGTGGTGGAAGGGCTGACCCTCGTTGATCTCCCGCTCCACGAAATCCACCATATACTGGTTCATTTTCAGTGCACCAAGAGAGCCCCATGTGGTCAGCACCACCGGGCGGTCATCGTGAACCCCCAGCAGCTCCCGGGCCTGGGTGCGGGTATTGTCGAAAAAGTCGCCCCGTACCGGGGTACCGGTGACCACTACCTTGGATGGGTCAGGATAGTGCTGTTTGCTCTCCGCAAAGCCCACCATGACCACATCCACCACCTTGGCCAGCGTCTTGGTGGTCAGGCCGGGAAAGGCGTTGGACTCGTGAACAGCGGTGGGGATGCCTCGTTTTGCGGCGGCGTGTACCACCGGATAGGAGGCGTAGCCGCCAGTGCCCACCACCAAATCAGGCTGAAATTTGTCCAGAATCGCCTTGGACTGGGCGCGGGAGCGCACCAGATTCACCGCCGTCTGGGCGTTGTGCCGCAGGCTGTTCAGGCTGATGGAGCGGTAAAAGCTGGAAATGCGGACGGTTTCAATGGGAAATCCCTCCCGGGGAACCAGCTGCTCCTCCATGCCGCCCTCAGCACCCACGAACAGGATCTCCGCCCCGTCCCGCTGCTGGAACATCCGAGCCAGTGCCAGCCCCGGGTTAATGTGTCCTGCGGTGCCGCCGCAGGTGAAAAGTACCTTCATACGTTCCTTCCTTTCGGACGCTGCGGGGTGTTACTGCTCCCGCTTTCTGGGTCCCTGAATCTGACGGGACACCGCCAGCACCAGCCCCATCTCTGCCATCTGAATCACCAGAGCGGTGCCGCCATAGCTGAAAAAGGGCAGGGAGATACCGGTGGAGGGAATCAGATTGGTAACCACGGCGATGTTCATAAACACCTGCACCGCCATCAGGGTGGTCACACCCACCACCATCAGCGAGCCAAACCGGTCTCTGGCATGGAGTGCCAGCCAGTAGCCCCGCAGCACCAGCAGGGCAAAGAGAACAATAATCAGCGTAGCGCCGATCATACCCAGCTCCTCGCAGACGATAGCGAACACATAGTCGTTCATGTTTTCCGGCAGGTACATATATTTCTGCCGGCTGAGTCCAAAGCCCAGACCGGACACGCCGCCGGAGGAGACGGCGTAGATAGACTGGATGATCTGGAATCCCTTATCCAGCGGGTCGCTCCACGGGTCTTGCCACACAGCGAACCGGGCAGAGTTGTATCCGGTGGCCTTGATGTAAAGAAACAGGAATGCCGGCACAGCCACCCCTGCTGCCACGAACCAGCCCCAATGGATGCCGGCGGTGAACAGAATTGCTGCCGCCGCCGCAAAAATCAGCAGGGTGGCGGACAGGTGGGGCTCCAGCATCAGCAATCCGGCAATGACCACCAGCACCACGCCGTAGGGAATCAATTCCTGAAAACCGGTCTTATTGGAAAACCACCTCAGCACCTCCAGCGTATAGCCCCACCGGGTCTGGTTGCGTCTCCGCTTGGGCGGGCGGCGGCTCAGCTTGCGCATCCGGATCTGTTCGCTCTGTCGTTTGGACAGCCGGGCGGAGAAGAAAATCACCACGGCGATTTTGGCAATCTCCGAGGGCTGAAAGGTGGTAAAGCCCAGATTCAGCCAGCGCTTTGCGTAGTTGATGGTCACGGCGATTGGGTAGGGCATCACCTTCACCGCCACCAGCAGAGCAATGGCAACGGCCAGCGCACCCACGCCCATCCAGCGCATATGCTGATAGTCGATTCTGGACACCACATACATGACTACCACGCCGATGGCAGCGAAGGCTCCCTGACGTTTGAAATAGTACATATCATCGTAGTTGGTCTTTTCGGACATACTGGCCACATAGGAGGAGGCGGAGTAGAGCATCACCAGACCGATGCCCAGAAGCAGCATGGTCAGCATAAGAAAAGGCAGGTCAATGGGGCCCTGCGCCCACTGGCGCTCCCGGCTCATATCCCGTTTGGTTCTCCACAACGCAGGCATCTGCCCACTCTCCTTTCCGTTTTGTGATCAAATATCCTGATTCAGCGATAGCGGCCCATCACACCCAGCAGCGCCAGCAGACTGCCTGCCAGCGAAACCAGTGTGAACACCCAAACTACCTTGGTCTCGTGCCAGCCGCCCATCTCAAAATGATGGTGCAGCGGTGCCATGCGGAACACCCGCTTGCCGTGGGTGAGTTTGAAATAGCCCACCTGAATAATATCGCTCATGGTCTCCGCAATATACACCACGCCCATGAAAATCAGTGCAATGGGAATGTCCAGACCAAAGGCCAGCGCCGCCACAGCTCCGCCCAGAAAGAGAGAGCCGGTGTCCCCCATAAAGACCTTGGCGGGATAGTGGTTGTAGAGCAGAAAGCCAAACAGCCCGCCGCACACCGCAGCGGCAAAGACCGCCAGCTCGGTGCGCTGCCAGAGGATGGCAATGAGCATCATCACAATTGCCACTGGCACGGTGACGCAGGATGCCAGACCGTCCACGCCGTCGGTGATATTCACGGCGTTTACCGTGCCCACCATAACGAAGGAGGCAAAGGCCAGATACACCGGGAAGGGAATCTGCACGGTGGTATTCACAAAGGGCAGATACAGGTCGCTGGTGAGGTAGCCGGTATTGCGCAGCAGCACGATAACCACCAGTGCGGCGGCAAGCTGCAGCAAAAACTTCTGGGGTGCGGTGAGCCCCTCGTTTTGATGGTGCTTCACCTTCATATAGTCGTCGAAAAAGCCGATGAGGCCATAGATCAACGCCAGCAGCAGCACAATGACAGCGCCGTAGTTGCCCTGCATCAAATCAGGCAGTCCGGCGGTAAAGACCGCCGCTGTAATGCCCACCATGAACATAATGCCGCCCATGGTAGGGGTACCCTCTTTGTCTTTATGCCAGACAGGGCCGATTTCCTTGATGCTCTGCCCCGCTTTCATTGCTCTCAGCCACGGAATCACGATTTTGCCCAGCAGCGCCGTCACTGCGAAGGACACAACTAAACCGATCAGGAATCTCATCTTCCGAACCTCCACGTATTGTCTGTATTGCAATCGTAAACAATACCACATTTTCCCGCTGTTTTCCAGTCCCCGTGATGAAAAAAGCGTCTAATTTGAAGCCACGTCTGTGAAGGTTATTCTGTACACATGACCACGGTGAACCTTGGTTCCCGGGGAGACCTCCTGTCCGGTGCAGACGGTGGTGCTGGTATAGTACCCGTCCGTGCTGACGGCACGCATAAACAGTCCCTCCTGATTCATGGCCTCCATCGCCTCCTTGGGGGTCATGCCGTGGAGGTCGGGCATCTCTACCAGCTCAGAGGGCATTTCCTCTCCCATGTAGAGGATGACGGTGCTGTTCTGGGGCACACTGCGTCCCTCGTCGGGAAGCTGCCCGGTGACCACCTCGCCGTCGCCCACGGTGCGGTATTTCAGATTGCTCTTATCCAGCACCTCCTTGGACTCCTGCTCAGTAAAGCCGTGGCAGTCCGGCATGGGGGTGAGGGAGCCGGTGAAGTTTGAGGAGGAGTACCCCTGTTCATGGCCCCGGTAGTCCAGAATATGGGCGATCAGCTCACCTGCCACAGGGGCAGCCATGGTGCCGCCGGAAATCACATCTCCCCGGTCAGTGACGGTACTCTCTCCGTCAACGCTCTTGGGGCGGTCAAACATGACCAGCGCAATGATGTCCGGGTCGTTGGCAGGGGCAAAGCCCACAAAGGAGACCCAGTACTCGCCCTTCTTCAAGGTCTGGGCGGTGCCGGTCTTGCCGCCGATCCGGTAGCCGGGCACATAGGCGTTTTTACCGGTGTATTTGCTCACCACGCCCTCCAGAATCTCCCGGCAGCGCCGGCTGGTTTCCTCGCTGATGACCTGACGGGAGGGTTCGGTGTCCGCCTGATAGACGGTGTTTCCGCTGTCGTCCACAATGCTGTCCACCACATGGGGCGTGTACAGGTAACCGCCGTTGACCACAGAGTTAAAGGCGGTAATCAGCTGAATGGGGGTCACCTCAAAGCGCTGGCCGAAGGAGGCCGTCGCCAGCTGGGTCACATGGAAATCGTCATAGGGCCAGATATCGCCGATGTTCTCATAGGGAAGGTCGATGCCGGTGGTGTCCAGAATGCCAAAGCGCTCCAGATATTCGTAAAATTTTTCCCTGCCCAGCCGCTGGCCGATGTTAATCAGCGCCGGGTTGCAGGAGTGGCCGATGGCCTCAGCCAAATCCTGATGTCCGTGGCCGCTGCGGGCGGAGCAGCGGATGGTCCATGTGTCAATCTGAACGCTGCCGGAGCAGTCAAAGCTGGTGTTCTCGTCGATGACCCCCTCTTCCAGTCCCGCTGCCAGCACCATGGCCTTGAAGGTGGAGCCGGGCTCGTAGGTATCTGTAATCGCCTTGTTGGTCCACTGCTTGTAAATCGCATCGGCATACGCCTTCTTGTATGCTTCTTCGTAAGAGAGGGGCGTTAATTGCTCAGTGGTGGGGGCATTGCCATTCTCCGCGGCATTCTCCGCAGTATTCTCCTCGGTATTCTCCGCAGCGGTTTCTGTGGCATTCTCTGCGGCGGCCTCCATGGCAGCTTTGATCTCCTCCTCTGATTGTTTGACCGCTTCCTCCGCCTGCTTCTCTGCCTTTTTCAGCAGGACCTCGTCGGTCACCTCGGAGTAGTGGTTCAGGTCAAATCCGGGAGACTGGGCCATCCCAAGGATACGCCCGGTATCGCATTCCATGACGATAATGACGCCACCGTTCTGGGTCTCATAGCGCTCGCAGTACCGGCTGAGGGTACTCTCGCAGTAGGTCTGAATGGTAGAATCCAGCGTCAGATGGAGGTTGCTGCCGTCCTTTGCGTCGTAGTAGTCCTGAAAGAAGTTCATCAGGTCGGTGCCGGCACCGTTTTTGGCTGTGACCACCAGTCCGGGAGAACCTGCCAGCATGGAGTCGTACTTGGACTCCAATCCGTAGGCACCGCCGCTGTCGTTGGTAAAGCCGATGATCTGCGCCGCCATGTCCGCATAGGGGTAGTACCGCTTGGTATTGGGCTGAAGATAGACGCAGCCGGACAGGTCATAGGCCTCCAGCAGCGAACGGATCTGGGTTTCCTGCTCCTTCTCCACCTTCTGGGCAAGGCGCTTATACTGGCTCTTGGTATCGGCGCACTTCTCCCGCAGATCGCTCTGGTTTAGCCCAAGAATCTGGCTCAAATTGGAAATGACCACATTCTCCACATTCCAGCTATAAGGCGCAGTGTCCTTGTTCTTTTTCGCTGCGGCTTCCAGCTTTTTGTCCAGCTCCTCCTGCCGCTCCACAATCGCCTTGGGGGAGATAATCACGTCATAGACAGTGGAGCTGATGGCCAGCACATTGCCGTCTGCATCGTAGATGGTACCCCGGGAGGCGGAGATGGGCAGCTCGGAGGTCTGCTGCTCCACCGCCCGTCGTTCCAGCTCATCGTGGCGCACCACCTGAAGCTGGTAGAGCTGCCAGATCAGCGGGAGAAAGATCAGCACACCAAAGGCTACCATCAGGATGATGGTTCTGGTCAGCACCAGCCGGTTTGCCTCCCGGCTCAGTTCATGTTGCATTCGCTCTTGATTCACGTTCGCTTCCCTCTTTGCTGCGTTTTCCCCGGCAAAAACGCCGGGCATGGGGTTTTGGCATAAAATATCCGGATACACGAAAAAAGGCGCAAGAAAAGAATCTGTTTTCTCACGCCTTGTTCTCATTCTCTTATGGCTTTCCGTATTGGTGTATGTCAGGCAGCCACAGGTTATGCCGCCGGGCCGGAAATCATTTGTTGAATCCGTGCCAGCAGGCCCTCATTCTGGGGCTGGTACACCACGGCGTTGTCCGGCTCAGAGAGGTCTACATAGACCTTCTGGTTGCTCTTGATCTCGCTCAGCTCGCTGCCGGAGTTCTCGATTGCCTCCTCCAGCGCTGCCTTGTCAAAAATCTCCTCATACTGGGCGGACAGGCTTTTGCCCTCCTGCTCCAGTGCGTGAAGCTCCGATCTGGCGGTGACTGTCTGAGCATAGACGGTATTCAGTTTGCTGTATCCCACAACGATGAAGGTAAACATCACCGCAGCCAGCAGCAGCCCCGCTACCGTAAAGGGACTCACCGCCTCACTGGGACGGAGGTTTACACGGGTGCGGTTATGTATCTGCTGCTGGGAGCTTCTTCTGGGGCGTACCAGCGGCAATTCATAGAGATGCGACTGCCGCTCCCGGCGCTGAGGCCCGGAGGTTTGGCGCACATCATATTGTCTTGCGGCATTGGCCATAGAGTAAATCCTCTTTTCTATCCGTAAAACCCGGTCACTGGGACCGGAATTTGTTCTTCTGTTAGCAGTGCTGGCAAATACGCAGCTTGGCGCTTCTGGCCCGGGGGTTCTCCCCAATCTCCGCTGCGGAGGGCAAAATGGGCTTTCTGGGGGTCAGCTCCACCCGGGGCTTGTTTCCGCACACGCACACCGGAAACTCCGGCGGACAGGTACAGCCTCGGGCAGCGGCAGCCATGGCAGTTTTGACAATGCGGTCTTCCAGAGAGTGGAAGGAAATCACGCACAGCCTGCCCCCGGGATTCAGCCGGTCAATGGCTGCGTCCATGGTATGGGCAACGGCGGCAAGCTCGTCATTGACTGCAATACGCAGCGCCTGAAAGGTGCGCTTGGCCGGGTGCTGCTTCTCACGAAGTGCCTGTGCAGGCAGGGCGCTGCGGATAATCTCCACCAGTTCCAGCGTGGTATGGATCTCCCCCGCCTCCCGGGCCTTGCAGATGCCTGCGGCAACCCGGCTGGCGTAGCGCTCCTCACCATAGCGGCTGATGATGTCCCGCAGCTCCTCTTGGGAGTAGCAGTTGACCACTTCCCCGGCGGTGAGGCTTTGGCTCTGATCCATACGCATATCCAGCGGCGCATCCTGCATATAGGAAAATCCACGGCTGGCATCGTCCAACTGAGGGGAGGACACGCCCAGATCCAGCAGAATCCCATCCACTGCGGGAATGCCCAGCTCATCCAGCACATGAGGCAAGTCGGAAAAATTGCTGTGTACCAGCGTCACCCGCTCCAGCAGAGCGCCAAACCGCTCCGGTGCGGCATCCAGCGCCGCCTGATCCCGGTCAATGGCGATCAGCCTTCCGGTGGTCAATCGACGGGCAATCTCCCGGGAATGACCTGCCCGGCCAAGGGTTCCGTCTACATAAATCCCCTCCGGTCGGATTTGAAGCCCCTGAATACATTCCTCCAGCAGCACCGGCCGGTGCGTAAATTCAGACATCGCCGACCGTCCTTCCTGAGTTGATCTCCTGTATTGCCTTGCTTCCATGGGATATAGTATAAATCCAACGGAACAGAATTGCAACCCCTTGTAACTAATTTTTTTGTAAACCCAAGTCAATTATCTTTTTATTTCCACGGGATTATTCTGTTTTCTCTTAATAATGCAGAAAATTAGTTCAGTTTTTACCCAAAACCAATGTTTTGCAGTCCTGTAACCTTTTGTGATTATGTTAATTTCAGGGGAGGAACGCCGTCGTTTTCTTTCTTTTCCTGTCTGGCGCTTTGTATCATCTTTGCTCAAAAGCAGGAGAAAAACCGGCTCTATCTTGCGATAAAGCCGGTAAACGGTGACAAAGAATTACGAATTATCGATTTGTGGCAGGTCTGGTATCTGTGCCGTCCATGGCCGTCTCTGCCCCGTCAATCACACCGTCCGCCACCCGCTCGGTGCCGTTGATAATGCCGTCAGTCACATCCTCCACAGCGTCTGCCGCCCGATCCACAGCGCCTTCCGCACGGTTATCGTTCACGGTGTTCCGGTCACGATAGGTGCCATCCTCCACTCTGCCGTTCTCGTTGGCATAATAGCGGGCGTCCGCAGAGTCGTCGGTGGCGGGAATGCCGCCGTCCATACGCTGTGTCTCATTTCGGTCAGCCGCCCGCTGGGCATCTGTGGCAGTGGTATCACGGTTGGCAGCGTTGTCCTCCATACCAGTGACCGTACGGTCGGTGTTGGTGCCAGTGGTGTTGTCCGGGCGGACCATATCACCCCTGCTTCCGCATCCGGCAAGGCTCAGCGCCATGGCCAGCGCAAGGGCGGTCATCCATCCTTTCATTTCCATTCCTCCTTTACCATTGCGGCGAATGCAGTTTCGCCAGCGTGGGTAGTTTCTCCGTCCAAGCCGGGAGATATGCTGGAAAAAGATGGATTTTGATTGTTTGATTCATTCATGCAAAAAGGCCGGAGGTTTCCCCTCCGGCCCATGAATTGGAACGCTTACAGACGCTCTGCCTTCTCGATGTCCAGGAAATACTTGTAGGTGTCCACCGTCAGCTCGCCGCAGGCAGCCTCATCGCAGGCGATGATGGCACCGTTGTGCATCTGAAGTGCGCTGCAGGTCCACTTCTGGCTGACGCTGCCCTCTACCGTGGCGGCCAGAGCTCGCGCCTTGTTGTGGCCGTTAATCAGCACCAGAACCTCCTTGGAGTCGGTGACGGTGCCGATGCCCACGCTCAGTGCCTGTGCAGGCACCTTCTCCGGGTCATTGCCGAAGAAACGGCTGTTGACAATCCGGGTGTCGGTGGTCAGGTCACGCACGCCGGTACGGGAGGTCAGGGAGGTAAAGGGCTCGTTGAAGGCCAGGTGTCCGTCCACGCCGATGCCGCCCATGAACAGGTCAATGCCGCCGTAGGAGGCGATCTTCGCCTCATAACGGGCGCACTCAGCGGCGGGGTCGTCAGTCATGCCGTTGAGGATGTTGATGTTCTCCGGCTTCATGTCCACCAGATGGTCGAAGAAATTGTCGTGCATGAAGTACCAGTAGCTCCGGTCATGCTCATGAGGCAGGCCGAGGTACTCGTCCATATTGAAGGTGACCACGTTGGCGAAGCTGACCTCACCGGCCTTGTTCATGCGAACCAGCTCCTGATAGACCCCGATGGGGCTGGAACCGGTGGGCAGTCCCAGCACAAAGGGACGCTCCTCCTTGTGGGCGTTGATCTTGGCAGCGATGTAGTTGGCTGCCCACTTACTCATTTTATCGTAATTGTCCTGAATAACAACTCTCATAATATATGCTCCTTTTCCAAGCTCACCGTTTGGTGATAACTACGCCGTTGTTGCGATAGATGCTGTTCTCCGGTACCACGCCCCGCACGCAGGAGGTGGGATAGACGTTGCTGTGTCTGCCGATGACGGTGCCGGGGTTGCAGACTGCATTGCAGCCCACTTCCACATAGTCGCCCAGCATAGCGCCGAACTTCTTAATGCCCGTCTCGATCTGCTCTGTGCCGTTGTGTACCACCACCAGCTTTTTGTCGCTCTTCACGTTGGAGGTGATGGAGCCGGCACCCATGTGGCTGAAATAGCCCAGAATGGAGTCGCCCACATAGTTATAGTGGGGGGTCTGAACGTGGTCGAACAGAATCACGTTTTTCAGCTCCACGCTGTTGCCCACCACGCAGTTGGCACCCACCAGTGCACTGCCCCGGATAAAGGCACCGTGACGCACCTCAGTCTCCGGGCCGATGATGCAGGGGGCACCCAGATACGCCGTGGGCGCCACAGTGGCGGTACGATGCACCCATACCTGGGGCTCCCGCTCCACATACTCCTCCCCCAGAGTGGGGCCCAGAGCGAGGATCATCTCTTTGATCCCCTTCAGCGCCTCCCACGGGTAGGTAAACTGGCGCAGATAATCTGCGGCGAGGGTGTGTTCCAAATCATACAGTTGAGAAATGGTATACATAACTACTCCTTGCACATTCCGTTGCAGGAAGATTGCGGCACTCTCCCCTCTGTATCCACATAAGGAGGTCTTTGTTCCGGTGTTGATTCCGGTGTTTGCCCCTCCTCTGACGACCTGGGCAGGCCGTGGCAGCATCCGCCGAGTCTTTCGATCACTGCCATCCTCGTCAACCGTCTCCGGTCCAGGCGCTTCCGCTCCGCCGGCGCTTCCTCACAGCGTCCGGGGCTCGTTTTGCCGCATTGTGTTTTCACACGGGGTTATGTTAGCACGATGACGGGTCAGTGTCAATTCTCACATTCCCACAAAAAGCCGCTTTCAACAGGGCATACGATTTCCATGATTTCCAGATGAATCCCCTGCAAAGCCCGCAAAATCATATTGACAGACGTGTTATAATACCGCTGAAAGACAGACAATTCGTGAAGAAAGGTTTTTATGGAACAAAATCAATATACCGGCTTCAACCGTTTTCTGAAAAGCGACGCAGTACAGGCGGTAATCAGGCAGATCGACGACGGAACCTTCCGGGAGTTTTTGGGCGACTGGAAGTGGATTTTCAGTTTTTCCCGAAAATACCGCTGGATTATTGTATTCTACACCGTGGTGGGTATTTTCGGCTCCACCTTCTCTCTTGGCTCCGCTTATTTAAGCCGCACGCTTATCAACATTGTGGTGGGGCAGCAGCGGGACCGGCTTTGGGTGCTTCTGGTCGCCATGCTGGGTTCAACTGCACTGTCATTGCTGCTCTCCAGCGTCAACAGCCGGATCTTTACCCGCATCTCCATCTATGTGAACAACGATATTCAGGCTGAAATATTTGACCGGATCATCGATGCCAGATGGAGAGAGTTGAGCGAATACCCCAGCGGTGACCTGCTCAACCGCTTTAACAGTGATGTTGGCACCATTTCCGCCAATGCCATCAACTGGATTCCCAATCTGATTATCAACATCTATACCTTCATCATCACGTTTATCGTGCTGTTTCGCATGGATGTGACCATGGCTTGGATTGCCATGCTCTCCGCCCCCTTTTTGCTGGGCTTCAGCCGCTACATTATGCGAAAGCTAAAAGAATACCGTAAGCGGGTGCTGGAGCTGAACTCCGGCATGATGAGCTTTGAGGTGGAGACCTTTTTCAACTTCGACACCATCAAATCCTTTGGGGTGTTCGGCTACTACTCCAAACAGCTTCGCCAGTGGCAGCAGAAATATAAGGAGTATACTCTGGATTACAACAGGTTTGAGATCAAGGCTGGGATCCTGATGACCATAATCTCTACCATCGTCTCCATGTCCTCCTTCGGGTACTGCCTGTATCGGCTCTGGACCGGTCAGATTTTGTATGGCGACATGACCTTTTTTCTCCAGCAGCGTGCCAGCCTGTCTGGTCAGTTTAACGGCCTGGTAGCCACTTTCCCAGGTATGCTGAACTCCGCCATCTCCGCCCACAGAATCCGGGAGCTGATGGATCTGCCCCGGGAAACCCATGATCCAGAGGCTTTGGCGCGGATTCAGTCAGTGGCACAAAAGGGCGTGGAAGTCAGCCTGAATGATGCAACTTTCGCCTACAAAGAGGGCAATAACATCTATGAAAATGCCAATTTCTCCGCCAAGCCCGGGGAAATCATTGCGATTCTTGCCACTTCCGGCGGCGGCAAAACCACCCTGATGCGTCTGCTGCTGGGGATGCTGGAGCCTCAATCCGGCTCTGTCACCCTGACAACCGCGGACGGACAGACGGTGCCGGTCAATGCGGATCTGCGCCAGCTTTTCGCCTATGTCCCTCAGGGCAACACCATGCTCTCCGGCACCATTGCGGAGAATATGCGTATGGTGCGGGAGGATGTCACCGATGACGAGATCATTGACGCTTTGAAGACTGCCTGCGCCTGGGAGTTTGTGGAAAAGATCCCAGAAGGGATCAACGGCGTTCTGGGCGAGCATGGCAGGGGCATTTCCGAAGGACAGGCACAGCGTATTTCTATTGCCCGTGCCTTGATTCGCAACGCCCCCATCCTGCTGCTGGACGAAGCCACCAGCGCTTTGGATATGGACACGGAGGAAAGGGTGCTGGAGAACATCATCCAGCGCCATCCCAACAAGGCAGTAATCGTCTCCACCCATCGTCCCAGCGTATTAAAGCTTTGCCAGAGAATCTATCGGATTACCCAGGGAAGCATTGGGGAGATCACCCCCGAACAAACAGGAGAACAGGATTGGCAGGCGCCCGCTTCTCCAAAGCAGCGTCCGATACAGCCGCCTGTCACATTCCCGGAAACCGTGGAACAGGACATTGACCTTTTCCCCAAAAAGAAAGGAAATTGGTGGGATATGCTATGAATCAGCCAGTAGAACAATCAATACAATATCGCAGAAATACCGACATGCTGCGTTTTCTTCTGATGCCCTTTTTCTGTTTTTTCCTGTTTGGTTTTCCGGACGGAATTGGGCTTACCTCTGCCCTGTCCCGGTTTGTTCCCCCGGCATTTTACATCCTCTTCGGTTTTTTTGCGCTGTCAGGGAGTCAAAAGCTTTGCGAAAAACGTCTGCTCCATGGAATCAAACACTCTGCTCTCTTTTTTGCTCAGTTGTTTGTGGTATATTTTGCCGCAAATCTGGTTTACCTCACTTATTTGGGTGAAGATTGGTTGCCACAGGCGCTCAGCAAGCGGGTCTTGTTCAACTTTGTAGTGCTTAACATATGGCCCTTCCCCATTGGAGGCAGCATCTGGTTTGTACAAGCCCTGCTTTATTCATACATCCTGCTTTATCTTCTGAACAAAGCGGGACTGCTGAAGCATTATAAGCTCCTGCTGGTACTCAGCATCTTGTTCATGGTGCTGACAGGAGAACTGGCCGCTGTGGTCCGCTTTCATTTTCTGGGCTATGAATTCCTCCCCGGTGGGTTTTTGACCCGGGCGCTGCCTTATATGCTGCTGGGAATGCTGTTTCGGGAGAATACCATCTGGTTTGACCGCCCCCACCCTTTCATCTGCTGGGGACTGTTTCTCTTTGGCGGGCTGCTGGCAGTGGGTGAGACCATCCTGCTGCTGCGATTTGGATTTCTGGTATATGAGGCGCACATGATCGGCTTTGGCGTAATGGCCGCAGCTCTTTGCGGGCTAGCACTTTCCGGGCCAAGCGGCGCTCCCAACTTTTTCAGCCGGCATGGTCAAAGCTACTCCATGCGCATTTATGCAATGGCGCCGCTGGTACATTTTGCCATTATGATGATGGTAGGCAACCTGAAGCCGGAATATCTGGAGGCAGCGGATGCACTGAGCGGGGCTGCGGTGTATTTGATTTGCCTTGTTTTGAGTCGTATTATCTCCTTTTTGTCATCAAAAATAAGGAGAGAACAAAGGTAAAAAGCAAGTTACAAAAATTTACAGTCACGCAAAAATAATACTTGCATTTTACTGGAAGATGTGGTTTAATAGAAGACAGCTCACAAGCTTTTACTAAGTTGGATAGATTCTTTGGAAAGGAAGGATATGTTATATGGGAAAGATGAAAACTCCTGTGATGGATGTTGTACGTTTTGGGAACGAGGACGTAATCGCTACCAGTGATTTTGTGCGTGTGTCTGGTATTGGTGACGGGACGAGGTGCAATGCTGTATTCACATTTGGTGGTCAGAATCATACTTCGTCAGGCAGCGCTCCATATCCAGCTTGGAGTATGCCGGACAAGAACAGCCTTTTCTCCGCATTGCGTTCGTACTACAATCTTACCGCAAAGTCTGCAAGTGGTGTTAGTTTTGATCGTTTGGATCTGGGTTCGCTTGTGAATCATGATTCAAGCACCTATGAGTCTAATTATTTGAAATACAATGGCAAGTATGAGTATGCTGGTAATAACAAATTCAATTTAGTTCAGTAATTAAGTCAACAAAAGCAACACAGGTTGCTCGCGCTCATCGGTTCAGATCCGGGCGGGCAGCCTTTGTTGTTGTAACGAGACTCAGGGCAGGAGCGTTTTTGCATGAAATTGCGTTACGAATTTACGGTTATGGATATGGGGGACGAGATTGCCGCTGTTCCTGTGGGGGACAACGCAGCAGAATTTCACGGAATGCTCAAGCTGAACGAGACCTCCGCCGCCATTCTGGAGCTGCTCAAAGAGGAAACCACCCCGGAGCAGGTGCATCAGGCGCTGATTGCCAAATATCCGGACAGCACTCCCGATGAAATCGGGTATGCGCTGGCGGATTTTCTGAATCAATTGCTTCAGGAAGGTCTGCTGGATCCATGATGGGCGGCTTTACCACCTTCGAAGAGGAGCTGCGCCGTTCCGGGCGGCTGGTCTACACCAACGTGGGGTGGAGTATGTCGCCGCTGCTTCGTGAGGGCAGGGACGTGATGGTGATTGAGCCGTGTGACCCCCGGTCTTTGAAGCCCTATGAGGCGGTTCTTTTTCGCCGTCCCGGCGTTCAGGGCAGAGGGGCATATGTACTTCACCGCATTTTAAAACGCCTGAAGGACGGAAGCTATTGGATTGTGGGAGACAACTGCACCTGTGGGGAATTTGTGATGCCGGAGCAAATCTTAGGCCGTCTCACCGCCGTACAGCGCAACGGGAAGCTGGTACAGTTCGAGGATTGGAAGTACCGTGCGTATGTGTACCTCTGGTGTGCCCCCTATCCCGTTCGGTTCTTTATATTGCACATCAGTCGTTTTGTCCGGCGCAGCTTTGGTCGGTTGAAACGAGAGCTGCTCCGTCTCATCAGAAAACACTAGAAAGCGTATTCTATGGATTTTACAATTTTTCTTGCCGGTGTTTCCATCGGCATTCACAGCATATACGACGAAGTTTACACGTTGTGCAAAAAATACCTCCGTGATGATGCCACGGAGGATTTTTCCGTTTTTATTACGCAGCAGGACATCCGCTATGAGGCCGAGAAATCCATCCGAGAGGCATTGTATGAGGGCAATCCTGTTACACTGTACTCCGATTCCTATTTGGAAACGCTGGCAGTATATCGAAAGATTGCTGTGGGGTTGTTGCAGTACCATACCTATCTGATGCACGGCTCTGTGGTCAGCGTGGATGGGCAAGCCTATTTGTTTACCGCTCCGTCCGGTGTGGGTAAAACCACCCACACCCGGCTTTGGCTGGAACACATTCCCGGTGCGGAGATCGTAAACGGGGATAAGCCTTTGCTTCAGGTGAGGGCAGACGGTGTTTACGCCTGCGGTACTCCCTGGGCAGGCAAGGAGGGCATGAACCGCAATTGCACGGTTCCGCTGCGGGCCATCTGTATTCTCCAACGTGGGTTGAAGAATCAGATAGAAGAAGTCAGCTTCCAGCAAATCTATCCTGTGATTTTGCAGCAGACCTATCGTCCCGCTCAGCCAGAGGCCATGAAAAAGACGATGGAGCTTATTTCAGAGATGTCAGGCAGCGTCCGTTTTTACCGTATGAGCTGCAATATGGAGCCGGAAGCTGCATGGATTGCATATCAGGAAATGAGGGAACACTATGATTGACAGCAGCCAGAAAGTCCTTTTGGAATTGCTGAAGGCGTCCCTGTTCCAGATCACACCCCAGTTTCCGGAAGAGGTGGACTGGGACGCCGTCTATGAGGAAGCCAAAGCCCAGACGGTGATCGCACTTGCCGCCCCTGCGCTGCCCCCCTCGGAGCAGGCAAAATGGATGCCGGCAGTGCAGCAGAACACTGCCCATTATATGCGTCTCCTCTATGAACAGGGAAATCTGGTAAGGCTTTTTCGGGCCGCCGGCATTCCCATGGTCATCCTCAAGGGGACCGCTGCCGCCATGTACTACCCTGTCCCTTCCCGCCGTACCATGGGCGACATTGACTTTCTGGTGCCGCCGGAATGCTTTGAGGCATCGGAACGGCTGATGTCCGAAAACGGATACGAGATAGAAAATGAGATAAACCCTCGTCATATTGGTTATGGGAAGGGTGGCATACTGTTTGAGATGCATCGCTATTTCAGTGTTCGTGGTCTTGACATCGAGTCTCTCATTCTTCCCGGTCTGTCCTGTATTGAGACAGGTGAAGTAAATCGCTCCACGTTCCCTCTTTTGCCATCCAAGCTGAACGGTCTGATTCTGCTGGCCCACATCAGACAGCATCTGGTCGAAGCAATCGGCATCCGTCAAATCATTGACTGGATGATGTATGTCCATTGTATGCTGGACGACGAAACCTGGTACAGGGACTTTCAGCCATTGGCGCAGGCATCCGGGCTTGAAATTCTTGCTGTCACGGTGACAAGGATTTGCAAAGACTACTTCGGACTGCCAGATCCCATTACCTGGTGCGATGACGCTGACGAAGCGCTGTCTGCGCAGCTTGCTGACCTCATTTTTTCAAGCGGCAACTTTGGTATCAAAAAAGACACCCCCGACTCGGTGGAAAAGGTGGCAGTCAGTGTTCGCGAAATGGGAGTATTTCATTTCCTGCAATCTGCCGGGGAATCGAACTGGGCTGCTGCAAAAAGATACCCCTTTCTGCGCCCCTTCGCCTGGCTGTACCAGATCATCCGGTTTATACGCAGAGGATTACGGGCACGGGTTACCCCCAATCAATTCCGAGACGAGCATCAGAGCTTTAAGGACAGAGTAAATTTTTTTAAAAAGCTGGGCATAGACTGATGCCGCATTTACAGGTGGATTTGCGCCTTACCTATCAAGCCGATGAAAGAAAGCTGCGCCGCTATGCCTCGTCTGGCTGCTGCCCGTCGTGTGCCTTCCACGCACATTCGGTGAGCTTTAAATCGGTGAATACCGCCGTAAAGCTGGAATCCTCCGGGCTACAGGCATAGATACCAAATCGGATGGTGCCCGCTCCCTCCCACATATGGCAGATTCGCATTTGAGAAAAGTTTACTCCATCTGTGGAGCATTCAATACAGTAATCATCCTCCCGTCGGCTGAAGCGATACCACATCTCCTTCACGCTGGCGGGAATTGCTGTGGTTGCCCAATCGGAGTAGCCGTGGTTGGTGGCCACTGACCCTAAATGCTGAAACTGTTCGTTTTCGTACTCCACCGAGCCCTTCAGCCAGTTTTCCCCATCCAGATACATGACAATGCCGCACTGGTCAAAGCGGTGATGGCTTCCGGAAAAATCGGTGCGGACGACGAAGGAAAAATACCGCTCCTCTGTCTCCATTTGCAGCACCGGGGCATTGTCATTGCGGAAGTGGTAGTAGGTGCGCTGCCACAGGTCGGTATGGGGCTTTGTGGTGATTTCAATTCGGTCAGGGGTGATGGAGCATCCCGCCGGTTCCCGGGTCCACTTGAGCTGTTCTGTCATTCCGATGCACCTCCGCTTAATCTTGCCCCCATTTGGAATGCCTGCTCCAAATCCAGGGGGAATACCGTTTCCCGCATTCGCTTTTTATGCGCCTCGTCAAAGCCAGCCATGTTGAACCTGCTGTAATCCTTCACCTGAAGGGTATCGCAGCAGGGGTAGACCTCCACCGCTCCATTGAGGGCAGCAAAGCTCTGAGCCAATTCCTGCGCCTTTCCCCCATAGTAGCTGTCAAAGACAACCTTGGGGGCGTTCATGGTCAGGATGATGCCTGCATTTACCTTTCCGGTAAAGTAGTTGGAGTAGTCGTCATAGGACAGAGCGCAAAAGTGCAGCCGCTCCATCAGCCCCCGGAGCTGGCTGGTGATGTCCCCCAGATAGATGGGCGAGCCCACAATCAGGGCATCCGCCGCAAAAATGCGGTCCAACAGCGGTGACAGGTCATCCTTCCAGAAGCAGCGGCACCGCTCTCCCCCCTTGCGCTTGCAGGCAAGACAGCCCCGGCAGCCGGTGTAGTTCAGGTCAAACAGGTCAATATACTCGCACTCTGCCCCCACAGACTCCGCCCCCTTCTGGGCGGATTTCAGCATAAGGGCGGTATTCCAGTTTTTTCTGGGGCTGCCGTTTAACAGGATCGTTTTCATATTCTCCTCATCCTTCCTCTTTCGATTCACGTTGATGAAAAGCTGTCAGCTGGTTGTATAGCCCGTCTTCAGAGCGCAACCCTTGGGGCATGCTGCGGGGAAATGCGACGCAGATCGGCGCTGTTCTCCCGGAGAATATCGTCCAAAACAGGATAAACCTCTTCCTCCTGCCGGTAAGGGTGAATGATGTAGTACCCTGCGCCAGTGAGCATGGCAGAAAGCCCCGTGCGGGAGGCGTCATAAAAGATATGAACCCTTTTGCCCAGTGTCTGTGCATAGGCAAGTTCATACCCAACGCCCAGGGAAGGATTCGTGCATTCCGCAATCACCATATCGCACTCTTTCAGCCATGCAGTATCCTGACGGTAAATCTCCTCGTCTGTGGTCACTTTCTGAAGGGTCATGTCTCCAATATGCTCAGAAAGGACGGTGTGGTTTCGCTTCAAGTGCTGAATCATGCGTCGGTACAAATCCCGATCACGGCGACCGCCTCGAATGGATCCGGCGAAGTAGATCTTCATTGGTTTCCTCCCCCATCGAAGGTTTAGCGAATGGCCTGTCCGCCCCATGGTTCTTCCCATGGTCTATTCAAGTACAGCGCCAGCATCGCCACAAACTGGCTGTTGGTTGGACTTTTGGCTGCCCAATTCTCAGAGAAAATCCTCCACCGAATGGGCGTCATTGGTTCCTCCCACAGCTTTGCAATGGTTATGCGAATAGAGCGCTCTACCGCAGCAGGCTTAATCCCCACCCGTGATGCAACTGCGGGGTAAATCCACTTGGTCATGCCTGTATGTTTCTCGCCTTCTGACAGCCAGAGCAGAACCGCCAGTTTGAGGCACTGGAATCCCTTTCGACCCGGAGTAATGCCCAAGGTAAGCAGCAATCTCTCCACACGCATGACCAGATATTTGTTTTCCTCCCCGCTGGGGGCTGATGTCTCCGCCGCCATGTAAATATGTTCCGCAATGGTCTCTGTGTTGCAGGGATATTCCACAAAGCTGACCGCTCCCATGCTGGTTGCCCGGTCAATCATGGGGCGTATTGCGAAATGAGAGCAGACGACAATCTTCGTCTCAAGCGAATCGTTATGAAGCTTCCGCAATAGCCCAAAAACATCACCGGATTCCAGTTGAAAATCCGTGACCAAAACCGTGGAGCCGGTATATTCCAGTGCTTCCATTGCACCAACCGCAGTGGTGGAAGTGGCAGCAACATGAATATCCTCTGTCCGGTTCAAGCTGTCAGTCAGCTCGTTTAATACATCTACATCTCGATTCGCCAGTACCACTGAGATTTTCTCCATCGGATTACCGCCCTTCCCTTGTTCTCCCTATAAAATACCATATTACGACCTTGTGAACAATTATTTTTTTCTATTTGGGCCGTTTTTCGTTCGACCTTTTTCGACGGGGCAGGCAGAAAACGCAATTCAGGTAAAGATACAGAAATCGGAGCTGGCATTAGGATACGCCAGCTCCGACTGCAACTTTAGACAATATTTCTTTCTTTGTGGTTTCTTCCTCTTGACCCGCTGGATGATAGGTATTGACCAGACGTGCCACATATTCTCGGATTCGGTCGTCATTTTCTGACGCCGCCTCCAGCAACCCTGGTAAGCTCTGCAAAAACGCATCCTCGTCAAAGGGAATCGGGCTTCCGATGTGGATTAACTCATTACGGGTCTTTTGCAGGCCTTCCTCCGCCATGAGTTTCTCCTCATAGAGCTTTTCCCCGGGACGCAACCCAACATACTCAATTTTGATATCTTCGTCTGGACGATATCCACTGAGTTTTATCAGGTTCCGAGCCAACGTGTCAATTTTAACCGGGGAACCCATATCCAGAACAAATATTTCTCCGCCCTTTGCATATGTACCGGCCTGCAACACAAGACTGACTGCCTCCGGAATGGTCATGAAATAGCGGATGATATCCGGATGGGTTACCGTAACCGGTCCCCCGGCGGCAATCTGTTTGCGAAACAGGGGAATCACAGAGCCGTTACTGCCTAAAACATTGCCAAACCGAACTGCGACAAACTCGGTGCGGGGTGCTTCCACCTCACCCTCCGGGTTACAGACAGCATGGGCCATTGCTGCCTCGTGATTGCAAATCACCGGGATGTGGTCCACCTGATGTGCTTTTACCTTGCGGTCAAAGCTCTGTACAATCATTTCGCAGAGACGTTTGCTGGCCCCCATGATATTCGTGGGGTTGACCGCCTTATCTGTGCTGATGAGTACAAATCGTTGACAGCCGTTGTGCATTGCAGCAAGTGCCGTCTTATATGTTCCAAACACATTGTTTTTGATGGACTCGTTGGGACTGCCCTCCATCAAGGGGACGTGCTTATGGGCAGCGGCGTGGAAGACAATCTCAGGACGATACTGAGCAAAAATCTGTTCCATCCTACGGCTATCCCGTACAGAGGCAATCAGAACAACCAAGTCCAGATTCGGAACATTTCTCAGCAGCTCCTGCTGGAGGTCGTAGGCGTTGTTTTCGTAAATGTCAACAACGATCAGGCGCTTAACGCTGTGCTTTGCGATTTGACGGCAAAGCTCACTTCCGATACTGCCGCCGCCTCCCGTAACCAAAATTGTTTTTCCGGAAAGAAACGCAAAGATCTCACTCAGGTCTACTTTGATCTGATCTCGTCCCAGCAGGTCGGCAATGTCCACATCCTTCATTTTGGACACAGACACCTCGCCAGTCATAAACTGGTAGACGCCGGGGAGATTTTTCAGTTCACAGCCCGTCTCCTTGCATATATCCAGAATGTCCCGGCGCTCCGCTGCGGTTGCGCTGGGAATGGCGAGGTAGATTCGGTCTATGCTGTACTGATTGCACGCATATAGAATATCGTCCCGTCCGCCTACCACGGGGATTCCGTCAATATACCGTCCATGCTTGTTTGGGTTATCATCAATAAAACAGCGTACCACGCCACTGACCTGAGGGGAGCGCTTCACATCCCGCAGAATCATCTGACCTGCGTTTCCCGCTCCCACGATCATGATATTGGTATGCTTCCCCTGTAGCTCTTCTTTCCCTCTGCGCCCTCGCAGCAGCAAAACAAAGCGGTAGGAGAATCGAACGCCAATGGCCAAAACAAACTGAAGTCCTGCGCCCACAATATAGTAGGAGGTAGGCATGCGTCCATGCAGAACCGTCATGCCTACTACCTGAAAGAGACTGGTTGCAACAGAAGCGGCAGCCAGACGAATCAATTCATCATAGCTGGCAAATCGCCATATGCTTTTGTACAGCCTCAGCCTGTAAAATATTACAATACAAAATACAGTGTAGAGCGGTGCGAACCAATAAAAATTTGACAGGAACTTTGGTTCAATCATGGAAAACCGCAGGTCAAATCGAAGGAGAAGCGCGAATAAATACGCAGCATTTACTGACACCGTATCATACAATATCAGTCCAAGTGCGATTATATGCCAGTGTTCCAGGCCAAAGTTTTTTTTATAATCTTTTTTCCCAGCCATTGCAAAACTCCACTGATTCCCGCAGATGGATCATAATTGAATCGCTCTTTCCTTGAAAGAATTTCCACGGTCTTACTTATAATATCCCTTGTAATAGCCTTTATACGCGCCCTTATAGTAGCCCCTATAATAGCCTCTATACGCACGCTTATAGTAGATATTGGAATTTTTCTGCCCAACCTTGTTCAACACTGCCCCGAGAACAGGCGTACCGGTGTTTTTCAGAGAAGTCAGAACATTCTGCGCAAGCCGATAGGGAACTCTACCCGACTCCACCAGCAGCACAGTGCCATCACAGTAGGGGGCAATGCCAGCAGCGTCAATCACCATTCCAAGAGGTGCAGCGTCCAGGAAGATATAATCAAACTGCCCTCTCAGCGCAGTAATAAGCTGCTCCATTCGTTTGGAGGCAAGCAGCTCAGAGGGGTTGGGAGGAAAGGCACCGGCAGGGATCACATACATCCCGTCAATGCCAGACCAATACAGAATATCCTCTGGAGCGCACTGGCCGGATAGAAAATGGGACAATCCTCTGGTTCCCTTGGAATTCGGAATGGAGTCCAACAGAACGGATTTTCTCAAATCGCAGTCCAGCATCAGCACCGTCTTGCCCAATTCCGCAAAGCTGCGGCACAGATTCATCACAGAGTGGGACTTACCCTCATCGCTCACCACGCTGGTAACCAGAATCACTCTTTTTTCGTCGCCGCAGAACATCAGATTTGTCCGCAGCACCTTCATCTCTTCTTTAATTGCATAGGGCAACTCTCGGTTGTCCAGCATCAGTGTTTCCATGATTCATTCCTCTCATCGACAGCCGGCAGCGTCATAACGACTCTCCATCGTTCATATCTGATCCCGGCAAACCTTTCCAATCAGGAGCCATTACCCTCAATGACTCCCGGGGAATCCCGGGAGTCATTGCTTTATCTGTTATAAGTGGAAAAATTAGTCTTCCTTCTTGCGTGCAATCAGAGCAACTGCACCAGCGGCGACTGCAATACCGCCGCTCACCAGAAGAGCGCTGCTCTCACCGGTCTTGGGGGACTTGCCGGAAGTGGACTTTTTGGAGGAGCTGGACTTTTTGGTGGTGTCGTCCTTCTTAGTGTCATCCTTCTTTCCGTTGTCCTGTTCCTTTTCCACAACCAGAGCAACAGGGGACAGAGAGTCAAAGACAGCCTCCGCAGTGCCATGGTCGCCATAGCCGACCAGCTGCCACTCAGACGCATCATAGCTGTAGTGGAACACATACAGAGGAACATCGCTGTCGGTCTTAAAGGTCATGGTGACGGGGAACACAGCGTCCTCCGCATGGAGGCACTCATTGTGGATGATCGCCAGGTTACCAGGTGTAGCGTCCTTAATCTGTGCGTTGTTCGCCAGGATGATTCTGGACGCTTCCTCCACCGTCAGAGGGGGTACTTCGTGATCGCAAACTCTCACCTGAACTTTTTTGCCGGTAGCGTCAACTGCGCTCAACAGATCCCAGGCAGTAGACTTACTGTCGATTTTGTGATCGTGGTCGTCGGTTGCAAAGGCTGCACTGCAGCACAGTGCCATAACCATTGCCAGTGCCAATACTACGGATA
This sequence comes from Clostridiales bacterium NK3B98, assembly GCA_000421005.1. Taxonomy (GTDB): domain Bacteria; phylum Bacillota; class Clostridia; order Oscillospirales; family Oscillospiraceae; genus Onthomonas. The sequence continues at coordinate 89,687 of ATWA01000003.1, forward strand.
AGATTTTCTTCATTGCTATTTCCTTCCTTTCAGTTTGCTTATTACTGCTTTGGTAAATAAAACAGCTCGATTAGAAGCGCTTGCAGCGCCTCGTCATCTACATGGTACTCGTCGTGAACCTCTCCCAGCCGGGTTTCTCCCGGTACCTTTACGCTATCCTCCAGCATATCACTGTCTCGCAGCAGCGCAAGGGTAAAGATGTCCAGATCTGAAACGACGTATGGACTTGCCATATCCTGCATTTCTGTAATGGAATATTTGTCATTATGCTGGATTTGTCGAATCACTTCCAGTAAAAACCAGTTCTGTCGTTCCATTCGTTGGTCATTGCCACCTGAATGGGTAGTGTCACGAGTTCTGATAAAGTGTTCCGCTTCTGCGCCATCCATGTGGACCACTGCATCCTGTTTATATTTTGGGTTGATATCTGTGCAATCCACTCTCATCTTTACCGTAATACCGCCGATCTCATCCAGCAGCGGCTGAATCCCGCCAACATCCAAAGAAAAGCAGTAGTTAATCGGTATTCCATACAGTAACTGGGACACTTTGTTTCTTGTAAGGTAGCAGCTTCGTTCCGGACTGTCTCCAAAGGAATACTGCATACAAAGCTGCATATGGGCGGTGTAGAGAAACTCTCCCATCTGGTCGTAGACATCAATGTCAGTGATCGTGTCTCGGGAAATCTCCAGCATTCTCATGGTGTGCTGCTTCTGATCCACAATCACAAGCAGGATCACGTCAGAGCGTCCGGCTTCGCCAATGTGCTCTCCCGCCAGCTCAGTATCATCAATTCCCAGAAAGAGAACCGTCTCTAAATCCCGGTTTCTCTCATACTCCCTGCCTTTATAGATAACAGTGTCCTGCCAATACTCATCATCTGACTGCCAATCCGCTTTGCCATTATCTGCCATAGCCTGCCGTTTTGCGGAAATTCGTCCGATCACACATCCCGCTAACATGGCGATCAGCAGTACGGCAATTGCCACAATACGCGACAGGTTCTTTCCGCTAACTCTTCTCATCTGTGAGTACTCCAAGTACCAGATAGCGATTTGAGGCCTGATTCGCAATGCAGGTGCTGAGTGTAATAATCCTGCTGTCGGTATTTACCTCAATTTCGTCCAGCACACGGCTGTTCATATCTCTGCATTCCCGTATGGACTTTAGAAACGCCTTTCGATCATCCTCAACATTCTCGTCATAGACCGCTGGTATGAGCCTGTCATCATAGACCACCGTCGCAAATATGGTATACGTCAGCTTAGACGTGGGGGTGTATATGATAATCTGGGGATGTTCTTTCAGATATTCCTCGTCACGGTACTTCTTCAGGCTGCCGAACATACTTCCGTTTTTCATGTTGTGACCATAGAGCACCGCATTAAAACCACTGAAGTCCATCTTCGTTGGCTCATCTGTGAAGATGGAACCGGGCAACCCCGATTTCCCCTCAACCGTATGATCCAGATAGTAAATGCCTCGCAAAACGGGATACGCAACATCAGTCCCCGGAATCTCAATCCAGGCATAGATGTCCGGATTTGTTTCCTGCAGCGCAGAAAAATCGATTTCGGAGACGTAAGGCTCAGGCTTGGGTTCTTCCACCTCTACCGGCTCAGCCTCAGTCTGCTCTTCCACTTCCGGCTCCTGTGGAGCCTCCTCGGTCACCTGTTCCTGAAGCTGCTCATACACTTCAGCGTTTCTTTGCTGCGTGGTAATATATACCACAGCATAGCACACTGCAAGCGCAGCAACAATAAGTGCCAGGACAAAAATGATGCGCCGTTTTTTCTCCCAACTCATGATTCGGAATTGGATTGGGAATCAGAATCAATTCGCTTCAGTACAGCCGTATTCTGCTGGGAATTTTCCTTTTTGAATGCGAACTTTCTGCCCGCCTGATTCATCTTGCCACGTTTTTTTCTGGAAGAATCTCTTGATGCCATGCTGGGATCATACGGGATTTCTGCCAGCACCTCCAATCCCAGATAGCGCTTCACGTCGTCCCCATCCTTAACGGAATCATCCAGAATGTTCAGAACCACGTAGATTGCGCCAACTCCGCCTGCCAGCAGCGCACCAGCGAGTATTGAGTTTCGTGTGGCATTCATCCCCACCGGCGAGCCGGCAGGAACTGCCCGTTCCACCACGGAAGGCTGAGCCGTATTCATGATGACAGCAATCTGCTTCCTCAGCGTATCCGCCAGCTCATTGCTGATATCACTGGCCATCTGAGGATCTGAGTTGGTCACAGTCACTCGAAGCATATGAGAGTCCGCAGGGTTGTCCACGGCGACCTGGCTTCTCAGCATTCCATAGGTCATATTCAATCCCATCTCATCGATAACACCGTTCAGTACCTCCCGCGTCAACAGGATGTAGCTGAAGTCAGCAGACAGAGACCGGTTCAGTGTCAGATCGCTGATGGATGTATTCTTGCTAAAGACATAGATTGTAGCAGAAGACCGGTACAACGGTGTCACAAAATAGCGGTAATAGGAAAAGACACCTACAAATCCCAGCGCAAAGCAGAGGATCAGAACCCATATTCTCTGCCACAACACCATCAGGATTTCCATATAATCTATTTTGTAATTGGTTTGTGTTGTGTTCTCATTCATATTTGACTTCTTCTCCTACCATGCAGTATTCTGCTGAGCCATCTCCGTGCCAACACCTGCCAGCAGTTCATCGCCCAGACGGTCTATCTCACGTAAGTACGATCTGCCCAATTTCCTCTCAACAACCTGTCTGCCTTGAGCAAGGTTGACCTTCCGGTTCGTGAGATTGTGGCAGTCAGACCCCAGTAGATGGGCTCTGCCCTCCCGGAGCAGCTTCAGCGGTTTGCCTCGGGTGCGCCATTGCAAAAAGCACTCAGCGTTCAACTGGACGTAGACCGGGAGGTCGAGAATCTCCTCAATGTACTTCTTCGGTTGAATGGGGATAAACCTTTCCAAGTGAGCCATAATCGGTTGGATATCCCGATCCAGAAGATATTCCAGCTCTTTCAGATCACGGCTTGTCCACGGACGAAAGGGCATCTCCACCAGCATCAGGTTTGTGCCTACGACGCAGACCTGCTCGATTCCTTCGCCCCGCCCCAATCCCGGGCAGAGCGCAACCTCTGCGCCGCGAAACAGCCGGATGCCGCAGCTCTGAGCTACCGGCACCGTTAACTCAAACGCTTCCTCCCGTCTGCGGAGGAAGCGTTCGATGCTGACCCGCTCTGGATAAAAATGAGGCGTTGCCACAAATGTGTCAATCCCCTGCGCTGCACCTTGGCGGAGCATCTGTTCTGTCATCTGAATATTCTTGCTCCCGTCGTCAATCCCCGGGAGAATGTGTGAGTGAAAGTCAACCACCCCTACCACATCCTTCCACTTGGCCTCGTCAGGGGATCTTTCCAAAGAACAACGACGGTTCCATCTGCTATTCGCTGTGCAGTCAGCTCTCCGGCGCTATGCGCCAGCTCACAGGGTAGTTATACACTAAAACTTCTGAATTGTCAATATGTCCTGTCTTTCAAATATTGCCATGTCGTTACGCTTTAGCGGCATTTTACGCATTTTCTCAAAGAATCTGCCGATTCATCTGATGCTCGTTGCATCTCATCAAATGCGCTGAATTGTTTTCTTCTTCCCCTCTGCTATTCTGTTTCTTTGTATTTCATCACCACATAGCCGGCATCCAGCACGGCGTTTCTGATGGCGCTCTCGTCGATGTTTTGCCTGCTGCGCACGATACAGCTTTTTCTGTCAAAGGACACCTCTGCCCATACGCCGTCCAGCTTATTCAGGGCATTTGCCACTCGGATAGCGCAGTTGGCGCAGGTCATTCCTCCAATCTCTGCCTCTGCCCGATAGGGATAGTGAGATGGATTTTTGTCAGTGACCGGGTGCAGCTTAACGGTTTCATGGACGCCGCAGCATCCGCCGCCCTTGCGAAACCGACGCACCGTTTGGACGGCAGCAATCACAATCACAGCCAACAAAGCTGCCAAAATCAGCCATTTCATGTTGTCCCACCGTCTTTTCTGTTTTCTCTGTGTTTGCAGCCAGCGCAGCTCTCACAGCAGCTGGAGCAGCCGCCCCGCTTCCGAGCTGATATCATATGCCGAATGGCAAAACAGAGAACTGCGGCAACTGCTGCCAGCAGAACAATATCAATCATCTTCAAGTGAAACGCCTCGCTTTGGCCACAGCCTTTTCAGGCAAGTCCTATCATCAAGCCAATGAGATGAATGACCAGTGCAGCGACCCACGCCACAGCGCACTGCCACAGCACCACGGCCACCGCCCATTTGGCACCCAGCTCCCGTTTGATGGAGGCAACCGCCGCCACACAGGGGGTATAGAGCAGAGAGAACACCAGCAGGCAGGCAGCAGACAGGGTAGTCAGCGCCGCCCCCACGCCGCCTTTGTCGCTAAACAGCACCTCAAGGACGGAGACTACGCTCTCTTTGGCCATGAAACCGGAGATCAGAGAGGTGCAGATGCGCCAGTCTCCCAGCCCGATGGGCTGGAAAATCGGCACCAGCATGCCGGAGACGGCGGCAAGCATACTGTCCTTCGGGTCGGCCGCCAGATTCAGCTGGAAGTCAAAGCTCTGCAAAAGCCATACCACTACTGTGGCTACCAGAATGACAGAAAATGCCTTCTGCAAAAAGTCCTTAGCCTTCTCCCACAGCAATTGCATCACGCTGCGGGCGCTGGGCATACGGTAGTTGGGCAGCTCCATCACAAAGGGAACCGCCTCGCCGGTAAACAGGGTCTGCTTATAGAGCAAAGCCGCCCCAATCCCCAGAAGAATCCCCAGAAAATACAGTGCGGTAATCACCATCCACCCGTTTTTCGGGAAGAATACCGCCACAAAAAAGGAGTAAATGGGCAGCTTGGCGGTGCAGCTCATAAAGGGGGTCAGCAGTATGGTCATACGGCGATCCCGGTCGCTGGGCAGGGTGCGGGTAGACATCACCGCCGGAACGGTACAGCCAAAACCAATGAGCATGGGCACAATGCTCCGTCCGGACAGTCCGATTTTGCGCAGCAGCTTGTCCATAAAGAAAGCCACCCGGGCAATATACCCACTGTCTTCCAGGAGTGAGAGAAACAGAAACATGGTGACGATAATGGGCAAAAAGCTGAGCACGCTGCCTACGCCCTCAAAGATGCCGTCCACAATCAGGCTGTGGATGGTCTCGTTCACCCCTGCGCTGGCGAGGGCAGCGTCTGTGACCTCGGTGAGCACCTCGATCCCCGCTGCCAGCACATCCTGTAGCCATGCGCCGATGACATTGAAGGTGAGGAAGAACACCAGCGCCATGACCCCCACAAAAACCGGGATGGCGGTATATTTGCCGGTGAGCACCCGGTCAATCTGCTGGCTGCGGAGATGCTCACGGCTCTCGTGGGGTTTGACCACGCACTCGGCGCACACCTTTTCGATAAAGGAAAATCGCATATCTGCAATAGCGGCGCTCCGGTCCAGCCCCCGCTCCTTCTCCATCTGCTGCGTGATGTGCTCCAGCATCTCCCGCTCGTTATCGTCCAGCATGAGCTGGTTCAAAATCAGCTCGTCACCTTCAATCACTTTGCTGGCAGCAAACCGCACCGGAAGCCCCGCCGCTTTGGCATGGTCTTCAATCAGGTGAATCACACCGTGAAGGCAGCGGTGCACCGCACCGCCGTGGTCATTGGCATCGCAAAAATCCTGCCGCAGAGGGCGCTCCTGGTAGTGGGCGATGTGCATGGCATGGCGCACCAGTTCGTCAATGCCCTCATTTTTCGCCGCAGAGATGGGCACCACCGGTACCCCCAGCAAATCCTCCATCCGGTTGATGTCCACCGTGCCGCCGTTGCCTCGCAGCTCGTCCATCATGTTCAGGGCAATGACCATGGGAATGTTGGTCTCCAAAAGCTGCATGGTGAGATAGAGGTTGCGCTCAATGTTGGTGGCGTCCACAATATTGATGACCGCTTTGGGTTTGTCATTGAGGACGTAATTCCGGCTCACCACTTCTTCGCTGGAATAGGGAGAGAGGGAATAAATGCCGGGCAGGTCGGTAATGGAGGTGTGCTCCTGACCCCGGACGACGCCGTCCTTCCGGTCTACCGTCACGCCGGGGAAGTTGCCCACATGCTGATTGGCACCGGTAAGCTGGTTGAACAGGGTGGTTTTACCGCAGTTCTGGTTTCCTACCAGCGCAAAGGTGAGCAGGGTATCGTCAGGAAGGGGATTCCCGCTGCCCTTGGCATGGTACTTGCCCTCCTCACCTAAGCCGGGATGGGCAATTTTCTGGGCAGATTCGGTGCGCCGCGGAGGCTCCGTGCTCTGCTCCACCCGGGTCACCTGAATCTGCTGCGCATCTGCCAGACGCAGGGTCAGCTCATAGCCGTGGATGCGCAGCTCCATGGGATCGCCCATGGGAGCCAGCTTCACCAGCGTCACTTCCGCACCGGGAATCACGCCCATATCCAGAAAGTGCTGCCGCAGCGCTCCCGTGCCGCCCACTGCGTCAATCCGGGCGGACTGCCCCACCTGTAAATCCTTGATCGTCATGTCCTCTGACTCCTCTTTCTCTTCTCCGAATGGGCTGCGGGGCATTCTTGTGGTCATCCAGTGATGTCCCATTCCGCCCTTCCATCTCTTTCCCTGAGAGTATAGCAATTTTTCGCCTTCTTATCAATAGAGGCAGGCGAATACCAGCCGGAAAACCTCTGCGTGGCAGTTTGTCCCTGCCCTTCCCGGCAAGGGCATCGTATACATCCGCCCTTTCCCTCATAAAGTGCCAGAGAAAGGAGATGCTCTTATTATGATTTTTGTGCTTCAGCGAAAATACCTGACCATTCTCACCTGCACATTGGCAGCGGCGATTATGATTGCGCTGGTCAGCCACCCCAACGCCATCGGTGCCGCAGCAACCCAGAGGCAGCTTCCCATCTATGCGGTGCAGATGGAGGAGCGAAAGGTGGCCATCAGCTTTGATGCCGCATGGGGCAACGAGGACACCCCTCTGCTCATCGACATCTTGGAGCGCTATGATGTGCCCGCCACCTTTTTTCTGGTGGGACAGTGGGTGGACAATTATCCCCAGTCGGTAAAGGCGCTGGCCGATGCGGGACACAGCGTCCAGAACCACTCCAACACCCACCCCAAGCTCACCGAGCTGTCCCCCGACGGGATTCTGGAGGAAGTCAACGCCTGCAATGATAAGATTGAAGCCATCACCGGTGTTCGCCCCACCTTAATCCGCCCGCCCTACGGGGATTATAATGACAAAGTTGTCAATGTCATTCGCTCCCTTGATATGGAGCCTATCCAATGGGATGTGGACGCATCCCATACAAAGGGAATGGATTCTGATTTCGTGTATCCCGTTTTTTGTCATGCCCCTTTCTCTTGACATTTTCTGATGAACCATACATAATGGGAGCATCCGTCAAAGAGTTTGGAAGGATTCATTATGCATATCTATGTAGCCGACATTTCGGATTTGGCTCAAGTGGCCGCATTTTTCATGCTGGTCTGGGCAGTTGTGCTATATCATTTGAGGCGCAAGCGATGGTTTCGGCTGTCATCTGTTCTTTTGACCCTCGGCGCAGTGGGTGCCATTTTAATGTATACTGTGGTGGGTCGGACTCCCAGTGATACCCATACCTTCATCTTCTCCATGGACTTTCATCATAACGAGTTTTTCCGTGAGATGTTTATGAACGCCCTGCTGTACCTCCCCTTTGGAATGGCACTTTCCGTTCTCATTGGGCCGTGGGCGATTCTGGCAGCGCTGGTCATGTCCTTTTCCATCGAGGCATGGCAGTATTTCGCCGGAACCGGCACGGCGCAGGCGACGGATGTGATTTTCAACGCCATCGGTGCCGCTCTGGGCATCATCCCGCTGTTTGCCGCTGCGGCAGCAGGTCGGCGTTTTCGCCGGAATCAGACAAAGTCCTAAGCTCAGGCATTTTATGACAGGAGGAATTGATTACCATGCTGTTTCAAAAGAAAACACCCAAACCGGCTCCCGCACCGGAAGCCCCCAAGGAAAAGCCTACTCCCGCCTTTTTACGGGAGGATTACCCTTACAAGGCGGTAGGTGACGCTATCACCGATCTATCCACCTTGCAGGACGGCGTTGTCTACGAAATCAAGTGCCATCAGTGCGAGATGAGCATTCGCTCTCAGGGACAGAATATCCGTTCTACCTATGAGCGGATGAAGGAAAGCGGATGTATCGGCTGCGGCAATAAAGATCTGGTGGTCAAACGGGTGGATATGAGCGCCGCTCCCAAAGCCAATTCGTAACGAAAGCGCCGGTACTGTTGTGCCGGTGTTTTTTCTTTCCTTGTTTTGCAAAGCATAATCGCCCCTGCTGCCCCGTATGGTTCAGCAGGAGGTGAGAGGATGGAGGAAAAGCAAGTTCCCTCTTCCGTATGCTTTACTGTGAAAACCACCGCGCCGGCGCTGGACCCTGCCGTCCGTGGTCTGCTGGTGGAGGAAATTCAGCAAAACCTGTACGACATTTTCCTGCCCTACGGCACCGGGCAGCCGTCATGAGGGCGGACGCCATTTACGCAAGACAATCGGTAGACAAGACAGACAGCATTTCCACCGAATCTCAGGTGGAATTTTGCGTCAGGGAGGCAGCAGAGCATCCCAGAATCTACATCGACAAGGGATACAGTGGCAAAAACATTGACCGTCCCCGGTTTCAGGCACTTTTGGAGGACATCCGCCAGGGGCTGATTGGGCGGGTGGTGGTCTATCGTCTGGACCGAATCAGCCGCTCGGTGCTGGATTTTTCCTCTCTGATCTCGTTTTTCCGGGAATACCATGTGGAATTTGTCAGCACCATGGAGAAGTTCGACACCGGCTCTCCCATTGGCAAGGCCATGCTGATGATTGTCATGGTGTTTGCCCAATTGGAGCGGGAGACGATTCAGCAGCGGGTCACCGATGCCTACCACTCCCGCAGCGAGAAGGGCTTTTTTATGGGCGGAGCTGTTCCCTATGGATACGCCCTTTCAGACATCACCCTCAGTGGAACCCATACCAAAATGTATACCGAGATTCCCGAAGAGATAGAAGTGGTACGGCAGATGTACCGGCTTTACGCTCAGCCGGAAATCTCCTTTGGTGAGGTAGCCCGTGTGCTCACCGGGCAGGGCGTGCTCAACCGCAAAGGCAAGCCCTTCACCCGGCTGGCGGTGCGGGATATTCTCCTCAACCCCATTTATGTCAGGGCAGACCTGCAGGTCTATCAGTTTTTTCAGTCCAACGGCGCTGAAATTGTGGACAGTAAGGAGGCTTTTACCGGCTGGCGGGGTGCCTATCTCTATTCCGGCAACGGCTCCAAAAAAGGGGATCAAATCGGACAGATTCAGGGCTACAAGCTGGTATTGGCGCAGCACGCAGGAGCCATAGATGGGGAGACATGGCTGATTTGCCGAAAAAAGTGCCAGCAAAACCGGCAGCTCTCCCGTTCTGCCAGCGCACGGCACACATGGCTGGCAGGCAAGGTAAAGTGCGCGCGGTGCGGGTATGCCATGTCCTCCAAGCTATGGCAGTGCAAGACCAAGGCAGACAGCCGTTTTCTCGTCTGCACCCACAGGAGCGATACCGGAATGTGCGATATGCCGTCGATGAACACCGCCGCCGTGGAGGATGCGGTTTTCTCCGCCCTGACGGACAAGCTATCCCACTTCCCTGCCCGCAGCAGCCGGGTAGATGGGGATACCCGGAACGCCCTCACCCAAAAGCAAATCCAATTGGGGGAGCTGGACCAGCGCATCAACGCACTGGTGGCACGGATTCCCGCCGCCACCCCCTCTGTCATGGCACATATCAACCAAACCGTCACCCAACTGGAACAGGAAAAAAGTACGCTTCAAAGCCAGCTCACCCAAATGCTGCAAAACGTCAGCATAAAGCAGGAGATTCCAGATTATCTCGCCCTGTGGGAGGCGCTCACCCTTGCGGACAAGGTGCGGGTCACCGATCTGGTGGTGGAGCGGATTGAGGTGGATGTGGGGCGCATCTACATCCGTTGGCGGGTGTGATTCATTCCGGATGGATGGGATGTGGATTCGTTGGACTGGAAGGAGCTGTCCGCCCCGGAGATTACCCAGCGGGTGCTGGATCATGTCCAGCCCGGCTCCATCGTCCTGTTCCACAACGCTGCTCTCCACACACCGGAGGCGCTGCCCGGCATTATCGAGGCATTGCAAGCCCAGGGCTACACCTTCGTCACCATCAATGACCTGATTTCGCCCCCGCCCTATACCATCGACCATACGGGCAGACAGATTCCCGGCTAAAATCCCCCGCTGAACCCAAGGAGGGAACACCATGAACCACCATGAGACACTACATCAAATCGCCGTCAACGGCATGACTCTGTGCTATGCCGTGGCAGGGACAGGCAAGCCGGTGGTGCTGGTTCACGGCAACGGAGAGGATCACCACCTCTTTGACACGGAAATCGGACAGCTTGTGGAGGCTGGCTATCGGGTTTACGCTTTGGACTCCCGGGGACACGGGGCGAACCCGCCCCTGTCTGAATACCACTACCGGGATATGGCAGAGGATGTGTACCAGTTTATCCGGGCACTGGGGCTGGAACGCCCTGCGCTTTACGGTCACAGCGACGGGGGCATCATTGCCCTGCTGCTGGAACTATTCCACCCGGAAACCCTGAGCCTGATGGCAATCAGCGGCACCAACCTCTCCCCCGCCGGGTTGCAGCCCGACTTTCTGGCGCAGTACAGCCGGGAAAATGAGCTGCACCCCCATCCGCTGGTGACGCTGATGCTGACCGAGCCGAACATTCCCCCGGCGGCCTTGGAGGCCATCACCATCCCGGTGCTGGTCACTGCCGGGGAGTTCGACCTGATCCTCCCGGAGGAAACCCGAAGCATTGCCCGGCATCTGCCCCATTCCCGGCTGGTCATTCTCCCCGGAGCAGACCACGGCAGCTATCTGGCCGGGTCGCCGGTGATGGGGAATCTGCTGCTGGCATTTCTGAAAGAGCAGGGGTATGGATTGTAAGGTTGTCCTGTGCTTCCATTTCTGCGCTCATCCCTGTCAATGGCAACCGTTGCCGGGTGCATCCGTCCCGGCAGCCATATCATTACAGTCCAGCCCGCTTTCCCGAAGCAAAGGAGAAAGCGGGCTTCTCTACGGCTGGCAGTAAGATGGTATTTATGTCACATTCTTTTCAGAAAGACAGGATATTTTAGTTGTCCTCCATGGCTGAATATGGTATAACTGAAGTATCACTGGCACCCGGCATTCAGGAACAGGCAGGCATCCCCTGCGGCAGGTTTTGTGGAGTATAGGTGGAGAGATGGAAGAGTTGTTAATCAACCTGATGGTCTTCGGCGGCAGCGCATTGATGGCGTTCAACATTTACAGCTATGTCATGTTCACCCGCCATGTTCGGGCACGGGGAGACTGGGCCAACGAGACCCGGCTGTTCTATATCCCGGTAGGGCTGCTGGTGCTGTTTCTCGCAGGCTATCTGGCGGTAGGTCTGTTTGGACATCCGGATTTGGTGGTAGGCGGCATTCTGTTTGGCGGCAGCATTTTCGTTCAGGTGATGCTGCTGTTCATCCAGCGGACGGTAGACCGGATTCAGGAGCACGAACAGCTCATCGGCGAGCTGACCGCCGCTGAAGAAGCCAGCCGGGCAAAGACCTTTTTCCTGTCCAATATGTCCCACGACATCCGCACCCCCCTCAACGCCATCATCGGCTATACCACCCTTGCCAACGGCGATGGGGTAACGATTGAGGAGAAGACCACCTACATCACCAAGATTGATACCGCAAGCCGGCAGCTTTTGGATATTGTCAACGACGTGCTGGAGATGAGCCGCATCGAGAGCGGCAAGCTGGAGCTGGTGCCGGAGCTGACCGATCTGGAGACCATCATCAGCGAGGCGGCAGATCTGGTTCGGCTTCAATTGGAGGCAAAGAAAATCACCTTTCAGGTAAACTGTGAACTGACGCACCGCTGGGTGATGTGCGACAAGCAGCTGTTCAGCCGGGTGTTGATGAATCTGCTGAGCAACGCCCAGAAGTTCACCGGAGAACACGGGCAGGTGTCCCTGTCTCTGGTAGAAGTCCCGGGAGACGGGGTGCAGGCAGGCTATGAGCTTCGGGTGAAGGATACCGGTGTGGGCATGAGTCCGGAATTTGTGGAGCATTTGTTCAACGCCTTTGAGCGGGAGCGCACCTCTACCGTCAGCAAAATTCAGGGCACCGGTCTGGGCATGACCATTACCAAAAGCATTCTGGACCTGATGGGCGGCACCATTGACGTGGAGACAGAGCAGGGCAAAGGCACAGAGTTCTGCATTCATGTTGCCTTCCCGGTGGGCGAAGCGCCGGAAGAGCCGGAGGAGCTGCCCGATCAGGAGATGCACTTTCAGGGTGTTCACGCCCTGCTGGTGGAGGACAACCCCATCAACCGGGAGATTGCCGAGCTGGTGCTGACGCTGGAAGGCTTTGAGGTTGACATGGCAGAAAACGGTCAGGAGGCAGTGGACATTGTCACCGCCGCAAAGCCCGGGCAGTATGACATTATTTTTATGGATATTCAAATGCCTGTGATGAACGGCTACGACGCCGCCCGGGCGATTCGTTCCCTGCCCCAGTGGCAGACAGTGCCCATCGTAGCCATGACCGCCAACGCCTTTCAGGACGATATCCGCACCGCTATGGAAGCAGGTATGAACGCCCACATCGCCAAGCCGCTGGACGTGCCTGCTATGATGGCGACGCTGGAAGAGGTGCTGCGGGGCAGTAAAGCTGACTGATACGCTGGAAATGCGTATCCGAGCCACGATTCAGAAAATAAGAGCGGCGCATCGTGTGCCGCTGCCCAAACGGTGATAGACAGGAGGAACCGGAAATGACAATCCAACAATTAGAGCACTACGGAGCAAACACAAAAGACGGGCTTCGCAGGTGTCTGGACTCAGAGGAGTTTTATCTGAAAATGGTAAAGATGTTCTGCGAGAACAACGCTTTGCAGACCCTCTATGATGCTGTGGAATCCGGTGATCTTGCCGCCGCCTTTGATGCCGCCCATTCCCTGAAGGGCTCCACCGCCAACCTTGCCCTTGACCCTCTTTTCCGCCCCCTGTCTGAGCTGACAGAGCTGCTGAGAGCTCGCACCCAGATGGACTACACCGAGATGATGGCGCAGATCAAAGCAGCGCAGACAGCACTGGAAGCCATCTGCGCCGAATAACTCTTACGGAGATGGCTGCACGATGAACGGACACGGTGAGAAGGCGAAAGAGCTGTTTTTTCAGGGGTACAACTGCGCCCAGTCGGTGCTCTGTGCGTTTGAAGACGTGACCGGATTGGACCGGGAGACATCCGCAAGGCTAGCCAGCTCTTTCGGCGGCGGTATGGGACGGCTCCGGGAGGTTTGCGGCACCATGAGCGGAGCGCTGATGGTGCTGGGGCTGGTTTTGGGCTATGATGATCCACGAAACCCCCAGGCAAAGCGTGCACACTATCATCTGGTGCAGGAATTTGCCCGTCGGTTCCGGGAACGCAACGGCTCCATCCTCTGCCGGGAATTGCTGCGTGGGGTGGAGACTGTCCCGGGGAATGACCCGGAGGAGCGGACGGCGGAATACTACCGGAAGCGTCCCTGTCCGGAGCTGGCACGCATGGCGGCGGAGATGGTGGATGAGCTGCTGGCCGAAAACCAGAGCTGCAAACAGGGTATCACCACCCACAGCTAGACGAGACGGACGGCAATACAACGCAATCGCACAAACCCAAACACCGAAAGGAAAAACTATGTCAAACGCAGCTTTACGGATGCAGGGCTGACGGAGGAGCAGCTTGTGCCGGCACTCCGCTGGATGGCGGAGCAGATTCCCGGCGGCTTTTTCGTCTATCTGGCAGACGAGAGCCAAAAGCTGCTGTATGTGAACAATGTCTGTATGCGGCTTTTCGGCTGTCAGTCTCTGGAAGAATTTCAGGCATATACCGGCTTTACCTTCCCCGGTCTGGTTTATCCGGATGATTACGCCCGGGTTCAATCCTCCATTGCCGAGCAGCTTGCCAATCCGGAGAACAACTACATCGGCGACGATATGAAGCTGAAGCAGCTTCTGGGCATCCGGAAAATGACGGTGGATCATGGGGAAAACGGGCGTGTTGCCCTGGATATGTTCATCCACAGCCCCGAGGGGTACTACGACGCAGTGTAGATGGACGTGCGTATGCCGGAGATGGACGGTCTGGAGGCAACCGCCGCCATTCGTGCCCTTGACCGTCCGGACGCCAAACGGGTGCCCATCATCGCCCTCACCGCCAACGCCTTTGACGAGGATGTGCAGCAGTCCCTGCAGGCGGGCATGACCGCCCACCTGTCCAAACCGGTGGAGCCGGCACACCTGTATGAAACGCTGGAGGCGCTTATATGACGGGAAGCGAGCTGTCTCCCGGAGAAAATCAGCGTTTTCCCGCAAAAGTGGTCTATATTGGTTGACATTTCTCCCCATCTCCGCTATGATGGTCTGGCTTGCTCGGAGGGCAAGTCATTCATGGGAAATGACGAGCCGGATAAGGCAACAGGCTGAGATGTCTGTTCTCTTATCCGGCTTTTTCAGATTTTTCAGGAGGATTCCATCATGGCAAAAGAGACAGATTTTACCATAGGTCCCATTGTGGCTCCGCTGCTGCGCTTTTCCCTGCCCATTCTGCTGGCGTTGTTTTTGCAGTCTCTATACGGCGCAGTAGACCTGCTGGTGGTGGGCAAATATGCCTCGGCTGCGGATGTATCCGGCGTGGCGGTGGGCTCTCAGATTATGATGACTCTCACCAGTTTGATCAGCTCCTTTGCCATGGGCACCACCATTCTGCTGGGGCAGAAAATCGGTGAGGGTAACCGGGAGTCCGGCGGGCAGATCATCGGCACCAGCGTGGTCACTTTTATGACGCTGGGTGCTTTGATGACCCTGCTCATCCCTCTGCTGTCCGGGACACTTGCCCGGGTGATGAACGCCCCGGCGGAAGCCTTTGCAGAGACTTCCCATTATATCGCCATCTGTGGCGGAGGTTCGGTGATGATGATTGCCTACAACGTACTGGGCAGCATTATGCGGGGCATCGGCGACTCCAAAACCCCGCTGCTCACCGTAGTCATTGCCAGCATTTGCAACATTGCAGGGGATTTGCTGCTCATTGCCGGGCTTGGCATGGGTGCGGCCGGGGCAGCTATTGCCACAGTCTCCTCTCAGGCGATCAGCGTTCTTGCCTCTGTCCTGCTGCTGCGGCGCAGGACGCTGCCTTTTACCTTCACCCGGCAGCATCTTCGGATACATCCCTCCATTCTCCGGCGCATT
The DNA here is from genome assembly GCA_000421005.1 of Clostridiales bacterium NK3B98. Lineage (GTDB taxonomy): Bacteria > Bacillota > Clostridia > Oscillospirales > Oscillospiraceae > Onthomonas. Next base: position 105,057 of record ATWA01000003.1, read on the forward strand.
ACCGGCTTTGGTTTGCCCATCGCCTTACAGGATTTGTTGGTGGGGCTGTCCTTTCTGGTGATTTTGGCGATTGTCAACCAATTGGGATTGATCGCCTCCGCCGGTGTGGGGGTAGCAGAAAAGGTCTGTGGCTTTATCATGCTGGCTCCTGCCGCCTTTATGCAGTCCATGAGCGCATTCGTGGCGCAGAACCACGGAGCGGGTCGTCATGACCGGGCGGTGCTGGGGCTGAAAATCGCCATTGGTCTTTCCACCGTATTCGGTGTGGTTATGTTTGTACTCGCCTACTTCCGGGGAGATTTGCTCTGCGGCATCTTCTCCAACGAAAGGGAGGTGGTGCAGGCAGGGTTTGACTATCTCCGGGCTTACGCCATTGACTGCCTGTTTACCTGCTTCCTGTTCTGCTTTATCGGCTTTTACAACGGCATGGGCTACACCGCCTTTGTCATGGCGCAAGGCATCGGGGCGGCTTTTCTCATCCGCATCCCGGTCGCCTACTATATGAGCGTTACCACCGGACGGCTGTTCTACATCGGATTGGGGATTCCCTGCGCCACCATTGTGCAGATTACACTCTGTTTTCTGTTTTATGCCCGCATACGGCTGCATGAGTCTGCACGCAAATAAAGCGGACTCAATCACGCACAGGGCGGGACAGGGAATAAAGAGAGGAAATAGGGCTGATATTCCAACGCATTTCAGGGCAGTTTTTCTGCCAGCCATGAAATGGGGAGCCGTTTATGCAGTTCGTCATTGTGTTCGTTACAGGACGTCGTTTGAACCGCTGATAGGGGTAAACTTTGGGGAAGCAAAATTGTGTCTAATAATTTTTCCGAACTTTTTGGCTCGAAAATGTCCAAATAGTAGAAAAAATCCCTCGCATTTCAAACAAATACGATGGATTCAAAAGCGCGGAAGGAGGGATTTGAATTACGGGGTTTCGCATTATTGCAGATGATATGCTCTATTATTGCTGAAAGGCGGCAGATTTCGACACTATTTGCTCCAGTAAATCCATGGGTTTTCTCAATGTGCTATCGTGTAAGGGGTGGAAATTGGGGTGGAGAATGGGCTTTGATTTGCAGCAGTAATACTTTAGTTCAAGCTCTGATGGTGTTTTTGCTTCACTCCCCCAGCATTCCAATCAGAACGTGAAAGCTCTACAGCCCACTCTGCATAGCCTCAACAATCTCAGCCGCCAGTACATCCGGCTTGGGAAGATGATCCATGTCGGCGCCCGTCATGAGGTACCGACGCGAAACTTCTCAAAACGAAAAGTCCAGGATATCGATCTTTCCTTTTCCCTCATAGCAGAGATACAGAGGATGCGTCCCGGTGCATGGGACCATAGGGGCTGTGTACGATTTCCAGTCCTTGGAGGGGCAAAGTCCGATCTGAGCAAGGGCTTCGCCCTTCGCTTCGGTGCGGACAAACAGAGTTCCTTTTCCCGAGCCCCGCATACGAACCGTAATCCGTTCCGCTCCGGTCAAGTCAAAATACTTAAATCCCGCAACAAGTCCGTCCTTGCCATTTGCGATGTACGACCGGGGCGGCGTGCCGCCTTTTTCCGGGTCATAGTCCGGCCCGTCCTGCGTGATATAGGGGTGACGGTTCATCATAGCCAAAGGGTGGGAGTAGGTGGGCGTCAGCTTTCCGTAGAGATTGCAGGCGATACCTGCGGAGAAGCATCCCTCCGCCTTGAGGGGACCGCCATTGAGACCACAGGAAGTCAGCTCCACCTGCGGGATACTGCCGTCAGGCAGGATGGTGACCTCTTCCGCGCCGCCCTGACGGGAGCAGATGCTGCGATTGGTCTCCCGGTGGTAGAAGATATAGTATTTGCCGTTGATGGACTCCAATCCGCCGTGGTTGTTGCCGAAGCAGTTGAGGGGTTTGCCCTCTTTGCCGGGGAAGAGATCGCAGTTGGACACCACCACGCCGCCGTAACAAAAACCGCCGTCCGGGCGCTCACTCACGGCATAGCAGAGCTCATGGTTTGTGAGTGAGGAATAGACAAGATAATAGCGCCCGCCGATCTTGCGAATGGAACTGGCCTCGAAAAATTCATGACCCTCAAAACCCGTGCCCTCCGATTCGCCCAGCAGGGGCAGCAGCTTTTTCGGCTCGGTTTTCAGTGTGAGCATATCGTCGCACAGCGTCATAACCACCGAGGCCTTCGGCTCCTTACCGATTTCCTTTCTCGTACGGGGGCCGTTGCCGGAATAGAGATAGATCTCCCCATCGTTGTCCACAAATACGCCCGGGTCAAAAGCAATCGTGTCGCCCGGGCGCTCACCGAGGATGCCGCCTTTGTTATCCTTCACAAGACCGTAAAACGCATACTGACCGGCAGGTGTGTCGCAGACTGCAACGCCGATGGATTTGATTTTGTCGTCCGGGCAATAATAAAGAAAAAAGCGCCCGTCCTTGCCCTGCACCACATCCGGCGCCCAGAGCTCATGCTTGCCATTTGCCATGCGTGGGTCCTGGGTTTTTTTGTAGATCACACCCTCATAGCGCCAGTCCGTCAAATCGGTAACCGGTGCGGACCAGCAGACATAGTCGTTGGGGCAAAACTTTTTGCCGTCAAACGCATCATGACTGCCGTATAGATAGACCCGCTCCCCAAATACATGGGGCTCCCCGTCGGGAACGTATTCCCACAGTGGAAGATAGGGATTAAAAACCTGCTTCATAAACGCACCTCATTTACGCAATTGGGATCTGCGCTGACACGGTATCTCTGCCGTCTGAGGCATTTACCTTGACCGTTCCTGCAACGCCAGAGCGGACGACAGCCAGCGCTCGACCATAGTAGGTGGTAAAGCTGCCTGTATGGTACTGTTCCTCATGGCAGGGATTGGCACTGCCAAAGGCCAGCAGTTCGCCACCCTCTACGCTGACTGTCAGCCTGCGGTCTGCGTTGGACTCCACGATCTCGTTTTCTCCCTCAATCTGGATGGGAATATACACGATCTCTCCCGGTTGTACTTCCTGCTTCTCCGGGCGGACTGCGATACGGAAAGGCCCTCTCGCAGAGGTGAGCACACTGCGGCCGGTTTCTTTGCCGGACGCATCGTAGGCAATGGCAATGAGAATACCCGGTGCGTATTTTACCTTGTAGATCGCCTTGCATTCCCTGAGCTTTTTCTTGCCCAGATTTCTGCCATTGAGATATAGCTCCACGGTGGTCTGATCGGAGTAAACCTCCACTTCCGTCCGATTTCCCTCACAGCCGTCCCAGCTCCAACTCAGGATGGCGTTAGTGCCGCGCCAGACGGACTTGGAGGGACGAACGCCGGGATGGTTTGCAGGCTTGACGGCAATCACCGGCTTGTCCTCCAACCCCCAAACGGTGGAGGCGTACTTGCAGGAGCCGTCCGGGTTGCCCAGAATGTCAATCACTCCTGCGCCAGCCAGAATCCATGGATAGGGACGGTTAAAGGGCATACCGCCGGTGTAGCTCCATGCGCCGATGCCCGCTTCTCCCAAATAGTCCCAGCTGGTCCACATGAAGTCGCCGATGAGATAGGGGTATTTTTTTACCATCTGCCAGTTCTTCCAGATGTCCTGAGGGAAAGTCTCGGAGCCGAAGACCACCCGGTCAGGGTGCGCCTTTGCCTCCAGCGGATAGCGCCCGGAGCCGTAGTTGTAGCCGGCAATATCCAAGCTGTCCAAAAATGGGGTGGTCAATGCGTCCACCTTCTTGGAATTGCCGCCCTTGTTCATCCCAGAGCCCACAAAGGAGGCCATGATATTGAACATGAGACTGGCGTTCTGCCCTTCCTTCTCCGGCTTGCCCTCACCGCCGCCGGTTTTCTGCTCCCCGTCCTGATAGATACCCTGCCCTTTTGCCGCACGACCAATAATCATCAGGTTGGTGCCACAGGTGACGGGACGAGTGGGGTCAAGGCGATGACAAAGCTCCACCATCTTCCTTCCGGTCTCTACGCCTTTCGCTTCTGCAGGCTCGGCTACCTCGTTGCCTATGGAGTAGAGAACGACGGAGGGGTGGTTGAAGTCCCGCTCCACCATGGCGGCAGTATCCGCTTCCCAGCATTTCTCGAAGTCCACGCCGTAGTCGTAGGGGTTCTTGCGGTTGTACCACATGTCGAAGGTCTCGTCCATGACGTACATGCCGTATTTATCGCAGGCATCCAGCATAGCTTTGGAGGCAGGATTATGGCTGGAGCGGATGGCATTAAAGCCGTTTTCCTTCAGGATCCGCACCCGGCGCTCTTCGCTCTCAGCGTAGGTGGCAGCGCCGAGAATACCGCTATCGTGGTGGACGCAGCCGCCCCGCAGCAGCGTCTCCTTTCCGTTGATGAACAGACCCTTGTTGGACCATTTGATTTCACGAATGCCAAAGGGGATCTTCATGCTATCCCCATCCCCCGCTGTGATCTTTGCGGTGTAGAGATACGGCGTCTCATCGCTCCACAGCTTTGCGTCAGGGATGGTCAGCTCAAAGCTTGTCCCTTCGCCGGTGATGCCGTCCACATCCGCTTTGACGGAGACAGGGCTTTCGATCTTCACCACAGCAGGATGGATGGATACCGTGCTGATCTTCACACTTTCCGGGCGCAGACCGCCCTTTTCGCAGATATGCAGCCACACCGGGCGGTAAATGCCGGAGCCAGAGTACCAACGGGAGTTGGGCAGCCTGGAGTTGTCGGCAACTACCGTCAGCGTGTTCTCCCCGCCGTAGTGCAACCCGCTCAGCTCCGCAAAAAAGCCGGTATAGCCATAGGCATGGAAGCATAGTTCGTTTCCGTTCAGGGATACAGTCGCATTTTTATACACGCCCTCAAACTCGATCAGAATGTCCCTGCCTTCCCACTCGGTCGGAGCGGTGAAGGTTTTTTCATAGGTATAGACCCCGCCGGGGAAATAGCCATGACCGCCGTTGGAGGTGTCCTTGCTCCGCTTTTCTGAGATCTGTGCGTCGTGGGGCAGGGTAATTGCCTGGCCGTTGCAAATCCAACCCTTGTTCAGTGAAAGTGTTTTCATGTTATCCTCCTGTCTGAAAATGCTCCTCTGCTGCAATGATCAAATGATAGCTTTGAATCTCTCATGATCATTGTAACAGAGGAGCTGTTCTGTATTCTATAAGCGGTGTGCCAATTTTATTAATTATGTATAAAATCGTTTTGGTTGGCTTTGCGATAGGCAAGCGGACTCATCCCATACCATGCAAGGAAGCAGGAGCCGAAGTAGCTTTGGGAAGAAAAACCGTTATATTGAGCAATTTCCGATATGGAGTGGGTGGAATACCGAAGCATCTGCGCGGCATGACGGCACCTGATCTTTTGTATGTGCTGTTGTATTGTGATCCCTTCCGTCTCCCGGAAAAGACGGGAGAGGTAGGTTCGGCTGATCCCAATGGCCGGGGCGATCTCGCTTACCTCCAGCTTTCTGCGAAAATGCTTCTCGATGTATCTTTTGCAGGACTCCACATAGGAAAGCGCACTTTTCTCCTCTTTGGAGCGTCTGACCAGCTCCGTGAACTCAATCATGGCGCCATACGACAGTCCAACCACGCCTTCTCCCTTGCTTGCGGCTTTACCCACTCTGTTAAGATAAACGGCACCTAGCTCATGAGCAGTCTCCACGGGAACGCCGCCCGCAATGGCAGCTCTCGTCAAGAGTGTGATGGTGGAAACCGCCATATACTCGCTCTCTTTGGTTTGGGTAAGACTGAGCTCCATGATCTCTTCTGATGCAGGGACGGATCCGGAAAGCAAATCTTTGAGCGATTCGGTATCACCGTTTTCAACCACTTGTAAAAGGGCATTTTCAAAGTCTGCGCCAATTTGGTAGGTCCGCTCGTTTTCCGACTGATTCAGCTGATAGGATTCCAGATCGTTACCACTCTGCCACTGCTCAAGAACATCGATGCTGAGCGGAAACTTATCGTGAACAGCAGGAGTGCCGGTAAAGTGACAATAGGCCAGCTTCATATACTGCGTCAGGGTGGCAAGATCCGTTTTTGCGACAGGCATGTTCCCATCCGACTTCTGTTCCGCTTCGCCTTTTTGCAGGCGGTTCCTTGATGCGGAACCGATTGCTGCAGGACCGATAGCAAGGGAAAAAGGGCCGATTGGGATCACACCGTAAAAAACCTGTTCATCTGCGAAATAGATATTTGCGTGCCTTTGCGTAGATGTCTCTCCAAGGCCGCTCGGAGTTCGTCATCCATCAGACAGGGATGGGAGGAAGAGTTGCTGCTGGCCCAGGCGTACTCGCCAGCTCTTTCTGTCAGCCAGAGAACCACCGGGATTCCCGAAAGATCGCTGAGGATTTGAAGAAATCCGATATCATTTTTCATGAAATCTGTGATACTTTCCTGTTGAGAACGAATGGTCTCCACCCCCTCTGTATGATTTTCTTTTATGTTACCATGTCGGTGAAAAGAAGTCAAAGAACAGTGTCAATTAAAGATCATTCCAGCATCAAATCAAAGGAAACAGATTTCATAATCATCTCCAGCACTCTGGCTGCACAGACACGCAGCTCGTCGATATCCAGCCATTTCCCGCGGCTTATGCCCCGGTAAGTGACGGTGCATTTCCCGTCCGCATGTTTTTCCACGGCGGCAATCCCCTGCTCCACAAGGGCCGGGATTCTCTCATTCAGGCTCTGTCCTTCAGAAACGGTCACCGAAACCTGATCCGGGCCGTTTGCATCCGGCTCGAAGGAATTCCAGAATTCCACATGGTCTGTCATGAAACCGCCGTAGATGGGAAAGTCCTCGCTGCGCACAAAACCGTCCTGTGCAAACTCCGGCTCTTTCCCATAAAAGGCAGCCGCAAAAAACTCGCTTCGATACCCGCCCATAATCAGATCGTTTCCTGCGTGGATGTCATAAGGCTTGATGCTCTGGCTGCCCCAGTCAGTCATCACCAGGCCCTGAAAGCCCCACTCACCCCGGAGCACTTCGGTTAGAAGCTCATAGTGTGAGGATGTGTGTACGCCATTGACGCAGTTGTAGCTGGACATCACCGTCATAGGGTCGGCCTGGCGTACGCAGATTTCAAAGCCTTTCCAGTAAATCTCGCGAAGTGCTCTTTCCGAGACGGTGGCATTTGTGATTGGACGATCCTGTTCCTGATTGTTGCAGCAAAAATGCTTGATGGAGACGCCAACGCCCGGCGTTGCCTGCACCCCCTTTGTTGCGGCGGCACCCATGAGACCGGTGAGCAGGGGATCTTCGGAGAAGTACTCGAAGGCTCTGCCGCACAGCGGATCGCGATGAATGTTCATGCCCGGTCCGAGAATGACAGACTGGTGGTAGAATGACAGCTCCTTGCCGATTCCCTCCCCATAAAGCCTTGCCGCTTCACAGTCAAAGGTTTGGGCAATGAGCAGCCCCACCGGATTGCAGGTCGTGTGGCAGAAGCCCAGATGCAATCCCGCAGGACCGTCGGTCATTTTCAGCTGCGGGATGCCCAAAGACTGGGTGAAGAGTGCAGTGGTCGTACCGCTGGAGGAGGGCCCGTTGACAGGCGTCACCGGTGTTTTCAGGCGTACTTTCGTTTCATAGGGCGTTTCAAAGGCCGCACCGGCAACCAAACGGAACAAGACCTCCGGCTCCAGAGATTTGACGAAGCTGTCCATGGAGACGCGCCCCTCCCGGACATCGATCAGCGTGGCATCCGGTGCTGCCTGAACCTTCTCAAACCGCTTGCGGCTGGTCATATCGGATTCATGGGTACGGCAGGCTCCGTCCACCGTAGGGCACTTGCTGGCGGAAAGCAGCACCTGAAACACATCGAACGCAGGCTCGGCTTTGCGTGGGGGAGGTATCAACCGTTTCAGTTCATGATCCGGTGTTACTTCTCTGCGCACTTGCCGGAGAATGGCCTCCTTGTCCAGAATGATCTCGGCCACAGGTGTGGTGCTCCGGCTGTGCTCGCCAAGGCGGAAAAGATAGCGGCCTGCTTCCATGAGAAAAGCGGCTTTTTCCTCGTCATACGAGGCAAGACTCTCCGTCGGTATGCGGATCGTCAGCGTCTGTGTCTCACCGGGAGCAAGTTCCTTTGTTTTTGCAAACCCTTTCAGTTCCTGATAAGGCTTGGCTAGTCGACCTTCCGGCGCGCTTACATAGACTTGGGCGACGGCTCGCCCGCTCTGATCCCCCGTGTTGGTTACCGCAACGGTGAGACGGGCAGCGTGCCAGTCCGCCGAAAACTCCATGCAGGCCATGGAAAACGCAGTATAGGATAAACCATATCCGAATGGAAAAAGCGGCTCGATTCCGAAAGAATCAAAATAGCGGTAGCCAACGAAGATATCCTCGCAGTAGTCTTCCTGGAGCGAGTTCCCATCGTTCTTTCCGAAGGTCGCGGCGGCCGGATTGTCGCCATAGGCTCTGGCCCAGGTGTCCGTCAGGTGCCCTGCGGGGTTCTTTTTCCCCGTCAGCACATCTGCCAGTGCGTTGCCGCCCTCCATCCCTGCCAGACCCATCAGGACAGCGGCAGCAATGCAGGGAATCTCAAACAGGAAATTTGCGTCAATCACCGTGGTGTTCAGTATTACAATGGTTTTAGAAAAAGCGGCAGCAACCTTCCGGAGGTTGGATTCCTCCATATCGCTCAGATAGTAGTCGCCCTTGACGGCATCCCGGTCGCCGTTCTCGCCGGCGTTCCTGCGGATCACATAGACGGCGATTTTTGCTTCCGACGACGTTTGCAGGTCTTCTTCGGTAACCTCCACCTCATCGATCAGAATCTTCATACCACTAAAGGAACGGTCCAAGTCAGAGAGCGTGGTATCAGCGTCATTCACGCGCTTGCTTTCGGCAAGAAACCGGCGGAGCCAGCTCGTCGAAGTAATTTCAAATCCGGCGTTTTCCAATCCCTGACGCACACTCACCATGGGTGCCGTCACATAGCCGCTGCCTGTGCCGCAGGCAACGGTTTCTACTGCTCCGGCTCCAAACAGTGCAATTTTTTGTGGGGAGATTGGGAGCGCATGACCGTCGTTTTTCAGCAGAACCATGCCGTCTGCTGCAATGGCCCGTGCGTTCTCAATGTGTTCCGGGAAGGGATGCTCGGACGGGGGTGTGAAACCACCGAACATCTGTGTGATCTGTTCTGGTGTAAACTCCATCATGATTCTCCTTTTTCGTTTGATTTCAAGAAAGGCGCTGAACATATGCAGTCAGCGCCTTTTGAGGTTGCGTATTGTAGGAACCGGTATCAGTTGACAGCATCGCGGGCAGCTAGCTCGGCCTCAATCTGGGGCAGCTGTTTGTCCAGCTTTCTGTAGATCAGAGTGCAGAAGAGCATGATGCACATGGATGCGGCAGGAATCACACTGTACAGAAGGCGGATCATATTCAGTGCGCTTTCACTCTGCACAGCAAGCGTTCCATCGTAGCCTCCGGTAGTCAGCAGGATACCAAGAATAAAGGAGCCAAAGGCTGTGAAGACCTTGCCGAAGAAATTGGCCAGCGCAGCAGCAGTCGCTTCCATGCCGGGCAGCCCCTTCCACTGATTGTATTTCGCAATCTCCATGACCATAATTGTGCGCAGATAGGAACCAGGCAGCACTGCCACACCGCCCAGCAGCGACGCAATCGTTAGCAGAATGAGATTTTTGCCGGCAAAGAAGTTTATCGAATAGCCAACAATACCGAGAATCGCTCCAACCATAATCAGATAGTTGGCGGATTTCTTCCGAATCACCACAGGGAAGGTCAGCATTACAAACAGGCTCAAAATGCTGAAAAGCTGGAGTGTGGAGAGCAGACTGATGTTGCCGACAATCCAGGTGAAGTAGTAGGTCACTGCCCCGAGACCGGCGATAAACTGCGTCACGCCATTGACGCCTGCCATGCACCAGGTATAAGGATTAGACTTGAGCATGGTAAACATATCTTTAAGCGTTACGCGGGGGGATAGTGCATCCTCGCCCGTATACTGTTCTCTGATAAAGATGAAGCGCAGAATGCCAATCAGTGTAAGAGGAATGGCATAAATGAGCATAAGCTTGGTCCAGCCCTTATCGGAAGTAGCCAGGTTACCCATCATGATCGGGAAGGTGATGCCAACGATCATACATCCCAGAGTAATTACGATGCCGCCAACCGCAGATACTTTCGTTACTGCTTCTTTTGTTCCAAACGCCCGGATGATATACGGGGACTCAGCAGCATTCAGGAAGGTGCTGAAGATGGAGAATACCAGCGTGTACATTGTAAAGATCCAGATGCTCTTGGCTACAATGCTCCACTCTGTCCGTGCGGAGAACAGGAGAACCGTGCCCAGCCAGGCAAGAATGATGAAGATCTCATAAGGTCTCGCCTTGCCCCACCTGGTTTTCGTGTTGTCAACAAAATAGCCTGCGATCAGGTCTGTAAAGCCATCCACAATCTTGCTCGCCATCAAGAGCGTGCCCACAAGGGCTGGATTCATACCAAGCGTGTCCGTACAATAAATCGAAAAGTATCCTATAATAATCGTGATGGAACCAAGTGCAATGGGACGGGTATTCCATGCCAGAAGCCTTCCAAACGGCACTTTGTTGGGGTCATGCTCTTTGATTCGTTTTTCATTTGCCATAATGCTCCTCCTTGTCAAATCCTGTCAGAGTTTGTTTTCTTTCGCAATCAAATTATACAAAAAGGAAAGAGCATGGTTATATCAGCAATGTATCAATTTTGTCGACCATGTGCAAAATAGTCTCTCAGCACTCTCAGCACCTATTGCACCAGTCTGAAACCTCTCACAGTGCAAGACAATCAAAGCATGATCAACCGCAACGTGATTCCGAATTTGACAGCCACTTTCATTCAGCGCCTTTGCAACCGCCTGACCAATGGGTACAAAGCGTGTTTCAACCCTGTAATGGGTAGAATAGGGGGTTGTACAATCCCCTGCCTCATATTTGCAACTATTTCAAACAAAAAAACGCCAGCAAACACAGAGAATTCCCTCTAAACCAAATGCTTTAGGGGGATTCGTTCTACGTGGAAGGAGTAATCTGAATTATCGGAGGAAAAGACAATGTACTTTCTGCGTGCAAAAAGATCCATTCTTTCTGTGTTTTGAGAAAAACCAGTCTAATAGTGCCATCGAACACTCGTTTCTGCGTTCCTGTAAAGGGTCAATTTAAGGGTCAACGCCTCTGCTGTGCTTGCCGGTAGACGCAACATTTTGAATTGATGCTTGCGAAAAACTGGGACCCAAATCAACTTTGGATCCCAGTTTCTTGTAGATTAGACGATCAACATCCGTCTGGTATGAATATGATGTCCGAATTCCGGCATGATGAAGGGAGGATCCTGATCGGGATCCAAATTCTCCTGCATGATCGGGGGCATATAGGAAGAGGTGAAGCAGAATCCAAACTTCAGGTCATGGAATCCCTGCTCCAATCCGCCGTCCAGCTTGACCTTGATGACGGCAGGCTCGGTCACTGCCCAGTGGGTTTCCCTGTCGCTGACCATCTCTTCCGCAGTGTGATCCTTGCCGTTCACATTCCAGATGATCTGGTCCTTTTCAAATTTCTTCCCGTCCACAAACAGAGAGCCCGGCCGCAGCTGGCAGAGGAAAATGCCGCGATAATAGGGGATTCTGACTCTGAACTGGAATCCGGTCACCTTCCCGTCTTCCTTGATGTTTCTAAATCCAACGGACTGAATTACTTGGTTCTCTAACATCGTGATTCCTCCTAGTCTCCCAGATAGCGCTTCAACATGATATGATGCTTTCTGAGTGTCTGGCCGACCTCGTATCCCGGATCATATTTATCCCAGCCCTCATACTCACTGAGCAGATAACCATCCCAGTTGTGCTCCTTCATGATGTCCACAACCTCTTTGTAGGGAATGGTCGTTTCTTCGAAATCATCACTCATATGGTTGAATTTTGCATGGCAGCAATATACATACGGCAGCAGGGGGATAATCTCTTCCGGCTTGCTTCCCATGAAATTGTTGCGATGTTCCGGCTCGTTGTCAAAGTTGTTCCGGAACACGCCGAAGTCAATGTTCAGGCCGAAGTTCTTCGTTCCGGTTTCCTCGATGAATTCCACGAAGTTGCGAACCATCTGGCTGTCCAGATTTGTGGGGGCGTGGATCTCAGGGCACATTTTGATGCCGCATTCCTCTGCCAGCGGCAGGGCCATTTTAATGATCTCCCGCCAGTTCTCCACCGGGTCAAGAGCGCTGGAAATCACCGGCATCTTGGTTCTCATGACCGTGAAGCCCAGCCTGTGGGCAAGTCGGATATCCCTTGCCAGCAGCTCATAGGACTCCTCCGTGGTCAGATCCCGATAGCCCAGCATGTGAGAGTCGATCCAGTTGCCGTATTCCACTGGAATGATCTCATACTTGTCCAGCAGCCGGAACCACTCCGCAATCCACTCCTCAGAAGGGTTCGGGTAATTCTCAATGTGTGTGTTGGCAAGGATTTCCAGACCGTGGGCACCCATGTCGTACATATCCTGGAAGCAGTCCTCCAGATTCTTGGTGATGCCAAACTCTGCGGAATAGCTGTACAGCGCTATGCCGCGCTTGGGCCCCTTTTTGTCATATTGATACATATGTGTACTCCTCTCCTTTATGCTTCCTTTGCGTTTCTTACCTTTATTTGCTCTCTCAGATCATCCGCTTCTTTGTCGGTCATCTTCCAGAAGAGCATCGGAATCACGGCTGCAATCAGGTGGAGGACGCCGCAGACCAGATTGGTGGTGATGTTGATGCCCTGCTGTGCAGCGGCGGTGACTTCCTGTCCTGCCACATAGCCGAAGAAGGTCAGCAGCATAATGCCCATGGAGCTTCCGATTGCGCCGCCCAGCTTAGTGGACAGGCCGTAGAAAGCGAATGCAATACCGTCGGAACGGACGCCGGTCTTGTGATCCTGATAGTCAATGGAATCTGCAATCATGGACAGAGTGGGGGCAAAGCCGAAGCCTACCACGGCGTTGACAATGTGAGCGGCAATCAGCATGGGAATGTTATCAAAGGGAACCATGAAGATCCAGATGAAGGTCACGCCCTTCAGCAGCATGGACAGGGCCAATGCGTTACGGTTGCCATACTTGCCCAGCTTGCTGACGATCCAGGGGGTAATCACATTGCCCACCAGAGCGCCGATAGAGGGAATGGTCATCAGGATGGACATCAGTCTGAAGTCGCCTAGACAGTGGGACACATAGAAGGCCATGGTGGAAATACGGCCCATATAGGCGACCATGCTGATGAGAGATACTGCCACAACGATCATCAGATATTTGTTGGATGCGATCACCTTCAGGGAGGTCTTGACGGAAACCTTTTCCTTGCTCACATCCGGGGTGATAACCTCTTTGGTGTTCTTGAACACGATGAGGAACATGGGGGTGGCAATCAGAGCAAAAATCACAGCAACCCATGTATACGCTTTGCCAGTGATCGCCTCGGCGCTGCCGGAGAACTTGGTCAGAAGCAGAGCGGCGCCAAAGCTGACGATCATAATACCGATCTGCATGCCGATGCCTCTGGCGGAATTCAGCTTAGTGCGGTCATCGCTATGGGTGGTCATAACGCCTGCCAGGGCACCGTAAGGGATGTTGGTCAGGGTGTAGAGCATTCCGGAGCCGATGTAGGTGACAGTCGCCCAGACTGCGCCGGCCGCTCCGTTTCCAAAGGGTGCGGTAAAGGTCAGAATGCTGAAGATGGCCAGCAGCGGCGCTCCGTACAGGATGTAAGGTCTGAAGCGGCCGTGCTTCGAGTTTGTCCGCTCACAGATAGCGCCCATCATGGGGTCGTTCACCGCATCCCAAACCTTTGCCACCAGCATGATCGTGGAAGCCACCACAGGGGCAAGCCCTACCACGTCCAGGTAATACACCGTCAAATACATGCCGACGAATGTCCATACCAATTGACTTGCCAGATCACCCAGCGCATAGCTAATAATACTTTTCTTCGAAAGCCTTTCCATATTTACACTCCTTTTCTCTGTGCTTTTCGTCGAAAGTTCCTCCATTTCGCCACGTCCTTCCTGTCTGTTATGCATAAATTATATTGCGTGGCTGACAGAATCGCTTTCCATAAACTGTTTTATTCCTGCTCTTGTTTTAAGATTTAAAAGGCGCAAGAAGACCATGCACGAAAAATGATAGCCATTTTTTGTGCATGGTCTGTTTGATGTATTTCTCGCTTTTAGCCAACGCTGATGGGAGGAGAGATGTGGATGAGTCTCATCTCGTGGGGCTCTAATTCCACATGGAATCTCAGCTTGCCCTCCACGCAGATAAAGTGCTTCATGAATATTTTGGGGACGCAAATGCTTTTCAGGTATTGTATCTCAGGCTTTCCCAGCTCCTCCTGATTTCCTAAAATCTTCCACTCATCCTGAATGCTTCCGTAACTGCTGTTTACCACTTCTTCTTTGATCAGATACTCCCCATCGTGTTCCATGTGAGAGAGCTCCATTTCCAATATGATCTTCTCTTCACTTTGGAACAATTTGGACAGGTCTTTTTGCTCCGTTTCATTTTTGAAGTAATAGTAGTAGCTGTACGCCCTTTGGTTATAGAAGAGACAGACAATCTTGCCAGAGGAATCCTTTGTCATGATGTAGTTGGTGCCAACCTTCAGCAGCTCCCCGCCCAACAGGTTTAGAAAATAGAATGCGTAGAAGCTGGGCTTTTTGATGCCGTCCTTTGTCAGGATTCCACCGCCGCCGTAGATCAGTTTTTTGGTGTCATAAAAAACGTCTACTGCGTCTGTTCCGTGCCAGAAACCCATCATATCCACCAGCCTTGACATACCCTGAACAAAGTTGATGACTGCGGTTCCTCTGGCACAGCTGTCCTGAATCATCGTCCGGTTGGACACGCTGTTTGACCACTCGGAGATGCAGAACTGACATGCCAGTCTCTCTTCCCTGACCATAGCGATGATTCGCTCTACAAATTGCATGGCGTATTGGAAATCGTTCTCCCTTTGGTAGGAAACATCCCTCATAACCTGATGCTCCAAATCCATAAAAACCCGCATGGTCACGATTTCCGGGAAAATGTCCTGTTCCTTCAGTTTTCGGACTGCATCCAGAAGCTGCGGCTGATTCACTGAAATATTGGGACTGAGGCCGGCGATTCTGGCGTTTTGCAGCCCTTCCTTGACAATTCTCCTGCCTGCACGGTAGGCGCTGACATAGTCATATCCCTGCTGATAATACGGCTCCAGATTCCACGGGAATTCGAAAATCCAGTTTTCCAGCACGGACTTTCCGTATCTGCGCATCAGGTGCCTCATAAAATGCCGGAGCAGGTTCTCCCATTGGTGAATGTTCTCAGGCTGATGGCTCTCTTTTTCTGAGTACAGCTCGCTTTTGCTGGTTGCCATGATGACACGCTTGCGCTGTCCCAAATCCAAAAACAGTGCAATGTCATTTTGTACAAAAAAGTCCAGGACGCTGTCCAGATAAAAGAAATTGAAGCTGTCCCCGTCCAGATCCGCCGTAATCATGAATTTATCTGAGAACAGGTTCCAAATGCGGATATAGGATATGTTCAGCTCTTTTTTCAGGAATAGAATCTGCTTTTGAATTCCCGCATCGCATACCGCAGTGGTTTCCCCGATATTCAGGATGATATTTTTGTTTTCCCACTGTGACCCGGCTTGGGAAGCGTCTACCCGTATCGCCCTCGACTTTGTCCCTTTGTTGGAATCCAGTTCGATTTTTTCGCTGATCTGCTGTTGAATCTCTTCGATTTTCCCCTCTGCAATCTCCAGACTTTTCCTGCTTTTCATCAGCTCACTGCGATACTCTGAGGGGGTTTTGCCGTATTTATGCTTGAAGTGGCGATTGAAAACAGAGGGGGTGGAAAAACCATTATCCAGCGCAATCTCGGTGACAGAATGATCGGTTTGGCTCAAATCCAACGCCGCATTTTGGGTGCGGACATCATTCAGGTAAGTCAGATAGTTCATTCCCACCTTTTCTTTGAAATAATGGGAGATGTAGGTCTCTGACATATGAAAGTAGTCTGCCAGATCAGGCAGATTCAGTGTTTCAAAGTAGTGCAAATGAATATAATTCAGTATCCGATTGATTCTTCCACCCTGGTATTTTGGGGAATACTGTCCCAGCTTACTCTGGTCCACCTTATAGTTTTCAAATAACTCATGGATAATCTGAAACAGAATACTGCCCAGCTCGCTCAGATCAGCCATGTCCAGATTCAGGTATTTCAGCAACAATCGCTCCACTAATCCCACAAGGCTGCTGTAGTTGCCTGCTGTGTACCGCACAGAATTGCACTGGAAGAAAATGATCTCATCGGTGGACAGCTTTCCCAGCAAGCGATAGGGTATCAGCAGACGAAATACAATGGCATTCCGGTCGCACTGTAACCCATGCTCCTCGCCTGAATTAAAAACAACGATGTCGTTTTCCTTCAGTTGGAAGGAGATATCCGTTTGGACTTTTGCGCCATGGTCGATCATGTACAATATTTCAATATCCTGATGAGCGTGCGCCGGCTCGTTCATCAGGTAGATCAACTCCATTTTGCATTCCTGAATCTCAATTCGCTGCATACTCTTTGCCCACTTCCTTTCTTGAGTGCGTACAATTGTAAATTTCCCTGCATAAGTATTTCTCTTATTATATACGCATCTCCTCAAAAAGAAAAGTACAAAATCTGGGGGAAGAACTGCAGAGGAAAAAGCACAATACCATGGCGCACAGACAGTGCACATCGCAGTACAAGACGCAGATCGACCTGGAGTTTTTCCAAGGCGAGAAGGAACTCAACGAGATCACAGCGGAGAAGGAGGCAAAGCAGAAGGAAGCCGCACAGCGCAAGGAAGCTGTCATGGGCTGAATCGGCTGCTGGCACATAAGGTGGGCATTATAATCCAATGCGGTTCGGTGCGTCTATCTTTCACTTCGACCACTTGATTTTCGGATGGCTTTTTGCTATGGTTGTGTTGTCAGCAGAGTCTGACCTGAACGAATGACGGATGAATCATTTTTCAGGTCAGGCTCTGCTTTTTCAATGATGAAACAGCTCCGACGAAAGTCGGGACAAACAGTTAACCTCTCATCGAGGGCAAGATGCTCGCTGTCGGACATTTCGGCAAAGCCGAAAATCCTCCAGCGCAATCTTGTTGGGGTTCAGCACCCCAATCCCGCTAATCTCAAAATTTTCCTCTCAGAAAATGCTGCGTTGCAGCTACAAATCATTCCAATCTCAAAGGAGAAATGCAATGTCAAAAAAGTATCAAGCAAGAGATGACACCAACCGCAATCACAAAATCACCGTCCGCTTCTCGGAGGACGAATACCACCAGCTCAACTTCATCTGCGAAGTGCTGGGCATCACTTACTCTCAATATCTGCGGCGTGCAGCACTCACGAGAAGAATCGAGCATCCCACCATCTGCGCAACTTTCAGCGACGATGCCGCTCAAAAACTCACCGGGCAGATGGGCAA
>ATWA01000004.1 GCA_000421005.1 Clostridiales bacterium NK3B98
AGCCGCAAAAAGCAAATTTGGTTATCCATTTGAATCCGCTTGGGGGGGCTCCCCCAGTCAGCTACGCTGACAGCCTTCCGCAGAGGTTGTGCTTCGCACTTTATCCCACTCGCCCTAAAACGTGCCACAGGCACGTTTTAAGACGGGCTCACTCAAAGAGGGGGCCTTTGGCAAAAATGGAAGACAAGCAAGTCTCGCCAGTGCCTCCCTCCTAGAGGGTAAGGCCGAAAAAGAACTATGCCAGCGGCATAGTTCATGCCGCACGGGATCATGCGCCGAAGGCGCTACCTTAAAGAGGTGGTGTCACCGAAGGTGACGGAGGGAGCCGACGGAGGGAGTTTGTATTCTCTTGCCGAGTTATCTGGATAACCAGTAAAAAAAACGAAGGACGCCCTTTCGGACATCCTTCGTTTTTTGGAGCGGAAGACGAGGCTCGAACTCGCTACCTCCACCTTGGCAAGGTGGCGCTCTACCAGATGAGCTACTCCCGCGGAACAGATGCTATTATAGCACCTGTCTGGAAAATGTCAACGGTTTTTTTGGATTTTCCAAAATTTTTTCTTCGTCAGACCGATTTGACGTAAGTGCGCTCGTGCTTATAGATCAGATGCACACCGATCACGGAGAGCATCAGCCCCACAGCCGCCCACAGCAAAAACCAGCTCTTGCTTGTGCTTTGGCCATAGATCAACGTACGCCGAATCTGGAGGATGATGAACGCAGTGGGATTCAAACGCTCCACCAAAACGCCCAGATTGCCTTCCATCTTTCCTTCCAGATCATAAAACACACCGGACATAAAAAACATCAGCCGCAGAACGATCGGCACGATATTGGATAGATCCTCAAAGTATACGCCGTAGTGCAGCAGGATGCAGCTAATCCCAAAGCTCATAAGCACCAGCAGCAGCAGGTAAGGGATGGACCAGAGCATCAGCGGCGACACCGGCACCCGGTACAGAAGCAGCGACACCAGCACCAGCCCAAAGGACACCAGCATTTTGAACCCGTTCACCAGAATAGAGGTCATAACAAAGCAGAATTTCGGCACATAGGTTTTGGAAATAATCGCCTTATACCGTTTGATGATGCGCACGCTCCCGTTGACTGTTGTGTTGAAGAAATTCCACACCGTCAAGCCTACAAAGCAGAAGGATGCCAGATACTCCTTGGCATTTCCAAATACGGCAATCTGGACAAACGCATAAACCAGCATGAACATCACCGGATTGAGCACCAGCCAGCCCCAGTTCAGAAAGGAGCCAGCCACCTCGTCCTTCAGCTGGCACCGGGCGGAGTAGATGATGTATCTCCCATAGTGCTTTATGTCGTTGAAAAAGCGTCTCATAGACATACTCCCAATTTGGCATACCACCACATGATAATGGTCTATTGTATCAGTCCGGGGGGCAATTGTCAATCCGGCGGCAAATTGTCCACTTTTGGGGCGGAAAAACAGCTTCGGTCAGCAAATCCTCCATTGCATTTTGTCATGTGCACCGCTATAATAGGAATATCTGACAAAAATTATTTTGTGGGAAATTGAAGGTAGAAAGGCGGTGAGACGATGTCTCTGGAAGCAGTCAAACAAGTGGCCGAGGCGGAAGAACAGGCTCGTGTAGAGAAGCTTCAGGCACAGCAGGAGGCCAGACGGCTGATTTCCGATGCCGAACACGACGGGCAGTCCCTTCTAAGCCGTGCCGCTGCCGATGCGAAGGCGCAGAATGATGCCCTTTTTGCTCAGGCGGAGCAGGCCGCTGCCGCTGAAATTGCCAATGTGCGTGCCCGTGCCGCAGATGAAGCGGCAAAGGTCAGGCAGAAGGCGGAAGGACGGCTTGAAGAAGCAGCGTCACTGATTGTCAGAAAGGTGGTGGACGCCTGATGGCAATCGCAAAAATGAAGCATCTTCGGCTCATTGGGCTGTCCCAGGAGCAGGATCGTATGCTGGAGCAGCTTCAAAATGCGGGCTGCGTTCAAATCATCCTGCCTCAGGTATCTGAGGCCGACGAAGATTGGGCATCCCTGCTCAGTCGGAAGGACAGCGCTCTCGCTCAGGTGGACAGCGAGATGGTCAGCCTGCGAAACGCACTGGATGCGCTGCATCGGTACGCCCCGGTAAAGGAGGGGATGTTCCCCGACCGGCCGGAGGTGAGCCGTAGGGAGCTGTTCAGTCCGGAAATGCGTCAGTCGGCGCTCTCCGCCGCTGAGCAGATCAACCATCAGGTGAGTCTGATTGCTCAGAGCGTCTCCGAGGAAAACCGGCTGTCGGCTCTTCGGGCGGGCTATCTCCCTTGGGTGGATCTGGATCTTCCTCTGGAATGCCAGAGCACCGATCACACGGAATTGACGTTAGGCGTGTTGCAGCTCTCTGCCAAGGACAGCATGGAGCAGGTTCACGCAGCGCTGCAGCAGGCAGCTCCTCTCAGTGAGCTGATTGCCGTCAGCCGGGACAGGGACCAGCAGTATGTGCTGCTCATCTGCCACCGGGAGGACTACCCGGCGGCGCTGGAAGTGCTGAAAACCCGCTCCTTCTCTCAGATTCGCTTCAAGGGTGTCACCGGTACGGCGGCGGAGAACATCCGCACCGTGGATGCTCAGATCGAGCAGCAGCGCCGCACCCGTCAGGGCGCTGAGGAGACCATCCGTGGTCTTTCCAGCACCCGGGAGCGTCTGCGGCTGGTCACCGATCTGGAAACCCAGTATCAGCAGCGGGAATCTGACCGGGAGCAGCTGCTCTGCACCCAGTCCACCTTCCTGCTGGAGGGCTGGTTCCCCGCCCGGGACGAGGCGCTGCTTCTGGCTGTATTGGGTCAGTTCGTCTGCGCCTATGAGATGGAGGAGCCCGCAAAGGAGGACTATGCCAAGGTGCCGGTGAAGCTGGAAAATGGGCCTCTCACCTCCCCCCTGAACATGGTCACCGAGATGTACTCCCTGCCCAAGTACGGCTCTTTGGACCCCAACCCCCTGATGGCTCCCTTCTTTGTGCTGTTTTACGGCATCATGATGGCGGATATGGGCTACGGGCTGATGATGGTGCTGGGCGGTCTTTTCCTGAAAAAGAAAAAGGCCAAGGGCACCATGGCGCATATGTCCGGTCTGCTGCTGCTGTGCGGTATCAGTACCTTTATCTTCGGTGCGCTCACCGGCGGCTTCTTCGGGGACTTCATCCCCCAGATTGCCAAGATCATCAACCCCAACACCACCCTCACCGCCCTGCCCCATCTCTTTACTGCGCAGGACGACACCATTATGATCCTCATCGGCTCGCTGATTCTGGGCTTTATCCAGTGCATCACCGGCAACGCCATCAACGTCTATAAAAAGTGCAGAGACGGCGACCCCCTCTCGGCGGTGTTTGACGAGGTGGCATGGTGGGTGCTGTACGCCTGTGTAGCCGGCTTTCTCTTCGGCGGCAAGACGGTGGGCATGGTCATGCTCATTGTGGGTCTGGTGATGCTGTTTATCGGTCAGCTTCGTGCCAGCGGCAGTGTTTTCGGTGCGCTGGGCGGCATGATCGGCGCCATCTACAACGGCGTGTCCGGCATCTTCTCCGATGTGCTGTCCTACTCCCGTCTGATGGCACTGATGCTCTCCGGCGCTATCATCGCCAGCGTGTTCAACACCCTTGGCGCAGTACCCGGAAATGTGGTGGTGTTTATCATCATCTCCATGTTTGGCAACATCCTGAACTTCGCTTTGAACGTGCTGGGCTGCTATGTCCACGATTTGCGGCTTCAGGTGTTGGAGTTCTTCGGCAGATTCTATGAGGACGGCGGCAAGCCCTTCCGTCCCCTGTCCATCAACACAAAATATGTGGATATTATTAAGGAGGAATACTAATCATGTCTGAGTTCTTTAATATGTTTGGCGGTATCGGCCTTGCGTTTCTCGGTGCCGGTCTGGCTGTGGGTCTTTGCTGCGTAGGTTCCGCTCGCGGCACCGGATGCGTGGGCGAAGCCGCCTCCGGCGTGCTGTCCGTCACCCCCGAGCGCCTCAGCTCCTGCCTGGTGCTTCAGGTGCTGCCCGGCACCCAGGGTCTGTATGGTCTGGTGGTCTGGTTCTTCGCTCTGTTCCGCATGGGCGCTTTCTCCGGCGGTATCGCAGATGTGGACGTCACCAGAGGTCTGACCATCTTCGCCGCCTGCATTCCCATGATGTTCGGCGGTTTCCTGTCCGCTGTGTATCAGGGCCGTGTGGCCGCCGCTTCCATCAACATCGTGGCCAAGAAGCCGGATGACTGGTCCAAGGGCGTTATCCTCTGCGTCATCGTGGAGTTCTATGCCATTTTGTCCCTGCTGGCCTCCATCCTCATGCTGATGAACGCCTGATGCTTTCACCCTCTGCCCTATGGCAAAGGTACAATCAAAGTGGAAAGGCGGTAACGACTGCATGAACGGAATTGAAAAGATCACTCAGCGCATTGCCGCTGACGCAGACCGGGAGAACAGCGCCATACTGGCGGCTGCCCGGCAGGAAGCCTCTGAAATCACCGCCCGCTATCAGGCGCAGGCAGACGCTCAGTCCGCCGAAGCGTTGGAAAAGGGCAGGCAGCGTGCCGACGAGCGCCGCAGCCGCCTCATCAGCGCCGCTGAGATGGAGGGGCGTCAGGCGCTTCTGGCTGTGAAACAGGAGATGCTGGACAAGGCCTTTGAGCTGGCGCTGGACCGGCTGTGCGCCCTGCCCGAGCAGGACTACATCGACCTTCTGGCGCAGCTCACCGCTCAGGCTTCGGTCACCGGTAAGGAACAGCTTATCCTCTCCCGCACCGACCGCAGCCGCTACGGCGTAAAGGTGGCCACCCGGGCAAATGAGCTGCTGGCCAAAGAGGGGCGCTGCGCTCAGCTTCGTCTCAGCAGCGAAGCCCGGGATTTCCGGGGCGGTCTGGTGCTCTCCGACGGAGATGTGGAGGTCAACTGCGCCTTTGAGACGCTGGTGCGTCTGGCTCGCTCCACAGTGTCCGGCGAGGTCGCCGCACTGCTGTTCTCCTGAGTCCTCCTGCTGAAAGGAGACAACATGACTGGGAAGAAAACCAAAAAGATCAAAGATACGGATTACCTGTTCCTCTCCGCCCGGCTGCGGGCCCTGGAGGCCACCATGCTCACCTCCGCCCGGATGGACCGGATGCTGGACGCTCCCTCTGCTGAGGACGCTGCCAAAATCCTCACCGAGTGCGGCTATGCTGAGCTTGCCCGGGTGGACGTGGACACGGTCAATGAAATGCTTGCCAAAGCCCGGGACGAGTTGATGAACGAGCTGGGTGAGGCTGCGCTGGACCGGAATATGGTGGACGTATTCAAGGTGAAGTACGACTACCACAACGCCAAGGTGCTGCTGAAAAGTCAGCTCAAGGGGGAGGACGCCTCCCGCCTGATGGTGGAGACCGGGCGCATCCCCGCCCAGACCATGGCAGACGCTTTTGCCGCCGCTGACTGGTCAGCTTTGCCGGAGCGTCTGGGCAAAGCCATAGCGGAAGCGCAGGAGCTGCTTGGCTCTACAAAGGATCCCCAGCAGTCGGATATGCTGCTGGACAAGGCCTATTTTGAAGACCTGCTGGAGCTGGCGCAGTCCACCGGGTCGGACTTTCTGATGGGATACGTCCGGTTACAGTTGGACATTGCCAACCTGCGCACTACTGTTCGGGTACTGCGTATGGGCAAGGACAGCGGCTATCTCCGCCGGGTGCTGTTTGCGGGCGGCGAGGTGGATTTAGACGCTCTGTCCGCTTTGGCAGACGGTGCCGGGTCATTGGAAGACCTGTACGCCTTCGGTCCTCTGACCGAGGCTGCGGCGCTGGGTGCAAAGGCAGTACAGGGCGGCTCCCTCACCGGGTTTGAAAAGGCCTGCGACAATGCGCTGGTGGCCTATCTGGCTCTGGCGCACCGTGTCCCCTTCGGGGAGCAGCCGCTGATTGCCTATCTGGCTGCCCGGGACAATGAGCAGACCGCTATCCGCATTATTCTGACGGGCCGTCTGGCGGGACTCCCCACCGACGTGATCCGGGAAAGGCTGCGTGACTGCTATGTATAAGATCGCAGTATTGGGCGACCGGGAGAGCGTGCTGGGCTTTCAGGCGCTGGGTCTGGACGTTCACCCCGCCGAGACGGTAGAGCAGGCGAGAAAGACCCTGCACACCCTCGCCCGGGACGGAGAAACCGCCATTATCTATGTCACCGAGCAGTATGCCGCCCAGATGGGCGACGAGATTGCCAAGTACAAAGACAGCGTCATCCCCGCCGTGATTCTGATTCCCGGCAAGGGCGGCTCGCTGGGCATGGGTATGCGTAACATCACCGACTCGGTGGAACGTGCCGTTGGCGCGGATATTCTGTAGGGAACTACCCAAGGGGCAAATGCCTCGCAGCGTTCTGCCCAACCGGGCAGAATGAGATGAAATCATATTTTTGTACCAAATTCACTTTGGTGCAAAAATTCCTCTATCCGGGCAAGTGTGCCAGCGCAGCGAGTGCGCACAGACCGGATGCAAAACTCGGCGGGAAACGCAGTTTTCCGCCGACATGAAGAAAGAAGGTTGAAAACCCTATGGGCAAGATTGTCAAGGTGTCCGGCCCGCTGGTGGTTGCCACCGGTATGCAGGACGCCAATATGTCCGATGTGGTTCGTGTGGGCGAGCAGCGGCTCATCGGTGAGATTCTGAATATGAACGGCGACGCCGCCTCCATTCAGGTCTACGAGGAGACCTCCGGCATCGGCCCCGGCGCAGAGGTGGTCACCACCGGCGCACAGCTCTCAGTAGAGCTTGGCCCCGGCCTGCTGGAAAACATCTATGACGGTATCCAGCGGCCTCTGGAGGGCATTATGCGCATCTGCGGCTCCAACATCCGCCGTGGTATCGAAGTGCCTGCGCTGGATCGGGATAAGCTGTGGGAGTTCAAGGCCACTGCCAAGGTGGGCGACAAGGTCATCGGCGGCGACTTTTTGGGCGACGTGCAGGAGACCCCCTCGGTAAACCACCACATTATGGTGCCCGTGAAAAGCGCCGGCACCATCAAGAGCATCCAGTCCGGTTCCTTCAAGGTGACCGACACCATCGCCGTGCTGGAGCATGACGACGGCACCACCGAAGAGCTGACCATGATGCAGAAGTGGCCTGTCCGAATCGGCAGACCCTACACCAAGAAGTTCCCCCCCAGCCGTCCCCTCCAGTCCGGCCAGCGGATCATTGACACCATGTTCCCTGTGGCCAAGGGCGGCACCGCCGCCGTCCCCGGCCCCTTCGGCTCCGGTAAAACGGTGGTGCAGCACGCACTGGCCAAGTGGTCTGACGTGGACATTGTGGTCTACATCGGCTGCGGCGAGCGTGGCAACGAGATGACCGACGTGCTGCGGGAGTTCCCCGAGCTGATCGACCCCCGCACCGGCGAGAGCCTGATGAAGCGTACCATCCTCATCGCCAACACCTCCGATATGCCTGTGGCCGCCCGTGAGGCTTCCGTGTACACCGGCATCACCATTGCGGAATACTTCCGTGACATGGGCTATGACGTGGCCGTCATCGCTGACTCCACCTCCCGCTGGGCAGAGGCACTTCGTGAGATGTCCGGACGTATGGAGGAAATGCCCGGCGAGGAAGGCTACCCCGCCTATCTGGCCTCCCGTCTGGCTCAGTTCTACGAGCGCGCCGGTACGGTGCAGTGCATCGGTTCCGACCAGGAGCGCCACGGCAGCCTCACCGCTGTGGGCGCTGTGTCCCCTCCCGGCGGCGACCTGTCCGAGCCTGTCTCTCAGGGCACCATGCGTATCGTCAAGGTGTTCTGGGCGCTGGACTCCTCTCTGGCCTATCGCCGTCACTTCCCCGCCATCAACTGGCTCACCTCCTACTCCCTGTATGAGGACTCCCTGCGTCCCTGGTTTGAGGAGCATCTTGGCCCTGACTTCTCCAAAAACCGTGCCAAGGCCATGGCCATTTTGCAGGAAGAGGCCAGCCTGAACGAGATCGTTCAGTTGGTAGGCAAGGACTCCCTGTCCCCTGCCGACCAGTTGACGCTGGAAACCGCCCGTATGATCCGGGAGGACTTTTTGCAGCAGAACGCCTTCGTGGACGTGGACACCTTCTCTGACTACCGCCGTCAGTTCCTGATGATGCAGATGATTCTGGACTACGACCGCCTGTGCCGTGCCGCACTGGACAAGGGTGCGGATCTGAACGCCCTGTTCACCATCGACGCCAGAAACGGCATTGGCCGTGCCAAGACGGTGCCTGTGGACGAATACGAGGCCGCTTACGCCGCCATCACCCGTGAGATGGAGCAGCAGATCAACGAGATCGCCGCCAGAGGGGAGGAAGAGTGATGATTCGGGAATATAAGACAATTGAATCCATCAACGGCCCTCTGATGGTGGTGCGCCGTGTCAGCGGCGTGACCTATGACGAGCAGGCAGAGATTCAGCTCTCCGACGGCTCTGTCCGCCGGGGCAAGGTGCTGGAAATCAACGGCGACACCGCCGTGGTGCAGCTCTATGAGCCCTCCGCCGGCATCAATCTGGCTCAGTCCAAGGTGCGTTTTCTGGGCCATCCCCTGGAGCTGGCTGTCAGCGAGGATATGCTGGGCCGTGTGTTCTCCGGCATGGGCGTACCCATTGACGGCGGTCCCGACATTCTGGCCGAGGCTCACCGGGACATCAACGGTCTGGCCATGAATCCCGCCGCCCGGGATTACCCGGACGAGTTCATTCAGACCGGTATCTCCACCATCGACGGCTTGAACACGCTGGTGCGTGGTCAGAAGCTGCCCATCTTCTCCGGCTCCGGTCTGCCCCACAACCAGCTGGCCGCTCAGATCGCCCGTCAGGCCAAGGTGCTGGACGACGAGAGCAAGTTCGCCGTGGTATTTGCCGCCATCGGCATCACCTTCGAGGAGTCGGAATACTTCGTACAGGAGTTCACCCGCACCGGCGCTCTGGATCGTTCCGTCATGTTTATCAACCTGGCCAACGACCCCGCCGTGGAGCGTATCTCCACCCCCCGTATGGCGCTGACCGCCGCCGAGTATCTGGCCTTTGACAAGGGAATGCACGTTCTGGTCATCCTCACCGACATCACCAACTACGCAGAGGCTCTGCGTGAGGTGTCGGCAGCCAAGAAGGAAGTGCCCGGACGCCGCGGCTATCCCGGCTACCTGTATACCGACCTTGCCACCATGTACGAGCGCGCAGGACGGCATCTGGGTCAGCCCGGCTCCATCACCATGATTCCCATCCTCACCATGCCTGAGGACGATAAGACCCACCCCATCCCCGACCTGACGGGATATATCACCGAGGGTCAGATCATCCTCTCCCGTGAGCTGTACCGCAAGGGCGTTCTGCCTCCCGTGGACGTGCTGCCCTCCCTGTCCCGTCTGAAGGACAAGGGCATCGGCGCAAAGAAGACCCGTGAGGATCACGCAGGCACCATGAACCAGCTCTTTGCCGCCTACGCCACCGGCAAGGAAAATCAGGAGCTGATCGCCATTCTGGGCGAGGGTGCCCTCTCCCCCACCGATTTGAAGTACGCCAAGTTCGCCAACGAGTTTGAGCGCCGCTATGTCTCTCAGGGACAGGACGAGAACCGCTCCATTGTGGAGACGCTGGATCTGGGCTGGGATCTGCTGAAGATTCTGCCGGAGAACGAGCTGAAGCGGATCAAGCCGGAGTTCATCGAGAAGTATCTCCACCGGGACGAGCAGTAAGGGAGGTGCCGTGAATGCCTTCCGCACAGGTAAACGCCACCCGCATGGAGCTGACCCGCCAAAAGCGCAAGCTGGCCACCTCCTCCCGGGGACATAAGCTGTTGAAAGACAAGCGGGACGAGCTGATGAAGCAGTTTCTCGACCTGATTCGGGAGAACCGGGCGCTTCGGAAAAAGGTGGAAGAGGGTCTCATGCAGGCCCACGGCTCCTTTACCGTGGCCTCCGCTCTCATGAGCAGTGAAATGCTGGAGCAGAGCCTGCTCTACCCCAAGCAGAGCGTGGATCTGGACATGAGCTTTCAGAACATCATGTCGGTGAACGTTCCCCAGTATCAGTTCACCACCCGCAGCGCCGACTCCGGAGAGGTCTATCCCTACGGCTTTGCCACCACCAGCGGCGAGCTGGACAGCGCCGTTGACGCTCTGTCCTCCGTGTTTGAGGATATGCTCAAGCTGGCGCAGATTGAGAAAGCCTGTCAGCTTATGGCGGAGGAGATCGAAAAGACCCGCCGCCGGGTGAACGCACTGGAATATGTGGTCATCCCCGACTGTCAGTCAAAGATCAAGTCCATCTCCATGAAGCTGGACGAGAACGAGCGCAACAACACCATTCGCCTGATGAAGGTGAAGGATATGATGCTCAATGCCGAGATCGAGGAGCGCAGACGCCGCACCGCTGAGGCCATCAGCCAGAGTCAGGATTGACCTATGAAAACAGCCGACCCGGTTGGGTCGGCTGTTTTATGCTTTTGGGCGGTCACAGACCGCCTCTGGATTTGCAGCATCATCTTTTCTCCTGTCGCCCTGTTTCCCGTCTGAACGCAATCGTATGGGGATACAATGGGACAAACCATGTACAGGAGGATACGATATGGCTCATTCCGCCTTTTCCACTTCCGCACAGCAGGCCATCTCCTTTTCCCGGGAGATCGCCTGTCAGATGGGACACGGCTATGTTGGCTCAGAGCATCTGCTGCTCAGTCTGCTGCGCTTCAACGACGGCAAGGGGGCGCTGCTGCTGCGGGAGCATCAGCTTCAGGAGACCGGACTGCGATCGCAAATCATCGCCATGGTGGGCGAGGGAGAGGGGGGCAATCCCCCGGAGCTGGGGCTGACCCCCTGCTGCCGCCATGCGGTGCAGCTTGCCGCCGAGGAATCCACCCGGCTCCATACCCGTCAGGTCACCCCGGATCATCTGCTGCTGGGGCTGCTGCGGGAGCGGGAGGGCATGGCGCATCTGGTGCTGCAAAAGGCGGGGCTTGACTGCGCCGCCGCCTACCGTCAGCTCTGCGCCATGCTGGGGGACGGCACCGCCCCCACCACTCCCCCGGTGCGCCGGCCTGTCCGGGAGACCGATGCCAGCCGGGATTCCCGGCTGCTGGAGCAGTACAGCCGGGATCTGACCCGCATGGCGCAATATGGAGAGCTGGACCCCATCACCGGGCGTGACGCCGAATTAGACCGGATTGTACAGATCCTCTGCCGCAGGAGCAAGAACAACCCCATTTTGCTGGGAGAGCCGGGCGTGGGCAAGACCGCCCTTGCCGAGGGACTGGCGCAGCGGATTGCCCGGCGGCAGGTGCCCTCCCCCCTGCTGGGGCGGCGGGTGCTGAGTATGGATTTGGGTGCCACTGTGGCAGGCACCAAGTACCGGGGAGAGTTCGAGGAACGGTTGAAGAAAATTCTCCGGGAGGTGCAGCGTATGGGCAATGTGATCCTGTTTATTGACGAGATGCACACGCTCATCGGCGCAGGCTCTGCGGAGGGCTCCATCGACGCTTCCGACCTGCTCAAGCCTGCCCTGAGCCGGAGGGAGTTGCAGGTCATCGGCGCTACCACGCAGGAGGAATACCGCCGCCATATCTGCAAGGACGGCGCTCTTGCCCGGCGGTTCCAGCCGGTCACGGTGGAGCCGCCCCGCCGGGAGGACGCTGTCGCCATGCTCCACCTGCTCCGCCCCCGGTATGAGGCGCATCACCGGCTGGTCATCAGCCCGGAGGCGGTGGAGGCGGCGGTGGACTACTCCATTCGCTATCTCCCCCAGCGGTTCCTCCCGGACAAGGCCATTGACCTGATGGACGAAGCGGCGGCGCAGGTACGCATTGCCGCCGAGACCCCCAGCGAGGCCTACCGTCTGCTGGCAGAGCGGCACCGACAGGTGCAGCAGCAGCTCTCCGCTACCATCCGCCGTCAGGACTTTGAACAGGCCGCTCTGCTCCGGGACGCGGAACAGGACTTTCGTGCCCAGATGGAGCGCTCTGCCGCCGAAGCCCACGCTGTTCCTCCCGTTGTCCGTCCGGCGGATGTGGCGGCGGTGGTGGCTCAGTGGACGGGGGTGCCGCTGGAGCAGCTCACTGCCGCTGAGACGGAGCGGCTGCTCCGTCTGGAGCAGACCCTCTCCCGCCGGGTGGTGGGGCAGCAGCAGGCGATTCAGGCGGTGTCCGCCGCCATTCGCCGCAGCCGGGCGGGATTGCAGGAGGACAGCCGCCCGGTGGGGTGCTTTCTCTTTGCCGGGCCCTCCGGCGTAGGCAAGACCGAGCTGTGCCGGGCGTTGGCAGCGGCCCTCTTTGGCAGCGACACCGCCCTGCTCCGGCTGGACATGAGCGAATATATGGAGCCCCACACCGTCTCCCGGCTCATCGGTTCCCCGCCCGGCTATGTGGGTCACGAGGAAGGGGGACGGCTCACCGAGGCGGTGCGGCGCAAGCCCTATCAGGTGATTCTGCTGGACGAGCTGGAAAAGGCACACCGGGACGTGTGGAACCTGCTGCTCCAGGTGATGGAGGAAGGGTGTCTCACCGACGCTCAGGGCAATCCCGCCGATTTTCGCAACACGGTGATTGTCATGACCACCAACGCCGGGGGCGTTCAGCTCTCCCATCCCCGCCCGGCGCTGGGCTTTGGCACAGAGACAGGCGGGGCGCATGACCGGGCCATGGAGCAGCTCTCTCAGGTCTTTCCTCCGGAATTTCTGGGGCGGCTGGATGAGATTGTCTGCTTCTCTGCCCCGGGGCAGGAGGAGCTGCGCCAGATTGCCGCCCTGATGACCGGGCGCATTGCCCGCCGTTTTGCGGCGCAGGGCATTACCCTTTCTGTGACCGGGGATGCCCTTCATCAGATTGCCGCTCAGGGGGACAGCCGGGACTGGGGGGTTCGCCCCATCCGCCGCTACCTGCGCAGTCAGGTGGAAGACCCCGCCGCCGGGCTGCTGCTCTCCGGGCAGCTTGGGCGGGGGGATACCCTCACTGTCTCCCCCGGTGATGGGGGGCTGGAGCTGGCTGTCTGCCGGGAAGGGGCAGAAAAATCCTCCGCCATAGTTGATACGCCTTTGCTTTCGGAGTAAAATGGTCAGGAAATCAGGGGCATATGCCCGGAAACGAGGAAGGACTATGGAAGCATTTGACCAGAACTACTGTCTGGAGGTTTTTCAGCGGCTGCTTTCGGTGGACAGCACCACTGGACAATATGAGGAGATTCAAAGACTGCTCTGCACCATTTTGGATGAGCTGGGCTGTCCCTACACCCTGACCCACAAGGGGGGCGTGCTGGCTTATCCCTGCGGGGCGGGGGCTTCGCTGGCGGTAACCGCCCATCTGGACGACATCGGACTGATGGTGCGCCACGTCAACGCTGACGGCACCCTGAACGTCTGCCCGGTCGGGGGACTGTACCCCTTCTACTGCACCGGGGAGAATGTACGCATCCACAGCCGGGCGGGGAAGGTGTTCACCGGCACCGTCTGCCGCACCCCCAACTCCATCCATGTCACCGAGGAGGAGCTGCGCTCGGTGCTGCCTGATTTTCGCACCAACGTGTGCGTGGTGCTGGACGAGGATGTGAAGTCCGCCGCCGACACCCACGCCCTCGGCATCGACACCGGGGACATGATTGCGCTGGAGCCCCGGTTCACCCTGTCCAACGGGTATGTGAAGTCCCGCTTTGTGGACGACAAGGCCTGCGCCGCCGTGGTGCTCGCCCTCATCAAGTCCCTCCATGACAGCGGCACCATGCTGCCCCGCCCGGTGTGCTTCTACTTCGCCGTATATGAGGAAATCGGCCACGGCACCACATGGCTGCCTCAGGGCATTACCGACGTGCTGGCGGTGGACATCGCCCCCACCGGACCGGAACAGAACTCAGACGAGCATAAAGTCTCTATTTTTGCCAAGGACTCCCGGTTCCCCTATCACTGGGGCATGACCAACGAGCTGCGTCAGGCGGCCATAGATGCCGGGGTGGACTTCGTGATGGACATTTTCACCCCCCACTACGGCACCGACGGGGATGCCAGCGTGCTTGCCGGGTATGACATCCGCCACGCCGCCATCGGCCCCGGCACTGCCAACAGCCACGGCTATGAGCGCACCCATGTGGACGGGCTGCGCAACACCTATGACCTGCTCCGTGCTTACCTGATGAACCGGTAAGCCCTGCAAAGCGCAAGAGACGGGCGGCTGCTCTCAGGCAGTCTCCCGTCTCTTTTCTGTTATGATTGAAATGTCTGCGGAGGGACGTGCAGTCAGTCCGCTCCAACCTCCTGAATCACGGTATAGGTGCGGTACTTGGGGTTGGGTACTTTGTCGGTGATAATCCCCACCCGGGGCAGCGGGCAGATAATAGCGGTGCAGCTCTGGTCGAACTTGCTGTGGTCTGCCAGAAACCAGCACTCCTGCGCCGACTGGATTGCCCCCAGCTTCAGCTCCCGCTCCTCAATGCCGGGGGTGGTAAAGCCCTGGGGGATGGCGATTCCGTTGACCCCCAGAAATGCCTTGGTAAAGTTATACCCGTGGAGGCAGTTCAACGCCGAGGCTCCCACAATCGCCTCGGTGCGCTGGCGCACCTGCCCCGCAAGGACGCAGACATTGCAGCCCTTCCGGCACAGCACCCGGGCGTGGGTGAGACCGTTGGTGATGTAGGTGGCCTCCAATGCCTCCCCGGAGACGGCGTGGGCCACCTGAAGGGTGGTGGTTCCCGCATCCAGAAACACAAAGTCTTTGCTCCGGATGA
Organism: Clostridiales bacterium NK3B98; assembly: GCA_000421005.1. Lineage (GTDB taxonomy): Bacteria > Bacillota > Clostridia > Oscillospirales > Oscillospiraceae > Onthomonas. The sequence goes on from ATWA01000004.1 coordinate 14,696, forward strand.
GCCCGGCGGCGTAACGACCGATGGCCTGTTTCTCCCGGATGTTCATTCCCTCTTTGGTATCCATATCCGGCTCATGGGCGGAAAGCACCTGCCGATTCAGCACCGCCCCGCCGTGAATCCGGCTGAGCAGCCCCTGTCCGTCCAGCGCAATCAGGTCACGGCGGACGGTGGACTCGCTGACGCCGATTTCCTGTGCCAGTTGGAGTACCGTGGCAGAACGGTCACGGCGCAGTTTCTCCAGAATCAGCTCGTAGCGCTTTTCTGAAATCATAGTATCCTTCACGCTCCTGTCCCGCAGGGGCAGCTTTCCCCCTGCGGTTAGAAATGTTCATGAAACTATTATACCATTTTTCACCGTATTTTCAATCACTGCGGCAAATGTTTTATGCTGTCCCGGCAAAGCCGTTTCTGCTCTTTACCTTTTCCGATTTTGTGTTATACTGGATATGCTGCGTTTTATGCGCTTTTCTCATTCTATCTCAAAGGAGACTGTTGCAATATGGCTGACGCCTGTACTCATGATTGCTCCACCTGCGGCAGCAACTGCCCCTCCCGGAACAATCCCGAAAGCCTGAAAGCCCCCTCCAATCCCGCCTCCCACGTTCGCCATGTGGTGGCTGTAGTCAGCGGCAAGGGGGGCGTAGGCAAGAGCATGGTCACCTCCTCTCTGGCGGTGGCGCTGTCCCGGATGGGCAAGAAGGTGGGCATTCTGGACGCTGATATCACCGGCCCCTCCATTCCCAAGAGCTTTGGTCTTGCCGGCCCGGTGTATTCCGACGGCGAGCTGATGATTCCCCCGGAAACCCAGGGCGGCATTCGGGTGATGAGCCTGAACCTGCTCTCCCCCAACGAGACTGACCCGGTGGTCTGGCGGGGCAGCATGATTTCCGGCTGCGTCAAGCAGTTCTGGACGGACACCAAGTGGGGCGAGCTGGACTATCTGCTCATTGATATGCCTCCCGGAACGGGAGATGTGCCCCTGACCGTGTTCCAGTCCCTGCCCGTGGAGGGCATTGTGGTGGTCACCTCCCCTCAGGATCTGGTGAGCATGATCGTCACCAAGGCACTGAACATGGCCAAGATGATGAACGTGCCGGTGCTGGGTCTGGTGGAGAATTTCAGCTACTTCCAGTGCCCCGACTGCGGCAAGCGCCACGCCATCTTCGGTGAGAGCAAAATCGCTCAGGTGGCCGCTGAGAACCACGTCATTGTGCTGGCCCAGCTCCCCATCAACCCTGCGCTGGCCGCCGCCTGTGACGCAGGCGAAATGGAAGCCAACGGCGGAGCGGATTTGAAGGACGCTGCCGCCTATATCGTCGGGCAGTTGGCGTAAAAACATCAACCATACCCCCGGAAAGGAGGCCCGCCCATGCACGAAAACCACGCCAAGCTGGATCGGATTGGGCGGGCCATTCTCGCTTCTGCCCGAAACGAAATTTACCTGAATATGCGTTTTCTGGACGTGGCGCTGTCCGGTCTGGATTACGCCATGAACCTGAACACCCCCACCATCGGCACCGACGGATGGAGTATCCAGTTCAATCCCCGGCTGCTGATCGAGCTCTACCAGCAGGACACCGTGCTGCTCAACCGGGTCTATCTCCATATGCTGCTCCATTGTCTTTTCCGCCATCCCCTCCACCGGGAGGGGCGGGAGGGTGAATTGTGGGATTTGGCCTGCGACATCGCAGTGGAGTCGGTGCTGGACTCCATTGACAACCGCTGTGTCAGGCTGCTGTCCTCCAACCTCCGGGAGGACACCTACGACGACCTCTCCGCCGCCATGCCGGTGCTCACTGCCGAGGCGATATACCGGGAACTGGACAGGCGGCATTTGGATTTTGACATCCAAACGGCTCTGGCGCAGGAGTTTCGCCGGGACGACCATCGGTTTTGGCCGGGGGATTCGGACGATACGAGACAGGACGGGCAGAGTCCGGCAGATTCACCCCCAAACCGGGACAAGCTGGAAGAAAAATGGCAGCAGCTCAGTCAAAAGACCCAGACCGGAATGGAGACCTTTTTTGCCCAGTATGGAGATGAGGCCGGGGACGTTCTGAAGCTGCTGCGGATCGAGAACCGGGAACGGTACGACTACCGCAGCTTCCTCCGCCGTTTTCTCTCCCTGCGGGAGGAAATGCGGGTGGATACGGACAGCTTTGACTACGCCTACTATGCCCTTGGGCTGGAATTATACGGGAATATTCCCCTGATTGAGCCGCTGGAGTACCGGGAGAGCCGGAAGATCCGGGATTTTGCCATTGTCATTGACACCTCCGACTCCTGCGCTGAAGGTGCCATTCAGCGGTTTTTGGAGGAAACACGGGCGGTGCTGTCAGCGCAGGAGCTGTTCTTCGCCGATGCCCGGCTGCACATCATTCAGGCGGATGCCGAGGTACAGAAGGATACCGTGGTTCACAGCGCAGACGATTTTGCCCGGTTCTGTGAGCAGTTTGAGGTCAGAGGGTTCGGCGGCACCGATTTCCGCCCCGCCTTTGCCTATGTGGACGCACTGATGCAAGAAGGGGCGCTGTCCGACCTGCGGGGGCTGATTTACTTTACCGACGGCTTTGGCGTCTACCCCCAGCGCAAGCCGGGTTATGACGTGGCCTTTGTCTTTTTCCGGGAGGACTACACTCCTCCGGAGGTGCCGGGCTGGGCAATGAAAATCATGTTGGAGCCGGAGTCCGGCAACCGATAACAGGGAGCAATTTATGAATATCAAAGAGGCAAAACAGCAGCTCATCCACACCGTCCGTGCCTATCTGGCTCGGGACGAGTACGGAAGCTGGGCGGTGCCCGTCATCGCTCAGCGTCCCATCTTACTGATGGGGCCTCCCGGTGTGGGCAAGACCGCCATTGCGGAGCAGGCCGCCCGGGAGTGCGGCGTGGCGCTGGTGAGCTACACCATCACCCACCACACCCGGCAATCCGCCATCGGTCTGCCCAGCATTCACACCGCATCCTACAAGGATAAGTCCTTTCAGGTCACCGAGTACACCATGAGCGAGATTATCGCCAGCGTTTACCGGGCCATGGAAGAAACCGGGCTGGAACAGGGCATTCTCTTTCTGGACGAGGTAAACTGCGTGTCCGAGACGCTGGCCCCCGCCATGCTCCAATTTCTCCAATGCAAGACCTTTGGCGCCCACCAGCTTCCTGAGGGCTGGGTGATTGTGGCGGCAGGCAACCCCCCGGAGTACAACCGCTCCGTCCGGGACTTCGACATTGTGACGTTGGACCGTGTCCGCCGCATTGACGTGGAGGCAGCCTATCAGCCATGGAAGGAGTACGCCTATCTCCGTCAGGTACACCCGGCGGTGCTGGCCTATCTGGAGCTGAAGCCCCAGCACTTCTACCAGTTGGAGACCACCGTGGACGGCAAGCGGTTTGCCACCGCCCGGGGCTGGGAGGATCTCTCCCGGCTGATTTCCGCCCACGAGCAGTTGGGCTTTGGGGTGGATCAGGCGCTGGTGGAGCAGTACATTCAGCACCCTGTCATTGCCAAGGACTTTTCCGCCTACTACGACCTCTATCTGAAATACCGCTCGGACTACGACGTGGAGGCCATTCTCTCCGGTCACCTCACCGAACAGACGGTCAACCGTCTGCGGATGGCTCCCTTTGACGAACGGCTGTCCGCCCTGTCCCTGGTACTGGATGCCCTGTACCGCACCTGCCGGGAGGCCAACGAGGAGGACGCCTACGTCACCGCCCTTCATCAGCGGCTCCGCTCCCTGATGCCCCGGCTGTCCGCCGGGGAGGGGCGCTCTGCCGTGGAACAGGAGGTGGCGGCGGTAGACACCCTGCATTGGGAGAAATCCCGCTCCAAGCTGCTCTCTCTGGTGGAGGAGCGGCGGTTACAGCGGCTGGAACGCCGGCTGGCCGACCTGCGGGCGCTGGTGATGGACTGCGATTCCAGCGGTGCCGACCCCGCCGATGGGGTGCGTGCCGCCTTTGGGGTGGACGTTGCCCGGCGCAAGGCCGCCATTGAAAACGCCTCCTCCCGGTTGGAACGAGCCTTTGACCTGATCGACGCCGCCTTTGGAGAGGGGCAGGAGCTGGTCATCTTCCTCACCGAGCTGACCATGAATCCTTATTCCATGAAGTTCCTCGCTGACAACGGCAACGCCCGTTTCGCCTCCTATAACCGGGAGCTGCTGCTGGATACCAAGCGGAGCGCCATACTGAACGAGTTGCAGGATATACCACAGATTTTTTGACACGCCTGAAAAATCAGACCGCCGGGACAAGCTGCCCGGCGGTCTTTTGATGCTAATTTTATTACATCTCTTTTAGAAATCACTCTTGATTTTTTCATCATATATTGTATAATAGAAAGCGGAATTGTGAAAGTATCCTGTCACCGACGGATTCGGGACAGAGAAAGGACTTGGGAACTTATGAAGCAACTGCCTGTCATCACCATCAGCCGTCAGTCCGGCAGCCGCGGGCGGGAAGCAGGGCAACTGCTGGCTCAGGCGCTGGGCATCCCCTGCTATGACTACGAGGTGCTGTCCCGGGCTGCCAAAGAGAGCGGCATCTCCCCAGCGTTATTCGAGCAGGAGGAAAAAGCCGCCGCTGCCATGATTCGTCGGCTCAAGAGCGGACAGACCGCCCAAATCGCTCCTGCCAGCATGGAGATGTTTGAGGCGCAGTCCAAAATCATCCGGGACATGGCAGATCAGGGGCCATGTGTCATCGTGGGTCGCTGTGCCGACACGGTGCTGCGCCAGCGGGAGAATGTGGTGCATGTGTACATCTACGCCTCGGAAAGCCGCCGGATTGCCAACACCATGGCGAAACGTCACGTGGACCGCCGCATTGCCAAGGTGATGATCGACCGGATTGACCGGGGGCGCAGCGCTTACCACAGTCTCTTTTCCAGCCATTTGTGGGGGGATACCTCCGCCTATGACCTTTGCGTGTGCACAGACCACCTGACGCCGGAGGAGACCGCCGAAGTGATTCGGGCATTTTTGCAGGCCAGAGAGAAGGACCAGTCGGGAAACGGGAACCCGCTGTGAGAGGGAGGATCAACCATGAATCAATTGCCGTTTGCTTTGCTCTCCGAAGAAAATTACGAAGCCCAGATGGGGCAGGTGGCTCTGCGGCTGGAACAGTGCCGTCAATCCACCGGAATCAGCGCCCGGAAGGAAAATCTGGGGATTTATTGGGAGTATTATGCCCCGGATGACGGATGCGATAAAGTCATTTTCATCAGCCACGGCTTTACCGAGTCCACACTGGAATACTCCGAGCTGATTTACTACTTCCTCCGGGCGGGATACGGGGTCTTTGTCTGCGACCATATGGGGCATGGCAAGAGCTACCGTCTGGTGCAGGAGACCTGGCTGACCCACATTACCTCCTTCTCCGACTACATCAAGGATATGCACTATCTGATTGAGCATGTGGTGGTTCCCATGACCGAGGGCAAGCACCGCTACCTCTACGGACACTCCATGGGGGGTGCCATTGCCATTCTCTATCTGGAGGAGCATCCCGGTATCTTTGAGAAGTGCATTCTCTCCTCTCCCATGGTCTCCCCCTCCGCCGGGGATATGCCTGATTTTTTGGGCGGGGCGCTGGCCAGCTTTATGTGTATGCTGGGGCAGGGGGAAAAGCCCATTATGATTCAAAAGCCCTTCGACGGGGAAGACCACTGGGAGGACAACAACTGCACCACCTCCAAGGCACGTTACCTCTGGTATCTCAACCGTCAGAAGCAGGATATCAACCTGCAAAACTCCGCCGCCACCTACTCCTGGGCCAAGGAGGCCGCCAACGTCCAGTATCCCATTCTGGCACAGGCGTACTCCGTCCAGATTCCGGTGCTGCTGTGTCAGGCGGGGCTGGATACCGTGGTCAACCTTCCCCCTCAGGACGATTTGGTACACCTTCTGCCCCAGGGCAAAAAGATTGTCTACCGGGACGCCAAGCACGAAATCTACCGCAGCACCAACGACACGTTGGGGCAGTTCCTGCTGGATATCCTCAATTTCCTTGAGGAATAACACCGAAAAAATCACCGCTCTCAATTGAGAGCGGTGATTTTTTTCGGGTATTTGTTTACCTCACCCGGCAGACTGCGCTGGCGGTAGTGCCGTCAGGTGCGGTAGCGGTGATGGTCGCGGAGCCGTGGGCAACGGCGGTGACAATGCCATCGGACACGGTGGCTACTTCCTCGTTGGAGGAGGTCCAGGTCACCTTGTCGGCGTTATCCCGCATGAGCTGATGGCGCTCCCCGGCGTTCAGGGTGAAGTCCTCCCGGTTCAGGGTCACGTCAATATGCTCGCCTGTGGCAGTCTCCTGCTCCTGAGCGGTCTCAGCTTCTTCGCCGTCATCCGTCTCGGCGGGGGCTTCAGCGTCCTGCTGTTCGTCCTCCGCCTCGCAGGTGATGTAGCAGGAGTCGTGGACAGCCTCAGAGCCGTCCGCAGGCTTGACGCCCACCTGGACCGCCACGGCGCACTCGCCCGGGCCTACATACTCCACCTGTGCGGTGTTGGAGCCGAGGACGGTGAGCTTGATGATGTCCTCATCCTTGTTGCTGGAAGCCCATGCCAGAAGGCCGTCCCAGCCTTCCACGTCCAGCGTAGCGGTAAGTACCTTGGTTTCACCGGGGTGGAGGGTCAGCTCGTCCGCGTCCAGCGTCACCGACGTGGGGTCGGGCACCTGCTGAACAGGCTCCGGCTCGGTCTCCTCAGGGAGTTCGATGGTCTCGTCTGCGTCCGGGATTACGCCCAGCAGGGTGGACACCACAGGAATGTGGGACACGTCCGGCAGGTTCCAGCCCATCATTGGGCCAAGGGTATACGCCATACGCACGCCCAGCACCAGAGCCACCACGATCAGCAGCACCACCACCATGGTCAGCACCCGGTTCAGCACGGGACGCTGCTTCTGAGGCTCGTCATCCACCAGCGTAGGCAGGCGGTCTGTGTCCCGCTGAGTGGGACGTGCAGGGCGGAAGGTCTGGGTCTGGTCCATGTTCTGTCCCCAGACACGGTCTTTCCCCGCCTGTGGGGCGGCGCTGGGAGATTCCCCGGCGGAACGCTGGCGGGCGTTGAAAGCGGCGGCCTGATATTCGTTGACACGGGACTCTTCTCCTCCCAGTCTGTCCATCTGGGGCGTGCGCTGGGGGTTCTTCAGGTCGCCAAAGTCAAACTGGAAGCCCTGATTGTTCTGCTGGGGCTGGGGCTGGGGTCTCTGCTGAGGCTGGGGTCTCTGCGGAGGCTGGGCGGGCTGCTCCGGCTCGCTGGGCTGTGCCTTCTCCTCAGGCTGGTCGGGACGGCGGCGGGCACCGGGGCCGTTCAGTGCGGCACGCTTGGGTGCCTCATTCAGGGTGCGGTTGGCAGGAGCGGCGGTGTTGAAGTCCATGCCCGCAATGGAGCGGAGGATCTCATCAATGACCGCATCGTCAACGAGGGAGCTGTCATCAGTGGTAGCATAGGTTCTTCTTCTTGACGTACCTGTATTCAAATGGGTATGGCTAGGCTTGCTACCCGCAAGGCGCTTACCGCCCTTATTGGTTTCGTTCGGCATACGGGGCCTTCCTTTCTCACTGTGGTAGTCTGTCAAAACAGCTGTCTTTGCAGCAAAGGCACGCAGAAACGGAGAACAGCATTCTGTTCCATGACGGCGCAATGTAGCGTCCAGACTGCGGCCTATTATCTATCTCGTCTATCTTCAATATCATACCGCTCTTTTGCTTTCCCGTCAACACCCGAGTTTTAAATTCCGGTAAATACAAAAAGAGCGTCCGGCAAAATGTTTTTGCCTTTCTCCCGGAAATACGTTATACTGTACCATAATGCAGAGCGTCGGCGCTGGCGATTTATTTCCTGCACAGTGAATTTCTTTTCCCGCAAATCCCTTTTGATTCACTTTTTCCCCTTTCATTTTCTGCAAAACGAGGTTTTTATGGATAAACTACAATATATGATTCCCTGTCTGCTGGGGCTGGAGCGGCTGGTGGCGGATGAGATCCGCCGTCTGGGTCTGGAGGATGTGCGTGCCGAAAATGGACGGGTTTTCTGCCGGGGCACCCTTGCCGACCTGCCAAGGCTGAATATCAATCTGCGCTGCGGCGCACGGGTGCTGCTGGTGCTGTCCACCTTCCGGGCGACTACCTTTGAGGAGCTGTTTCAGGGGGTTCTGGCTGTCCATTGGGAGGAACTGATTCCCCTCAATGGGGAAAGCCCGGTGAAGGGGTATTCCATCGACTCTCAGCTTCACTCAGTTCCCGCCTGTCAGTCCATTGTGAAAAAGGCGCTGTCTCAGCGGCTGTGCCGTGCCTACGGGGTGGACTGGCTTAGTGAGGACGGGGAGCGGTATCAGGTACAGTTCTCCATCTTCAAGGATCAGGTGCATCTCTGTCTGGACACCTCCGGTCAGGGGCTTTACAAGCGGGGTTACCGTGCCGTAGGCGTGGAAGCGCCCCTCCGGGAGACGCTGGCGGCGGCCATGGTGCTTTTGAGCAAATACCGGGGGCTGGATCCCTTCTGTGACCCCTTCTGCGGCTCGGGCACCATCTGCATCGAGGCGGCTCTCATCGCCAAGAACCGGGCGCCGGGACTGAACCGCAGCTTTGCCGCCCAGCGCTGGAAGCTGGTGGACGGGAAGCTGTGGATGGATGCGGCGGATGAGGCCATGGACAAGGAATATGACCGGGTGTATGACATCTGGGGAGGCGACATCGACCCCAATGCCGTGGCCATCGCCCAGTCCAATGCGGCAAAAGCAGAGGTAGAGGATACCGTGCGCTTTGAGGTGGCGGACGCAGGTCGGTTCTACGCCCACGAGCCCTATGGCAGGGTGGTGACCAATCCCCCCTACGGCGAGCGCCTGCTGGAAAAGGAGGAGGCTGCCAAGCTGTACCACACCTTCGGGGCGGCTATGCGCCGTCTGCCGGAGGGCTGGCGGGTGAGCATTCTGTCCTCTCACACGGAATTTGAGCAGGCCTACGGTCAGCGGGCGGCGAAAAAGCGGAAGCTGTACAACGGCATGCTCAAGTGCGATCTGTTTCAATACGGAAAGCTGTAACCTCCCGGAGTGAGGCGCATAGAATGAACTGTGAGCGGCAAGACGCTGCTCAACATCCAGTTCAGGAGGTCTCTCGATATGGGATGCAATAACAACTGCTTTGGCGGCAACAACTGTCTGTGGATCATTCTGCTCATCATCATTATCTTCTCCTGCGGCGGCTGCGGCAACGGCTGTGGCTGCAACAATGGCTGCGGCAACATCGGCGGCGGCTGCGGCTGCTGACACCTCCCTGCCCCCGGCTCTGCCGGGGGCAATTACAGACTTGACAGAGAGGACAAGCATGGAACCCTACTACTTTCAACATATGTCCAAGCAGCACCAAAGCGTCTACCACGCCATGAAAGCCGGGCTGCTGGCTCTGGCACCGGTGATCCCCGTGGACCGGCTGGACGGGAAAGCGCTGAGCGAGATTCTTTTGCAGCTCCGGCTGGACTGCCCGGAGATTTTCTATGTCACCGGTTTTTCCTACCGTTTTCACCCGGAGGGCAGCACCGTAGAGCTGCTTCCGGAGTACCTGTTCGACAAGGGAAAGATCCGCACTCATCAGCAGGCCATGGAATCCCGCATCCGCAAGCTGACCCGCCCCATGCTGGACAAGCCGGAGGAACAGCGGGTGCAGTTCGTTCACGACTTTATCTGCCAGAATGTCCGCTATGACAAGCTGAAAAAGCCCTACTCCCACGAAATACTGGGGCCGTTAAGTCAGGGGGTATCCGTCTGCGAGGGCATTGCCAAGGCGGTCAAGGCGCTGTGCGACGCACTGGGGGTCTGGTGCATCGTCGCCATCTGCGGCAACAACCCGGAAAAAGGGATTCGCTACCGCCATACCTGGAATGTTCTCCGGCTGGGCGGGCAGTATTATCATCTGGACGCAACCTTTGACAACTCCCTCTCCCATGAGGGCGGCATTCGGTACGACTATTATTTGGTAGATGACAAAGCCATTTACCGGGATCACGAGCCGGTGCTGTTTCCTGTCCCTTCCTGTACGGACAGCGGCAAAAGCTGGTACAAAGCCCACAAGCTTGCCTTTACCACCAAGGCGCAGGTGGAGAGCCGGGCTGCTCAGGGGGCGAAGCGTCAGCGGACGCTGGTTTTCCAGTGGTGGGGAGACTATCTCACCCGGGAGCGGCTGGTAGAGCTTTGCGCTCTGATGGAAGCTGCCGCAAATCAGCGTGGCCGTCATGCGCAGGTGCGGCTGAACTGGCCCCAAGCGGTTTTAGAAGTGGACTTCCCCGCCCAGCGCTCCGCTCAGCCCTTTACCGCCCAGCAGGCCAACGAGGGAGAAGATGCGCTGTTGGAGCAGCAATAGACGAAGGGACTGCCTGATTCGGCAGTCCCTTTTGTGCATAGAATGATGCGGATTTAATCAGTGATTCCTTTATTCCCCGGCCTCCATGGCGGACAGCAGCGGGGTCATGAGCTGTTTCTTCCGGCTGACCACGCCGGGGAGGTACACGCTGTTTTCCCCCGCTTCGCAGTGGAACGCCTGCTCCACATAGTCCTTGGCGCCAGCGCCTACAAAGAGCAGCTTGGTGGTCTCCCCAATGATATTGGTCAGCATGAGGAAAAGCATATCCAATCCGCTGGTGGGCAGAAGCTGGGTCAGATAGGGTATCATCTCCCCTTCCAGCCGGTCCAGCTCGCTCTGGCTGACGCTGGTGACCTGCGCCACAGCAAGGGTCTTGTCCTCGGCGGTGAAGCGCTTATAGTCGGTGTGGAAGATTTCGTCCGGGGTCTTGTCCCCCAACTTGGAGCCGGCATTGAACATGGAGGTGGCGTGCTCCGTAATGTCGATTCCCGCAATCTTGGCCAGCATTTTGGCGATGGTCTGGTCGATCACGGTGCAGGTGGGCGAGCGGAACATCAGGGTATCGGAGAGAATGGCGGAGCAGAGCAGCCCGGCAATGGTGGGGGGAATCTCCACGTTGTTCTCCTGATACATCATGGTGACGATGGTGGCTGTGCAGCCCAAAGGCTGATTGCGGAAGTAGATGGGGTTGGCGGTCTCCACCGAGTCGATCCGGTGGTGGTCGATGACCTCGATCACGTCGGCGGAGCGGATACCGTCCACTGCCTGATCCTTCTCGTTGTGATCCACCAGAATCACCTTCTGGCGCTCCATGTCCAGCAGGTTACGCTGAGAGAACATGCCCATGTAGTTGCCTGCGCTGTCCAGCATGGGGAAATAGCGGATGCGCAGCTTGGACACTGTGGTGCGCACGTCGGTCACCAGATCATCATGGCGGAAGGTAATCAGGTTTTTGGTCTTCATCACATGGCGCACCGGAACCGCCTGATTGATGAGTTTGGAGCAGGCGTAGGTATCCAGCGGAGAGGCCACAATGGCGCAGCCTGCCTCACTGGCCAGCTTCTGAATGGTCTTGGACACCTTAGAGCCCAGACAGACCACGATGCACCCCGCCTTCATCTCGATGGAGCAGAGCTGGCTTTCGTACCGGTTGCCCAGAATGACCATATCATGCTCGTCGATATAGTCCTCCATCACGTCCGGGTTGGCGGCGGCCACGATCACCTTGCCCTGAGTGAAGTGTCCGTCCGGGTCGCCTACCACCAGCTCGCCCCCCAGCGCGTCCACAATGTTCCGGTAGCTGGTGCCGGCGGCGGCCAGTGCGTTGGCGCCCTGATCCTCCATGTAAAACCGGGCGATATCGCCCAGCGTCACAATGCCCTTGAGCTGGTTGTGGCGGTTGAGCACCGGGAGGGTGGTGATATTGTGGTCCCGCATATACTCCCATGCCCGTTTCAGAGACATATGGGAGGAAATGCCCTCCACCTGACGGTACTGGATGTCGTCCAGCTGGGGTTCCAGCGAAGGCACCAGCTGGGGCTTTTCCACCCCGAATTTGTCCAGCACATACTGGGTCTCCGGGTTGACGTGTCCTGCCCGGCTGGGGATATATTCCTCCCCGGTGAGGGTGCGTTTTAAGTTGGCATAGCTGATGGCGGAGCAAATAGAGTCGGTATCCGGGTTTTTATGTCCAATGACGATAACAGGCTTCATGCTTTGCATCCATCCCTTCTGATGAAGTCTGAATTGGTTTCCGCTTCCAGCATATCACATCCGGCAGTTTCTTTCAAGAAAGAGTTTCGTTCCCGGGTTGATATGAGCAAAAGTGACAGGAAGCAGCCGCAGGAAGGGAGATTGTTTAGAAATGGTACGCATTGAAAATAAAAAAGTGTGTTGTTATAATATCGGCTGAGAAGATATGTCCGCCGGGTCTGTTCCGGGGCATAGCTGTTTTTCTACGGAGAGGAGATCTTTCCCATGTTTCGAGTGAGAACAATGAACAAAATCGCCCCGGTGGGTCTTCAGGAGCTGCCGGAGGAGTATTATCAGGTCAGCGACCAGTTTGAAAACTACGAGGGCATTCTGGTGCGCTCCGCCGTCCTGCACGATACTCAGTTCCCCCCGGAGCTGCGTGCCATCGCCCGGGCAGGCGCAGGGGTGAACAACATTCCCATCGACCGCTGCTCGGAAAACGGCATCGTCGTCTTTAACACCCCCGGTGCCAATGCCAACGCCGTGAAGGAGCTGGTGCTGGCAGCGCTGCTCTATTCCAGCCGGGATATCTTCGGTGGCAGCCAGTGGGTGAGAAACCGTGTGCTGGAAGGCACCGACGTGACCACTGTGGTAGAGCGGGGTAAGAGCGCTTTTATCGGCCCGGAAATCAGCGGTAAGACGCTGGGTGTCATCGGTCTCGGTGCCATCGGCGCCAAGGTGGCCAACTCCGCCATCTCTCTGGGCATGAAGGTCATCGGCTATGACCCCTTCCTCACCGTAGACACCGCCCTGCTGCTGGACACCCATGTGCGCCACACCACAAAAATTGAGGAGCTGTACCGGGCGGCGGACTATATCACCATCCACGTTCCCTACAATAAGGACACCGCCGGACAGCTCAACGCCGAAGCCATTGAGCAGATGAAGGAGGGCGTGCGCATCCTCAACTTCGCCCGGGGCGGACTGGTGGACGACGATGCCATGATTGCCGGTTTGGAGAGCGGCAAGGTGGGTCGGTACATCACCGACTTCCCCAACAACCGTCTGGCCATGACAAAGAACGTCATCTGTACCCCCCATCTGGGTGCCTCCACCCCGGAGAGCGAGGAAAACTGCGCCGTCATGGCTGCCCGGGAGCTGCGGGATTATCTGGAAAACGGCAACATCAAAAACGCCGTCAACCTGCCCAACGTCTCTATGCCCCGCTCCGGTGTGTGCCGTCTGTGCCTGATTCACCGCAATGTCCACTCGGTGCTGGCAGGCATTATGGACATTCTGGCCAAAAAGAACATCAACGTGGAGAACATGACCAACAAGTCCCGGGGCGAGTACGCCTATACCATGGTGGACATGAACACGGTGGTTGGCGAGGACGTGCGTGCCGAGCTGTACACCATGAAATCCATGATCCGGGTACGCATTGTGTAATTCATATCCCCCAAGCAAAAAGCGTGAGACTGTATGGAAACAGCCTCACGCTTTTTCTTGTTTTCCAGCGCAGCAGGAGACAGCCAGACCCCCTGCCCTGGCCGCCTATGCGGGCGCACACTGTGCGCCCCTACTGCTGCCCCTGCTGGGCAAGCTGCCGGTCAAAATGGGCGTTGATCTGGTCGGTGAATTCCTGCGCCGCGTTATAACCCATCTTCCGGGTTCTGTTGTTCAACGCAGCCACCTCGACAATGACGGACAGGTTGCGTCCGGGCTTCACCGGGATGGTGACCATAGGCAGCTCCACATCCAGAATGGTGGTGTACTGGTTTTCCAGACCCAGACGGTCATAGATCATCCCTTCCCGCCATTGCTCCATGTTGATGACCATGTCAATCTGCTGGTTGTCCTTGACTGCCGCCATACCGAACAGGCGGCGCACGTCAATGATGCCGATGCCCCGCAGCTCCACATAATAGCGGATCAGCTCCGGCGCAGAGCCCTCCAATAGCTGGGTCCCGGTGCGGCAGATGTCCACAGCGTCGTCGGCGATCAGCCGGTGCCCCCGCTTCATCAGCTCCACCGCCGTCTCGCTTTTGCCGACGCCGCTCTCTCCTACCAGCAGCACTCCCTCGCCGTAAATCTCCATCAGCACGCCGTGGCGGGTAATCCGAGGGGAGAGCGCCCGGGTCAGGGAGCCCAGCATATGGGATTGCAGCTGCGCAGTATTCTGGTCGCTGAGCAGCACCGTCCGGTCGTGGCGCTTGGCCGCATCGATCAGCTCCGGAAACGGCTCCAGCCCCCGGGCGATGATTACTGCCGGGATGGGGCGGGAAAGCAGCTCATCGCAGCGCATCTGCCGTTCCTCAGCAGGAAGCCCCCGCAAATAAGTCCACTCTACCCTTCCCAGTAGCTGAATACGCTGGCAGTCGAAATAGTCGTAAAAGCCCACAAGCTGCAGGCCGGGACGGTTGATATTGGTCTTTTCGATGCGCAGCTTTTCGTAGTCACGCCCGCCGTGGATCACCTTCAGATCAAACTCCCGGATCAGCGCGCCCAGCTCCACATATCTGCCTCCGCTCACCTGAGCCACCCCCTTCTTTTGAAAATCATCTTTCTTTACATAGCAGTATTATAGCGTGTTCCCTGCGTTTTTGCAACTCTCTCTTTCCCCCTTTCCCCGCTGTCACAGGGAAAAGGCTGCTGATTTCTGAAAAAAATTGCTTTTCGCTCTTGATTTTCTCGCCGCCCTCTGGTACAATCATTGATGCTGTTTATAGTAATTTCTAGCGAGGAGGTTAGCAAAATGGCTAAATGCGATTTTTGTGGCAAGGGCGTTGCATTCGGTATTCAGGTTTCCCACTCTCACCGTCGCTCCAATCGTCCCTGGAAGCCCAACGTGAAGCGTGTTAAGGCAATCGTGAATGGCACCCCCACTCATGTGTATGTCTGCACCAGATGCCTCCGTTCCGGTAAAGTCGAGCGCGCTTAATGATGGCTGTGTGATTACCTCTCTGTTTGGGAAGACAGAGAGGTTTTTCTCTGCCCAAACGCACCAGCCCCCGGTCACCGTTTCCCATGGTGACCGGGGGCTATGTTTATATGGATTCCCATCGGCTGCTGCCGGTGCACAAGCTGTTCCACTGACAGTCGCCGCAGATGCGTTCCCGCTGACCTGTCTCCAGAATGGCCCGCTGCACCTGTTGGGCAAACGCCCGGAAGGGCAGCGTCTCCCCTTCCGCCAGCGCACAGGCACGCAGTACGTCCCGGTCAAAGCGGGCAACCTTCTCTTCGGTGATGCACGCCGTTCCCCGGCGGTTGGGGCAGGCCTGACAGATGCAGTCCGTGCTGACGGTGAGCCGTACCTGCATCCCGGCGGTGAGGGCGGTCAGCATCTCCTCCATCCGCCGGCAGAAGGCGGGAGAATAGCCATGTCCCTTGTAATAGGCAAGGCACATCCCGTGATGAGGACGAAGGGGCAGCACCCTCATGATAAGTTCACCGCCTTGGAAAGCCGGTTGGTAATGACAAAGGCAAGGGCGATTTTCAGCAGGTCAAAGGGAATGAAGGGCAGCACACACCACCCCAGCACCGTCCCCAGTGCCACTGCGCCGTTTTGGGCGGTGTACACCCAGAGAAACCAGAGGGTTCCGAATCCATAGCACACCGCCAGACCCAGCACCATGGACAGCAGCCGCAGCCATCCACGGTTTTTTCCCGGTTTCTCCAACGCCCACATGACCAGCGCCGAGCCTATGAAGCCCACCAGATAGCCCCCGGTGCTGCCCAGCAGAACCCCCATTCCTCCGGTGAAGCCGGCAAACACCGGCACGCCCACTGCGCCCAGCAGCAGATACACCACCACTGACAGCGTCCCCAGCTTGCCCCCCAGCAGCCCCACAGCCGCAAACACGGCGAAGGTTTGCAGGGTGAAGGGAACGGTGGTGGGAATGGAAATCCACGAGCAAATGGCCATCAGCGCCGCAAACAGGGCAACCAGCACCATATTTCTGGTCTTTATCCCGTTTCCTTGTCTCATTGTACCTCTCTCCTTTGGTAAACCTTATCATCATTTTGGTTTACGTTCAGCAGACAATATACCACGCCGGGGCAGTTTCGTCAACCCTTCCCTTTTCTCGGTTTACATTGCATTTTTGCGCAACAGGGCAACAATCCCCTGATTTGTCTGTTCGGGAGACAGGTATTTCCATTTTTTGCGCTGCGCGGGAGGACAAAGGCTCATATACTGGGGGGTAGAAAAGGAGGGAAAACCCGTGAGTCAATTTGGAATCGACGTATCATCCTACAACGGAAAAATCCGATGGGACAAGGTGAAAGAGGCGGGCTGCGGCTATGCAGTGCTGAAAATCACCCAGCGCAACCTCAGCTTTGACAACCGCTTCCGGGAGAACTGGAAGGGCTGCGCCCAGCAGCACATCCCCTGCGGCGTGTACCGCTACGTCTATGAGGCGACCCCCAAGCAAGCCCGGCGGGCGGCGGAGATGGTGGTCAAGCTGCTGGACAGCGTAGACGCACCGGAGGGGACGATGGTATGGTGGGACATGGAGGACGACTCCATTGAGCCGGTTCTGGCGCAGGAGCGGGAGACGCTGAAGGAGAGCGTGCTCACTGCCCGGAAGGTGGTGGAGGAAGCCGGGTACGGCTTTGGCATCTACTGCGGGCTTTGGTGGTACCGCTCCATCATCGGAAAAATGGACATTGACTGTCCCTATTGGATTGCCCGTTATCCCACCAGCCGGGCGCTGCCCTTTGGCACCGCCCCGGCAGCCAAATACCGTCCGGAGATCAAGGGACAGCTCTGGGGCTGGCAGTACAGCAGCGCCGGGCAGGTGCCGGGCATTGACCACCGCACCGACCTGGATGTGATCTACGGCAGCATCACCACGCCCATTGTCTATGCCGAGCCCAAGGAGAACCTGCGCCGTGGCGACCGGGGAGACGGTGTGTGCTGGGTGCAGCAGCGGCTCAACTGCCATGGTGCCCATCTGGCAGTAGACGGCATCTTTGGCCCCAAGACGGAGGAAGCGGTGCGGGCTTTTCAGCAGAAAAACGGGTTGGCAGTGGACGGTATCGTGGGACCCAATACCCGCAGAAAGCTGCGATAGGAAACCCGTCACACCTGTTGGTTATAAATGGCTGCCACAGCGTCCCGGCTGCGTACCATCAGCAGCAGGCAGGCCGCCACGCAGAGGGCAGAATTGGCCAGAATGATCCCCCGCTCGGGGAACCGCTCTGCCAGCGAGCCGGACACCAGCGACCCCAGCATACTGCCCGCCGAGTTGAGCATGAGAAACACCCCGTTAAACCGTGCCCGCACCCGGTCCGGAACATAGGACTGGGTGGAGGCAATGCGGATATTATAGGAAGTGACTCCTAAAATCCCCTCCAGCAGCATGGCCACCACCATCAGGGGGACGGGCAGGAAGAGTACGCTCCCATACAGCAGCTCTATGGTGAAGTAGACCATCAGGGCAATGGCAAATTTCTTTTGGGTGGGTATGGTCACGCGATAGTGGATGATGCCGCCGATGAACCTGCCCACATCGCTCATGGCCGCCACAATGGAGTACAACGTCACCGCCGCCAGCGGCCAGCCAATAAAGCACTGGGCGTGGTTGCGAAAATAGGGCAGAAAGAGCTGAAAACTGCCGTTTCCGCAAAAGCTGGACACGATAAAATACAGGGTAATGGCCATTAGTCCCGCCTCGCCCCGGATGTAACCCAGTCCCTCCCGGAAGTCCTCCCGGAATTGGGCCAGAGGTCCCTTCCGGTTGGCAGGCGAGGCGTTTTCCATGTGGGTCTCCTGATAGCGGATAGACCGTTCAAACGAGGCCGCCACGAAAAAGCACAGTGCGTTGAAGGCAAACAGCGGGGTGAGGTCTCCCAGCCACTGATAGAGCAGAGCGGCAATGGGGGTACTCATGGCGGCGATGGGCCAGAGCACACTGGACACGGAGTATGCCTTGGAATAGTTGCCGGGGGAGATCAGATTGGGATAAAAGCTGTCATAGGCCACCCCGTACACGCCCTCGATGGAGCCCATCACCATGCAGGCTGCCAGCAGCAGCGGATAGCTGAACCACCCGGAGCGCAGCAGGAAAAACAGCGCCAGATACAGCCCGGAGGTGAGATAATCCAGCCGGTAGATCACCTGTTTCCGGCTCACCCGGTCCAATATGGGGCCTGCCAGCAGCGGTGCTACCAGCATGGGCAATTGAAAGCATACATTGAATAGGGCGTAGAGAAAGGTGGAGTTGGTGTAATCCAGCACCATCACGCTCACCGCAAAGGCGGACATAGCGCCGCCCACCATGGACACCACGCTGCCCAATGTAATAATGGTAAAATCCCGGGTCCAAAGCCCGGTTTTCCCTTGGTTCGTCATAAAGTCCTCCGTGATGGGAGATGTTCTCTCCCATTGTTCCAAACAGGATACCAGAGGGCGGCCTTTGCAGTCAAGGGGGCGTTTTACCCATGTACAGGCCAACAGGCGCCGGAGCAAGTCCGGCGCCTGTTTTTGACGGATAAAGTGATCTGTCCTGAGGCAGATTACTTCAGGCCGTTCTCG
This sequence comes from Clostridiales bacterium NK3B98, assembly GCA_000421005.1. GTDB lineage: Bacteria > Bacillota > Clostridia > Oscillospirales > Oscillospiraceae > Onthomonas. The sequence goes on from ATWA01000004.1 coordinate 33,286, forward strand.
TAGGCTTCGATCATCTTTTTAGACGTGTGACCCGTACGACCCTCAGCAGTTGTTCCGAAATTCACCACATTTCTCAGCTTCTCCAAATATTTCTCCGTAGTTTTCCCGGTGAAGATCCGCACCTCAAGCCGGGCGGTTCCCTCCCCTTCCGGGGTGACGAAGATCCGGTCGATATACCGCTGCACAAAGTCCTTGGAGATCATCCCCGTCTCTGCGTCCCGCTTTGCCAGCTCCAGCGTGCGGCGCACCTCCTCCATGTGCTTGCGGAAGGTGTCGTTGGAGAACTGTTCCTCCTCCAGCGCTTTCAGCGTCTCTTTCGCCTCGTTAATCTCCGCCCGGTTGTGCTCCACCATGGAGAGGAAATCCTCATCGGACAGCTTGCCGGAGAGATTGAATTCCAGCAGCTTGTGTTTCTTCGCCTCCCCTTCCTCGATCATGCGGCGCTTGGCGTCGATTTGCTTTTGCAGGCTGTCCCCGGACTCCATGGACTGAAACAGCCGCAGATACTCCTCCATCAGCGCCTCCACGTCCGTCTCCGACTCCTGAAAGACGGAAAAGAGGATGGGCTTGATCTCCTCCTCGTAGATGGGGAAGGAGGGGCAGCTTGCCGCCCCGTTGTTGATCTTCCCGGAGCAGACCCATTTGCTGTTCACGTTGCCCTGTCGGTCTTTGGATTCCCGGCGGTAATAGGGCTTGCCGCAGCAGGTGCAGTACAGCTTTCCGGTGAGCAGGTTGGGGTGGTTGCAGATGCCCTGTCGGTTTTTCACGTCCTCGCTGCGGCGGCGGAGCACCTGATTGGCCTGTTCCCACAGCTCCTCGGAGACAATGGCAGGGACAATCTCTCCGCTCTCGTCCTTAAACATCACCCATTCCGATTGGGGGAGGAATTTCTGCTTTTTGGTGAACATGTCAATGACCTGCACCTTGTTGCCCACATACCAGCCCTTGTACTTGGGATTGGAAATGATGCCGGAGAGGGTGGTGTGGGCAATTTTATTTCCGTTATGGTTGCGGTAGCCCATCTCCCAGAACATGGTTTCCAGCTGCTTCAGGCTGTATTCGTTGGTGGCGTAGCGCTGGAACAGCTCCCGCACCATGGGAGCTTCTTCCTCGTCAATCACCAGCTTTTTGTTGTCCTTCTTGTAGCCGAAGATGCGATTGTTGCCCAGCACCACATTGGATTTGATGGCCTGCTGATGCCCGAAGCGGATGCGGCTGGACAGCTTGCGCAGCTCGTCCTGCGCGATGGAGGACATAATGGCAAGGCGCAGCTCTGCGTCCTCGTCCAGCGTGTTGATGCCGTCGTTCTGGAAAAAGACCCCCACGCCGCTGCTCAAAAGCTGCCGGGTGTACTGAATGGAATCCAGCGTGTTTCTGGCAAACCGGGAGATTTCCTTGGTGATGACCAGATCAAAACGGTTCCCCTTTGCGTCTGCAATCATCTGGTTGAACTGCTCCCGCTTTTGGGCGGAGATGCCGGAAATGCCCTCGTCAATATAGCCGGGCACAAAGGTCCATGCTGCGTTCTGCTTAATCAGGTTTTCGTAGTAAGAGACCTGATTGCCCAGCGAATTGAGCTGCTCATCGCTTTCGCTGGAGACACGGGCATAGTAGGTGACCCGAAGGGGAATGTCATAGATGGATTGGGTTTTCAACTGCTGGCGCAGGGTGTAGATGTCCATGGGGCACTCCTTTGAGTTCGTAATATCATGACTTATAGTATAGCATAAGACTGCGCCTGTGGCAAGAGGAAGCAGAAGGGACTGTCTCATGAAAACGAGGCAGTCCCTTCTCCGTTTGTTCCCGAATCATGCTGTACAAGGCACTAAAACAGGTTCATCTGTTCTGAGCGATAGAAGCCGTGCTCAATGCGCTCATTTCCCTGATGGGTCAGTTGTTCCCGCTCGCCCGTAGCGGATGTTTTGACAATCGCACGAATGACAAGGTCAAAGCAGGACAGAATATCCGATTTGCTGATGTCCGACAGGCAGATCATCTGAATCTGATAGCTTCTGGCAATCTCAAACATGGGTTCCAGAACATGCCTGGACGAAATAGGTCCAAAGGGATTGTCCAGAACCAGCACTCTGCGCAATGCTCTGCCTTCCAGTCCTTCTCCATCGGCAGCATAGGCCAGCAGCGCAAGAATCACTGCAAAATAGACCACAAACTTTTCCGCGCCGGAATTGTTCACCTGTGTCTGCTCCCATGTCCGATATCCGGAGCTTCCGGGGTTCTGGTCAATCTTATACGCCTTCATCACAATGGAGTCAGCCCCGATGTATTTTCGCAGAAGGTTTTTACTGCCCACTGTTCTTTTGGCGATGGCTTGGATTTCAGTATCCGGTGCAGTATTCTCTCCCAGTTTCCCGGCAATTTGCCGGGCTGCTTTCTCAATCTCCCCAGAAATGGCAGTCGCTGCCATCCCTTCATCTGCTGTTTCCGGAATGTCAAAGCGAATCATGGCACGTCGTCTGTCCTGCACCCTGACCTTAGAGCTTGCAGACAGTTGAAGCAGACCGTCATACATCTGTTTTCCCTGAATGACGCACTGTCGAACCAGATCTCCCTTTGTCTGATGAAATTCCCGGAGATCGGTGTCAATTTGCCCGATTCTCAAGGATACAAGGTGTAGATTTTCCTCAATATGTTCATGCAGCGTGAAATAGCGGTCGCCCCGGACAGATTTTTCGTTCAGCAGCTTCTGCATTCCGGTTACTGCCGAACGCACATCCTCCGATGCAGAACCGTAGGCTTCCAGCATCTGCCGCAGGCTTTCCTTCACTGTGCGCTCCCCCTCCCGGACGCTGTTGCTTTGCTCTGAGAGCGCCAGCGTCAGGATACGAAGCTGCGCTTTGTGATCCTCTGAGAGGGTAATGGGAGAAACCCTGTCCGGGCGGGCATATTGCTCGGTCGCGTTCTCTGCCCTGTCCATCGTTTTTTCCAACGAAGTGCGCTCACGCTCTGCCGCCCTGCGCTGCTGCTCCACCTTGCGAAGTGCTTCCTGTGCTTCCCGGGTACGTCTCTCAAAAGCAGAACCCACCTGATCCAGAGGCAGCGGTTCTCCGCCAAATTCCGAAAGCCGCTGTTTTGCAGACTGTACAGAGGATTCTGCAAAACCATAGGTTCTGTTTGCAACATCAAAGGCGTGGCGGGCGTCAGCAGCAGCGGCTTCGGCCTCTTTGCTTTGTTCTCGGACAGCATGCTCTCTTTGCTGGGAATAGGGTAAATCCGAATATGCTTCTTTGGGACACCCTCGTCTGTCCAGTTCCCACTGCATCTGCTTATCATCGTCATACAGCCGTTCTCTGTCTGCATTCAGACGGTTCAGGTCATCGTTTTGTGCGCACAGCAATGTGCGATATTTACTTAGCAGCCACTGCCAGTCCCCTTCCACCAGCTCCGTCTCCTGTGCATCCGCCACATCCCTGCGCCCTGCTTCCAAGTCAGCTTGCAAATCGTCCAGTTCCCGCTTTTGCTGTATGTGGTTGTCAAGAATCCGTTTCTGTTCTGCGTCTTCCCGTTCCAAGGCTTCCTGCTGTCTTCTGATCTCTTCCCGTTCCCTGTTACGAAGGGTCAGAAGTTCCCTTAACCGTTCCTCCTCGGCCAGACCCGCCTGAAGGGCTGTAAATCTCCTCTGCCTGTTCTGCAACTCCCGCTGTTCTTCCCGCAGTTCGTCTGTGCGGAGATTCGCCGCAGCAATGGCAGACTTTGTCTTCTCCAGTCCTTTTTGCAGCGCAGCAGCTCTGTGGTCCAGTTCCTTACGCTCGTGCTGCGCCTGCGCCAGTTCTGACGCTGCCCGTTGCTGCCACGTCTGCTCATACCGGGAAAACGCTGTCAGCACATCTGCCGCAGTGCGCAGCTCTTCCTGTCTGGACAAAAGCGACTCTCTATGTGCCGCCAATTTGTCCCGCTCCTGTTGGAGGCGCTGTGCGTAAGAGTCACAGTCCGCAAAATAAGCGCGGTCAAACGCTGCGATGGACAAGGGGGTCTCCCATGTTCCCTGCAGCATCTGATTCACATCGGCATTGGTCAGCACAGGGAGCAGTGAGGGAAGCCAGCGTCCCTCCGTTTCCTTCTGTACGACAGCAATATCCGGCTCCTTCAGGATGATGCCATAGGCGGCATAGGGATACCGCTCCAAAAGCGCAGCGACTTGCATCTGAGATAAATGCCCCTTCCGCTGCTGGGAAAGCAGGTAGCGTTCCACGCTGGTATAGGGAATGGAGGTGCTGTCCAGAAAGTCCATCAGCGCCTTGGGAATATGAAGGGTTCCCCGGTGGACAGCGGCAATGGCTTGCTCAGCGGCTTCTATTTTCTGTTCCTCTCTGCGAACAGCCGCAAGGTTTTTCCCGATCTCTCCCTCAATATACGCTCTGTGATATGGGCTGAAGCGAAGGTCAAAGTCCATACTGTAACGCTGACAGATATTTTCTACCTTCGCCTCTAAGGAAGCAAAGGCGTCAAGCTCGTTCTGTAAGTCCTGAATCAGTCTTCCCGTCTGCTCCGCTTTGCTGTGTGTCTCTGCGATGCTTTGCGGAACAGAGTCCCGTCTCTCTTCCAATTTCCTGATCTCTGCCTGAAGACCTGCGACTGCATCCTCTGTCGACTTTTCCTCCTGTTGCAGCGCCTTTTGCCAGTCCATGAGATCCGCTTCCCAGTAACCTCCGTCCAGATTGCGAATTGCTTGAATCCCCAGCGTTTCCACTGCCCTGTCATCGTCCGCTATCTGCCTGTCACGCAGCGCTTCTGTTTTGGCTGCCTCGGCTGCCGCCTGCTCGTACTGTTTACCCAGTCTCTTCCGCTGCGTTTGTAGCTCGGATAATGCAGCTTTGCAGGCCGCAATCTCATAGTCAAGCCGCTTTCTCTCAGGGGCAGCCTGCCGCAGTCCTGCGTCAATTCCCGTCAGGGCGGAATACTTCAGCGCTGCCAGCCTGTGGGCAGACTCTGATTGGGTCTCCCTGTTGTGAATTTCCTCCTCCAACGCAGCAATTTTGGCCCTGATTCCCTGCTGACGCTGGAAATACCCGGCGCATTCCAGCAAAAGCAGTTTGTTTTTCGTCACAGAAAGCAGCATCTCCGCCCCGTCACGCTTCTCTTTTGCCTGTTCGTATGCTTCCTTCTCCACCCGGAATGCGCCCTCGGCTTCATAGAAGTCCCCGGAGGCTTTTTCCCAGTGGATCTGTCGTATATCCTCTTGCAGTTTTTCCTGCTGCGTCTGGAGCCGCTCCATCTCCGCCGTTTTACGCTGGACTTCCCCTGTCAGTGCGTCTTGGAAAGCGAACAGGTTTCCCACGCTTCTGACAAAAGCTTCATTGTCCTCCCACAGCTTTGCCGCCTGCCCCTCGGTCTGCGTCAGGCAGTCAGAGAAGCCGGTGAGGTTCTCCCGTTCGCGAACGATGTCCTGCTGGCGGCTGAATTGTCTGGCATAAGAGATGAGCATGGTTTCCAGCGAACTGTCGTCCTTGGAAGCCCCGGTGTGCAGCCTTCCTTCAATGTGAGGCAGAATCAGGCTGTCTATCACGGCATCAGAGGTCTTCTTGGTACTGAAAAACTTGCTCAAGCCATCCTCGTTGGAATTGAGGGTTTCTATAATTCTCCACTCGTCCTGATAGATGCCGTACTGCGCCAGCCTCTCCCGCCACTTGACCCCGTCGTCAGAGGCATAGCGTTCCAAGCCGCTGTTCGGCTTTCTGGAAAGGGTGCGAACTGCGTCAAATTGCGCTGGAGTAAAGACACCCTTCCGCTTTTCTGACAGAGGGAGGGAAGCAATATCATATCCGCCCCTCCGGCCAGCGCAGAGGGAAAGGAAGGTGTAGTATTTAATATGAAATCCACGCTCCGCCTCCGTATCTGTCCGCGTGTCGCTGGCTGACATGGCAATCCCTGTCAGCAGCTTCATTTTGCTCTCATCCAGCGACCATTCCAGCACAATGAAGCAATGATCGGTTGACCGGGTGAAAAAGCTTTCTATCTTTCTCCCCGCCACCCTTGCTTTGGGAAGGACAGGCTGCATCATGAGTTGTACCAGCACTGATTTGCCGCCGCCGTTGGCCAGACTGATGAGTACGTCTGCTGCGCCGCCGTCCTCCCGCTCCAAGTCAAACAGCTCGTCTGCAATCAGACGTCTGCCATCGTTATACTGGAAATTAACAATCCGTATTTTCGTGATCTGCGGCATCTGCATTCACCTCGCTGATCCAGCTCTGTATTTCTGCGATACGGTCTTTTCTGAGAAAATAGGGAATCAGGTCGTCCAGTTTTCTGGTTGGCCTGATCTGACCGGATTCCACATGGAACAGGTCATCGTGTTCACTGTTGAATTTGACCAGCAGCCGATTGAGAATACCATATTTTTCGACAAACCTGCGAGAGTCCTGTCCACCCTCCGTTTTGGACAGCCATGCGTTTGCCAGCTGCACAAAATTGTCCCCGTAATCCGTCTGACCCTCTTGCGCCGCCCCACCGCTGACGCAGGCTCTGCAGTGATCCGAAAAGGCCCGAACGATCTCTTCCTTTGTGATAAATTCCCGGCATTTGGGGTCAGAACCCTCTCCATGATAGAATACATAGATGAGATAGATGGAGAAGTAGTTCATCAGGTAGATATCCCGGTTGCGAATCTCGTTGTCTGCGCTGATATCTCTGCGAAAATCTACGTTGTTCTTGAGAAAGAGGTCATTGTCCTGGGTGGGCAGCAGATAGAGCCGGTCACCGCTTCGCATCGTCTCCATGCCCAGACCTTCTTTCAGCACATCCATCTCCTCCTGAACCTCTAAATCCTCCCAATAGCGCCAAATCTCAGGGTTTTCCTCCCGGTCAATCCAGCCCTTCTTCATGAGGGCGTGAAATACATCCACCGTCTGTTTTTTCACCTCGTCACCTCAATCCCAAAATCCGTCATTTCTATGGTGTTCTTCCTGCCCTCCTTCTCCACAGAGAAGGAAAACACCCTGTCCATTTTTCTCACGGTAAAGGAGTCCAGCTCCAGATACTCCACCGGGAGTTCGTTCAGACACCATGATAGTTCAAACTCACCCATCGGCTGCACAATCATCTCCTGTGAAACCTTCCAATCCGCAATGGAGACGGTTTGCAGTCCATAGAGATGCAGAATCACCTGCGGCAGCGCATTTTCCATACAGAAGTCATACAGCGTGTCATCTGGCAGAGAAGCCACAAATTCGCTCACACGGAATCTCTCTCTTTTGCTGAGGAAGGCAAAAAACGACTTGCAGATGCGAAGAAACCGTTCATTGCGAAGAACGGCCGGGTCAGGCTCTTCCTCTCCTTCCTCCAGCACCTTCTGTTCTTCCTCCTCCTGCTCTGACAGTCTGTTCTGTATTGCATACAGGCTCTCCGGACTAAATTGTTTCTCCAGCTCTGGTTTCGTCAGCGGGAACAGGAGAAAGGTTGCTGCCAGATCCAGCGGAATATGGCCGTTTCTCAGCTCCGTCATAATGTCCCGCTCAAAGCTGAGGCGTTCGTAGCGGTTCATGGCATAGCTGTCACTGAGGATGGTACGATAGGTATCAGAAAGGGTCATCTTTTTGTTAATCAGTCCCCGCTGCTCTTCTATGGTCAGCTGAATGTTCCGAATGATCTCTGCCAGTGCACGGCGATGCTTTCGCATGTTTTCCGCCTCCACGCCGCTCTGCCATGCCTTTGACAGCTCCTGTGCTCTGGTTCTGGCGCTGTCTTGAATCATGCGCAGCTCCTCGTATTCTGACTCCAGCAGCGCTCTTGTGCGTGCAATCACGGTTTCGTATTGGTCGATGGAGATTCTGGCAATATTCTCACGGCAGCGGCGCATAAAATCATCTATACTCACCTTCATATTGCGGATCTTGCTCACAAGCTCCCTGCTCTGATCCAGTGCTTCCATATAGTTGTTCCGTTTCATATACTCTGCCATACGGAACCGGGTCACAGAGTAGTCCAATTCCGACTCTATCTCCTTGGAACGGAACAGATAATCAAAGGCATCGTCTGTCAGGTGGTAGGACCCGGCATTCTCCTCCAGCAGACGCACGGGCATCTGCTCAAAGCGTTCCTTCTCCGGAACCAATACCTTGTAGCTGGCCAAAATTCCGCCCTTTTGCAGCACATCCACCACGATAAATCTGGCCAGCTCATCAGGAACGACGTTCCATTCCTCCGGCAGCAGGCAGGAGAGGTCAGCCAAAAAGTCTGCAATATGTTCCAGCGTACATTGCTGCTCATTACCAAGGGTGCGCTCTTTCATATAGACAAGCACCGCAACAATCAGGTTATCCAAAATCTCTCTGTCCGGGATCATGGCCTTGATACTGTCTTTCAGGGAATAGTCCATCAGATACCGGGCAATATGGATAAATTTCATCCTCTTTTCAAACCCGGACAGCAGCTCCCGGAGATCTGGCTTTAATTCCATACCTGCTACCTCATATCAGTCAGAAGATGCTCATAGCTGACAATCTCCTGAGGAAGACGTTTGTTTTCCCGAAGATACGCGTAAATCTGTTCTCTCTCGCTCTCAGGAATCGTTTGCAGGCAGACCCAGTCCGTCTCTGCGTACCTGCGGTGGTCTTCGCTGTCAGGTATGCTTCGCCCCTGCGCCAGATGCACCATCTCACAGTATGCCTGAGTGAACAGCGACAGCTGCAAGCAAGGGTTATTCCGGGCAGCGGATTGAAAGATTGCAAGGCCCGCCCGGTCAATGTCACCCCAGTAGAGATAATGCACTGTCTCACAGCCAAGGAAGTCAGTATAGGCTTGCAGCGCACCCTGCTCGCTGACTCTGTTTCCGCAGCCGTACACAACGCCGTCTACCTCCACGCCAAAAATCTCCCTGCATCCGTCCTCATACATTCTCCGGCGGATGTTGAACCAAATATCCTTGTTCTCGCAGATGAGCAGCGTCATGCAGCGCTTTCGAACGGGGATGTAATCGTGAAAGCAGTATTCCGGGGTGTCATAATAACACAGGCTTTCCCCGTCCAGCTCCATTGCGTCCAGCAGTCTGCACAGGGTACTGTCCTGAAGGGTTTTTTCCTCATCAAAGACGGCGAAGGAACGCTCCTTTCTGGATACGGGAACGGTGGAATGCTCGCTGAACAGGTATTCATTCAGCTTCAGCAACGCCGCTCTGTGTTTGCGGTATGTATCCGGATTGGATTGCAGATAGCCGGATTGCAGCATTTGAGGATGCAGGAGAGAGATTTCATCCAGCACATCCGTATCGTCTTTTTTCAGACAAATCCTGTATTTGAGAAACACCGGATAAACCCGGTTCCCGTTCGTCCCAGATGATCGAATCGGGGAAAGCACTCCCTCTGCAACCAGCTCTGACACCAGAGGGCTGAGCTGCTCATCTGAATCTGTCCCGAAAAGGCTTGCAAGCTCGAAGCCGTTGATCGTTTTACGCTTCCACGCCTTTACTTTTTCCATCGTGTCCATCACTTCACATCCGTACCTGTCGTTTTCCGTTACCGCCCCATACGATAAATCATAGGTATGGTTTTCCACTTTTCTACGACCATGGGAATGGTATGCCTATACTATAATCTGATCGAATCGAGAGGTCAACGGAAAGAAAATCGTTTTCTCAGAACTGGCTGCATCGTAAGAAGGGCAAGGTTCGTACCGTATTACATTTTGGGCGCTGGGCACGCAAAACGAATCGGTACACTTGTTGGAGTGAGCTTCACAAAATATGCCAGTGGCATATTTTGTGAAGCGAGACAGATTCACGCCGAAGGCGCTCATCTATCTCATCCGCTGCCCCGAACCCCCCGCCAGATTTTCTTTCAGAAAATGCGGCAGAGCCGCTACAAAACAACCCATGCAGGGCAGTCACGGCGGTTCACAAATCAGATGCTCCCCGCCTCATCTCGTCCACCCTGTCCAAACTTCCACCCTCCCCCTTGTATTTCCCCCACGCTGCTGTTATACTGCCCCTGTCAGCATGAGCCTGATCTGAACGAATGGCGGTCACACCACAACCGTTCAGGTCAGGCTCATCTTTTGTCCCTCAAACTCTGTATATCAAATGATGGATGCGGAAACAATAGCGAAAAGGCCAAAAGGAGGACTGTACCACGCCTGAACGCAATACGGATTCCGTTGTCCGGGAGGATGCCCTTGCTCAGGAGCTTTGGCTGAACTACTTCAACCGTTATCTCTTCGACCACGGCATGATTTCCGAAGGAGAGCGCAGCCGCATGACCGCTCTGATTGCGGAGCAGCAATCCCACAGCGGCAGATAAACGCCGCAAAAGCGGAGGCACCCGGCTGGATGTCTCCGCTTTGCTGTCATGGCTTCTATTTCCCGAATAAATCGCTGTCTTATGCTTTCAGATCCGCAAATAGTTCATCCAAATCCTGATACCCCTTCACTGACGGGTCTTTGGCAATCCGCTCCGCCTCCAGCATGGCAGCCACCGTCTCCCGGTTGGGCTGATTTAGCGTGATTTCAAAGGGAATCCGTCCCTCCCGCAGAGACTGGCGTACAAAGATGTTGAACGCCGTGGTCAGGTTCATGCCCAGCTCTCCAAACAGGGCTTCTGCCTGCGCCTTCAGCTCTGCATCCATGCGGATACTGATATTTGTTGTCGTTCCAGCCATTGTATCAGCTCCTTTCTGGTTTCTATTATTATACGATATTTGCACGAATATTACAATACAGCGCACGAAATAATTGCACTCATGGATTATACTCTTTCTTGTCTTTACAAAATGATAATATCCTGATAAAATACAGATAAAGGAGCGTGATCCCTATGATGACCATTCGCCCGGTATCTGACCTTCGTAACAAGTACCCGGAAATTGAAGAAACCGTATTGAAAACCGGCGAGCCTGTTTTTCTGACCAAAAACGGCTACGGCTCTATGGTGGTGATGAGTCTGGAGCAGTATTCCCGGCTCACCGACCAGGTGGAGTGGAAGCTGGACGAGGCGGACCGTGCCGCTGCGGCCAGTGAGGTGCGTCTCTCCGGCGAGGAGGTCTTTGGCGCAGCAAGGAGGCGTATCCGTGGGAAAGAAAGGGTATAAGCTTCGGTTCCTCCCTCTGTTTCAGGAAGACTTGAACGAGATTGTGGACTATGTCGCCTTCCGTCTGGAAAATCCCGGAGCAGCGGAACGGCTGGTAGATGCGGTAGAGGCGGCAATTCAGGAGCGTCTGCCCCATGCCGAATCCTTTGAGCCGTATTTCAGCGCAAAAGAACGCAATTACCCCTACTACCGGATTCCAGTAAAGAACTTCACCGTGTTCTATGTGGTGATGGATGACGTGATGGAGGTTCGGAGAATCCTCTATTCCCGCAGCAACTGGCAGGAGCATCTATGACAAGCGCCGTCCCCGGCACGGAGGGACGGCGCTTGCATTGGTATGGGGCGGCAGTAATGTTTCCTGTTTCATAGATTGTGCCTTTGCTATTCGATATTCAGAGAAACCCGATAAGTAATCGTGATTCCATGCTCCTGTGCAGTTCGGTTGTTTCGCCACAGGGTTACGGTTCGTATGGGTGTCATCTTTTTGACCATCTGTCCGCCCACAGAGCCTGCCTGACGGGAAGTCAGGTCACCGTTGTAGCCCTCCTTCAGGTTTACGCCCACCTCAGCGGCGGACTCCATCTTGAACTTGTTCAGGGCCTCACGGGCTTCGGGCACCAGGGCCTGATTACCACGATTGCTGTTGCTAGCCATAGTCAAACATCTCCTTCTCGCATTTGTTGACAACCCATGCTCGGGTCGTCTGATGCTAGGATGTGCCGAACTGCGGCGCATATGCCCGACAATTTTTGGCAGCAAAGGACGTCAAGTTTTAAATTGTATACAATTATTTTGTGTTGCTAATCTGTATTTCAGCAGAGATGTGCATTTCTCATTTTGTTGCCATGTGCTATAATGTGAATGATAAATCATACTCAGGCAAAGGAGTTTTTCCATGAAAACCTATCAGAACCAGACCTTCGACCAGGAGCGTGCCCTCTACGGCAGCGACGGCATTGCTGTCACCCAGTGCAGATTTGACGGCCCCGCTGACGGCGAGAGTGCCTTTAAGGAGTGCCGCAACGTCACCGTAAAGGACAGCTTTTTCAACCTGCGCTATCCCTTTTGGCACGACCACCACCTCTCCATTGAAAGCTGCGAAATGACCCCTCTGTGCAGGGCGGCGCTGTGGTATACCAGAGACGTGACCATCACCCACACCAAGCTCCACGGCATCAAAGCCCTCCGGGAGTGCGATCAGGTACGGATGCAGGGCTGTGACATTGTCTCCCCGGAGTTTGGCTGGTCCTCCCGGGATGTGGAGATGACCGACACCAGCGCCGAGAGCGAATACTTCATGTTCCGGGGAGAGCGGCTGCATTTCCGCAACGTCACCCTGAAGGGCAAGTATTCCTTCCAGTATATCACCGACTCCCTCTTTGAAAACTGCAACTTCGACACCAAAGACGCCTTTTGGCACGCAAAAAACGTAGTGGTGAAAAACAGCGTGATTCGGGGCGAATATCTGGCGTGGTACTGCGAAAACGTCACCTTTGACCACTGCACCATTATTGGCACCCAGCCCCTGTGCTACTGCAAGGGGTTGAAGCTGATTGACTGCCAGATGGTGGACACCGACCTGTCCTTTGAGCGCTCTCAGGTAGATGCTACCCTCACCGCTCCGGTGGACAGCATCAAAAATCCCCGTTCCGGCATCATTCGTGTCCCCGCCGTGGGAGAAATCATCTGGGACGATCCCCAAGCCGCCGGCGAGATTGTGGTCAATGGTCTGCGCTGGAATCACAATTAACAGAAAAGACACATCTATCCTCGCTCTTTCCCCTTGACAAGGGCAATTGTATTGTGTACAATCATTTCAAACAGGAGGATCACCTGAATGAAATCCCAAGGAGGGCAATACAATGAGCATTTATGATTACAAGGTAAAGAATATCAAGGGTGAAATGGTAAGCATGGATCAATTCCGGGACAAGGTGCTGCTGATCGTCAACACCGCCACCGGCTGCGGCTTCACCCCTCAATATGACGGGCTGGAGGCCCTTTATAAGAAATACCGGGAGCAGGGCTTTGAGATTCTGGATTTCCCCTGCAACCAGTTCGGCAATCAGGCACCCGGCACCGAGGCGGAGATTTCCACCTTTTGCTCGGTGCGTTTCGGCACCACCTTCCCCCAATTCTCCAAGATTGAGGTCAACGGTGCCAACGCTGAGCCTCTGTTCACTTTCCTCAAGAGCCAGAAGAAGGGGCTGCTGAACAGCGACATCAAATGGAACTTCACCAAGTTTCTGGTAGACCGGAAGGGCAACGTGGTAGATCGTTTTGCCCCTACCGTCACCCCGGAGAAAATTGACGGCGCCGTTGCTGCCCTGCTGTAACCGTTTATCCTGCCCCGCCCTGTGCGGGGCGGAGCAGTTTCGCCCGCATTTCCGGGCAGATAAAAAAGGAGTGCATCCCTATGAGGTATACCTATCGTCCCAAAATGACCTGTTCCACTCAGATTGATTTGGATATTGACGGAGATGTGGTACATAATATCCAGTTCACCGGCGGCTGCAACGGAAACCTGAAAGCCATTTCCAAGCTGGTGGACGGCATGACGGTGGAACAGATTGAAGCAAAGCTGCTGGGCAACACCTGCGGTATGCGACCCACCTCCTGCGCAGATCAGTTGGCCAGAGCCGCCCGGGCGGCCTACGAAGCAGCACAGGCGCAGGCATAAGGAGAGATCACGATGAAAATTGCAGTACGTTATTTCACCCGTTCCGGCAACACCAAAAAGCTGGCTGACGCCATTGCAGAGGCTCTGGGCGTGGAGGCAAAGGATTTGTCCGCCCCGCTGACCGAAAAGGTAGACTTGCTCTTTCTGGGCAGCAGCGTCTATGCTTACGGCGTAGACGGCAAAGTGCGAAATTACTTGGAGGACAACGCCATGCGTATCGGCAAGCTGGTGAACTTCTCCACCGCCGCCCTCATCAGCGGCACCTATGCCCAGATCAGCAAAATTGCTGAGCAGAACGACATTCCTCTGGCCAAAGAGGAGTTCCACTGCCGCGGCTCTTTCGCCATGCTCCACAAGGGCAGACCCAACCAGGAGGACTTGGCGCAGGCTGCCGAGTTTGCCCGCAGCGTGGCGGGGGTGTAAGCGCCATGCCGGAAGAGAGAAGCTTTGACCCCCTCAAGCTGGAAAATCAGCTCTGCTTTCCCCTGTACGCCGCCGCCAAAGAGGTGGTGCGCCGGTACAAGCCTTTGCTGGACCGGCTGGATCTGACCTACACTCAATACATTTTAATGATGGTGCTGTGGGACAGGCAGGCCCAGACGGTAAAGGAGCTGGGGGAGGCGCTGTATCTGGACTCAGGCACCCTGTCCCCGGTGTTGAAAAAGCTGGAGCAAAAGGGCTATGTCAGCCGCAACCGCTGTACCGACGACGAGCGCAGCCTGATGGTGGAGATCACCCCCCAGGGCATGGCCCTGCGGGAGCAGGCGCTGGCAGTTCCGGAGCAGATTTCCGCCTGCATCGCTTTGGAGCCGGAAGAGGCGAAACGGCTTTACGACCTGTTATATAAGCTGCTGGGCAGTATGTATGAATAAGGACAGCAAAAGGACTATCTCAAATGGCGAGATAGTCCTTTTTGTCATCAAAAATCCTCTGTCACCGGGGGTTCCAGCCGCAGGTCATCAAAATACTGATAGAATCCCACCAGCTCCTGCCATCCGTCTGCCAGCGTCTGTACCAGCTCCGGGGAGCGGAACAGATCGTCCGGCTCGCAGTGGCGCACCAGAGAGATAAACTTCCGGTTGTACCACGGTGTCAGCAGCTTGGAAGTCTCCCCTTTGGGGCGTTTGTACTCCTCCCCTTCCAAAGTGAAGAGGTTCTGTTTTTGGAATCGGCGCACCAGCTTTTCCATCGTTTTGGGGTCACGCTGGATCCGGCGGCGGTATTGCTCCATCTCCATCGGTCTGCCCCAATAGCCGAAGCCGTAATCGTACCCGGCAGCGGACACCTCAAACCACAGGGCAGGGATGCCGTGCCAGTCTGCGTCCCGGTCATGGGGGCGCTCCACCGACAGCCACAGGTGGTCTTTGTACGGTCCGCCCCCGTACAGCCGCCGGGCATCCCGGTAGATGCGGGTGATTTTCAGGTTGCCGGACAGCTTGGGGTTGCGCTCCATGAGGATATCATAAGCCTCATGCCCCAGCGCCACCATAGGATGGTAGAGCTGGGTGAGATAGATTTCCTTATGGTCGTTAAACCATGGCCGCTCGTTGTTGAATTTCAATTCCCACAGGAATTGAATGGTCTGGTCAGAAAAGCCTTGGAACATCATGGGTACTCTCAATCTTCTTCGTGGGTTTTGTAATAGCTGTATGCCTCTTTCGTGTTGGAAATCAGCTTTCCGTCGCCGTCGTAAACCTTCCGGTAGGTCTGCACCTCGGCATATTTGCCGGTGTAGCCGATGCTCACGCCGCTGTTGGTTGAGTCGGTACCGCTATGGTAGGTGCGTCCCGTACCGCTGCCTTTCAGCACCTCGCTGACCACCTCTACCGAGAAATCCTCCTGTTTGGAGCCATAGATGGTGAAGGAAACCTTTCCGTAGGAGGAACGGGAGGTAATCTTAATGGGGAACTTGGTGTTGTTGGTGAACTTTAAGTCCGGTCCACCCCAGGAAACGGTGGCATCAATGCCCAAGCCGATATAGCTGGAGGGGAAGGTGTGGTTGCTCCGCTGGTCAATCTGCAGGTTGGACATCACCGCCGCCATATACAGGGTGGAGGAGCTTTGGCAGATGCCGCCGCCTACCTCCATCACCAGCTCGCCGTTGAGATAGGCACCTGCCTCGGAAAAGCCCCGCTCGGTGGTGCGCTGACCCACCGTCTGGTTATAGGAGAACTGCTCCCCCGGCATGAGGACGACGCCGTTGCACTTGCTGGCTGCCAGACGGACATTTTCATGCCGCCCGGAGGAGCCGCTGATGCTGGTGGCAAAGCTGCCCAGCTCGTCGGCAAACAGGTGCTCTTCCAAAAACGCGGTGGTAACCTCCGGCTGGGTGTACTCCAGTGCGATGGTGATGTCGCTGTCCTTTTCCGCCTGTTCAAACTGTTCCCGGGCAGCATCCAGATCAAAGCTGACCCCCACCTCCGCGGGAACAATGGCATAATCATGCTCCGGGTCTACCGTGGCATCCGCCACGTCGTGGTGAACCTGATCGTAGATGCTCTGCAAGTCCAGCTCTTCCACGCCGTACTCAACGGTAGGGCAGTCAATAGTGTAGTTTACTGCCGACGGGTCAGCCTGAAATGCCTCCACGATCGTCTGGGGCAGCTTGTCCATATCTGCCTTCACACCGTCGCCGCCCTTGTGGATGGAGATGGAGTCCTCCCCGATTTCGTATGAATGCTCCTCTGTGGTATTCACCTCGCCAATGCCGGTAGCGGCAATGGCGGCGGTCAGTGCATCCCCCTGAGTGATGGCAGGGGCGACCTCAGACCGAAAGGACTGACCGTGAGCCCGAACCCAGTCCACACCCCGGGTGAAAAAGCTGCCGTGTCCCCGGAGCATGGCGTTTTGAATCTCTTCCGAGGGATCCAGGGTGAGAATCCCACCTGCATCGTCCCAAAGGGAGACGGTATAGGTCTCATCCGCCAGCGCAACCTGTGCGGATGCGCCAGCGTAGGTGTCCTGAAACGCCTTCTGCACAGCTGCGTTGGCCTCTGTCTCGGTCATACCGGAGATGTCCACCCCGTTGACATAGGTATTCATCAGCAGCACACCGTCCTCAGGCTGGGCGCAGGTATAGAGGTAACCTCCAAACACCAGCGCCGCCATGACTGCGGTAATAACGCCCAGCACAACGGTGACGCGAAGCCGGGTTCTGCCACCATTTGGGGTATTATTTGCTTCTTTTGCCATAGTATCCTTCCTTATTCAGATAGCGGGCGAATGCCCGTTTGCTTGTTGGATTGGTTTTTCAGTATATCGAATTTTAACCCCAAATGCAAGGGAAGATGTATGAAATATCTATTACGTTTGGGGGTGTTTTCCCGTCATATTCATAGAGACGGACAGCCGGGTCATTGTCCTTTGCAGCAGGGCCTAAAAAACGGATCATTTTATGGATTTCTTAAAAACAAATACTCGGAATTGACTTTCTGCCGGAAGGGTGATACCATTACTCTGAACGTGATAAAAAAGGAGCGGATACCACTACATGAAACGATCCGTGATTGAATATCTCCGCCGCGCCGCTGCCCGTCTGCCGGGCAAGACCGCCGTGGTGGATGAGACCAGCTCCATGACCTATCAGGAGCTGGACAGCGCCAGCAGCGCTGTGGGTTCTGAGCTTGTCAGCCGCACGCCGGCCAGAATGCCCATTCCGGTGCTGATGGAGAAGTCCTGCAAGACCCTTTCCGCCTTTTTGGGCATTGCCAAGGCGGGCTGCTTTTATGTGCTGATGAGCCCTGAGCTGCCCCGCTCCCGTCTGGAACAGGTGCAGTCGGTGCTCAACGCCCAGTGGGTCATCACTGACCAGGCGCACCTTTCTCTGGCCCAGGAGCTGTTTGCCCCGGAGCAGGTGCTGATGATTGATGCCCTGCTGTCCGCCCCTGTTGATGAGCAGGCGCTTTCTGCCCGGGAGGCGGGACATCTGGATTTGGACCCCCTCTATGCCAACTTCACCTCCGGTTCCACCGGCGTACCCAAAGGGGTCGTGGTAGGTCACCGCAGTGTGCTGGACTTTATTGATGTCTTTACCCGAACCTTTGACTTCGGCGAGGACGACGTGTTTGCCAATCAGGCACCCTTTGACTTTGACGTGTCGGTGAAGGACATCTATTCCTCCCTTGCGGTAGGCGGCACGCTGGTGATCGTCCCCCGGCGGCTGTTCTCCCTGCCCACGGAATTGCTGGACTTCCTGTGCAGCCACAACGTGACGGTCATGGTGTGGGCAGTCTCCGCCCTGTGCCTGATTACCACCTTCCACGCTCTGGACTACAAGACCCCGGAGACGGTGCGTCAGGTGCTGTTCAGCGGCGAGGTAATGCCTATGAAGCATCTGCGGGAGTGGATGAGCCATCTGCCCCAGACCCGCTTCGTCAACTTGTACGGCCCCACCGAGATCACCTGCAACTGCACCTATCATATTATTGACCGGGAGCGGGACTACGGCGATGTGATTCCCATGGGCGGCGCTTTTGAGAACGAGGAAGTGCTGCTGCTGGATGGGGACAACAAGCTGGTCACGGAGCAGGAGGTCAACGGTGAGGTGTGCGTCCGCGGCTCTGCGCTGGCGCTGGGCTACTACAACGCCTGGCCCCAGACCAACGAGCATTTTGTCCAGAATCCGCTGAATAACCACTTCATTGAATATATCTACCGCACCGGTGACCTTGCCCACTACAACGAGCGGGGCGAGCTGGTCTTTGCCGGACGGAAGGATTTCCAGATCAAGCACATGGGGCACCGCATCGAGCTGGAAGAGATCGAGCGGGCCATTATGGCAGTACCCGGCATTGAGCGTGCCTGCTGCATCTTCGACGAGAAAAAGAGCAAGCTGAAGGGCTTCTATGTAGGTCAGATGGACAAAAAGGAACTGCACCATCTCCTCTCTGAGCAGCTTCCCTTCTTTATGGTGCCCGGCGTGCTGACTCCGCTGGAGCAGATGCCCCTCACCAAAAACGGCAAGATTGACCGCAAGGCGCTTGCCGCCATGAAGAGAGGAGGACGGGCATGAGAGCGGAAAAGCTGATGGAGATTGCCCGGGACTGGGGTACGCCCTCCTATATCTTTGATATGGGCGAGCTGAAGCGCCGGGTTGCCTACCTGAAAAGCCATCTTCCGGAGCGGGTTCAGCTCTGCTACGCCATCAAGGCCAACGCCTTTCTCACCGGAGAGCTGAACAACATCATGCCCCGGTTTGAGATCTGCTCTCCCGGCGAGTACCGCATTTGTGAGACACTGGGCATCCCCGGAGAGAAAATGGTGATCTCCGGCGTGTACAAGACTCCCTCCTTTATCCGGGAGCTAGTGGAGCGCCGGCCTGACATCGGGGTGTATACCGTGGAGTCGGAGGAGCAGCTTCATCTGCTGCAAGCCTGCGCCAGAGAGAGCGGCCGCACCCTTCCCGTGCTGCTGCGGCTCACCAGCGGCAACCAGTTCGGTCTGGACAAGCCGGTGCTCAAGCAGGCGATTGCAGATAACGACCCTGCGCTGCTGGACATCCGGGGGATTCAATTCTTCTCCGGCACTCAGAAGGCTTCCGTCAAAAAGCTGAAACGGGAGCTGGACAAGCTGGAAACGCTGATTGACGAGCTGGAGCAGGACTACGGCTTTGTGTGCCGGGAGCTGGAGTACGGTCCCGGACTGCCTGCCTTCTACTTTGAGGGGGACAGCTTCGACGAGGACGCCCATATGGCCGGGTTCTCTGAGATCATTAACAATCTGCACATCAAAAGCGAGCTGACCTTTGAGCTGGGCCGGGGCATTGCCGCCTCCTGCGGCACCTACCTCACCAGCGTGGTGGACAAAAAGACCAACAAGGGTCTGAATTACGCCATTGTGGACGGCGGTATGCACCATCTGGTCTACTTCGGTCAGAGCATGGCCATGCGCCTGCCCCATATGCAGGTGCTCCCCCCCAGAGCGGCGGGAGAGGCCGAAGACTGGAACCTGTGCGGTGCTCTTTGCACCGCCAATGATATTCTGGTCAAGCAGTACCCGGTGAGCGGTTTGCAGGTGGGAGACGTGTTTGCCTTTGAGAACACCGGTGCCTACTGCATGATTGAGGGCATCTCCCTCTTCCTCAGCCGTGACCTGCCCCAGGTGCTGCTGGTGGATGAGGACGGCACGGTGCGGAAGGTCCGGGAGGCTGTGCCCACCTATCCCCTGAACACCCCTCAGTGAGGCGGAACCTCTGGTAAGAAGTCGGCATCTGCCGATGGATTATATTTGTATGACAAACGACACACCATAAATCAGAAAGGAAAATTTATTATGGAAGCACTGTACGAAATTCTGGAAGAGCTGCAGCCTGAGGTGGATTTCCACACCGCCACCAACCTGATCGACGGCCATCTGCTGCCCTCTCTGTCCATCATCTCCCTGATTGCAGAGCTGGAGGACGAGTTTGACATCACCATCCCCGCTGTGGAGATCGTGCCCGCCAACTTCAACTCTGCCGATGCCATCTGGGCTCTGGTTCAGAGACTGCAAGAGGAGGACTAAGGATGTCATACAGCCAACCGCTGTATTTTGCAGTTTTTCTCCCGCTGGTAGCTTTATGCTACCAGCTTTTGCCCCAGAGACACCGTTGGAAGGTGCTGCTGGCGGCCAGCTATATCTTTTTTTATGCCACCAGCCGTCAGCTGATTCTCTATCTGCTGTTCTCCACGGTATCGGTGCATCACCTGGGTCTGTGGCTGGGGACGATTCATACAGAGCGCAGCGCTGCCGTCAAGGCGGCTGACCGTGCTGAGCGCAAGACCATTAAGGCGGAGTATCAAAAGCAGCTTCGCAGAGTGGTTGTGCTGGGTATTCTGCTCCATCTGGGGATTTTGCTGGTAGTCAAATACTCCATGTTCTTTGCGGAAAACCTGAATGCTCTGTTTCACATCACCCATCTGCCCTTCACCCTGCCGGAGCACAGATTTGCGCTGCCGCTGGGTATTTCCTTCTACACCATGCAGGCAGTTTCCTACCTGGTGGACGTGTACCGGGGCACCGTTCAGCCGGACCGGAATCTTCCCCGTCTGGCGCTGTGGATGGCATTCTTTCCCCAGATTATGGAAGGCCCCATCTGCCGTTACAGCGACACCGCTGACCAGCTCTGGGCATGCCAGAGCATCAATTACCACAACCTCACCTTTGGCTGCCAGCGTTTTGCCTGGGGCATGATGAAAAAGATTGTGGTCGCTGACCAGCTCAACTGGCCGGTGAAGGAAATCTTCAAAAACTACGGCGACTACAACGGCGCTGTCATCTTCTTTGGCATGATCGCTTACACCGTACAGCTCTACATGGACTTCTCCGGCTCGCTGGATATGGTCATCGGCGCTGGCGAGATTTTTGGCGTGAAGCTGCCGGAAAACTTCCGTCAGCCCTTCTTCTCCAAGACGGTGTCCGAGTTCTGGACACGGTGGCACATTACACTGGGTACCTGGTTTAAGGATTACATCTTCTATCCCGTCTCTCTGTCCGGCGGCATGAAGACCCTCACCTCCAACGCCCGGAAAAAGCTGGGCAACCACTACGGCCCCATGCTGGCCAGCGGCGTAGCTTTGCTGGCGGTGTGGTCTGCCAACGGTCTGTGGCATGGCAGCGCATGGAACTATATTTGCTTCGGCCTGTACCACTTTGTGCTGATCTTTTCCGGCACTCTGTTCGAGCCCACCTTTAAGGCAATTTGTGACAAGCTGCATATCAACCGTCAGAGCAAGCCCTGGCACGCCTGGCAGATTGTCCGCACGGTGGCGCTGGTAAACATCGGTGAGCTGATTTTCCGTGCCCATGGCATGGCTGCCGCACTGAGAATGCTGAAAAAGATGTTCACCGACTTTGACCCCGGTGTCTTTGCCCGTGGAGAGTATCTGGTGGAGGTCAGCGGCAAGAGTCTGATCGTCTGCCTGGTCACGGTGCTGATCGTGCTGGGACACAGCATCCTCCGGGAGCGGGGGCTTTCCCTGCGGGAGATCGTGGCGGCAAAGCCGCTGCCGGTGCGGTGGCTTTGCTACTATCTGCTGATTCTGTTTATCGTGATGTTCGGCGCATACGCAGGCGAGTATGCACCCATTGATCCCATTTATGCCGGCTTCTGAGGACGTCACCATGAAAAAAGCGAATTTATCCTCTCTGATTCGGGTGGCGGCATTTTTGCTGGTGCTTGCCCTGCTGCTGTCAGGGCTGAGCTGGCTCTACCGCCCCCGGGACAACACCAAGGAAGGCGGCATGGACTATATCATGGCCCACGGCTATCTGGGACAGAGCGCCGATGGGATCGACGCCTTCTTTGTGGGCAGCAGCGAGTTCTACTCCGGCATTTCTCCCATGCTGATCTGGGAGGAGTCTGGCATCACCTCCTATGACTATGCCATCGGCGCCCAGCGTGCCTACAGTGCCGACGCCATGGTGGAGAAGCTGCTGCGCACCCATCACCCCCGGCTGGTGGTGCTGGACGGCTATGTGGCACTGAAGCGGGGCGATCCAGATGAGGCAGTGTTTTCTATGGCGTCCCGGCTCTTTTCTATACTGGAAAACCACGAAAACTGGAAGCGATTTGACTGGGAGATGCTGGCTGCCCCTGTGGAGTATACCCACCGGGAGATCAACCGGGGCTTCCGCCCGGACAATCGGAACACTTCCATCACCTATGCCGGTTTTATGCGTGAGGACGATAGCCGGGCACGCTTCCCGCTGATGAACCGGCTTTATCTGGAGCATATCCGTGCCGTGTGCCAGCGGGAGGATATCCCATTGCTGTTCATCGCCCTGCCCAGCCCGGAGAACTGGGACTATGCCCACCACAACGCCCTGCAGGATTATGCGGACAAGGCGGGCATTGAGCTGCTGGATCTGAATCTGATGGTGGATGAGCTGGACATCGATCCGGAAACCGACTTCCGGGACGAGGGCGATCACCTGAACAGTGACGGAGCGGAGAAGGTTTCCCATTATCTTGCCCATTACCTGGCTCAGCAATATGGTTTGCAGGATCACCGAGGCGACCCTGCCTACGATGACTGGGCAGAGGACTGGGCGCAGTATCCGGAATAAGGAGCGTTACGACACATATGTGGAATCATACTGGGAAACAGGCGGTACGGATTGTCTGTTTTTTGTTAGGACTTGCCATGGTGATGCAAGGCATGGAGCTGCTCTACCGCCCGAAAGACAATACCAAAGAGGGCGGCATGGACTATGTGAACGCCTGCGGATATATGGGCGAGCCTTCGGACAGTCTGGACGTGATGTTCATGGGCAGCAGTCTGTTTTTCAGCGGCGTGATGCCGCTGCAGCTCTGGGGTACCAGCGGCATCACTTCCTATGACGTTGCCACCGGCAGCCAGTGGGCGGATCAAACCGACCGATATGTGCGAAATATGCTGAAAACCCATCACCCCAAGCTGGTGGTGCTGGACGCCTATGCCCTGACCGAAGAGATCAATCTGGACGAGAGCATCTACTATGAGTGGGTGCGCTTCTTCCCGCTGCTCTACGATCACGAGAACTGGAAACGTCTTGCCCCGCAACAACTGCTGGCGCCTGTCCACTACACCCATACGGAGGAGTTGAAGGGTTTTCTCCCGAGAACAAGGACAAAGGCAGTGAATCTGGAGGGCTATATGGCCCCCACAGAGGAAACCTGGCACTTGCCTCTGCTCAATCGGTTCTATATCGACCGAATCTGCAGGATGTGCCACAGCGCAGGGGCAGAGGTGCTGATCCTTGCCATACCCAGTCCGGACAACTGGGATTACCCCCTCCATAACGCCATGGAGGAATATACCCGAAAGAAAGGCATCGACTTTCTGGACATGGCCTTGCTGGTGGACGAGTTGCAGCTGGACGGCAGCACCGACTTCCGGGATGGCGGCAACCATGTCAACACCAAAGGCGCAATCAAGCTTTCTGTCTACCTGGCACATTATCTGCAAGAGCATTATCAACTGGACGACCACAGAGATGACCCGGCCTATGCCCAATGGGCGGAGGACTGGGCAAACAATCCACAGTGAGGAGCGTTTGGATGTAAATGTGGAAGAAAGCAGCGCACCAGACGGTGCATATTGTCTGCTTCCTGCTGGGGCTGGCTTTGATGCTTCAGGCATTGGGCAGAT
Source organism: Clostridiales bacterium NK3B98 (assembly GCA_000421005.1). Lineage (GTDB taxonomy): Bacteria > Bacillota > Clostridia > Oscillospirales > Oscillospiraceae > Onthomonas. Next base: position 57,108 of record ATWA01000004.1, read on the forward strand.
TATATGCCCCCCGTAAAATGAAAAAGTGGTACGGTTTTGACGAACCCTTTGCCCGGGCCTTTGTGGCGGAGCCGGAGGGCACCGTAGACGTCTTTTTTGTTGGCAGCAGCCTGTTTTATGCAGGCGTGTCTCCGATGGAGCTGTGGGAAAACTACGGCATCACCTCCTTCGACGTCGCCACCGGTGCACAGCGTCTGTACCGTACCGCAATTTATGTGGACGAGATTATTCGCACCCAGCATCCCAAGCTGATTGTGCTGGACGGCTATGTGGCGCTGGAGAAGATGGACTTGGACAAAGCGGTTTATTTTGAGGGTGTGCGCTATTTCCCTCTGTTCTTCTGGCACAACAACTGGAGATATTACGATCTGGATGACCTGAAAACCCCTCCGGTTTACAACAGACGAGAGGTGCGGAAGGGCTATCGCCCACTCCGGGATGTTGAGAAGGTGGAGGCAGATGGATACATGGAAGAGGAAGAGGAAGAGGATTCCTTCGTCGGCATCCGCCTGTCCAACCTGTTCTACCTGGAACGGATTCGCTGGCAGTGTAAGCTGGCAGGGGTTCCCCTCATGTTTCTCACCACCCCCTCTCCCTATAACTGGGATGACAAGCACTGTCAGGAGCTGCAAGCCTATGCGGATGCGGTGGGAATTCCCAATCTGGATATGAACCTGCTGACGGAGGAACTGAATATTGACTTTTCCGTAGATTACCGGGACGAGGGCGACCACCTGAACGTCACCGGTGCCACTAAGGCTACTGCATATCTGGGGGACTATCTGATGGAGCAGTTCCATCTCGTTGACCACCGGGGGGACGAGGCCTATTGGAGCTGGGAGGAAAGCCTGCCCAAGTACCATCAGTACATGGCTGAGCTGAAGCCGGCAAAGAGCAATGGGACAGATGAAGCGTCCGGCAGTCCGGGCGGAGGATTGGAAAAACTGCCCGAATGAAAAACAGAACAAGGAGGACAACATCACCCGTGGTGAGTAAAATGAGGAAGCAGGTAATCAGAGTTGCGTGTTTTTTGTTGGGACTGGCAATACTGCTGCAAGGGCTGGGGTGGCTGTACCGCCCACGGAACAACGACAACGCAGGCGGTACGCTGTTGGAAAGTGCAAAGGGCTATCTGAGCGAACCTGCGGACAGCATTGATGTGTTTTTTGTAGGCAGCAGCGAGTTTTACAGAGGCGTTTGCCCCATGCGTATCTGGGACGAGGCGGGTATCACCACATATGATATGGCCAGCAGTTCTCAGCGGCTGTATCAGTCCACGCTCTATATACAGGAAATTCTGGAAACCCATCATCCCAAGCTGATTGTAGTGGACGCCTATACGGTGATCAGACGCGACGAGGTCGACCCTTCCCTCTTTTACGATTTGTGCGGCATCTTCCCTCTGCTGGATTATCACGGAAACTGGAAGCTGTTTGGCCCCCAGGAGCTGATGTCCCCTGTGGCATACACCAATCATGTTGCCGCAAAGGGCTTTCGTCCAAGAGCCAAGGCCGTCAAGGCAAACACCAAAAGGTATATGCGCAAGTCGGCAAACAGCACCCCTTTCGGCTGGGCGAAGCAGGGTTATATGCGCCGCATTGAGGCCATGTGCAAGAAAGCGGGGACAGAGCTGCTGATTATGGCTGTTCCGAGCACTGTCAACTGGAATTACAACCGCCATAACGCAATTCAGACCTATGCAGACAAAAGGGGAATCCCCTTTCTGGATCTGAACACGGTGGTGGACGAGGTGGGAATTGATCCTGCCACTGACTATATGGATGGCGGCGACCACCTGAATGGTCCCGGCGCAAAAAAAGTGTCCATCTATCTGGCTCACTATCTGAAAGAACAGTACGGCTTTGCAGATCACAGAGATGATCCCGCTTATGCCAGTTGGCAGGCGGACTATGACAGTCTCTACGCCAATGAATAGAGCAATCCATCACCGCGACGGCATAGATTTGCCGTCGCGGTCATTTTACCGTAGACAAATGGCAATTTTTCGCATAAAATAAGGAAGGAGCGCGGACACATGAACCAAAGTGTTCCATTCCCGGCTCTGGACAGGAGAGAAAACAATGAAAAGAGAAAACTTCCAATCCCGGCTGGGCTTCATCCTGGTCAGCGCAGGCTGCGCCATCGGCATCGGAAATGTGTGGAAATTTCCCTATGTGACCGGCTTGTACGGCGGCGGCGTGTTTGTGCTGTTTTACCTGCTGTTTCTGGTCATCATGGGCGTTCCGGTGCTGACCATGGAACTGGCGGTGGGGCGTGCCAGTAAGCGCAGCGCCGTTGAGGGCTACCGGGCACTGGAGCCTGCGGGCAGTAAATGGCATATTCACGGCTGGTTTGCCGTGTTGGGCTGCTACCTGCTGATGATGTACTATACCACCGTCTCCGGCTGGATGCTGGGCTACTTTGTCAAGTTCCTCACCGGCACCTTCACCGGGCTGCAGGGCGACGCCGTGGACGGGGTATTTGGTGCCATGCTGGGCAACCCCGGTGAGATGGCTCTCTGGATGGCGATTACCGTCATCGCCGGGTTCTTTGTATGCAGCTTCGGTCTGCAAAAGGGTCTGGAGCGGGTGACCAAGTGGATGATGCTGGGGCTTTTGTGCCTGATTGTGGTGCTGGCGGTTCACAGCCTCACCCTTCCCGGCGCTGGCGAGGGGGTGGCCTTCTACCTGCTGCCCAACTGGGGACGTGCCATGGAGAGCGGCATTGGCTCGGTGATTACCGGAGCCATGAATCAGGCCTTCTTCACCCTCAGCCTTGGCGTAGGTGCCATGGAAATCTTCGGCAGCTACATGAGCCGGGAGCATACCCTCACCGGCGAGTCGGTGCGTATCTGCGCGCTGGACACCTTCGTGGCGGTGCTGGCAGGTCTGATTATCTTCCCTGCCTGCTTCAGCTACAATGTCCAGCCGGACGCAGGCCCTGCCCTGATCTTTATGACCCTGCCCAAAATCTTTGTGAACATGGCAGGCGGTCGGCTGTGGGGCACCCTGTTCTTCCTGTTTATGACCTTTGCCAGCTTCTCCACCGTGTTGGCGGTGTTTGAGAACCTGCTGTCCTCCTGCATGGACAACTTCGGCTGGAGCCGTGCCAAGGCAGTGGTCATCAATCTGGTGTTCATTCTGGTGGCCAGCCTGCCCTGCGTGTTTGGCTACAACATCTGGAGCGATCTCCACATCATCGGTCCACGGGACGTGCTGGACAGCGAGGACTTTATCGTGTCCAACCTGCTGCTGCCCATCGGTTCTCTGGTTTACCTGTTGTTCTGCGTCACCCGGTGGGGCTGGGGCTTTGACAAGTATCTGGCCGAGGCCAACGATGGCAAGGGACTGAAAATGTCCCCGGCGCTGAAGCCTTACCTCCAATTCGTGCTGCCCATTCTGATTCTGGTCATTCTGGTTCAGGGGCTGCTGTAAGAGAACAAAAAATCAGGGGCTGTCCGTTGGGACAGTCCCTTTTTGCTGTGAACCGCCTCCGGTCAATGACCGGAGGCGGTTTTTGGGTTTTGATACGGTGAGAAGTCAGGGCTGCACTACCCCAGCCTGCTCATTCTCCGTCTGGTCGGCTTCTTCCGCCTCTTCTGCGGGTTCTGCCTCCTCCATGACCTCAGCTTCTTCCTCAGCAGCAGCCTGCTCCTGTGCGGACATCTCTCCGGCTACGGCAGCCTGAACGGTGTCAATTTTGCCCAGCACAGAAATCATGTCCAGCTCGTCCAGCGCGGGGACTGTGGTGGCGCTGCTCTGGCTGAGCCACTCCTCCATCTTGGCGTTGTACATCTCGGAGAGATAGTTGGAGCGCACCTGAGTGAGATCCGGCTCCAGACGGAGCAATACGAAATAGCCGTATCCGGTCTCGTCAGTAAGGCCGATTTCGCCAGTCTTCATGGTGGCCAGCTTCTCCCGGAAACCCTCTACCAGAGAGCTTTCCTCATCAAAGGAGAAGGGCTCGGTGTTGCCGTCGGCGTTATACTCCGCCTGAAGCTCCGCAAACTTGGTGAGCAGCGGCTCGCCAGAGAGGTCCTTCATCTGGTCATACAGCTCCTGTGCCTGCTTCTGTTGCGCCTGCTTGCCCTCGGTGTCGCCTTCCTCCAGATCGTCGGTACGCAGGAGGATATAGCGGCAGGTGTAGAAGCCGTGCTGGTCGGCGAAATCAGCAAGTGTTTCATCGGTGGGTGCTTCCACACCGTTTTCACCGTAGTAGTAGTCGTTCACCTGAGTGGCAAACATAGAGGCACGGGTGGCATAGTCAATATCCTTGATGCTGCTGGTATAGAACAGGGCTGCGGTGTCGTCGATATAGTCAGACAGCTCCGCAAGCTGCTGCTCCTGCTCCTGGGTGAGCTTCAGCTTCAACTCCTGTCCCTTGTTCAGCAGCAGCACATGACGCTGCACGTCCTCCTTGGCCAGAGAGCACATATAGTCCGCCATGGTAGTCTCCCCATCCTCCATGGTCTGGGTCAGATCCAGCGTCAGACCGTAGTTGGCGTACATGCTGCTGGCCTGATAATACTGGAAGGAAAGCATATAGAAGAACACGCCGGCGGTGATATCCACACCGTCCACCGTCATCACCACGTCGTCCATATGGATGGCGCCGTCGGTGACATAGGCCACCACATCGCTGCGCATCTCATCGGTGAGGGCGGGAGCTTCCTCCGCCGCTTCCTCAGCTCCATCGGTATTCTCTGCTGTTTCTGCTGCTTCGGCAGTGCCCTCGGCCTGCTCTGTCTGGGCAGTCTCGTCAGCGGCGGTATCCCCGTCGCTCTGCTGTGCGCCGCCGCAGGCCGCCAGCGACAGCAGCATGGCAAAGGCCAGCAGAAGCGCCAGAATTCTCTTGTTCATTGCATAACGTCCTTTCTGTGTTCAGTTGGGTGCAGCAGCCTCCGCTGCGCCGCATAAGAGCCATTTTAGCAGAGGTGAACAGAAAACACAATGATCATTGTGTGAATTATCCCTTCTCTCTGCTGCGAATCTTGCCATATTCTGCCACCAGCCGTTCCGACCAGAGCAGCGGGTTCTCTCCGGGGCGCAGCCGCAGGGTAAGCACGATCTTGTCCCCGGGGGCGAACAGCAGCCGGGAGCGGAACACATTCACCCCGCACAGCCGGGACACGCCGGGCAGGTCTACTTCCTTCATAGTAAAGAGTATGTTGCACCCCTTCTGGCTGATGTCGGTAAACCCGGCGGCTGCGGCGTTGGAGCGCAGCAGAGCAATGGCAATCAGGCTGTTCACCGGCTTGGGCGGCTCCCCATAGCGGTCAATCAGCTCGTCGGTCATATCATCTGCGTCCTCCTGGGTGCGGATACGGGCAATGCGTCGATAGAGATCCATCCGCTGCTCCGAAGAAGACACATAGTATTCGGGGATATTGGCAGAAATGCTGAGGTCGGCGGTGACCTCCTCGGTGCGCTGGGCGGTCTCTCCCCATTCCTCCAAAACCGCCTCCTCCAGCAGCTTCAGGTACATATCGTAGCCCACGCTCATCATAAATCCGGACTGCTCCGCCCCCAGCAGGTTGCCAGCACCCCGGATCTCCAGATCCCGCATGGCGATTTTAAAGCCTGCCCCGAACTCGGCAAACTCCCGCACGGCGGAGAGGCGCTTGGAGGCGATGTCGGACAGCTCCTTGCCCCGGCGGAAGGTGAGATAGGCAAACGCCCGGCGGGCGGAGCGCCCCACCCGTCCCCGAATCTGATGAAGCTGGGCAAGTCCCATCTTGTCCGCATCCTCGATAATCAGGGTGTTAACGTTGGGAATGTCAATGCCTGTCTCAATGATGGTGGTACAGACCAGCACCTGCACCTCTCCCTGAATCACCCGGGTCATAACGGCGTGAAGCTGTTCCTCGGTCATTTTGCCGTGGGCGATGTCCACCGTCACGTCCTCCCCTAACAGGTCGCTGATGCGAAGGGCGGTGGCGGCGATGGTCTCCACCCGGTTGTGGAGGTAGTACACCTGCCCGCCCCGGCCGATTTCCCGGTTCATGGCATCTGCCAGCATTCCCCAGTTGTGTTCCATCACATAGGTCTGCACCGGCTGCCGGTCCAGCGGCGGCTCCTCCAGCGTAGACATATCCCGCAGCCCGGACAGGGCCATATTCATGGTCCGGGGAATGGGGGTGGCGGAGAGGGTGAGCACGTCCACCTGCTGGAACCGCTCCTTCAGCCGTTCCTTCTGTCCCACGCCGAAGCGCTGTTCCTCGTCCACCACCAGCAGCCCCAGATCGTGGAACACAATGTCCTTGGAAAATAGCCGATGGGTGCCGATGAGCACGTCCACCAGTCCCTTTTCCAAATCTGCCAGAATCCGTTTCATCTGCTGAGGGGTCTGGAACCGGCTGACCACGGCAATTTTCACCGGGAAGCCCTGAAACCGCTGCACAGCGGTCTGGTAGTGCTGATTGGCCAGCACGGTGGTGGGGGCGAGAATGGCCGCCTGCTTGCCCTCCAAGACGCACTTCATCACCGCCCGGAGGGCTACCTCGGTTTTGCCGTAGCCCACGTCGCCGCAGAGCAGGCGGTCCATGGGCACCGGCTTTTCCATGTCCCCCTTGATCTCACGGACACAGCGGAGCTGATCCTCCGTCTCCTGATACTCAAACTTGTCCTCAAATTCCTGCTGCCACGGGTCGTCCGGGTGAAAGGCGTAGCCCGGCTGGCGCTGGCGCTGGGCGTAGAGCTGAATGAGCTGCTTTGCCATCTCCTTTGTGGCTTTTTTCGCCTTGCTTTTCGCCTTGGCCCACTCAGTGCCTCCCAGCTTGGAGAGCTTGGTGCGCTGGTTGGCGTCCTCGCCGCCGCCGATGTACTTGCTCACCATATCCAACTGAGTGGCAGGGACATAGAGGGTATCCGACCCGGAATAGGCCAGCTTGATATAGTCCTTGTCCGCACCGTCCACCCGCATGGTCACCAGCTCCACAAAGCGTCCGATGCCGTGGGTCTCGTGTACCACCAAATCGCCTACGGAGAGGTCGGTGAAGCTCTCCAGCTTCTGGCGGTTGGTGGCCTTGGCGTCCTTGCCCTTCCGTTCCTGACGGCGCACCTGCGCCGCTCCCTCGGTGAGCACCGCAAAGCCGGGATACTCCATGCCGGCGGACAGCCCGCCTATGGCAAGGAAGGTCTCTCCCGGCTGGGGGAGCTGCTGCAAATCCAGATCCAGCGTCACCGGGAATCCGTTTTCCTCCAGCATGGTGCGAAGCGCCTTGATCCGCCCCTGGGTGGCACAGAGCACCACCGCAGCCATACCGTCCCGGCGGTAGTGCTGCAGGTCAGACAGGGCGGTTTCCAGACTGGCACCGAAGGAGGGAAGCTGCTTGCAGGGCAGGCTGAACCGTGCCACCGGATCCACGGGACACTGGGCGGTGACAAAGGTATCCAGATAGATGGCGGGATAGTTCCGGGTGAGGTGCCGGGCGAAGGGCTTCCAGTCGGAGGCCAGCTTCAACACGCCGGGGCGCAGCACCCCCGCCCCGGTGAGGGCATCCGTATCCTCGGTGAGCCGCCAGAGATAGTGCTCCCCGGCGCTGAGGCATTTGCCGCACTCCGCCCACAAGATCAGGGCAAATTCCGGCAGATAGTCCATGCCGCAGGCAAACTCCGGATAGATCAGATCCAGATACCGGTCAGCGGCGGCAAAGGAGTGAAGCTGAGAGAGCAGCTCGCTGTCGTGCCGCAGGGTTTCCAGCAGCGTTTTAGACTGCTCGCCTTTGGATTTTTGCAGGCTATGGATGGCTCGCTCTACCTGCTCCACCAGTCCCAGTGTCCCGCCGGGGGCAAGGGTGGGCAGCACCTCGGCGGCAGGCAGCACCTCCGCCGACTTCACATTTCCGGTGCGCCGCTGGGTGGCGGGGTCAAAGGAGCCAAGGGCATCCACCTCGTCCCCCCAGAACTCCGCACGGACGGGAGCGTCCAGATTGGGGGGGTATACGTCCAAAATACCCCCTCGAAGGGCAAACTGTCCCGGTCCCTCCACCTGTTCGCAGCGGACATATCCCGCCGCTGTGAGCCGGGCAGGGAGCTGCTGCAAATCCATCTCCGCCCCGGGGGACAGAGTAAAGGCGCTGGACTCCATCAACGCCGGGGGCATGGTGCGCTGCATCAGTCCCTCTACGGTGGCGATGAGAAAACGCCACTCCCCCCGGCGCAGGGCGTGAAAGACCTTAATGCGCCGATGCTCCCACTGATGGGAGGTGGTGGCATCGTGAAAGGTAAACTCCCGCCCTGCCAGCAGCAGAGGGGTCTCCCCGGTAAAGGCGGTCAGATCCCCGGCGAGGCGCTTGCCCTCGTTCTCGTCCGGTACCAGCAGCACCACGGGCGCATCCAGCTTTTGCTGCAGCGCCGCCGCTGCGTGAGCCCGATGGACGGGGGACAGCCCGGACAGGGCAATGGGAGAGCGGCCTGCGTCCAGCTGGGCGCAGACCTCCTCCATCTCCGGCAGGCGGGAGAGTATGGTTGTCAATTGCTTCATAAAAACACCCTTGGGAATGGAACCATGATGGATTTCTCACTCAATTATACTTGCTCATGGCGGCATCCATGCCGTCTTTCAGGATGCACTCCACCGCCTCCGCCGCCCGGACAGCGGCTTCCTCCATGGTCTTGCGCTCCTGCGCCGGGAATTTTCCCAGCACCCAATCCGCCAAATCGTAGTCCGGGTGGGGCTTTTTGCCCACCCCTACCTTGACCCGGGGGAAGTTCTGGCTGTCCAGCATATTGATGATGCTTTTCAGCCCGTTGTGTCCCCCGGCGGAGCCGTTGCGGCGCAGACGAAGTTTTCCCGGATCAAGGGAAACGTCATCCGAAATCACCAGACACCGTTCCGGGGACACCTTATAAAAGGCCGCCGCCTCCTGCAAGGCGGTGCCGGAGAGGTTCATATAGGTGTTGGGCTTCATCAGCAGCACCTTGTGTCCGCCGATTTCCCCGGTTCCGGTGAGGGCTTTGAAGCGGACACGCCGCACGTCGATATGGTGGATGCGGCTCAGCTCATCCGCCACGGTGAAGCCCACGTTGTGCCGGCTGTTGTCGTATTCCCGCCCCGGATTGCCCAGCGCGCAGATAATCCACTCCACCCCGGAGGTGGGCTTTTTTTGGAAAAACATGATTTTTTGTCCCTTTCTGCCACGCACCAAAGGGGAGTACCGAAGCCGGTACCCCCTGAAATGTGCATATTCGACTTGATTTACGGTGATTCGCCTTAGCTGAAGATGGGAGAGATGGAAATCTCGTTGTAGATGCGGCCAATGGCATCGGCAAACATGCCCGCCACCGGGAGATACTTCAGCTTCTTGCTGTTTTTGCCCGCCTCGGGCATGGGAATGGTATCCAAAAATACCAGCTCCTCCAGCACGGAGTTCTCAATGCGGTCCAGCGCCGGGCCGGAGAGCACGCCGTGAGTGGCGCAGGCGTGGACGCTCTTGGCACCACCGGCCTCCACCAGCGCACGGGCGGCGCCGCACAGGGAACCGGCGGTATCCACCATGTCGTCCAGCAGGATGACGTTCTTGTCCCGCACATCGCCGATGATGTTCTTCACCTCGGAGTGGTTGGCCTTCTGGCGGCGCTTGTCCACAATGGCCAGAGGCAGGTTCATCTTCTGGGCAAAGGCACGGGCACGGGAGACAGAGCCCACGTCAGGAGAGACCACCACCGTGTCCTCCTCCCGTCCGGCGAACTGCTCCTTGAAATACTTCACGAACAGAGGGGAGCCGGGCATATTGTCCATGGGAATGTCAAAGAAGCCCTGAATCTGGGTGCAGTGGATGTCCATGGTCAGCACATGATCCACACCGGCGCTGACCAGCATATTGGCGGTGAGCTTGGCGGAGATGGGGTCACGGGGCTTGGTCTTGCGATCCTGCCGGGCGTAGCCATAGTAGGGGATGACGGCGGTGATACGTCCTGCGCTGGCACGCTTGCAGGCGTCCACCATAATGCAAAGCTCCATCAGGTTGTCGTTGACGCTGCGGTAGTCCAGCTCGCCCCGCACGCCGTTGGCACAGGTGGACTGGATCAGAAACACGTCGCTGCCCCGGACGGACTCATAGAAGGAGACAAAGCTCTCGCCGTCGGAAAAGCGGCCGCACTCGGAGTTGCCCAGCTGCACGCCCAGATTGCTGCAAATCTCCCGTGCCAGCTTTTGGTTGGAACTGCCTGCGAAGATCTTGATGTCCTTGCCGTGTGAAATCATAATCGAAACGCTCCTCTTTCGTCAGTTGTGACCTTGGTATGCGTATGAAGCGGAGCTGTGCGCCCCGCAGTTTCTGCCCCCATTATAGCAAACGCCAGAGGAAAGTCCAATATTTTGTGCCGGATTTTTTGAGAAAAAACGCTAATTTCCCTGTTGCACAATTTTTGAGAGGGGTTTTTGGAGAAAATTGGCGGTTTCGTTTTTACGCTGACAGGGTTGGGAAAATAATCCCGTCCCTATCCGGGGAAAAGCCATTGCTGAAACGGAACGGGCATGGTATAATAACTCTGATTCTAAAGGAAGCGCTGAATCAATCTCTCGGATGCCGTAGCCTGATTTGTTCAGCGGTTCCTAAAGTAAAGGAGACAGATCCCATGATCTTCAAGGAAGAAACCAGAGAACTGCTCGCCATGGTGCGGGAGTTTGTGGATAGAGAGATCATCCCCACGGTGGGAGATTATGAGAAAAACGACCAGTTCCCGGAGGAGCTGCTGGACAAGGCCTGCGCCATGGGGCTCAACGAGCTGTGCGTCCCCGCCCAGTTCGGCGGACCGGGGCTGAGCAACGTGGAGGTGTTTGCCATTGCCGAGGAAATCGCCCGGGGCGATATCGGCATCGGCACCACCCTGATTGCCAATGCGCTGGCCTCCTATCCGGTGCTGATTGCCGGAACGGACGCACAGAAAAAGCTGTGGTTTGACACCATGCGGGAGCGGAAGTATGCCGCATTCTGCCTCACCGAACCGGGTGCCGGTTCCGACGCCGGCGGCGTTCAGACCACCGCCGTGGAGGACGGGGATGAGTACGTCATCAACGGCACCAAGTGCTTTATCTCCAACGGCCCCATTGCGGGCATTTACACTGTCCTTGCCTCCACCCGCAAAACGGCGGGTATTATGGGTCTTTCCGCCTTTATTGTGGAGCGGGACCGTCCCGGCGTGTCCATCGGCAAGGAAGAGGACAAGATGGGTATGCGCCTGAGCTGCACCAGCGAGGTCATCTTCGACAATGTGCGCATCCCCAAGGATCATCTGCTGGGCAAACGCAACCGCGGATTTAAGTATATCATGGAGACGCTGGATCACTCCCGTGCCGGTGTGGGTGCCTTTGGCGTAGGCATCGGACAGCGTGTAGTGGAGGAAGCCACCAAGTACGCCAAGCAGCGCAAGCAGTTCGGTCAGGCGGTTGCCAACTTCCAGGCGGTGGAGCTGATGCTGGCGGATATGGAGATTCAGGTGCAGGCTGCCCGTCAGATGTACCTCCACGCCGCCGAGCTGATGGATGCGGGGCTGCCCTTCACCATGGAGGCCGCCATTGCCAAGACCATCGGCACGGATACCGGCATGAAGTGCGCCGTGGACGGGGTGCAGGTCATGGGCGGCTACGGCTACATGAAGGAATACCCCATGGAGAAGCTGATGCGGGACGCCAAGATTCTGCAAATCTATGAGGGCACCAACCAGATTCAGCGCTCCGTCATTGCGGGACAGTTGAAGAAGAAGTATACCGACGACCCCAAGGCGGTGAAAAAGACCGCCTCCGCCCCGGCTGCCCCGGAAAAGCCCAAAAACGCCGCTCCCGCCCCGGCTGCCGCGCCTACGGCAAAGGTCACCGGCAAGGAGCTGAACCTGCTGGTTTGCGTCAAGCAGGTGCCGGACACCACCCAGATTATAATTGACCCGGTGAAGCACACCCTGATCCGGGAGGGCGTGCCCGCCATCGTCAACACCTTCGATACCTATGCGCTGGAAACCGCCCTGCGGCTGAAGGACAAGTGGGGCGGCAAGGTCACCGTGCTGTCCATGGGTATTCCCAAGGCAAAGGACGCCCTGCGGGAGTGCATCGCCGCCGGTGCGGACGAGGCCTATCTGATTACCGACCGGGTGTTCGGCGGGTCGGACACGCTGGCCACCTCCAAGATTATCTCCACCGCCATTGAGGCGCTGGAAAAGCGGAACGAGCGTGCCTTTGACATCATTCTCTGCGGCAAGCAGGCCATTGACGGAGATACCGGTCAGGTGGGTCCGGAGATTTCCCAGCATCTGAACCGGGCGCTGGTGTCCTACGCTGTGGGCGTGGAGCGTCAGGAGGATGGCAGCTTCAAGTGCAAGCGGGAGAGCGACGAGGGCTTTGACTTTTACGGTGTCAGCGCCCCCTGCGTCATCACCGTGAACAAGACCCCCTATGACCTGCGCTACCCCAGCTTCAAGACCCAGCGGTTTGCCAAGACCGCCGAAATCGTGGAGTTGACCAGCGCTGACGTGGTGGTGCCGGAGGAGCAGCGGGGACTGGCCGGGTCGCCCACCAAGGTGGTCAAGACCTACACCCCCACCCACGAGAAGAACGGCATGAAGATTGAAGGGCTGGACGGCAAGGCGGCGGCGGAAAAGCTGGCCGGGCTGCTGTTCGACGCCAAGCTGATGTGAGGAGGTGCCCCTGATGGAGAGCAAAAATCTCTGGGTCTATATTGAGACAGACGAGGGCAGGGCAAAGAACGTAGGCTTTGAGCTGCTGAATCCCGGACGGAGGATGGCGGACAAGCTGGGCGAAAAGCTGGTGGCCGTGGTGCTGGGCAAGGGCATTGCCGAAGCCGCCAAAACCGCCATCGCCTGCGGCGCTGACCAGGTCATCACCGTAGACAGTGAGGACTTTGCCACCTACAATTCGGATATCCATACCTGCGCCATGGTGCAGCTCATTGAAAAGTACCGTCCCGCCATTGTTCTCTACGGCGCCACCAACAACGGCAGAGACGTAGGCCCCCGGGTGGCCTGCGCCCTGAAAACCGGGCTTACCGCCGACTGCACCGGGCTGGACATTGACGAGAACGGCCTGCTGGCCTCCACCCGTCCCGCCTTTGGGGGCAACCTGATGGCTACCATCTCCTGCCCCAACACCAAGCCCCAGATGTCCACCGTCCGCCCCGGCGTGTTCAAAAAGCCAGTGCTGGATGAGGGACGCACCGGCGAGATCATCACCGAGATGGTGAACATCCCCGCCGCTCAGGTGCGGGTGCATCTGCTGGAGCGGGTGCGGGAAGTCGCGGAAGCGGTGGATCTGGAAGGGGCAGAGGTGATCGTCTCCGGCGGACGCGGCCTGAAAAGCGCGGAAAACTTCGCCCTTGTTCGGGACCTGGCCAAGGCCATGGGCGGTGTGGTAGGCGCAAGCCGTGCCGCTGTGGATGCCGGCTGGATTCCCCACGCCCACCAGGTGGGTCAGACCGGAAAGACGGTGGCTCCCAAAATCTATGTGGCCGTGGGCATCTCCGGTGCCATTCAACATCTGGCAGGCATGAGCGGCTCGGACACCATTATCGCCATCAACAAGGATCCGGACGCCCCCATCTTCTCAGTGGCGGATTACGGCATTGTGGGCGACGCCTTTGAGGTGGTGCCCGCCCTGATTGCGGCAATGGAAGCGCACAAAAAATAAACTGCTGACTGCGCTGCCCGCCGGGCAGCGCAGTTTTGTTCCCTGTTGGCAAAAAACACTGGTATTTGGCATTTTTTGCAGGAACTTTTATTTCTTTTTTAAATTCCCACCGGGCTGCTATGCAAACGGTGCGATTATGCTATAATGCAGGGGTAAAATCAACCTGCCCGGTCGAACCGGGCGTGAAAGGATGACAAGGGCGATGAAATTGAAACGAATCCTTGCGGGACTTCTGGCACTGGCGCTGTGCGCCGGGCTGACCGCCTGCAACAGCGCCGCTGAGAGCGGCGGCGAGGCTGCGGTGCAGTCTGTTGCCATGCTCATGGGCGTGGAGCTGTCTGGAAACAACCAGTATAACGGCGTGATTGAAGCCCGCTCCACAGAGAAAATCCAGAAGGACGGCAACAAGACGGTAAAGGAGTGCTATGTCTCCGTAGGCGATCAGGTAAAGGAGGGGGATAAACTGTTCTCCTACGACACCGATGCGCTGGAGCTGACCGTCTCCTCCGCCGAGCTGGAGGTGGAGCAGATTCGCAACTCCATTACCAACTACGAGACCCAGATCAAGTCTCTGGAGAAGGAGAAGAAGGACGCTCCCTCCTCTGACAAGCTGTCCTACACCCTTCAGATTCAGGAGACCGAGCTGAGTAAGGCGGAGGCGGAGTACAACCTGAAGCAGAAGGAAGCAGAGCTGCAAAAGATGAAGGACAGCGCCGGTGAGACAGAGGTAGTCTCCCCCGTCAGCGGCGTGGTGCAGAGCATCCAGAAGGACGACAATGACAACAGCGGCATGGACGGATACGGCAACGGCGGCGACAGCGGCTCCGACGCTTACATCACTATCATGGAGACCGGTACCTACCGGGTGCGTGGCTCTGCCAGCGAGGAGAGCATCCGCAGCATCAACGAGGGGGTGGAGATCACCGCCTATTCCCGCACAGACCCCACCCAGAGCTGGCACGGCACGGTGAGCAGCGTGAACACCAGCGCAGCGGAAACCCAGCAGAGCGAGAACGGCAACTATTATGACGGCTCCGGCGGAGAGAGCAGCAGCAAATACAGCTTTTATGTGGAGCTGGATAACTCCGACGGGCTGCTCATCGGGCAGCACGTCTATCTCAAGCCCGGTGCAGCCGATGAAGGCGGGGACGAAATCGTCCTGCCCTCCGGTTATCTCATGCTGGACGGCGACAACGCCTCTGTCTGGGCAGCCGGCAGCAAGGATAAGCTGGAAAAGCGCAGCGTGACGCTGGGCGAGTACCGGGAAGCGTCTGACGAGTATGTCATCGCCGACGGTCTCACTCTTCAGGACTACATCGCCTACCCTGACGAGACCATGAAGGAAGGAATGCCTGTGGTACGCTACGACGAGTCCTCCTTCGGCGGCGACAGCGGCGAGTACACCGAGGGTGAGGGCGAGGGCGGAGCCTTCCCCGAGGGCGAAGTGCCCGAGGGCGCTTTTGAGGCAGGGGAAGTGCCGGAGGGGGTGTTTGCCGAGGGCGGCTTTGAGGAAGGCGAAGTGCCTGAGGGCGCTTTTGTGGAAGGCGAAGCTGTAAACGGCGCTGAGGCAGGCACGGAGGGCTAAGCCATGGTATTGGAACTGCGTGATATTTGCAAAGACTACGCCAGAGGAAAAATGAAGGTGCCGGTGCTGCACCACATTGACCTGAGCGTAGAGGAAGGGGAATATGTGGCCATTATGGGTCCTTCCGGTTCGGGCAAGACGACGCTGATGAATCTCATCGGCTGTCTGGACGTGCCCACGTCGGGCAAGCGGATTCTCCGGGGGGAGGATTTGGACGGTCTCAGCGACGACCGCCTTGCGGACCTGCGCAACCGGGAAATCGGTTTCGTATTTCAGGCGGCTGACCTGCTGCCTGGCATGACCGCACTGGAAAACGTGGCGCTTCCCCTGACCTACCGGGGCGTGAAGAAAAAAGAACGTCTGCAACGGGCGAAGGAAATGCTGGAGCGGGTGGGGCTGGGAGACCGGCTGGATCACAAGCCCAATCAGCTCTCCGGCGGACAGTGCCAGCGGGTTGCCATCGCCCGGGCAATGGTGGGCAATCCCAGCCTGCTGCTGGCAGACGAGCCTACCGGCGCACTGGATACCCAGTCCGGCGAGCAGGTGATGGAGCTGTTTCACCACCTGAACCAGGAAGGGGTCACCATCATTATGATTACCCACTCCTCCGAGGTTGCAGCCTGCGCCCAGAAGACCTATCTCATTCGGGATGGCCGTATTCAGACGGGAGGTAGCCGATGAAACAGAAGAAAGGCAAAGGCATCATCAAGGCGGTGATTGCGCTGGCGCTGCTGGCTGCTCTGGGAGCAGGCGGCGCTGCCGCTTATGCCAACCGCAGCAAAAAACCGGTGAATGTCTACACCATCCGGGATCAGTTCGCCATGACCGAGTACTGGGGCGACAGCAGCCAGACCGACGGTATGGTAGGACTGGAAGGCATTCAACAGGTCTATCTGTCTGATACCATGCGAGTAAGAAATGTGGAGGTCAAGGAGGGGCAGGCGGTGAAAGCCGGGGATGTGCTGCTCAACTATGATACCACCCTCACCGAGCTGGACGTACAGATGAAAGAGGTCAAAATGCGTCAGGCGGAGTTGGAGCTCACCAACGCACAGAAAGAGCTCGCCACGGTCAAAAGCTACCGGGCAGACGAGTATATCCCCGGCAGCGTCACCCGAACGGTGATTCCCGGTGTCAAGCCGGAGCCGGAACCCCCTTTCGTGGCTGACGGCACCCTGCCCCTGCTGGGCGGCAAGGGTACTCGGAAAGACCCCTATGTGTACCTCTGGAAAAGCAGCTATTCCTTTGACGACGCTTTCTTCTATCAGGCCATGCAGGGCAGCAAGGACTGCTATGTCAAGCTGTTGCTGGTGGGCGAGGGCGAGCTTCCGGAGCATATCCATGTGCCGGATCAGGAGGAATGGCACACCGACGAGGAGAGCCACTGGCGGATCTGCGCCCGGTGCGGCGAGGAATACGACAAGGCAGAGCACACGCTGCTCACCGTAGTAGATCAGATGCCCGGCATAGAGCAAGAGGGATCCTCCCACGATGTATGCGGCATTTGCGGCTATGAGGGAGAGAAAACAACCATTCCCGCTCTGAGCAAGCCTGAGGATGACAATCCGGGGACGGATAACCCCGGCACAGACAATCCCGGTACGGACAATCCCGGTACGGACACCCCCGGTACGGACGAACCGGGCACGGACACTCCCGGATCAGATACCCCTGAGTCCGGCACTCCTGAATCCGGCACTCCTGTCTCCGGGGGCGGCAGCTCCAGCCCATCCACCACCACGGTGGAAGCAGAGCTGTTGATCCAGTTGCAAAATTCCTCCGCCGCAGGTTATCAGATGCAGGTCATCTCCATCAACGTTCCCTCTGCGGAGGACAGCAGCAATCCACCTCTGTTTCTGTGGAAGGATACCACTCCCCTGCCTAAGCTCCCTCCGGAGGAGCCTGTGGAGGAAATTCCCGACGAAGAGGTCGTAGACGGCATTAAGTATACCGCCGAAGAGCTGAAGGAGATGCGTGCCGACGCAGAAGCCAAGGTGCGGGATGCAGACCTGTCTCTGCGCCAGTCCAAGCTGGAATACGAGAAGGCGGAAAAGGAGCTGCACAACAGCGCCATCTATGCAGAAATGGACGGCAAGGTGAAGGAGCTGCACACGGAAGACGAGGCAAAAGAGACCAGCAGCGCTCTGCTCAGCATTACCGCCGGCGGCGGATACTATATCACCTGCACCCTGTCCGAGCTGGAACGGGACACGGTGGAGCTGGGACAGACGGTCACCGTCACCTCCTGGTCCACTGACGGTCAATATGAGGGCAAAATCACCGAAATCTCTGACTATCCCAGTTCCAGCAGCAACTGGGGCGCAGGCAACAGCAATGTCTCCTATTATCCCTTCACCGTTATGGTGTCCGAGGACGCAGGTCTGAAGGAAGGGGACTATGTGGGCGTACAGTACGGCGCAGCGGGAGCCCAGCAGGGCTTCTATCTGGAGAGTATGTTCATCCGCACGGAAAACGGACGCAGCTATGTGTTGATGGATCAGGACGGCGTTTTGACCAAGCAGTATATCTCCACCGGGAGAAGCCTGTGGGGCAGCTATGTGCAGGTGCTGGGGGGTATCACCCCGGATGCCAAGCTGGCTTTCCCCTACGGCAAAAACACCGTGGAGGGCGCCCCCACCGTCGAGGCGTCTGCTGACCAGCTTTATGGATACTGAGGAGGGCGGAAAATATGATTGAAAATATTGGACTCTCCATTCAGGGCATTTGGAACCATAAGCTGAGAAGCCTGCTCACCATGCTGGGCATTATCATCGGCATTGCCTCTATTATCGCCATTGTCTCCACCATTAAGGGCACCAATGAGCAGATCAAGCAGCAGCTCATCGGAGCCGGCAACAACGTGGTGACGGTGCAGTTATCCCAGGGAGACTCTCCCTTTGAGATGCAGTATACCGCAAAGCCGGACGGCGTTCCCGTCATCAGTGAGGACACCCGTACCCGGCTGGCTCAGGTGGATGGTGCGGTGGATGCCAGCCTGTACACCCAGCGCACCTATGTGGACGGTCTGATCTACTGCGGCAACACCGGCTTTTCCGGCACCCTGCGGGGCATTGACAGCCACTACTTCGGAGTCAACGGATACAACGTCTATCTGGGCCGGGGCTTCTCTCAGCAGGACTATGACAGCTACAAAAAGGTGGCTATTCTGGATCAGTCGGCGGCCGGCAGTATCTTCCCCGGTCAGAATCCATTGGGGAAGGTCATCGAGATCAAGCAGGAGCCGTTCACCATCATCGGCGTAGTAGCACTTTCCAGCACCTACGAACCCAAGGTGGAGACGCTGGAGGACTACTACACCTATGTGGGCAACGACAGTGGTGCGGTGTATATTCCCAGCGCCCAGTGGCCGCTGGTGGCACAGTTTGACGAGCCCCAGATCGTGGATATTCAGGCGGCTACTACCGACGACATGACGGTGGTAGGCAAGGACGCTGCGGAGATCATCAACGCCAATCTGACGGTGAAGCAGGATTCCAACATCGCCTATAAGAGCAACGACGTGTTGGAGCGTGCCCGAAACCTTCAACAGCTTGCCAACGCCACCAATCAGCAGCTGGTGTGGATCGCCTCCATCTCCCTGCTGGTGGGCGGTATCGGCGTGATGAACATTATGCTGGTCACGGTGACCGAGCGAACCAGAGAAATCGGTCTGAAAAAGGCCATCGGCGCCCGGCGCAGCCGGATTCTGTGGCAGTTTTTGACCGAGGCGGCAGTGCTGACCAGTCTGGGCGGCATCATCGGCGTGCTCACCGGCATCGGTCTGGCACAGATCGTCAGCCGTGTATCCGGCTCGCCTACCGCCATCAGCGTACCTGCCACAGCGCTGGCTGTGGTGTTCTCCATGCTGATCGGTATTGTATTTGGGCTGATGCCTGCGGTCAAGGCAGCCAACCTAAACCCCATCGAGGCATTGAGACGGGAGTAAGAAAAAAGGGCTGGAAACAGCCCTTTTTTAACATCGCAGACAAAGTCCGACCGACTTTGTCTGCAAGCTTTGCAGCAGAAAGGAGTTTTTATGCAGGAATTGACCGCTTTGCTGGCGAAATACGCCGCCGCCCCGGCGCAGGAGATGGGGCAAACCGTCATGGAGACCCTGTCCCAGTCTCAGGTATACATCCCCGCCGCCGCAGATAAGAATGTGGTCCCCATGCAGGGCAATCTCATGGGGCTGAAACCGGACAGCATCCCCGCCGGAGAGGGAAAGGTGCTCTTCCCGGTGTTCTCTGACACCGATCAGATTCCGGACAGGTACGGAGAGCGGTTTACCTTTCTCCACCTGCCCTTCCCTCAGTTCTACGATGCGGCGAAACAGGACCCCCGTTTTGCAGGGATTGTGATTGATCCGTTCACGGCAAAATTTGTACTCTCAGGAAAATAACCGGGGAAACCCGGTTTTTTCTTGCTTTTCCCCCTTTGCTGTGGTATCATGCTGAATAAACTGGAACCTTTTCTTTCATTTTTATCATGGAGGTATCACCATGCTTCAAATGCTTCATTCCGCCGCTTTCTATGCCGGTGGCCGTTTTCTCCCCGCCCCGCAGGCAGGGGGGCAGTTTGACCCCGCCGCAGGGAAGCAAAAGACCATTTCCTATGGCATTCTCAAAGCCCACAACACCTCTGACAATATGGAGGAGCTGAAAATCCGCTTTGACGCCATGGCTTCCCATGACATCACCTATGTGGGCATTATCCAGACTGCCCGGGCTTCCGGGCTGAAGGAGTTTCCCCTGCCCTATGTGCTCACCAACTGCCATAACTCCCTGTGCGCCGTAGGCGGCACCATCAACGAGGATGATCACGTCTTCGGTCTGACTGCTGCCAAAAAGTACGGCGGCGAGTTTGTCCCCGCCCATCAGGCGGTGATTCACTCCTATATGCGGGAGCGGTATGCCGGGGGCGGTAAGATGATTCTGGGCTCCGACTCCCACACCCGCTACGGCGCTTTTGGCACCATGGCCATCGGTGAGGGCGGTCCGGAGCTGGTAAAGCAGCTTTTGAATAAAACCTATGACATCTCCTATCCCAAGGTGATCGCCGTCTATCTCACCGGCGCACCCCGCCCCGGTGTAGGCCCTCAGGATGTGGCGCTGGCGCTGGTGGGGGCCACCTTCCCCAAGGGGTATGTGAAAAACGCCGTGCTGGAATTTTTCGGCCCCGGCGTGGCCAACCTGTCCATGGACTACCGCTGCGGCATCGACGTGATGACCACCGAGACCGCCTGCCTGTCCTCTGTGTGGGCCACCGACGAGACCACCCACGCTTTTATGAAGGTGCTGGGGCGGGAGAAGGACTACGCCCCGCTGGCTCCTGCTGAGGGCGCTTTCTATGACGATGTAATCTGCATCCAGCTGGACAAGGTGGAGCCGATGATCGCCCTGCCCTTCCACCCCTCCAACGCCTATACCATCGCCGAGTTTAAGGCGAATATGACTGACATTCTGGCACAGACCGAGGAGCGGGCAAAGGCGCAGTTCAAGCTGGACAAGGTGCCCTCCCTGCTGAACAAGGTGCGGGACGGGCGGTTCCATGTGGATCAGGCAGTGATCGCCGGATGCTCCGGCGGCACCTACCAGAACCTGCTCCGGGCGGCGGAGATTCTCAAGGGCAGTTCCATCGGTCAGGAGAATTTCTGGCTCAGCGTCTACCCCGGCTCCATGCCGGTAATGCAGGAGCTGACCCGTCAGGGCGTGCTCACCGACTTTATGGCGGCGGGCGCTTCGGTGCGCTCCTGCTTCTGCGGCCCCTGCTTCGGCGCAGGAGACGTGCCCTCCAACGGCAGCATTTCCATCCGTCACTCCACCCGGAACTTCCCCAACCGTGAGGGCTCCAAGCCGGGCAACGGTCAGCTCTCCTATGTGGCCCTCATGGATGCCCGCTCCATCGCCGCCACGGCGAGAAACGGCGGCGTGCTCACCTCCGCTCTGGAGCTGGAGGACATCCCCGCCGACCGTCCCGGCGAGGCGTACAGCTATGACGACTCCGCCTACAAGAGCCGGGTTTACTATGGGGTAGGCAATCCCCAGCCGGAGACAGAGCTGGTCTTTGGTCCCAACATCACCGACTGGCCCGCTCAGATTGCCATGCCGGACAACCTGCTGCTCACCGTTTGCAGCGCCATCTATGACCCCGTCACCACCACCGACGAGCTGATTCCCTCCGGGGACACCTCCTCCTACCGCTCCAACCCGCTGGGATTGGCAGAATTCACCCTGTCCCGGAAGGATCCCGCCTATGTGGGCCGGGCAAAAGCGGTGAAGGCACTGGAAGCCCGGCGTCAGGCGGGAGTGCCTGTGGCAGAGCTGGAGGGCTATGATGCCTCCCGCACCGGACTGGGCTCTGTGGTCATGGCGCTGCGTCCCGGCGACGGCTCTGCCCGGGAGCAGGCTGCCTCCTGCCAGCGGGTGCTGGGGGGCGTGGCCAATCTGGCTCAGGAGTACGCCACCAAGCGCTACCGCTCCAACGTGGTCAACTGGGGGATGCTCCCCTTCATTGTGGATGAGCTGGCAACGCTGGACATCCAGAGCGGCGACAGGCTGTACATCCCCGGCATCAAGACGCTGCTGGAGGGAGACGGGGATGAGATTGCAGCCACCCTGCTCCAAAAGGGCGGAAGCCGGGAGATCAAACTCCGCCTGCCCGGCATGACCAGAGAGGAACGGGACATCGTCCTCTCCGGCTGCCTCATCAACTACTACGCAAAGGATTTATAATCCCATTCAAATGAAACAACGCCCGCCTGTTTTACGCAGGCGGGCGTTGTTTCGCAAATCTTCATAAAACTTCCAGATCATTTGTAGTGACAAAGGGGAGAGAATGTGATAGAATCATTTCCGTTGAGTAAGCAATGGCTCACTATGGAGGTAACCAGATATGATTTCATGGAAGCGGAAGAAGCTGTTCTCTCAGGAGAACGAGTCCCGGTTCAACGAATACATCAAAGGGCTCTGCGCCACCGAGCAGATGCAGCGGCTGCGGGAGTTTGACCACCACAAGCAGATTAACCGGTATGACCATGTGCTGCTGGTGTCCTTCCTGTCCTTTGCGCTGGCAAGGCGGTGGGGGTGGGACGACAAGGCGGCCGCCCGGGCTGGTCTGCTCCACGACCTGTTCTGGACGGAGTGTGACGGGACGGTGCATCTCTGTATCCACCACCCGGAGACTGCCTGCGCCAATGCGGAGGCACTCACCGGAGGACTGACCAAAAAAGAGCGGAATATCATCCTCTCCCATATGTGGCCGGCAGGACGGCACCTGCCCCGGTGCCGGGAGGCGTGGATGGTAGACCTGGTGGACACCTTCGTCACCGTGCTGGATCTCACCAACCGGAGCCAGAAGTACAACCGGATGCTGGCGGAGGCAGTACCGGCCATCAACTGATCCTCTGTGTTTCGGCACAAAACCCCAAAAGGGGCTGTCTCCATATGGGAGACAGCCCCTTTGCTGCGGAAATTTGAACTATCAGTAGTTGTCACGCCACTTTTTACGCACCTTGCGCCAGATGTTGAACACGCTCAGCGCCAGCGCCAGCAGCAGCACCACAATGACCATCCATCCGCTGCCCTCAGCATCGTAGCTCTTCATCTCGCTCCACTGGCTGTCCAGGGCGGCGTTGATCTCGTCGGGCAGGGTGGTGAACACCTCCGCCTTTTCCATCACGTCCTCACCGGGATAGGCGATCTCGCTGTACTTCAAATCGTCATCCAGCATCTCCCACACCTCCGGGATGGGGGTGGAGTAGCCGATATAGTCGATGTTCAGCAGGGCCACCGCAGGCTCGCACATATAGTTGATGAAGATTTCCGCAGCCTCCTTGTTTTTGGCTCCGGCGGGGATGCACATACTGTCTACGAAGAAGTTGACCCCTTCCTCCGGGTGGACACAGGCAAGGTCGGGCTGCTCGTCCATCATGGTCAGGGCGTCTCCGGCATAGTAGGGAGCCATGGCAGCCTCGCCCCCCTCCATCTTGTCGAAGATTTCGTCCATGACGTAGGCCTGCACCATCTCCTTCTGCGCCTTCAGCTCCTCCATCACCTGACTGACCTCTTTCACAGAGGCGGGGTTCATGCTCAGGCCGATCTTTTTGGCGGCAATGGCATAGGCGTCCCGGGAGTTGTTGAACATGAGGATATTGTTGGCGTAGCGCACATCCCACATATCCGCCCACTTGGTGGGGGGCTCCTCCACCATTTTGGTGTTGTAGATCAGCACCGTGGTGCCCCAGGTGTAGGGGACAGAGTAGGTGTTGTCCGGGTCAAAGTCCCAGCCCTTGTACTCCTCCCCGATACGGGAGAAGTTGGGGATGTTGTCAAAGTTCAGGGGAGACAGCATACCTTCCCCGATCATCTTGCCCACCATATACTCAGAGGGGATAATGACATCATAGGAAGCGCCGCCGGATTTCAGCTTGGCGTACAGACTCTCGTTGGAGTCAAAGGTGGTGTAGTTCACCCGAATGCCGGTGAGCTTCTCAAAGGGACCCAGAACGTCCTCGCTGTCACTGTCCCCGCCGGAGATATACTGTCCCCAGTTGTACACGTTCAGGGTGATTTTCTGGTCCGCCAGACGGTCCCAGTCGTAATCCCCGGAGACGGTAATGCTGTCCGTTACTTCAATCTCCTCCGCAAAGGCAGGGACACAGAGGGCGGTCAGGGCGGCAAGGGTCAGTACAATGGCAATCAAACGTCTCATGCTTTGTTCCCCTCCTCCGTCATGGCAGTGCGGACAGCGGACTGGGTGCGCTTATATTGCAGGCTGTCCATATGGTTGGAGATGAGGATAATGGCCAGAATGACCACAAACATAATGGCGGAAAGGGCGTTGATCTCCGGGCTGACCTTCTTTCTCGTCATGGCATAGATGGCGATGGGGAGAGTCTGCATGGTGCCGGAGTTGAAGTAGGAGATCATAAAGTCGTCAATGGAGTAGGTCAGGCAGATGAGAAACGCCGACAGAATGGCAGGGGTGAGCTGGGGCATAATCACCTTGAAAAATGCCTGTTTGGGGGTGCAGCCCAAATCCAGCGCAGCGTTATAAATGCTGGGATCCAGCTGGCGCAGCTTGGGACCTACGTTGAAAATCACATAGGGTACGTTGAAGGTGATATGGGCAATCAGCAGGGTAATCCAGCCGAACAGCCCTCCTTCGCCCCCCAGACCCAGCTTCTGGGCAAAGACAAACAGCAGCATCAGGGATACGCCGGTGATGATCTCCGGGTTGACCACCGGGACATAGCTGATATTGTTGATGATAAACTGGCTTTTGCGGCTCATGGAGTTGATGCCGATGGTAGCCAGCGTGCCTACCACGGTGGCAATGACGCTGCTGATCAGTGCAAGCACCAGACTGGCACCAAGGGCAGAGAGAATCATGTCATTGTGGAACAGGCTCTTGTACCAGTCCAGCGTGAAGCCGGTAAACAGGGCGCGGGACTTGCTCTCGTTGAAGCTGAATACAATCATCACCGCAATGGGCAGGTACATGAAGCAGAACACCAGAATGAGATAGGTGCGCTGGAGCAGAATGCTTTGACGTTTGTTCATTACATGACCCCCTCCATCTCAGATTCGTCGAAGCTGGAGGTGAAGCTCATGAACACCAGAACAATCACCATCAGCACCAGACTCATGGCGGAGCCCAGATTCAGGTTGTAGGAGTTGCCTAAGAATTGCAGCTCGATCAAATCGCCAATGAGCAGGTTGGAGCCGCCGCCCAGCATACGGGAGATGATAAAGGTGGACACCGAGGGGACAAACACCATGGTGATGCCCGTGGCGATGCCGGGAGCGGACAGGGGAATCAGAATTTTGACCAGCGTGTGCAGGGTATTGCACCCCAAGTCCTGCGCCGCCTCGATGATGGAGTCGTCAATCTTGGTCATGGCGGTGTACAGGGGGAGAATCATATAGGGCAGGTAGTTGTACACCATGCCCAGCACCACAGCGCCGGCGGTGTTAATCATTTGCAGCGGCCCGATGCCGAACATCCCCAGAAACCGGTTGATCAGACCGTTGTTTTCCAGCAGAGTCATCCATGCGTAGGTGCGAAGCAGAAAGTTCATCCACATGGGCAGCATCACCAGCATGAGCATAATGTGCTGCTTGTTCACCCGGAGACGGGACAGGGAATAGCCCACCGGGAAGGCCATGATAAGGCAGATCACCGTGGCCTCCGCCGCCAGAATCAGACTGCGGGCAAAGACGGAGGAATAGCGGCCGATCTGGGCCATATTGTCCAGCGTAAAGCTGCCCTTCGCTCCGGTGAGGGCGAAGTAGATCACGATAAACAGGGGGACGACGATAAACACGCCCATCCACACCAGATAGGGCGCAGCCGCCCACCGGGAGGTCTTGGACTTGAGCATGGCGTCACACCTCCGTCCGGCGCATGATGTGGATCTCGTCCGGGCCAATGTTCAGACCCACCATCTCCCCCGGCTTGCTGGCCTGGGTGGAGTGGACAATCCAGTCATACCCCTCCATATCCACGTGCATCTCAAAGTGAACCCCCTTGAAGATCACGTCCTTCACCCGCCCGATGAGTGCGCCCCGCTCCGGGGTGGTGATCTCCACGTCCTCAGGACGGATGACCACCTGCACGCTCTCGTCGTGCTGGAAGCCCTTGTCCACGCAGCGGAACTCGTTGCCCCCAAAGGCCACCAGATAGTCCTTGAGCATCACGCCGTCGATGATGTTGGAGTCACCGATGAACCGGGCCACAAAGGCGTTGCAGGGTTCGTTGTAGATGTCCTCCGGTGTGCCAATCTGCTGGATTTTGCCTCCGTTCATCACCACCACGGTGTCCGACATGGTCAGGGCTTCCTCCTGATCGTGGGTGACGTAGATAAAGGTGATTTTCAGCTCCCGCTGCAGCCGCTTCAGCTCCAACTGCATCTGCTTGCGCAGCTTCAAATCCAGCGCGCCCAGCGGCTCGTCCAGCAGCAGCACCCTCGGCTCGTTCACCAGCGAGCGGGCAATGGCCACACGCTGCTGCTGTCCGCCGGAGAGCTGGTTGATGTTCCGCCGCTCAAAGCCCTTCAGACCCACCGTGGAGAGCATATTCAGCACCTTGGACTGAATCTCCGGCTCGGGCAGCTTTTTCAGCCGCAGAGCAAAGGCCACGTTCTCAAACACGTTCAGATGAGGGAACAGGGCGTACTTCTGGAACACCGTGTTCACATGGCGCTTGTAGGGCGGCAGGTCGGCAATGTCCTTGCCGTCAAAAAAGACATTGCCGGATTTTGGCGTGATAAAGCCGGCAATCACCCGGAGCGTGGTGGTCTTTCCGCAGCCGGACGGGCCAAGAAAGGTCACAAACTCCTTGTCGTGAATGTCCAGCGAAAGGCCGTCCAGGACCTTTTCCCCGTCAAACTCCACTACAATGTCCTTCAATGATACGATCAGATTCTCTTCTTTCATCATGCATCCCCCTTTGCGGATATTTCCCGTGGAGGAATGAGAACGATTCCGGGTACCTGCCATGCTCGGTCAGGCTCCCACCTTCCTTCTTGTTTTTCATTCCAGCGGGTCAGCGCCAATTATTCTGCCCCGCAAAGGTTTGTTACACCGCCGGATCCGGCAGCTACAGCAGAACATACAACGCCAATGTGTCAGGGCAGAGAGTGAAATTTGCCCTTAGATGCAACACATGGGATTCATTATACCGTTTACCGCCCCCCTGTCAAGACAGTGGGACGATTTTTGTCAAAAGTGTGAGCAAAACTGGAAAAAGCAGGGAGGTGTTTGGCTCGGAGCCATATATAAATGACGGATTTGAAAAAAATCCGCTCTCCCACTAGGAATTTCACCGATCTATGGTATAATACTGGGGACGATACAGGGCATCAGCCCTACGGAAATGAGGTAACCCTATGGAAGTTTCAAAGGATATTCGCTACATTGGCGTCAATGACCACGACATTGACCTGTTTGAGGGACAGTACGACGTGCCT
This sequence comes from Clostridiales bacterium NK3B98, assembly GCA_000421005.1. Classification (GTDB taxonomy): domain Bacteria; phylum Bacillota; class Clostridia; order Oscillospirales; family Oscillospiraceae; genus Onthomonas. Next base: position 84,299 of record ATWA01000004.1, read on the forward strand.
CTGGGCATGGCCTACAACTCTTATGTGATTCTGGACGAGAAGATTGCCGTGATGGACTCGGTGGACGCCCGCTTCGGCGCTCAGTGGATGGACAATCTCTCCGCCGCACTGGATGGCCGCAAGCCGGATTATCTGGTGGTGCAGCACATGGAGCCGGATCACTCTGCCAACATTGTCACCTTTATGAACGCCTACCCGGAGGCGCAGGTCGTCTCCTCCGCCAAAGCCTTCACCATGATGCAGCAGTTCTTCGGCACTGCTTTTGAGGGTCGTCAGGTGGTGGTGAAGGAGGGCTCCACTCTGGAGCTGGGCAAGCACACCCTCAGCTTCATCGGCGCTCCCATGGTACACTGGCCGGAGGTTGTGATGACCTATGACAGCGCCGACAAGGTGCTGTTCTCCGCCGACGGCTTTGGTAAGTTTGGCGCCAACGACGTGGAAGACCCCGAGGGCTGGGACTGCGAAGCCCGCCGGTACTACTTCGGCATTGTAGGCAAGTACGGCGGTCCTGTGCAGACCGTGCTGAAAAAGGCCGCCAAGCTGGACATTCAGACCATCTGCCCCCTCCACGGTCCGGTGCTGTCCGGTGATCTCAGCCACTATCTGAACCAGTACAACACCTGGTCCTCCTACCAGAGCGAAGACAAGGGAGTTACCATCGCCTGCTGCTCCGTCTATGGTCATACCATGGAGGCCGCCCGTCTGCTGAAGGAGCAGCTGGAGGCAAAGGGCGTGGTGGCAAAGCTCCATGATCTCGCCCGGGACGATATGGCCGAGGCAGTAGAGGACGCCTTCCGCTATGACCGTCTGGTGCTGGCCGCCACCACCTACAACGCCGACGTGTTCCCCTTTATGCGCACCTTTATTGAGCATCTCACCGAGCGTGCCTACCAGAACCGCCGGGTGGCGCTGGTGGAAAACGGCTCCTGGGCTCCCACTGCCGCCAAGGTGATGACCAAGCTGCTGGAGGGCAGCAAAAATCTCACCTTTGCTCAGACTACCGTCACCGTCAAGGGCGGGCTCAGTGACGAAAGCCGTGCCCAGATTGCCGCACTGGCAGAAGAATTTGCAAATTGAATTGAGAAAGCAGGGCCTTGTGCCCTGCTTTTTTCCATTCGTAGAAGTGTGGTCAGATTGTCAGAATTTTTCCTTGCCTTCCCCGCTTTCTGTTATGGATTCCTCAGAATTTTACAAAATGGACACACTTTCTATTGACTTTCCCCCTGTTTCCTGTAAACTTACCCTTTGGAAAATAAAATAGAGAGAGGATGACTGTTCTATGACCGAGAAAGAATACATCATACCCGAAGAGGGTCTGCGGGATGCCAGTCAGCTTGGCACGGCAAAGATGCTGCTGCTGGGTCTACAGCACACCTTCGCCATGTTCGGCGCAACCGTCCTTGTCCCCCTGCTCACCGGACTGAGCGTGTCCACCACCCTGCTGATGGCTGGTTTGGGCACCCTGCTGTTCCACTTTTTGACCAAGGGCAAGGTTCCGGCGTTTCTTGGCTCCTCCTTCGCCTTTCTGGGCGGCTATGCCGCTGTGGCTCCCCTGATTGACGGACAGCCCAACACCGAAATGCTCCCCTATGCCTGCGGCGGCGTGGTGGTGTCCGGTCTGCTGTATCTGATTGTGGCAGCCCTGATTAAGGCAGTGGGCGTGAAGAAGGTCATGCGGTTCTTCCCCCCTGTGGTCACCGGCCCCATTATCATCGCCATCGGCCTGATTCTCGCCCCCAGCGCCATTTCCAACTGCCAGACCAATTGGCCCATTGCGCTGCTGGCGCTGGCTACTGTCATTGTGGTCAACATCTGGGGCAAGGGCATGATTAAGATTATCCCCATTATGATGGGCATTATCGTCTCCTATGTGGCCGCTCTGCTCACCGGGTGCGTGGATTTCTCCGGTGTACAGGCTACCCTCTCTCAGGGCTTTATGGGCGGCGTGGTAGCCATTCCGCTGGACCCGGACTGCTTCGCCAAGTTTGACATCTCTGCCATCCTCACCATTGCCCCGCTGGCACTGGCCACCATGATGGAGCACGTTGGCGACATCTCCGCCATCGGCGCTACCGTGGGCGAGAACTACATCAAGGAGCCCGGCCTGCACCGCACCCTCATGGGTGACGGACTTGCCACCATTCTGGCCTCTTTCTTCGGCGGCCCCGCCAACACCACCTACGGTGAGAACACCGGCGTTCTGGCCCTGAGCCGGGTCTATGACCCCGCTGTGGTTCGGATTGCCGCCGCTGTGGCTGTGATTCTCTCCTTCTTCCCGGCAGTTTCCGCTGTCATCCGCTCCATTCCCGCAGCGGTCATCGGCGGCGTGTCCCTCATCCTCTACGGCATGATCTCCGCCATTGGCGTGCGTAACGTGGTGGAGCATCAGGTGGACTTCACCAAGAGCCGCAACCTGATTATCGCAGCCGTCATTCTGGTGTCCGCTCTGGGCTTCAACTTCTCCGAGGGCGGCGGCATCTCCTTCACCGTGATGGATACCACCATCACCCTCTCCGGTCTGGCCATTGCCTCCCTGTCCGGCATTATCCTCAACGCCGTACTCCCCGGCAACGACTACGACTTCGACGCAGAGTAATCCTTCACAAAACAGCCGTCTCCGATCCCTCGGAGACGGCTTCTTTTTGCCATTTGAAAAAAACGTCAATAGAATCGTATGATTCAGCCCATCTTTTAGTGATTCCGCCCGGTATAAAAGTGAACATTTTGTGTTTTTACCCTCTTCTTATAGGAACGTGTTCAACAGAAAGCATCAAAAACACAAGGTTGCATCGGTGATTATGGCAACATTTTGTAAACATCACCGAAGTTTTTCCAAAAGTATTGACCCCGGTGAAAGAGTCTGCTATAATCCAGAGCATCGACAGAGAGGTCGATCCGCATGGCACACCTGCCTGCGGCAACACAGTATGGTCATATCAGTAAAAGGAGTGAGTTCCATGACCGACGCAGAGATGATTAGAGCCTTGCGGCAGGCAGGGCTTGCAGAGATGGCCGACAGATTTGAGGAAAACACCAAGAACCTGAAGGCATACAAGCTGGCATACAAGTCCGCCTCCACCAAGCTGAACCGTTTTAAGCAGATTCAGTTGAAGAAGTCTTGGTAATATCATAAGATAACAAGCATGAGCCTGTCTCAGATTGAGACAGGCTCACTCTTTCGACTTCTTGTCGAAAGAGTGAGCGCCACAATGGCAACTTCTTTGGAAGTTCCCATTGTGGATGGAATTTAACGTGAAGGGGGGATTCCCGTCCCCCCTTTACAATCCCCCCATGCGCATTGATAGGTTGCTGCGTGGGTTTGTATGCAGTTTGAGCCTGTCTCCGTAGGAGACAGGCTCAACGTTTTATCCCTCTGTTTTCACTGACACGCTGACGCCGTTGACCTCAATCTCTCCCTCCGTGGGAATGAGCAGGTAGGGCACACCGTCAATCACCCTTGTCTCCATCCGCTCCGCCGCCTCCGGGCTTGCCTTGATGGACACGTCGGGCAGCTTCACCTGACAGCTTTTGGTGTCCAGCAGGATGCCGGGGTCTACCATCTCGCCCTTGCCGTAGCGTTCCTCAAAGCGGCGGGAGAAGTTGTCCAGCCGCTCCTCGCTGACTCCGCACTCGTCCAGCATCAGCCGCAGCTCGTCACCGGAGACGGCGAAGTCCTCCTCCCGATGCTCCGCCTTGTGTTCCTCCGCCAGCTCCCGCACCCGCTGGGACAGGGTGGTCACCACCTCCATGCTGCACTGGTCCTCCAGTTCCTCCAGCATATCCGCAAAGCCCTGACGGTTGCTGCGCTCTGAAGGGGGGCAGTCCAGCGCAAAGACGCTGCTGACAAAGGCGGCGTTCTGCTCGTCTTCCTGACGCAGGTAGCACAGAGCGTCGTAGAGATTGGTAGCACGGTTGTCAAAGGCGGGGAACAGGAACCCCCACTGGGGCGGGGCGATGAGATAGTCCCCCACGCTGGTGTGGAACACCTTATCCTCGCTGTGATAGCCCAAACCGGGCTTTGCCTGCTTCACCGGGCAGACGGCGCAGAGAATGTGGGTGTAGACCTGATCGCCGCCTTCCAAGTCCCGCTCTCCATCGGCGTGCTTGTGGGGTACGTCGTACTGGTTGCAGGCCAGCAGAATTACATAGTTGGTCTCCAGCTTTACGGCGGAAACAATCTGCTGATAGAGGGCGGTTCTGGCTTGCTCATCGGCGCAGCGGGTTTTCACCAGCGTCATGAGACGGCCGTGGTACTCCCCTCCCGCCACCTCTGCCGTGGGAAAGGACAGGTCAAACAGGGTGCGCCCCTGTCCGCCGGAGAGTACCTTTTTCAACAGGGTATGATAGTATTCCTTCTCTTCCTCCCGCATCATGCCCACGCTCTGTTCGTAGTCGGAAATAGGCTCTCCCGCCTGATTGATGTAACAGCCGTAGACCTTGGTGATGTTGGACTTTTCCGGGTTTAATTGGCGGCGCACTTCGCCGATTTCCTTGATGGTCATGGATCTTCCTCCGTTCACTTGTTCGGGGAGATAGTTTAGTCGATTTTGGGCGGAAAGTCAAATCCTCTGCATGACGTCATGAGGTACTCCCCATATCGAAGAATATGTGTTATAATGAAAGGTAGTTGTCCATTTAAGTCGGTTTTGGGGGGCTCCCCCAGTCAGCTTCGCTGACAGCCTTCCGCAGAGGTTGTGCTTCGCACTTTATCCCTCTCGCCCTAAAACGTGCCACTGGCACGTTTTCAAGACGGGCTCACTCAAAGAGGGGGCCATTGGCAAAGACGGAAGACAAACAGGTTTCGCCAATGCCTCCCTCTTAGAGGGAGGTGGCACCGCCGTAGGCGGTGACGGAGGGAGCCGACGAAGGGAGCCTGCATTCTCTTACTGATTTATCTGGATAAGCAGTTAATAAAAAATCAGCAAACAAGAGGGGCTGTCCCCCGATTCTCCCGAAAGGAGCAACTTCCCATGGATGCAATCCTCACCGCCCTTGCGGCGGAATTGAACGTCAAACCGGAATATGTGGAAAACGTGGTCAACCTCATGGACGAGGGCAATACTATCCCCTTTATCGCCCGCTACCGGAAGGAGCAGCACGGCGGCATGGACGACACCACCCTGCGTACCCTTGCCGACCGGCTGAACAGTCTGCGGGCGCTGGAACAGCGGAAAATGGAGGTAAAGCGCTCCATTGAAAATCAGGGCAAGCTCACCGACGAGCTGGCCGCCGCCATTGACGCTGCCAAAACCCAGACCGCTGTGGAAGACCTGTACCGTCCCTACAAGCAAAAACGCCGCACCCGGGCGACGGTTGCCCGTGAGCGGGGTTTGGAGCCGCTGGCGATGAAGCTGCTGCTTCAGCAGCTGGAGGCGGACCCGGAGGCACTGGCAGCGGAGTACCTCACCGAAGAAGTCCCGGATGTTGCCGCCGCCTTGCAGGGTGCCAACGACATTCTGGCGGAGACCTTCAGCGACGATGCGGACATTCGCTCCGGTCTCCGGGACACCGCCCAGCGCCGGGGTGAGATTGCCACCGCCGCCGCCGGGGAGGAGGACAGCGTCTACCGCCTGTACTACGACTTCCATCAGAGCGTGGCAAAGCTGCAAGGGCACCAGATTCTGGCCATCAACCGGGGAGAGCGGGAGGGCTTTTTGAAGGTCTCCCTCCGTCTGGAGGACGCTCTTGCCCTGGGACAGATGGAGCAGCGGCTGGTGCATGGCAAGGGCAAATGCGCCGAGCTGGTGCGTGCCGCCGTGGCGGACAGCTACAGCCGTCTCATTTTCCCCTCGCTGGAGCGGGAAATCCGGAACATCCTCACCGAGCGGGCCAGTGAGGGCGCTATCAAAATGTTCGCTCTCAACCTGCGCCCCCTGCTGATGCAGCCCCCGGTCAAGGGGAAGGTGACCATGGGACTGGACCCCGGCTACGCCCACGGCTGCAAAATCGCCGTCATTGACGGCACAGGAAAGGTGCTGGACACCACCGTGGTCTACCCCACCTTTGGTGACCGGAAGCGGAAGGAGTCCATTGACACCCTGAAAAAGCTGATTCTCAAATACCGGGTGTGTCATCTGGCCATTGGCAACGGCACCGCCAGCCGGGAGACGGAGGCCATGGCAGTGGATTTGATTCACGACCTGGCTGGCACCTCCATGGAGGGCAAGGTGAGCTATGCCATGGTAAACGAGGCAGGAGCCAGCGTCTACTCCGCCTCCAAGCTGGCAGCGGAGGAATTTCCCCAGTTTGACGTGAATCTGCGCAGCGCCGTCTCCATTGCCCGGCGGCTGCAGGACCCGCTGGCAGAGCTGGTCAAAATCGACCCCAAGGCCATCGGCGTGGGACAATACCAGCACGATATGCCACAGGCACGGCTGGACGAAACCCTGTCCGGCGTGGTGGAGGACTGCGTCAACGCCGTAGGCGTGGACCTGAATACCGCCTCCCCCTCCCTGTTGCAGCGGGTGTCCGGTCTCAACGCCGTGACTGCCAAAAATATTGTGAAGTACCGGGAGGACAACGGCATTTTCACCTCCCGAAGCCAGTTGAAGAAGGTGCCCCGTCTGGGGCCAAAGGCCTACGAGCAGTGCGCCGGATTCCTCCGGGTGCCGGAGAGCGCCAACATTCTGGACAACACCGGGGTGCATCCCGAGAGCTATGACGCGGCGAAAAAGCTGCTGTCCCTGTGCGGCTACACGGTGCAGGACGTGGAAAACGGCGCCCTCAGCCAGCTCACCGCCCGCTTCTCCAAATTAAAGGTGAAGCAGGCAGAGCAGGACTGCGGCGCCGGTGCGGCCACGCTGGTGGATATTGTCAAGGAGCTGCTGAAGCCGGGACGTGACCCCCGGGACGAGCTGCCCCGTCCGGTTCTGCGCACCGATGTTTTGGATATCAAAGACCTGAAGCCGGGGATGCAGCTCACCGGAACGGTGCGCAACGTCATTGACTTCGGCGTGTTCGTAGATATCGGCGTTCATCAGGACGGGCTTGTCCACATCTCTCAGGTGGCGGACCGGTTTATCCGCCACCCCAGCGAGGTGGTGTCGGTGGGCGACGTGGTGGACGTGGTGGTGCTGGACGTGGACGAGGGGAAAAAGCGTATCTCCCTGTCCATGAAGCAGGCGAAGAAGCAATAATCCTTACCGCTCGTGAACCAGCTTTCCGGTGAGAGATTCTATTTCCAGTGCATAGACGGCCACGCCGGGACCGGAGTGCTCAATCTCATGGTTGATGTAGTCCTCGTCCTTGGTGAATTTGTAGCTGAGCTGACGGCTGATGTCCAGCGCCTTCTGGTGGTCCTCCATCGGCGTCAGCCGTCCAAAGACGATGACAGAACGAAAATCCAGCCACCAGTTCCCCGGATTGGGGGTGCCGCCGTCCATGACGCAGTAGCTCACCTTGTCGCAGCGGGCGAGGGCGTCGATTTTGTGGCCGAATTTGCCGCTGTGAAAGTAGATCCTGCCGCTGTCCGGGTCATACCAGTGATTGATGGGCAGGGCGTAGGGGTAGCCCCCCTCCCCCTGCACCGCCAGAACGCCCCGCTTTTCAGCAGTGAGAATGGAGAGGCATTCCTCCCGGCTCAACGCCTGCTTCCACCGTGTCAGCTTGCGAAATGCTCCCATATCAGCCCTCCACTGTGACGGTGAACAGCACCAGCGGCTGGGTGCCGTTGTTGGCGATGCTGTGGCTGCTGCCCTTGGGGCAGTAATGCACCACGCCGGGGCGGAGCGCTTCCTCCACCCCGTCGCAGGTGGCAATGCCTGTGCCGCTGACCACATAGTTGATATCGCCGCCGCTCTTTTGCTGATGGGTTCCGATGGAGCAGCCCGGCTCCAAAATGGAGTGGGTGATCTTGCCGCTCTCGCTGAAATACATCTTGGAGTACACCTCGCCTTCCCCGTTGTTCAGGTTGGGGATGGCAAAGCCGGGCACCAGATTAAAGTCGATCAACATGACTGTTTCTCCCTTCATAAGACAGAATGTGCTACCATTATACCTGACCTGCCGTTTATTGCAACCACTCTTTATCAACGAAAGGCGGATTCCTATGAAGCTGAAAAAACCGATTCGCATTGCGCTGACAGTGCTGCTGGCTCTTGTGCTGGCAGTCTGCGTTTATGTGGCTTATGTGATGCTTGCCTATCACCGCATTCCCGACCTGCAAACGCTGGAGGTCACCGGAGATGCCACGGACACCCTCACCGTGGGGGAAGAACACTCGCTGGTGTCCTGGAACATGGGCTTTGGCGCTTATGAGAGCGATTTTGGCTTTTTCATGGACGGAGGCGACCGCTCCTGGGCATGGTCAAAGAAGCGGCTCAACGCCAATCTGGACAACATCAGCGCCCTGCTCAAGGGTGAGAACGCAGACCTGCTGCTGGTGCAGGAGGTGGACACCGACTCTACCCGCACCTATCATGTGAACGAGCTGGACAAGCTCACAAAGGCGCTGGCAGAGCAGTCCTATTGCCGGGTGTTCGCCATGAACTACGACTCCCCCTTCCTGTTTTATCCCATCACCCAGCCCCACGGCGCATCCAAGGCGGGGGTTGCCACCTTTTCCTCCTATCCCATCACCTCCGCCGTCCGCCGCAGCCTGCCCATTGAGGAGGGCTTTACCAAATTTCTGGATTTGGACCGGTGCTATTCGGTGAGCCGGATTCCCGTGGAGGGTGGGGGCGAGCTGGTGCTGTACAATCTCCACCTCTCCGCCTATACCTCTGACGGCACCATTGCGGTGGAGCAGTTGGAGCTGCTGCTGGGGGATATGGAGCGGGAATATGAACAGGGACACTACTGCATCGCCGGAGGTGACTTCAACAAGGATTTGCTGGGGGATTCCAGCGCCTACTTTGGAAAGACAGATGCGTCATACACCTGGGCGCAGCCCATTCCGGAAGACACCTTTGACGGATATCACATCTCGCTGGTTCCGCCGCTGGATGAGGCAAACCCCGTCCCCTCCTGCCGCAACGCCGACGGCCCCTACCACGAGGGGCAGTATGTGGTGACGGTGGACGGTTTTCTGGTCACGGACAATGTGGCAGTAAGCAGATGCGGCGTGATTGACACCGGCTTCCGGTACAGCGACCACAACCCGGTGCGTATGGAGTTTGCACTGGACTAATCAGATGAAACAGCAAAACAGGGCGTTTCCCTTGAGAAACACCCTGTTTTTTCTTACGCTTCTCCTGCGAACTTGCTCAGCGCCTCACTCTCCGGGGCACGCTCCGCCTCCGGGTTGAAGATGCGCTCAAATTCCAGCGCCGACATGGTCTCATGCTCCAGCAGGAATTGCGCCGTAGCCTCCAAAGCGTCCCGGTGGGCATTGAGAATGTCCCGGCATTTGCCATAGGCATCGTCAATGATGGTGCGTACCTCCTTGTCGATGGCGGCGGCACTCTCCTCGGAGTAGTTATGGGTTTGACCCATGCTCCTGCCGATGAATACCTCGTTGTTCTCCGAGTCGTAGACCATGGAGCCAAGATTTTCGCTCATGCCGTACCGGGTCACCATATTGTGGGCAATCCGGGTAGCCCGCTGCAAATCGTTGGAGGCCCCGGTGGAGATGTCACCAAGGGTGATCTGCTCCGCCACACGGCCGCCCAGCAGCCCCACAATTTCCTCCTCCAGCTCCCGCTTGCTGAGGTAGCTCTTGTCCTCAGAGGGCAGGGAGATGGTCATGCCCCCCGCCTTGCCCCGGGGGACAATGGTAATCTGATGCACCGGGTCCTGGGTGGGCAAAAACCGCATGGCCACAGCGTGACCCGCCTCGTGATAGGCGGTGAGCTTTTTGGCCTGCGGGGTGACCACCTGACTCTTTTTCTCCGGCCCGGCAATGACCTTAATCATGGCCTCGTGGAGGTCTTTCATGCGAATCACCGGCTCCCGGCGGCGGGCAGCCAGCAGAGCGCCTTCGTTCATCAGGTTTTCCAGATCCGCTCCGGTAAAGCCGCCGGTGGCCTGCGCCACCACCTTCAGGTCAACGTCGTCGCTAAGGGGCTTATGCCGGGCATGTACCTTCAAAATGCCCTCTCTGCCCTTGATGTCGGGATAACCCACATACACCTGACGGTCAAACCGTCCCGGGCGCAGCAGTGCCGGGTCAAGGATGTCCTGACGGTTGGTGGCAGCCAGCACCACCACCCCGGAATTGCCTGCAAAGCCGTCCATTTCCACCAGAAGCTGGTTCAATGTCTGCTCCCGCTCGTCGTGTCCACCGCCCAGTCCGGTGCCTCTCTGACGGCCCACGGCGTCGATCTCGTCAATAAAGACGATGGCGGGGGCGGTCTTTTTCGCCTCGGCAAACAGGTCACGGACACGGCTGGCACCTACGCCCACATACAGCTCCACAAAGTCAGAGCCGGAGATGGACAGAAAGCGCACATTTGCCTCCCCTGCCACCGCCTTTGCCAGCAGGGTCTTGCCGGTGCCGGGAGGGCCTACCAGCAGCACGCCCTTGGGAATCCGGGCACCCAGCTGCTGGAACCGTGCCGGGTCCTTCAGAAACTCCACGATCTCCTGAAGCTCTTCCTTTTCCTCTTCCGCTCCGGCCACATCGTTGAAGGTGACCCGGGGGGCATTGTCTGACTCGTTGGTGATGATCCGTGCCCGTCCGAACTGGGCGGGGCCGCTCTGTCCCCCCTGCTGACGCATCATCATGAAAAAGAGCAGCAGAATCAGCCCGCCGGTAATCAGAGAGGGCAGCACGCTCACCCACCAGGGGGAACCGGTGTCCGGGTAGAGGTTGTACTCCTGAATGACTCCCTTTTCCGCCTGCTCTGTCACCATCTCATGCACGTCGGCATAGAAGCTGTCAAAGCTGTGGATGGGGCAGGTGATCTGGCTCTTTCCGTCCAGAGGGGTGTTCAGCACCAGCTCCACCTCATTGTCCTGCACGGAGAAGGCCTCTACCCGCTCCTGCTGGAAGAGCTGGAGCATTTTGCTGTAACTGATGCTGTCCCCCTGCTGCCAGCGTTCTACCGCTCCCAGCAGCGCAAAGACCAGAAACGCCAGCAGCAGATAACTCACCAGCGTGCGATAGGTTCGATTCATTGGATCACTCCTTCAGCCGGGTCATTCACCCTTCTCATACACTTCCGGCTTGAGCACGCCGATATAGGGCAGGTTCCGGTATTCCTCGGCATAGTCCAGTCCGTAGCCCACCACAAAGGCGTTGGGCACAGTAAAGCCAGAGTAGTCCGCCTTCACGGATTTTTCCCGGCGGGAGGGCTTGTCCAGCAGGGTGGCAATCCGAATGGAGGCCGGGTTACGAGCCTGCAAAATCTGCGCCAGATAGGCCAGCGTGTTGCCGGAGTCCAGAATATCCTCCACCAGAATCACATGAGCGCCGTTGATGGGGTCGGTCAAATCCTTCTTGATCTCAATCTGACCGCTGGAGCTGGTGCCCTTGCCATAGGAGGATGCCGCAATAAAGTCAATGCGGCAGTGCAGGTCGATATGACGGGTCAGGTCCGCCAAAAACACATAGCAGCCCCGGAGAATGCCCACCAGCACCACGTTCTCCTTGTCCGCATAGTCCCGGGTGATCTCAGCGCCCAGCTCTGCCACACGGCGCTGGAGCTCCTCTTCGCTAATCAGCACTCTCTCAATGTCACGATCCATTTTGCCCATGTTGATTCTCCTTTATCTCATTGTTTTTCTCTGTCCGGATTTCCCAGCAGGGCTCGCCCGGCTGGGGAATCCATGCCATATCACGCCCCATCCCCCATACGGCGGCAGTCTGTCCGCCGATAACAAACACCGGCAGGCTTTCCCGCTGGATACGGGGGATTTTTGCGTCGATCATCCACTTTTTTACCGTCTTGGTGCCTCTGTTTGGCAGCTTGAGGGCATCTCCCGCCTGTCGGGGACGAATCAGAAGGGGTTGCTCCCCGCCACGGAGATACAGCGCCCCCGGTTCCTCCCGTTTCAGGCAGTCTCCCGCCCGGCAGAGCAGGGTCAGCCCAGGCAGCTCAACCCTTCCCCTGTCTGTCAGCGTCACCGGGGCAAAGCCAGAGGGAACATCGCTTTTTGCTTCCAGAATCAGCTGGTCATATTCCCGCCGTGCCGTCAGTCCCCCTGAGAGGGAGAGCTGGGCGGAGGGGCTGTCCGCCTGCGCAAGGGCAAGCACACCCTCCCGCTGGTTTTGGGGCAATACTGCGCCGCCCCCCGCCTGCTCTGCCAGGTTTTCGATGACCCGAAGGGCAATACTCTCCGGCATGGCAGCCAGCCGTTTTGCGGAGATGCGGTTCCCCGGCTCTGTCTCCCGCTGTGCCCATGCACTGAGACACATCTCGTCCCGGCGCAGATTCTCCGCCGTGCGGCAGAGGGTCTGGGTGAGGGCGGGGTTTCTGCTGCGCAGCAGGGGCATCACCTGATGGCGCAGGAAGTTTCGGGTGTAGGCGGTGTCGGCGTTGCTCTCGTCCTCCCGGAAGGGGATTTGATGGGCTGCGGCGTAGGCGGCAATTTCCTCCCGGCTGATGGCCAGCAGGGGGCGGACAATGTTGTCCCGCCGGGGCGGGATGCCCCCCAAACCGTTGAGCCCGCTGCCCCGAAGCAGATGGAGCAGCAGCGTCTCGGCGTTGTCGTCGGCGTTGTGGGCGGTGGCAATATAGTCTGCGCCAACCTCTGCGGCGCTGCCCTGCAAAAAACGGTAACGCAGCGTCCGGGCGGCCTGTTCCACCGTCTCGCCGGAGGATTTGGCATACTCTGCCACCTCTCCCCTGCCCAAAATGCAGGGAATATCCCGCTTTTCGCACCACGAGCGCACAAAAGCGGCGTCCTCTCCGGAGGCGGGGCGCAGGCAGTGGTCAAAGGTGGCGGCGGTGAGGGTGATGTTCCCCGCCTCCCGCCATGTCCACAGCAGATGAAGCAGCACCATGGAGTCCACCCCCCCGGACACAGCGCACAGCACATGCCTGCCCGCAAGGGGAAAGCCCCCCTTCTGGCAAAACGCCGCCGCCCGTGGGCTCAGTCCTGATGCTTCCATTCGATGTTGGCAAAGGTGGTGAATTCCGGCAGCCACTGCACCATCACCTTGCCCGTCTCGCCGTGACGGTTTTTGGCGACGATGATTTCCGCCTGATTCTTGTTTTCGCTGTCCTCGTTGTAGTAGTCGTCCCGGTAGATAAACAGCACCTCGTCTGCGTCCTGCTCGATGGCACCGGACTCACGAAGGTCGGACAGCATGGGGCGCTTGTCCGAACGGCTCTCGTTGGCACGGCTGAGCTGGCTCAGGCAGAGCACCGGGACATTCAGCTCCTTGGCCATGATTTTCAGTGACCGGGAGATGTCCGACACCACCTGCTGACGGCTCTCTCCCGAGTACCGCTGGGGGCCTCCGGCGCTGGTCATCAATTGCAGGTAGTCAATGACCACCAACCCCAGATTTTCCACCCTGCGGCACTTGGCGTTCATGTCCGCCACGGAGAGGGAGGGGTTGTCGTCAATCAAAATGGAGGTCTGGTTCAGACTGCGGCAGGCCAGTGTCAGCTTTTCCCAGTCCTCGTCCTCCAACTGTCCGGTGGTCAGCTTGGTGTTGGGCAGGAAGGATTCCCCGGAAATCAGGCGGGTCACCAACTGCTCCCGGCTCATTTCCAGAGAGAAAAAGACCACGCTTTTTCCTGAGTGCTTTCCCGCTTCCAGCAGGATGTTCAGTGCCAGCGAGGTCTTGCCCATGCCGGGACGGGCGGCCAGCAGCACCAAATCCGAGTTGCCCAGACCGTTAATCATCCGATCAAGGTCAATCAGTCCGGTGGAGACGCCCACCACCGGGCGGTCAGACTCGCTGAGCTCACCGATATGGGCATACACGTCCGCCGTGATGGAGGCAATGGGAATCAGTCCCTGAGCCGCTCTGCCCTGCCGAATGGCATAGATTTTCTGCTCCGCCGCATCCAGCACGTCCTGTCCGGTGCCGGTTCCGTCGTCCACCAGACCGGTAATCTCCCCGGCCGCAGTGGCCACCCGGCGCAGCAGCGCCTTGTCCCGGACGATGTCCACATACTCCATCACGTTGGCCGCCGTGGGGGTGACCTCCATGAGCTGCATCAGAAAGGCCCGGGTGTGTTCCTCGGAGAAGGTGCCGTCCTGCCGCATCTGCTCCTGAATGGTCACCGGGTCAATCTTTTTAGACAGGGAGAACATGGAGTAGACGGCCTGATAGGTCTCCATATGCTGCCGGGTATAAAAATCCTCCGGGCGCAGAAGCTCAATCACCTGAGGGATACAGCGGCTGTCAATCAGCATGGCGCCCAGCACCGCCTGTTCCGCCGCATCCGAGTGGGGCATCTGGCGGCTGAGCAGCTCGTCATATTCCGGCATTTGTTCTCACCGTCCTTTTCTTTGATTTTGAGCGGCTTTTACGCCTCTTCCACAAAAACGTGGAGGGTGCCCGTCACCTCGTAGCCCAGCTTGGCTTTGATCTGGTAGCCGCCGAAGGCCTTGATGGGGTCGGACTGGAGCTGGGTCTTGGGGATGTCCACCCCGTACTGCTCCTTCAGCGCCACAGAAATCTCCTTGGTGGTGACGCTGCCAAACAGCCGCCCGCCGGTGCCCGCCTTTGCCTTGACGTGGACAGGCATCTCCTTGAGCTTCTGAGACAGGGCAACCGCCTCTTCCCGGGCACGCTGCTCCCGCTCCTTGCGGGTCTTCTCGTTCTGCTCCATGGTGTTGATATTGTCCCGGGTGGCCTCCAGAGCCAGCTTCTTGGGGAAGAGGAAGTTGCGGGCGTAACCGTCGGAAACCTCCACCATCTGTCCCTTCTTGCCCTTGCCCCGGACATCCTGCTGTAAAATAACTTTCATATCAATCAACCTCCGTATGGTATCCCTTCACGCCGGAAAGGCGTGGTTGGTTGCAGCTGCAATTTGGGTGCGCTGTGCATTTCGCCGTTATTTTTCCAGATATTTGCCAATGGCCTCCAGCAGCCGCCGCAGCGTCTCCTGCACCGTGGAGTTGGGCACCTGCGCCCCGGCCGCCGCAGCGTTGCCGCCGCCGCCCAGCATTTCCAGAATATACTGCACACTCACGTCGCCCACGCTTCTGGCGCTGATGATGACGGTATCCCCGTCGGGGAACAGGACGAAGGACGCCTCCGCCCCGGCCACATTCAGCAGCTCATCCGCCGCCTGAGAGGCAATCACCCGTCCCACCGGCTTTTCCGTGGCGGAAATGGCGATGTTGCCGTGCACCATCCGGGCCTCCCGGATCACATCGTACTTGGAGATGGTGGAATCCAGATCGCTCTGCATCAGCTTTTTGATCTCCACCGTATCCGCACCCCTCCGGCGCAGGAAGGCCGCCGCTTCAAAGGTACGCCCTCCGGTGCGCAGGGTGAAGTTCTTGGTATCCAGCACAATGCCTGCCAACAGCGCCTCCGCCTCCTGCCGCATCAGGTCGGAGGGGTCGATGAGATACTGTACCATCTCGGTGACCAGCTCACTGGCAGAGGATGCGTAGGGCTCGTGGAAGTTCAGCGCCGCATTGGAGATATAGTCCGCCGCCCGCAGGTGGTGGTCGATCACCGCAATCCGGTTGCAGGTACTGAGCAAGTCCCGGTCAATCACCTGCTCGGGGCGGTTGGTGTCCACCACCACCAGCAGCGTCCGGCTGTCCATACGCATCACTGCGTCCTGATGGCCGATGAACCGATCCTCATATTCGGCAAGCTGCTTGACCCGTTTGGCCATCACCTCGCCGGGATAGCTGTGCTGCTCCTCGATGATAAAGGCGGGAACCCCCCGCTTCCGGGCAATGGCGCACACGCCGATGGCAGCGCCCACTGCGTCAAGATCCGCCGCCCGGTGTCCCATGACGAACACGTTGGAGGAGGCTTGCAGCAGCTCGCCCAGCGCATTGGACATCACCCGGCTCTTTACCTTGGTGTGCCGCTCGTTTTCCTTGGTGCGTCCGCCGTAGAACTCAAAGTTGAACCGGTTTTTGATGACCGTCTGGTCGCCGCCCCGGCTCAGTGCCATCTCAATGGCCAGCTCGGCAAATTCCAGCATTTCGCCAAAGCTGGAGTCCATGCCAATGCCGATGGACAAGGTGGCGTTGATGCCGTTGGGGCTGACCACCTTATGCACCGCATCCAAAACCGCAAAGCGTTCCTTCTGGAATCGGGATAGGTACTGCTCCTCAAACACGCACAGATACCGCTCCCGGTCATACCGGCAGAACAGTCCCCCGGAGGGCTGGAACCATGCGGTGATCTCGTCCTCCACCGCAGAGCGCAGGGCGGAACGGGTTTTGTCATTGGTGTTGCGGATCAGGTCTTCGTAGTTGTCAATGAGCAGCTCCGCCACCACCGGGCGGGTATTGTAGAACTGCTCCCGGATGTCCGCAAGGGAGGTGATGTCCACCCAGTAGGTTGTGGCGATCAGCTCCTCGCTCTCCCGGCTCACCCGGGAGACGTGACCCATCACCATATAGCGGTGGCGGTCCAGTTCATACTCGGTGGGGCAGATGCTCCGTCCCTCGGTAAGCCATTTGGTGGTAAAGCCGGGGACTGCTGCATCCACCTTGGTGTCAAACAGATGCTCCCGGTCACCTACGATCTTCAAAAACCGCTCGTTGGACCAGATAATATCCCCGGTATCCGGCTGGAACATCACCATGGGGAAGGGAGAGTTGACCATGGTGTCCCGGCTGGCGGCATCAATTCCCCCGGTCACGCTGGCAATATAGCGGCTCGCCTCGTTGCGGTGGTGCTGGCGGGTAATCAGGTAATAGATCAGCACCAGCATGGTTGCCACCAGCTCGCACAAACCCGCCTTCCAGTCATAAACACAGGTGATGCCGGAGAACACCACCAGCAGAATCAGATACAGCTTGCCCCGGGGTTCCAGAATACGGTTCAGTTTTTCGTTCATACCGCTGCCTCCTCTCTCCGCAGGCGATGGGTATTGCCATTTGGTCGCAATAACGTATGCTAATTAAAGCACAATAGCGCAAAAAATGCAATACTTTCCCCCTTCCTTCTTCCCCGCTTCCCGCCCTTTTTCCCGGCGAGTCTTGCTTATCCATTCCAGATCGGGTACAATAAAGGGCAATGGAATGAGAAAGGAGCCGCAACCATGAGAGACGGATTTATCAAGGTCGCCGCCGCCACCCCCGCCCTTCGGGTGGCAGACTGCGCCTATAACGCACAACAGACCATTCACCTGATGGCAGAGGCCGCCGCAGCCGGGGTGAAGGTGCTCTGCTTCCCCGAGCTGGGTCTCACCGGGTACACCTGCGCCGACCTGTTTTTGCAGCCCACTCTGCTGGAGGGCGCCAGGCGGGCGCTAGAGCAGGTGGTGGCTGCCTCGGAAGGGCTGGATATGCTGGTTGCCGTGGGACTGCCCCTGAAACCGGATCACCGCAGCCATCTCTATAACTGCGCCGCCGTGTTCTGCAACGGTCAATTGCTGGGCATTGTCCCCAAGCGCCACATCCCCAACTATACCGAGTTTTACGAAGGGCGCTGGTTCGCCGCCGCCGATGGGTACGCCGGAACGGTGGAGCTGTGCGGCGCGCAGGTGGACCTGAACCCGGATCAGATTTTCCGCTGTGAGGGAATGCACGAGCTGTGCGTGGGGGTGGAGATCTGCGAAGACCTGTGGGTGACCAATCCTCCCTCTGTCCAGCTCTGCGCTGCCGGGGCCACTGTGATCCTCAACCTCTCCGCCTCTGACGAGGTGGTGGGCAAGGACAGCTACCGCCGCAATCTGGTGGCCGGACAGTCCGGGCGGCTGGTGTGCGCCTATGTATACGCCGATGCCGGTCAGGGGGAGAGCTCCACCGATCTGGTCTACGCCGGACACGATCTCATTGCGGAAAACGGCTCTCTGCTGGCGGAGCAGCGGTTTGCCGAGGGGCTGGTCTGCGCCGATATTGACGTGAGCAAGCTGGCCTTTGAGCGCTGCCGTATGTCCACCTATCCCAACGACTCGGACTGCGGCATGGACGAGGTGGACTTCGGCCTCGCCGTCACCGAGACCCATCTCACCCGTCCGGTGGCTCCCAATCCCTTTGTCCCCGCCGATTTGACCCATCGGGCGGAGCGCTGCCGGGAAATCTTCACCCTAGCCTCTCTGGGGCTGCGCAAGCGTCTGGAACACGCCCGTGCCAAGTGCGCTGTGATCGGTCTGTCCGGCGGTCTGGACTCCACATTGGCGCTGCTGATTACCGCCAACGCCATGGAGATGCTCCACCGCCCCGCCACCGACATTCTCTGCGTCACCATGCCCTGCTTTGGCACCACCGACCGCACCCGGGACAACGCCACCAAGCTGGCAGAGTGTCTGGGGACTGCGTTCAAGCGGGTGGACATCGGCGAGGCGGTGAACGTCCATTTCCGGGACATCGGTCTTGACAGCGCTGACCGCAGCGTCACCTACGAAAACGGTCAGGCCAGAGAGCGCACTCAGGTGCTTATGGACACTGCCAATCTGCTGGGCGGCATGGTCATCGGCACCGGCGACCTCAGCGAGATGGCGCTGGGCTGGAGCACCTACAACGGCGACCATATGAGCATGTACGCCGTCAACTGCTCCATTCCCAAGACGCTGGTGCGCCACCTCACCGCATGGGTCAGCGACGAAAACCGGGAGAAAAACCCCGCCCTCTCCGCCGTTTTGGATGACATTCTGGATACCCCCGTCTCTCCCGAGCTGCTGCCTCCGGAGGAAAACGGGCAGATTGCCCAGAAGACGGAGGATTTGGTGGGGCCTTACGAGCTGCACGATTTCTTCCTCTACTACACCGTCCGCTACGGCTTCCCGCCCCGGAAGGTTTACCGCCTTGCCCGGCTGGCTTTCGGGGAGAAGTACGACAAGGACACCATTCTCAAGTGGATGGAGAACTTCTACCGCCGCTTCTTTGTGCAGCAATTCAAGCGTTCCTGTGTGCCTGACGGCCCCAAGGTGGGCTCTGTCACCCTCTCTCCCCGGGGCGACTGGCGTATGCCCTCCGATGCGGTGAGCGAGCTGTGGATGGAGCAGGTGCGTCAGCTTCGCCAGTGAGACAGGAGGCTTCCGCTTTTGAACATCTATGCTGACTTATTTCTCACCTTTGCCAAGGTGGGGGTGTGTACCTTCGGCGGCGGCTATGCCATGCTGCCCATCCTCCAGCGGGAGGTGGTGGAGAAAAAGGGCTGGGCTACTGACGAGGAGCTGACCGACTACTACGCCATCGGTCAATGCACCCCCGGCGTCATTGCCGTAAATACCGCCACCTTCATCGGTCACAAGCTGAAGGGGATTCCCGGGGGGATTCTCACCACATTGGGGGTGGTCTTCCCCAGCATTGTGATTATCACTGTCATCGCCGCCTTTCTCCGCAACTTTGCGGACAACCCGCTGGTGATTCACGCCTTCGGGGGCATTCGTGCCTGTGTGTGCGTGCTGATTTTCAACGCTGTGCTCAAGCTGCGAAAGTCCACCGTCATTGACCTGCCCACCGCCATCATCTTTTTCGCCGTGTTTCTTCTCTCGGCGGTGTTGGGGCTGAGCCCGGCGCTGCTGGTGCTGGTGTGCGGTGTGATTGGCCTGTCCCTGAAGCTGATGACGGGCAGGGGAAAGGGCGGTGCCAAATGATTTATCTGCGGCTGTTTTACGAATTTTTCAAGGCGGGGCTGTTTGCCGTGGGCGGCGGTCTTGCCACGGTGCCCTTTTTGCAGGACATCGGCGTCAAAACCGGATGGTTCTCCAACGCCGACCTTGCCAACATGATTGCCGTCAGCGAGTCCACCCCCGGTCCCATGGGGGTGAATATGGCCACCTATGTGGGCTTTACCGTGGGGGGCGTCCCCGGGGCGGTGATTGCCACGCTGGGGCTGATTTGTCCCTCCATTATCATTATCATTGCCGTGGCCGCCATTTTGGACAAATTCCGCAGCAACAGGTATGTGGAATACGTCTTCTACGGACTGCGCCCCGCCTCCACCGGACTGATTGCCGCCGCCTGCTGGGGCGTGGTAAAAATCAGCCTGATTACCGTGGAATCCGTCGCCCATCCCAATGTCACCCTCACCGTCAACTGGGCGATGTGGCTGCTCTCAGCAGTGGTATTCGCCCTCACCCGCTGGGACAAGACCAAAAAGCTCCATCCCGTTCTCTGGATTGGGCTTTCCGCCGTGGTGGGGATTGTATTTCAGCTTTAACGAGACAAATTCCGGTGAGCTGCCAAAGCAGCCAACCGGAATTTGTTGTATTTATGTGAAAGATTTATGACTCTTCTGCCTTCTCCGACTCCTCGCCGGCGATGGGGCGGATGCAGATTTCCAGCACCCGCAGCTTATCCACCTCCGTGACGGTGACGTTCAGGTTCTCGTACTGGAAGGTATCCCCCTTCTCGGGTACATGACCCAGCTCCTCCACCACCCAGCCGGAGACGGTGGATGCCTCCACATCGTCCTCCTTCAGGTCAAACAGGCGGAACACGTCGTTCAAATCGGCGGAGCAGGCAATCAGCCAGGAGCCGTCCGGCTGCTGCTTCATCTCCTCCACCACTTCGTCATGCTCGTCCCAGATTTCTCCCACCAGCTCTTCCAGAATGTCCTCCATGGTGACGATACCCATGGTGCCGCCGTACTCGTCCACCACCACAGCCATATGCGCCTTTTCCCGTTGCAGGCTTTGCAGCAGGTCGTAAATCTGCTCATTGTGGGAGGCGTAGACCACCGGGGTCAATTCGCTGAGCCAGTCGGTGCGTCCGTCCCGGTGCAGCCGATAGACATCGTGGATGTGGATATACCCCTGCACGTCGTCCATGTTCTCGTGGCACACCAGCAGACGGGAATAGTCGCTGCCAAGGAAGGTGTCAATCACCTGCTCAATGCTGGCGGTGTCGTCCACCGAGACCACATCCACCCGGGGAATCAGGATTTCCTCTGCAATTCGGTCACCGAACTCAATGGCGGAGCGAATCAGCTCGCTCTCGTCCTCGTCCAGACCGCCCTCCTGTTCCGCCTCGGCGACCATGGTAATCAGCTCGTCTCCGGTGATGCCCGGGTCGTCTTCCTTCTTCACCAGCCGCTGGGTAAAGTCTGTCCAAAAGTGGAACAGCGCAGTCAGGGGATACAAAACGGTCATCAGCAGCCCGATAAAGGGGGCAGCGCCCATGGCCATCCGCTCCGGGCGGGCTTTGGCAAGGCTTTTGGGGGTCACCTCAGAGAACACCAGCACCAAAAGCGTGATCACCACCGTGGACACTGTTGCGCCGTAGATGGGGTAAAACCGGGTAAACAGCAGCGTTCCCACGGTAGCGGCGGCGATGTTGACAATGTTGTTGCCAATCAGAATCGCTGACAGCAGCCGGTCATAGTCCTCGTGCAGCTCCAGCGCGCGGCGTGCCTTTTCGTTCCCGTCCTCCGCCCAGGAGCGGAGGCGAATCACATTCAGCGAGGAAAAGGCCGTCTCAGAAGCGGAAAAGAAGGCAGACAGTCCCAAAAGCACCACCAAGCCCACAATCATGTCAATGATCTCCGAGCTCACAGCGCCATCACCGCCTCTCCTGACGATCGGTCCGCTAGGTTGCCGCCTGCTGTGTTGTCATCCATTGATATTGTTCCTCCAACCAGTCGATCACCTGTTCATGGCCCTGCTGGGTCAGGGGAAATTCGGCCTGGGCCAGAATTTCGCTCTCTTCCATACAGAACTCACCGCCCCATACATAGGCGTCCACCTTGCTCCCCTCGATAGGGTCGCCAGTCACCTTGTCTACAATAGCGGTGGGCTTGACGAGAAACCGCATCTCGTGAAAGCTGCCATAAAAGGCGTTTCCATTGATCCAGCTATGAAGATTGGTCACATAAAAATCCGAGTGCTCCCGGAGCATATCCCCTCTCTCCTCTCTGGTCATTCCTCATAATTCTACCCACGGACTTGACCGCAGGGTATTAGCTTGTATTGTACTTGCTTTTCCCCGCCCCGTCAATATCCACTGCCGTATTTTCCTAGGGAAGCGCTGAATAAATCTCTCGGATGGATGAGCGAGGATGTTTTTTGCCAGTCGGGGATAAAAGACCGAAGGAATACTGACGTATTTCAAGGGATTTTAGACCCGGATGGCGGAAAACAGACCGCTCAGACGCCGTAGCCTGATTTGTTCAGCGGTTCC